>NZ_JGVW01000063.1 GCF_000687455.2 Burkholderia sp. lig30
TCGCGGCCGCGACGATCCGGCAGTTCACGCGGATCGGCTGGTTCGAGCCGAGCCGCTCGAGCACGCCGTCCTGCAGCACGCGCAGCAGCTTCACCTGCAGCGCGAGCGGCATGCTTTCGATCTCGTCGAGGAACAGCGTGCCGCCCGACGCGTATTCGAGCTTGCCGACCCGGCGCTTCGCGGCGCCGGTGAACGCGCCCGGCTCGTAGCCGAACATCTCCGATTCGAACATCGGCTCGGGCAGCGCGCCGCAGTTCACCGCGATGAACGGCTTGTCGCGGCGCGGCGACAATTCGTGCAGGCTGCGCGCGATCAATTCCTTGCCCGCGCCGGTGTCGCCGTTGATGAGCACCGACGCGTCGGTCGGCGCGATGTTCGCGATCAGGCGGCGCACCTGCTCGATCGCCGGGCTGCGGCCGATGATGCGCGGCGCGACGATGTTCTGCCCGGCCAGCTCGCGCCGCAGCGCGTGATTCTCGAGCACCAGCTCGCGCCGCTCCAGCGCGCGCCGCACGGTTTCGATCAGCCGCTCGGCGGCGAACGGCTTCTCGATGAAGTCGTACGCGCCGTCGCGCATCGCCTGCACCGCCATCGAGATGTCGCCATGCCCGGTGACGAGGATCACCGGCACGTCCGGCGCGCGCTCGCGGCATTGCGCGAGCAGGTCGAGGCCGCTCGCGCCGGGCAGGCGGATGTCGCTGACGATCGCGCCCGCCGTGTCGGCCAGGATCGCCTTCTCGGCGGCCTCGGCCGATTCGAAGCCGGTCACGTCGAAGCCCGCCAGCTGCAGGCTCTGCATGCTCGCCCGGCGCACGAGCGCATCGTCTTCGATATAGATCACTTGCAGCCGGTTGGCCATCGTTATCCCCTGCTCTTCTGCTGCGCGTCCGCCGTCATGCCGCGCGGGCGTCACGCGCCGGCGGACGCGGAGTCCGGATGATGCGTGCGGGCGCGCCGCAACGTCAAGACGAACAGCGCGCCGCCCGCCGGCGCGTTGCGCGCAGTCAGCGAGCCGCCCGCGTCGCTCGCGATCGACGACGCGATCGCGAGCCCGAGCCCCAGCCCGCGCCCCATTTCCTTGGTCGTGAAGAACGGCTCGAACAGCCGCGGCAGCAGTTCGGGCGGAATGCCCGGGCCGTTGTCGCGCACCTGGATCGCGAGCATCGCCGCCGACACCTCGAGCGTGACCTCGATGCGTGGGGCGGCCATCCGTGGGGCGGCCATCCCGGTGGCGGCGGTTGGCGGCGCCCCCGTCGCGGCGACCGCGTCGAGCGCGTTGCCGATCAGGTTGATCAGCACCTGCTCGAGACGCAGGTCCTCGCAACGGGCGACCAGCTCCGGATAATCGTCCGCCAGGTCGAGCGGCGTTTCGCGCGCGGGCGACACGGTCGTGTCGCACAGCGTCAGCACCAGTGCGACGCCGCGCAGCCGCTCGTCGAGCAGCGACAGCACGCTGCGCAGCGCGCGGACCACGAGCGAGCGCTCGTTGCGCGGCCGCGCGCGCCCGACGAACAGCTTCAGCTGGTTGGTGATCTTGCCCATCCGCTCGGTGAGCGCGGCAATCGCCTCGAGATTCTCGCGCGCGGCCGCCTGTTCCCCACGGTCGAGCAGCACGCGCGTGTTGTCGGAGAAACTGCGCAGCGCCGCGAGCGGCTGGTTCAGCTCGTGCGTGATGCCGGCCGCCATCTGGCCGAGCGCCGCGAGCTTGCTCGCCTGGATCAGCTCGTCGTGCGCGGCGCGCAACTCCTGTTCCGCGCGAATGCGGTCGCCGACTTCCTTCTGCAATTGCGCGTTCGCCTCCGACAGATCGGCGGTGCGCTCCGCGACGCGCTGGTTCAGCTCCGCGTACGCCTGCTGCAACAGCGCGCGGCTGCGGATCATCTCGCGCACGCGCGCGCGGCGCATCCGCCAGTAAAACCCGAGCAGCGCGAGCGACACGAAGCCGAAGCCGGTGACGATGGTCGCGTTGCGCGCGTCGGCGTCCACCGGCGCGATCGGCGCGAGCGTGACGAGCCGCCAGTCCGGCTCGCCGAGACGGCGCTGCGTCACGAGGTAGCGCGGCGCGCGGAGGCCCGGGCCTGAGCCGACCGCGCCTGGGCCGGCCGCACCTGAGCCGGCCGCACCGAGCCGCACGATCTGCGCGTCGGGGCCGAGCACCTGCTCGACCCGCAGCGGCAGCGGCGTGACCGGCTGCTGCGCGTACTGGCGGGTCGCGTAGATCGACGCCGCGACGCCGCCCTGCAATGGCTCGAGCGTGTGGTATTTCCACGCCGGCACCGACGACAGGAACACCACGCCGTGATCGTCGGCGACGACGAGCGGCTCGGACGCGTCGGCGCCCTGGAACCATTCGAGATTGAGCTTCACGACGACGACGCCGACGATCTTGCCGTCGCGCCGCACCGGCTGCGAGATGTAATAGCCGGGGTCGCGCGAGATCGTGCCGATGCCGAAGAAGCGGCCGACCCGGCCGTGCATCGCGTCGATGAAATACGGGCGGAACTGGTATCCGATGCCGACGAAGCTGTCGGGCGCGCGCCAGTTGCTCGCGGCGACGCACTGGCCGTCCGCGCCGATCAGGTAGGTGACGGTCGCGTGCGCCTGGCGGTTCAGGTCTTCGAGGTAGCGATTCGCGCGCGTGACGTAATCGACGCGCTGCGGCTCGGCGAGCAGTTCCTGCACGAACGGATGGCTGCCGAGCAGGTAAGGCAGCGATTCGTAGCGGTCGAGGGTGCTCTTGAGCGCGTTGGTGGTGCGATCGACGCGCACCGCCGCGTTGCGCTGCAGCTCGCCGACCCCGCGCCGCCAGGTGACGGTCCACGTCAGCGCGCACGCCGCGGCGAGCGCTGCGGCGAGCACGACGAGGACGAGCAGGCGGCGCTTCACGGTGACGGCTTCCTGGCGATGCGGATCGCTTATTGTGTCATAGCCGCCCGCCCCTGCCCGGCCGCCGCGCGGCGCGCCGCCCGCGGCGGGCGAGCCGTGCGCCGCCCGGTGTTGCACGGCCGTCAGATGCCGGCCGTCTCGGTGGCCGCGACTTGTTCGGCGCCGCCGTGCATCGCCTGGCGCAGCTTCGTGCGGTCGAGCTCCTTTTCCCAGGCAGACACGACGACCGTCGCGACGCCGTTGCCGACGATGTTGGTCAGCGCGCGGCATTCGCTCATGAAGCGGTCGATGCCGAGGATCAGCACCATGCCCGACAGCGGGATCGTCGGCACCACCGCGAGCGTCGCGGCGAGCGTGATGAAGCCCGCGCCCGTGACGCCGCTCGCGCCCTTCGACGTCAGCATCGCGACCGCGAGCAGCGTGAGCTGCTGCATCCACGTCAGTTCGATGTTGGTCGCCTGCGCGATGAACAGCACGGCCATCGTCATGTAGATGTTGGTGCCGTCGAGGTTGAACGAGTAGCCGGTCGGCACGACGAGGCCGACGACCGAGCGCGAGCAGCCGGCCTTCTCGAGCTTTTCCATCAGTTGCGGCAGCGCGGCTTCCGACGAGCTGGTGCCGAGCACGATCAGCAGCTCTTCCTTGATGTAGCCGACGAAGCGGATGATCGAGAAGCCGGTGAGGCGCGCGATCGTGCCGAGCACGACGAGCACGAACACGACCGACGTCAGGTAGAACGTGCCGATCAGCTTGAGCAGCGGCAACAGCGAGCCGACGCCGTACTTGCCGATCGTGAACGCCATCGCGCCGAACGCGCCGATCGGCGCGAGCTTCGTGACGATGTGCACGATGCCGAACAGCACGCGGGTGATGCCGTCGATGAAGTCGGTGACGGCGCGGCCGCGCTCGCCGAGGTGCGCGAGCACGCTGCCGAACAGCAGCGCGATCAGCAGGATCTGCAGGATTTCGCCCTGCGCGAACGCGTCGACCATCGTGTTCGGGATGATGTGCATCAGGAAGTCGACCGTCGACTGGCCGTGCGCCTTCGCCGCGTACGACGCGACTTCCTTGCCGTTCAGCGTCGCCGGATCGATGTTGAAGCCGACACCCGGACGCAGGATGTGCGTCGCCGCGAGGCCGAGCGCCAGCGCGAAGGTCGACACGACCTCGAAGTAGAGCAGCGCCTTGCCGCCGACGCGCCCGACCTTCTTCATGTCCTCCATGCCGGCGATGCCGGTCACGACCGTGCAGAAGATGATCGGTCCGATCACCATCTTGATCAGCTTGATGAAGCCGTCGCCGAGCGGTTTCATCTCGGTGGCGAGCGCCGGATAGTAGTGGCCGAGGATCACGCCGACGATGATGGCGAAGATCACCTGGGCGTAGAGCACTTTATAGATGGGTTTCTTCTTCACGATGATTCCTGACGAGAAGGTAGGGGTGGGCTGGTGGAGCGGCGTCACGCGCGCGGGGAAGAACGCCGAAGGGGGCAATGCCCCCTTGGCACTCGCCCGCGCGGCTGCCGTGCCGCAACAAGCGATGCCTCAGGGCATCCAGGGGAGGGGGAAGGCGCTGGTCATCGAATGTCTCCTGTCGACCCGAGTTAGCGCTTCAGCGCTTACTCGGGTCCCATGCAAGGCTGCTTTAATTGTCGGGCCGGGTGGCCGTGCGTCTTATATTGCAAGGTCGATGCCAGGCACAAAAATCACACCAAGCCGTTGTTTCTATTATATTTTTCACAATACGGCAGGCACAGGAATCCAGCTTTCCGGAAATCCGGAAAGCGCGCGTCCGGCGATCCGGACGCGCGCAGGGTTTCATCGGGAGAATCAGTGCCGGGCGGCCGGCCCGGCCAGCACGCCGGTCTGCGCGTAGAACTCCTGGCGGGCGAATGCGTCGCGCTCACGGCGTGCGCGCTCGCTGCGGTCGGCGAGCGAGCCGACGATGATCCCGACGAACGCGAGAGGCACCGACACGAGCGCCGGGTTGTCGAGGAACACCGGCGCGTGCGCGTGGTGCAGCACGTCGACCCAGACCGATTTCGACAGCAGCGTCAGCAGCACCGCCGACACGAGCCCGAGGCCGCCGCCGATCACCGCGCCGCGCGTCGTCATCCCGCGCCAGAAGATCGACATCGCGAGCACCGGGAAATTCGCGCTCGCCGCCACGGCCGCGACGAGGCCGACCATGAACGCCACGTTGACGTGCTCGAACAGGATCGACAGGCCGATCGCCACAGCCGACAGCACGATCGTCGCCGCGCGGGAGATGCGCATTTCCCGCCGCTCGTCGGGCTTGCCGCGCGCCCACATCTGTGCGTACAGGTCGTGCGAGATCGTCGTCGCACCGGCGAGCGTCAGGCCCGCGACGACAGCGAGGATCGTCGCGAACGTCACCGCCGCGATGAAGCCGTAGAACCAGTCGCCGCCGACCGCCTGCGCGAGCTTCACGGCCACCATGTTCGAGCCGCCGAGCAGGTCGTGCGTCAGGTTGAAGGTGCCGTCCGCGCCGAGCCGGAAGAACGCCGGATGCTGCGCGAGCAGCACGATCGCGGAAAAGCCGATCGCGAACGTCAGCAGATAGAAGTAGCCGATGAAGCCCGTCGCGTAGAGCACCGACTTGCGCGCCTCCTTTGCGTTCGGCACCGTGAAGAAGCGCATCAGGATGTGCGGGAAGCCCGCGGTGCCGAACATCAGCGCGATGCCGAGCGACAGCGCATTGGCCGGATCGCGGATCAGCTTGCCCGGCCCCATGATGCCGAGCGCGCCCGGATGCACGGCGACCGCGCGGCGGAACATCTCGTCGACGTCGAAGCCGAACTGGGCAAGCGCGAGCACGGTGAGCAGCGTCGCGCCGCAGAGCAGCAGCACGGCCTTGATCATCTGTACCCAGGTCGTCGCGGTCATCCCGCCGAAGAACACGTAGATCACCATCAGCACGCCGACGATCAGCTCGGCCGTTCCATACGAGAGCCCGAACAGCAGCTGGATCAGCTTGCCCGCACCGACCATCTGCACGACCAGATACAGCACGACGATCGTCAGCGAATTGGCCGACGTGAGCAGTCGTATCGGCTGCTGCGCGAAGCGGTACGCGACCACGTCGACGAACGTGAACTTGCCGAGATTGCGCAGCGGCTCGGCAATCAGGAACATCACGAACGGCCAGCCGACGAGAAAGCCGATCGAGTAGATCAGGCCATCGAAGCCGAACATGAACACCATCCCCGACAACCCGAGGAACGACGCCGCGGACATGTAGTCGCCCGCGATCGCGAGCCCGTTCTGCAGGCCCGTGATGCCGCCGCCGGCCGTGTAGAAATCGCGCGTCGAGCGGGTGCGGCGCGCGGCCCAGCGGGTGAGCGCGAGCGTCGCGAACACGAACGCGAAGAACATGCCGATCGCAATCGGGTTCAGCTCGACCTTGTCGGGCATCGGCCCGGCGACCGACACGGCATGCGCGGCGGCGGGCATCGCGGTGGCCGCGATCCAGATCCATTTACGTTTCATCAGGGCCTCCATCACGAACGCTGCAGGAGCGCGTCGACCGTGCGGTCGAACGAGCGGTTGGCGCGCACCACATACCACGCCGTCAAGCCGATCGCGACGAAGATGATCGCGACGCCGGCGACGATGCCGACGCTGATCGTCGCGCCCGCATAGAGCGGCGCGGCGAGTGTGTGCGGCGCGAGCGCGACGAACAGGATGAAGCCGTAATACGTCGCGATCATCAGCGCCGTCAGCACGAAGCTGAAGCGGCGCCGCGTGCGCACGAGCTGCTGGTAGTCACGGCGAGCCGTGAGTGTTTCGATGACGGAAAGCTCCATGATGTCTCCTCCTCGATCGGCGAGGTGTGTTGGTGTGGTGAAGCGGCACTGCGACAACGAGAGCAACATGCGCACGGCGCGACGCGCACGCCGAGCGCGCAGGAATCGGAGGAATCAGACGGCGCGCCCGGTACGCAGGCGCTCGACATCCGCCCCGGACAGGCCGAGCCATTCGCCGAGCACGCGTGCGGTATCCGCGCCGAGTACTGGCGGCGCACCACGCACCGGCAGCCGCTCGCCGTCGATGCGGTACGGCGGCACGAGCACGTCGACGCCGCCCGCGACCGGATGCGGCTGCCGCGTGACGAGCCCCGCGCCACGCGCACGCTCTGACGTCAGCGCCTCGTGCAGGCCAAGCACCTCACCGCACGGGATGCCGGCGTCGGCGAGCGCCGCGAGCAACGCCGCGCGCGGCCGGCTGGCCAGCGCACGGCGGATGTCCGGCAGCAGCTCGGCGCGATTCGCCGAACGCGCGAGATTGGTTGCAAAGCGTGCATCCTGCGCGAGTTCCAGACGGCCGATCACGCCGCAAAAGCGCGCGAACTGCGCGTTGTTGCCGACCGTGATCACAAGCGGACCGTCCTTCGCGTCGAACACGCCATACGGGACAATCGACGGATGCGCGTTGCCATAGCGCGGCGGGTCCTTCTCCATCAACAGCGCCTCGAGCCCGTAGTACGCGGTGATCATCAGCCCGCAGTCGAACAGCGCCATCTCGATGCGCCGCCCGCGTCCCGTCGTATGCCGCTCATAGAGCGCGGCGAGGATCGCCTGCGCCGAATACATCCCGGTAAAGAGGTCGACTGCCGCGACACCGAATTTCAACGGCGGCTGGTCTTCCTCGCCGTTGAGCGCCATCAGGCCGGCCTCGCCCTGCACGACGAGGTCATAGCCGGGCCGGCCGGCTTCCGGGCCGGAACGGTCGTAGCCGGAGATCGCGCAATGCACGAGGCGCGGATTCAGCGCGGCGAGCGCGTCGTAGCCGAGGCCGAGCTTCTCCGCGCCGCCGGGCTTGAAGTTGTGGATCACGACGTCGGCCCGCGCGGCCAGCTCGCGCGCGACGCGCTGTCCCGCGTCCGTCTGCAGGTCGACGCAGATCGAGCGCTTGCTGCGGTTCACGCTGTTGAAGTAGGTCGTCTCGGTGTCGCCAATCCGCAGCCCCCAGTCGCGGGTGTCGTCGCCGCGCGCCGGATGCTCGACCTTGACCACCTCGGCGCCGAAGTCGGCCAGCACCATCGCGCACCACGGCCCGGCCAGCACGCGCGAGAAGTCGAGCACCTTGACGCCCGACAGCGGCAGCGCGCGTTGATCTTCCTGCATCGTCGTCTCCTCCATTCGCGGTTTACCGTTTCGACAGCGCGACGTAGCGCGCAAGGTGATGGTCCTCGTCGCCGAGCTGGTGATCGATCATCACGAGCCGCTTCGCGTAATGCGACAGCGGCAGTTCCCAGGTCATGCCGATCCCGCCGTGCAGCTGGATGCTCTCCTCCGCGACGAGCGTGCCGATCCGGCCGATGCTGTATTTCGCGGCGGCGAGCGCGCGCTCGCGCACGGTGCGCGGCGCATCGAGCTGCGCGGCCGCGTTGATCACCGCCGAGCGCGCCTGCTCGACTTCGAGCAGCAGGTCGGCCATCCGGTGCTGCAGCGCCTGGAAGCTGCCGATCGGCACACCGAACTGCTTGCGCGTGCGCAGGTAGTCGAGCGTCTGCTCCTTCGCGACGTCCATCGCGCCGAGCGCTTCGGCCGACAGCGCGAGCAGGCCGTAGCCGAGCACGCGCTCGACGAGCGCCGCGCCCGTCTCGATGCCCGTCTCGCTGCCCGGCCGCGGCTCGCCGAGCGCCGCATCGGCCGGCAGCGCGACGCGATCGAAGCGCACTTCGGCCGCGCGGCCGCCGTCGATCTTGCGATAGCCGCGCAGCGACACGCCGGACGCGCTCGCGGGCACGACGAACAGGCCGATGCCGTCCGCGTCGTCGTCACTGCCCGACGTGCGCGCGGTGACGACGAAGAACGCCGCCTGCTCCGCGTGGTCGACGACGCCCTTCGCGCCGGTGATCACCCAGCCGTCGCCGGAACGTTCGGCGCGCGTGCGCACGGTCGTCAGTTCGTAGTGCGAGCCCGGCTCGTCGTGCGCGAACGCGGCGCTCGCGCGGCCGTCGATCAGCGCGGCGAGCCTGTCGCGGTGCGCGTCGCCGCCGGCCAGCGCCAGCGCGCGGCCCGCGAGCAGTGCGCCGAGGAACGGCTCGACGACAAGCCCGCGCCCGACGCACTCGAACACGACCATGATGTCGAAGCCCGCGCCGCCGAAGCCGCCGTCGGCTTCGGCAAACAATGCGCCGACCGCGCCGAGTCCGGCGAAGCGCGCCCACATCGTCCGGTCGAAGCCTTCGGGCGACAGCGCGATGCGGTCACGCACCGGAAAGCCGTATTGCTCGACGATGAAGCGGTTCAAGGTATCCGCCAGCATCCGGCGGTCTTCGGTATGTTGAAAGTTCATCGAATCACCTGTCGACCCGTTGTCGACCGAATTTGGCGCTTCAGCGCTTAAGTTCGGTCCCGTGCAAAGCTGTTGGCGCTTCAGCGCTGTCGATCGGTGTGGGTGCTTCAGCACGTACTCCGGTCCCACGCAGTGCGCTCTGGTCCCATGCAAAGCTACAGCCCGAGCATCATCTTCGCGATGATGTTCTTCTGGATCTCGTTCGAGCCGCCGAAGATCGACAGCTTCCGGTTGTTGAAATACTGCTGCGCGGCGCTCGCGGCCTCCTCCGGCCCGACCGGCTCGTCATCCTGATCGCCGTCGAGCGCCTCCTCGACGAACGGCTGCGCGTACGGCCCCATCGCGCGGCGCATCAGCGACGTGATCTCCTGACGGATCTGCGTGCCGCGGATCTTCAGCATCGAGCTTTCGGCGCCCGGCGCGCCGCCGCCCGCGACCGCGGCGAGCACGCGCAGGTTGGTGGTCTTCATGTTCTCCAGCTCGATCTCGACGCGCGCGAGACGCGCGGCGAACAACGGATCGTCGGCGAGCGGCCGGCCGTTCTTCACGCACTTCGCGGCGACCGCGCGCAGCCGGTCGAGCGCCGCGGTCGAAAAGCCGACGCCCGCGATGTTCGTGCGCTCGTAGGTCAGCAGGTACTTCGCGTAAGTCCAGCCCCTGTTTTCCTCGCCGACGAGGTTCCCGGCCGGTACGCGCACGTCGGTGAAGAACACCTCGTTCACTTCGTGCTCGCCGTCGAGCGTGACGATCGGGCGCACCTCGACGCCGGGGCTGTTCATGTCGATCAGCAGGAAGCTGATGCCCTCCTGCTTGCGCACGTCGGTCGCGGTGCGCACGAGGCAGAAGATCATGTTCGCGTAGTGGCCGAGCGTGGTCCACGTCTTCTGGCCATTGACGACGTAGTGATCGCCATCGCGCACCGCACGCGTCCTGACCGCCGCGAGATCCGATCCCGCACCGGGTTCCGAATAGCCCTGGCACCACCAGTCGGTGCCGTCGAGGATGCGCGGCAGCCAGTGGCGCTTCTGCGCTTCGCTGCCGTACTTGATCAGCACCGGGCCGAGCATGTTCACGCCGAACGGCACGACGCGCGGCGCGCCCGCGAGCGCGCATTCGTTGTCGAACAGGAATTTCTGCGCGACGCTCCAGCCAGGGCCGCCGTATTCGCGCGGCCAGTGGCTCGCGAGCCAGCCGCGCGCATTGAGAATCGCGTGCCATTCGCACATGTCGTCGCGCGTCAGGCGCAGCCCGCCCTTCACCTTGCGCGCGATGCGCTCCGGCAGGTGCTCGCTCAGGAAGCGCTGCACGTCGGCGCGAAACGCTTCCTCTTCGGGAGTGAAATTCAGATCCATCAGTTATCCGTATCGAATGCGTTGACGTTCAGTCGCGGCGGTTCAGGCTCGCGAAATCCGCGCCGCGCGCCACCAGCTCGACGATCAGCGGCGACGGCGTCCAGAACAGCGGATCGTCCTTCGCGAATGCGCGGATGTCGGCGAGCACGTTCGCGAGGCCGACCGTGTCCGCGTAGTGCATCGGCCCGCCGCGATAACGCGGAAAGCCGTAGCCGTGCAGCAATACCGCATCGACGTCGAGCGGGCGCAGCGCGATCTTCTCGTGCACCACGTTCGCGCCTTCGTTGATCATCGCGGCCAGATAGCGGCGCACGATCTCGTCGTCGCTGAACGCGCGCGACGTCATGCCCTTCTTCGCGCGCTCCGCGTCGACGATCGCCTCGACGTCCGGGTCCGGCGTGCCGACGCGCGCGCCGTCCGGATACAGGTAGAAGCCGCGCCCGCTCTTCTGGCCGAACCAGCCGCGCTCGCACAGCCGGTCGGCAATCTCGACGTAGCGTGCGCGCGGGTCGCGCGTCGGCGCGCGGCGCTTGCGGGCCGCCCAGCCGATGTCGCCGCCCGCAAGGTCGACGACCTGGAACGGCCCCATCGGAAAGCCGAAGTCGCGCACCGCGCGGTCGATCTGATACGGCGACGCGCCGTCTTCCATCAGAGCGTCGGCCGCGGCACGGTAGACGGCGAGCATCCGGTTGCCGATGAAGCCGTCGCACACGCCCGCGCGCACCGGCGTCTTCTTCAGTTTCTTCGCCAGCTCGAACGCGGTCGCGACCACGTCGGCGCTCACGCGCGCCGGCACCACGATCTCGAGCAGCTTCATCACGTGGGCCGGCGAGAAGAAGTGCAGGCCGATCACGTCGGATCCGCGATCGATGCTCGCGGCGATCTCGTCGACGTCGAGATACGACGTGTTGGTCGCGAGCACCGCGCCCGGCTTGCACACGCGCGCCAGTTCCGCGAACACCGCCTGCTTCACCGCGATGTCCTCGAACACGGCTTCGATCACGATGTCCGCCTGCGCGAGCGCGTCATACGACGTGCTGCCCTTGAAGCGCGCGATCCGCGCGGCCTGCGCGGCGGGCGTCATCCGGCCCTTCGCGACGAGGCCGTCGTAGACCTTCTCGACGTGCGCGCGCCCCCGCGCGAGCGACGCGTCGTCGCGCTCGATCATCGTCACCGGCAGCCCGGCGTCGAGCGCCGCCACAGCGATGCCCGCGCCCATCGTGCCGCCGCCGACGATGCCGACCCGCTCGATCGGCCGCGCGCTCCCGCGGCGCGTCTCCGGCGCCTTCGCCGCTTCGCGCTCCGCGAAGAACGCGTGCACGAGGCCCGCGCGCTGCGGACTGTCGACGCATTGCAGGAACAGCGCGCGTTCGAGCGCCATCCCTGCGTCGAACGGCTGCGTGAGCGCGGCCTCGACCGCGTCGACGATCTTCGCCGGCGAGAACAGCCCGCGCGCCTGCTTCGGCAACGCGGCGCGCGCCGCGTCGATCGCCGCCTGCGCGGCCGCGCGGTCCGCGAGCCCCTGCGCGTCGCGCGTGCGGCGCACCGGCGCGCCGATCGACAGCAGTTCCTGCGCGTACGCGAGCCCTTCGGCGAGCGTGTCGTCGCTGTGCGCGACGCGGTCGACGAGACCGAGCGCGAGCGCTTCCTCCGCGCTCGCGTGTCGGCCGGACAGCATCAGGTCGAGCGCGGCCTGCGCGCCGACCAGGCGCGGCGTGCGCTGCGTGCCGCCCGCGCCGGGCAGCAGGCCGAGCTGCACTTCCGGCAGCCCGAGCTTCGCGCCCGGCGCCGCAAGCCGGTAATGCGCGGCGAGCGCGACTTCCAGCCCGCCGCCGAGCGTCGCGCCGTGCAACGCGACGACGACCGGCTTGCCGCTCGACTCGATCCGCGCGCAGACGTCCGGCAGCGACGGCGGCACCGGCGGCTTGCCGAATTCGCGGATGTCCGCGCCCGCGATGAAGTTGCGGCCCGCGCCGACGATCAGCACCGCGCCGATCGCGGCATCGGCCTGCGCCGCGTCGAGCGCGTCGGCGAGGCCGCGCCGCACGCTCGCGGACAGCGCATTGACGGGCGGGTGATCGACGGTGACGACGAGCACCTTGTCGCGCCGCTCGCGCGTGACGGTGCCGGTTTCATCAGGGAGGGGCGGGTTCATCGTGACTCCGGAAAAATGTGCCCGGCGCCGTGCCGGGTTTGACATGATTCTCGATTGATCGAGTTTCATTGACAATTCCAGCAACCCTTTACAGACTGTCAAGTCCGATTTGACACCGGATGTTTTCCATCCGTTAAACCGGCACGGAGCCATCGATGGATCTGAACGCGCTGACGCTGCTCGTCGACATCCTCGACGCGGGCAACCTGAGCAAGGCCGCGCAGCGGCTGAAGATGAGCCGGGCGAACGTCAGCTACCGGCTGAACCAGCTCGAGCGCTCGATCGGCCTGCAACTGGTGCGCCGCACCACGCGGCGCATCGAGCCGACCGAGATCGGCCTCAGGCTGTACGAGCACGGCCGGCGCATCCAGAACGAGCTGCTGGCCGCGCAGGAATCGGTGGCGACGCTCGGCCAGGATCTGCAGGGGCGCGTGCGCCTGTCGGTGCCGAGCGGCTACGGCCAGCTCGTGATGTCGGAATGGCTGCTCGCGTTCAAGCGGCTGTATCCCGGGATCGTGCTCGACGTCGTGTTCGAGAACCGCGTCGAGGACCTGATGCGCGACGAGGTCGACATCGCGGTCCGCGTGATGTCCGAGCCGCCGCAGAGCCTGGTGGCGCGCGACATGGGCGCGGTGCGCTACGTCGCGTGCGCGTCGCCGGCGTTCGCCGCCGCGCACGGAATGCCGGCCGGGCTCGACGCGCTGCGGGCCGCGCCCGTGATCACCGCGACGGTGATCAACCGGCAGCTGCGGATCGCCGCCTATCTCGGCGACGAGCGCCATGAAGTGCTGCTGGAGCCGACGCTGATCTCGGAGAACTTCCTGTTCCTGCGGCAGGCGATCCTCGCCGGGCTCGGCGTCGGCATCGTGCCGGACTACGTCGTGCACGACGACATCCGGCGCGGCGCGGTCGTCACGTCGCTCGACGCGTACCGGCTGTCGATCTTCGGCACGCACATGTACATGCTGTACATGCCGAACCGGCACCACACGCGCGCGACCTCCACCTTCATAGAGTTCATCCTCGAACAGGCCGGCATGACCGGCCGTGGCGGGTCTGGCCCGCGTCAGGGTTTGTGGTCGGATGACAGCCCGCCAGCGGCGCGGCGACAATAGCCCGCGCCGGCGGCTGCCGCCGGGGAACGCCGCACCGCTTCGCATTCATCTTCCTGCCGAGGGTTCAATGTCCGACCGGATTCGTCCGCGCGCGCCGCGCCTGTGCGTCACGCTGGCCGCGGCCGCGCTCGTCGCGTTCAACGCCGCCTGCACGAGCGCGCCCCCGACCGCCGGGGCCACCGCTTCGGCCGCCACGGCCGCTGCCGCCCCGCAGGCCGCCTCGGGCACCCCGGCCCCGCACGCGCCCGAGCTGTCGTCGGGCTGGACCGACAAGCCAGGCTGGACCGCGCAGCGCGACATGATCGTCGCCGCGAATCCGCTCGCCGCGCAGGCCGGCCACGCGATGCTGAAGGCGGGCGGCAGCGCGATCGACGCGGCGATCGCGACGCAAATGGTGCTGGCGCTCGTCGAGCCGCAATCGTCCGGGCTCGGCGGCGGCGCGTTCATGCTGTACTTCGACGGCAAGACGACGCAGGCCTACGACGGCCGCGAGACCGCACCGGCCGCCGCGACCGAGCGGCTGTTCTACGGCCCGGACGGCAAGCCGATGAGCTTCTACGACGGCGTCGTCGGCGGGCGCTCGGTCGGCACGCCGGGCGTGTTGCGGATGCTGGAGACGGCGCACCGCGCGCACGGCAGGCTGCCGTGGCGCCGGCTGTTCCAGCCGGCGATCGGGCTCGCCGAGCGCGGCTTCGCGATCAGCCCGCGGCTCGCGACGCTGCTCGCGAACGACGACTACCTGATGAAGGACCCGGCCGCGCGCGCGTACTTCTACAACAAGGACGGCACGCCGAAGCGGGCCGGCACCGTGCTGAGGAACCCGGCCCTCGCGGCCGTGCTGCGCCAGGTCGCCGAGCGCGGCGCGAACGCGTTCTACACCGGCGCGATCGCGCGCGACATCGTCGCGAAGGTGCGCAAGCACCCGGCCAATCCGGGCCTGCTGTCGCTGCAGGATCTCGCGCGCTACAAGGCGAAGGTGCGCGAACCGCTGTGTACCGACTACCGCCGCTGGACGGTGTGCGGGATGCCGCCGCCGTCGTCGGGCGGGCTCGCGATCGCGCAGATGCTCGGCATCCTCGAGGCGCTGCCGGACTGGCAGCAGATCGGCGCGCAAAAGCTGGTGCGCAACGACGTCGGCGTCGAGCCGACGCCGTTTGCCGCGCACCAGTTCAGCGAGGCCGGCCGCCTCGCGTACGCGGACCGCGCGCGCTACGTCGCCGATCCGGATTTCGCGCCGCTGCCGGGCGGCAGCTGGGCGAGCCTTGCCGACAAACACTACCTCGCGCAGCGCGCGCGGCTGATCGGCGAGGACAGCATGGGTACCGCGCAAGCCGGCATGCCGCACGGCGCGACGCTCGCGATGGCCGACGACCGCAGCCCGGAGCGGCCGTCGACGTCCGATCTCGCGATCGTCGACCGCTACGGCCAGGCGGTGTCGATGACCACGAGCGTCGAGGACGCATTCGGCTCGCGGCTGATGGTGCGCGGCTTCCTGCTGAACAACACGCTGACCGACTTCTCGTTCGTGTCGAGCGACAACGGCCGGCCGGTCGCGAACCGCGTGCAGCCCGGCAAGCGGCCGCGCTCGTCGATGTCGCCGGAGCTCGTGTTCGACACGCGCACGAAGCAGCTGACGACGATCGTCGGCTCGGCAGGCGGGCCGGCGATCATCAATCACGTCGCGAAGGCGCTGGTCGGCGTGATGGACTGGGGGATGACGATGCAGCAGGCGGTCGCGCTGCCGAATTTCGGGTCGATGAACGGGCCGACGCAGCTCGAGAAGGGCCGCGTGTCGGATGCGCTGGCGAACGGGCTGAAGGCGCGCGGACACGACGTGCAGGTCGTCGAGATGAATTCGGGACTGGAGGGGATTCAGCGGCTGAACGTCGAGGGACAGACGATCTGGTTCGGCGGCGCGGATCCCCGGCGCGAAGGGGTCGCGATCGGGGACTGAGCGGCAAGCGCTCCACGCCGACGCGGCGCACGAGCGGCGCGCCGGCCGCTCAGCCGCGCCCCTTCCACGGCACGATGCGCCGCTCGACCCAGCGCATCGCGAGGTCGAACAGCCACGCGATCGCGCCGATGATCAGAATCCCCATCACGACGATGTCGGTGCGCAGGAAACTCGACGCGTTGAGCACCATCTGCCCGAGCCCGGCCGTCGCGGCGACCATCTCGGCCGCGACGAGCGTCGTCCAGCCGAAACCGATCGCGATCCGCAGGCCGGTCAGGATCTCCGGCAGCGCGGCCGGCAGCACCACGTGCCGGACGACCTGCGCGAAGCTGCCGCCGAGCGAATACGCGGCGTTGATCTGCTCGACCGTCGCCGCGCGCACGCCCGCGCGCGCGGCCATCGCGACCGGCGCGAAGCACGCGAGGAAGATCACGACGAGCTTCGCGGTCTCGTCGATGCCGAACCAGATCACGACGAGCGGCAGATACGCGAGCGGCGGCAGCGGCCGGTAGAACTCGAGCAGCGGATCGAGCACGCCGCGCGCGACGCGGCTCACGCCCATCAGGATGCCGGCCGGCACGCCGACGAGCGCCGCCAGCACGAATGCGCCGAACACGCGGGCGGCGCTCCACATCAGATGCTCGGACAACGGCAGGCCGCCTTGAATGCGGCCGTGCCATGCATCGACGAACGCGGCCCACACCGCCTCCGGCGCCGGCAGAAAAAGCGGCGGCAGCCATTGCCGGTGCGTGGCGATCCACCACAGCGCGGCGAGCGCCGCGACCGTCGCCGCGCTCAGTCCGGCCGTCTTTCCCTGCCCCGGCAGCCGGTAGCGACGGCCTCGCACGAGCCGCCCGCCGTCGGCACGCTGCAGCGCCGACGCACTGCCGCCAGCCACGAAGCGCGCGGCACCGCGCTCGGCCGTCAACGAATCCTGCGTGCTCATGCCGCCTCCCCGACCGTCTCGCCGCGATGCAGATACGCGATCAGCCATTCGCGCCATTCGATGAAATCCGGCGACGACTTCACCGCGCGCGCGTCGCGCGTCTCGACATAGCGGCGCGCGAACGGCAACTCGAAGGTCTCGGCGATGCGCCCCGGCCCCGTCGTCATCACGACGAGCCGCGTCGCGAGAAACAACGCCTCCTCGACATCGTGCGTGATGAAGAACACCGTCTTGCCGGTGCGCGCCCACACGTCGAGCACGAGCGCCTGCATCGTGCCGCGCGTCATCGCGTCGAGCGCGCCCATCGGCTCGTCCATCAGCAGCACGCGCGGATCGCTGGCGAGCGCCCGCGCGATGCCGACGCGCTGCTGCATCCCGCCCGACAATTCGTAGACACGCGCATGCGCGTGACGCTCGAGGCCGACGAGCGCGAGCATCTCTCTCGCACGCTGCGTGCGTTCGGCCTTCGGCACGCGCGCGAAGCGCAGCCCGAGCGCGACGTTGCCGAGCACGTCGAGCCACGGCAGCAGTGCGTATTTCTGGAACACGACGCCGCGATCCGCGCCCGGGCCGGTCACGCGCACGCCGTCGACCAGCACGTCGCCGGTCGTCGGCGCGACGAAGCCGGCCATGCAGTTCAGCAACGTGGTCTTGCCGCAGCCGGACGCGCCGAGCGCGACGACGAACTCGCCCGCGTCGAGCCGCAGATCGACCTGCGCGAGCGCCTGCGTGGTCGGCCGCCCGCGCTCCCCCGGATATGCGACCGACACCTGGCGGACTTCGAGCGTGCTCATGCGTGCCTCGCGTTGGTTCCGCCGCGCTCAGCGCGCCGCCTTCTGCACGAACTGCGGATCGACACCGACCGAGTAGTCGGCCAGCACCGCCTGGATCGTGCCTTGCGTCTTCAGGAACGCGGCCGTCGCAGCGAGCGACTTCGCGGCGCCGGATTGCGCGCCGCCGCCGAGCCACGTCGACGACGCCTGCTCGCCCGGCGTCGGGAACGCATAGAGCGCGAGGCTCGCCGGCACGTCCTGCGGATTCGCGCCGGACACCTTCGCGACCGCCGCGACCTGCGGCGTGCCCGCCGTCCATGCCGATGCGTGCGCGCGATAGTCGGCATCCGCGGCGGCCAGCACCTTGACGAAGCGCGTGACGAATTCCGGGTTCTCGCGCGCGAACTTGCGGCCCACGACAAAGCCGTCGAAGGTCGCCTTGCCGCTTTGCTTCGCGACCTGGCCCGACGTCGTCAGCACCGTGCCGGATTGCTTGACCTTCGCGAGCACCGGGTCCCAGATGTAGGTCGCGTCGATGTCGCCGCGCGCCCATGCGGCCGCCACTTCAGGCGGACGCAGGTTGACGATCTTCACGTCGTTCGGATTGACGCCCGCGGCCTGCAGCGCGACGAGCGTATGGAAATGCGACGTCGACACGAACGGCACGCCGATCTTCCGGCCCTTCAGCGCGGCGATGCTCGTCACGCCCGAGCCGTTGCGGGCGACGAGCGCCTCGGCGTCGTTGATGTTGTCGAGAATCCAGAACAGCGAGATGTCGAGCCCCTGCGACAGGCCGGCCGCGATCGGGCTCGAGCCTGCCTCGCCGAGCTGCACCGAGCCGGACGCCAGCGCGCGGATCACGTCCGCGCCGCTGTCGAGCTTGCGGAACGTGACCTTGTAGCCGGTCGCCTTCTCGACTTCGCCGCTCGCCTGCGCGTAGCGCCATGGCACGACCATGTCCTGGTAGGCGATCACGACCTCGCGCGATTCGGCATGCGCCGAGGTCAGCGCGGCAAAGGCCGTCAACGCGGCGACGGCATGGCGGATGAGGCTGAAACGGGACATGCGGCTCTCCTTCGATATCCTGGCGATGCAACGAGAGAGCCGACTATAGGCGGTTTGCGCGCGGCGGAAGCGAACTTATCCTGCGAAGCAATCGACGCTGCTGCAGCTTTGCTTTCCACGCTGGATTGGATGGCGCGTTCGATCAGCACCTGTTCACGCTGATCACTGGCTTGCGCTGGCCGCGAGCAGGGCCGGGCACGAGGACTGCGTCGAAGCGAATACGACGCGTATTCGCTTCGAGCCTGACGCGGCGCGGGACGCCGCCTCGAGGGAAGACCGCCTTGCGGCGAAAGACATGGCCCGCTCGCCATCCGCATGCGGGATGGCGAGCGGTCATTCAGGCTTACTGCCCGATCGGCTTGCCGGCCGCATCCTTGATCTTGCTGGCCCACTGCGTCCGGATTTCCGTCACGACGGACTTGGGCAGCGAAATGTAGTCGAGTTCGTCGGCGGCCTGCTCGCCGTTCTTGAACGCCCAGTCGAAGAACTTCAGCGTTTCCTTGCCCTGCTCCGGCTTCTCCTGCGTGCTGTGCAGCAGCACGTAGGTCGCGGCGACGACCGGCCATGCTTCCTTGCCCGGCTGGTTCGTCAGGATCTGGTAGAACGACTTCGACCAGTTCGCGCCGGCAGTGGCGGCCTTGAAGGTTTCCGTCTTCGGCTCGACGATGGCGCCCGTCGAGTTCTTCAGCGCGGTATACACCATATGGTTCTTCTTCGCGTACGCCCATTCGACGTAGCCGATCGAGCCCGGCAGGCGCTGCACGAATGCCGCGACGCCGTCGTTGCCCTTGCCGCCCGTGCCCGTCGGCCAGTTGACCGTCGTGCCTTCGCCGACCTTCGACTTCCACTCGCCGTTGACCTTCGACAGGTAGTTCGTCCAGACGAAGCTCGTGCCCGAGCCGTCCGCACGGCGCACCACGGCGATGTCCGTATCCGGCAGCTTGACCTTCGGGTTCAGCGCGACGATCTCCGGATCGTTCCACTTCTTGATCTTGCCGAGGTAGATGTCGCCGAGCACCTGACCCGACAGCGTCACTTCGCCCGCCTTCACGCCCGGCACGTTGACGACCGGCACGATGCCGCCCACCACCGTCGGGAACTGGAACAGGCCGTCCTTCGCGAGGTCTTCGTCCTTCAGCGGCGCGTCGGAGCCCGCGAAGTCCACCGTCTTGGCGATGATCTGCTTGATGCCGCCCGACGAACCGATGCCCTGATAGTTGACCTTGCCGCCGCCCGTCTTCTGATAGGCGTCAGCCCACTTCGTGTAGATCGGCGCGGCGAAGGTGCTGCCTGCGCCCGTAATGTCTGCGGCATGCGCGGCGGCGGCGCACAGTGCATACACCGTAACGGCGAGTTGCTTGACGTTCATATCAGATTCCTTGCGTGTCGACTGCTTCGTAAAAACCAGCACCCTAAAGGCCCGATGTGAAACGATTGTGACCGCCCGATCCAGTCGACAGGCCAAGGCATCGCGAAAACCGGCGCATCGCGTGAACGCACCGGCCCGCACCGGTATTCAGCGGATGCTTCAGAAAATGACCGACGACGACCGTTGGTAAGGATTGCTTGTGCGGTCGTCGGCATCGAGTCGGTCATGAACGGCTGCTTTCGTGCACTGCGGGGCGAACGGCCGGGTGAACGACTGCTTTCGTGCGTCGTGGCGCGAACACCGGGGCGGACGGGATCGACGGCGGCGACGCGTTACGCAGTCCGACTCGTTTTTTCCCGAGCGCCCCCCGCCCGCTTACGGTGCGACGCGCAATCTTGCGGGCGGCCTCTGTTGCGTCAACACCACTCGATATCGGTGCAAATCGGTACCCTTGGCCGCCTCCTTATCCCTAAAAACCCTACCACCGCTCAATTGTTTCACATTTGTGAACGATTATTTCGTTTTCAGCAATAGATTCGTGTGAGGCGCAAACAACTTGCTGACCCGCTCAGGTTTTTATACTCGCCCCGTTTTTCCCCATTCGTTTCAAGAAAATCTGGAGTTTTCTCGTGAAAAAACTGTCTCTCGCTGTCGCCGTTTGCGGCGCATTCGCGGCGTCCGCGGCCAACGCACAAAGCTCGGTCACGCTGTACGGCCTGATCGACGCTGGTATCGCATATACGAGCAACGTTGCGAACGGTGCAACCGGTCACGGCAGCGGGCGCGTCGCCCTCGCCAGCGGCAACATCAGCGGCAGCCGCTTCGGCCTGCGTGGTTCGGAAGATCTCGGCGGCGGCCTGAAGGCAGTCTTCGTGCTCGAAAACGGTTTCAGCGTCAACAACGGCACGCTCGGCCAAGGTGGCCGCATGTTCGGTCGTCAAGCGTTCGTCGGCCTGAGCGCCAACGACTACGGCACCGTGACGATGGGCCGCCAGTACGACTCGATGGTCGATTTCGTTGCACCGCTGTCGGGCACGGCTGGCCCGTTCGGTGACTCGGGCTTCGCGCACGTGTACGACAACGACAACCTGCAACACAGCATCCGCCTGAACAACTCGGTGAAGTTCACGAGCGTTGACTACGCCGGCTTCAAGTTCGGTGGCGCGTACGCGTTCAGCAACAGCACCGACTTCACCATCGATCGCGCATACAGCGTCGGCGCGAGCTACAACAACGGCCCGCTGCGCCTGGCTGCTGCGTACCTGCAGATCAACGGTTCGGCGCAGGCAACTGCGCTGTCGGCGAGCGGTCAGGCAAGCGCCGGTGTCGACCCGAGCGAATTCAAGGGGAACCTGACGGCAGACGTGCAGCGCACGGTCGGTGGCGGCGTGGGCTATACGTTCGGCCCGGCAGCTGTCAACTTCGTCTACACGCACAGCCAGTTCCAGAACACGACCGCGTTCGGCTTGAATCACGGTTCGACGAACTTCAACAACTACGAACTGAACGTCAAGTACGCACTGACGCCGGCGCTCATGCTCGGCCTGATGGATACGTACACGGATGCCCACCTGAATGGCGCTGGCGGCAATCTCGGTACGGCTGATCCGAAGTGGAACCAGGTCAACGCGATTGCGCGCTACTCGCTGTCGAAGCGCACGGAACTGTACGCTGAAGCGATGTACCAGCACGCGATCGGCAGCAGCAACCACGCAGTGATGTACAACGCAGGCGGCGCATCGGCGACGGGCAACCAGGTGATGGGCGCGGTCGGCATGCTGACCCGCTTCTAAGAAGCAGCCAGCACACCCATCCCGAAGTCATCAGCGGGGTGGGTGGTTGTGCAGGGACCGCGAGACCGTGGATATCGCAGTCCCCGTGCAGTGCGGTTGAAAAAAAGGCCCGCCCATCGTGGCGGGCCTTTTGTCGTTTACGGGCCGGCCATGGCCCCGGGCGTCCGGAGAACAACCGGCGCGAACCGGTTCTCCTCGGGACTTACCGATCTTCCTCGCTTACTTCTGGACGTCGACCACCACGCCCGCGCCGTGCGCCTGCAGGTCGGCGTGATAGCTCGAACGCACCATCGCGCCAACGGCCGCGTGCGTGAAGCCCATCTTGTACGCCTCTTCCTCGTACATCCTGAACGTATCGGGATGCACGTACGCGCGCACCGGCAGGTGGTGTTCCGACGGCTGCAGGTACTGGCCGATCGTCAGCATGTCGACGTCGTGCGCGCGCAGGTCGCGCATCACCTGCAGGATTTCCTCCTCGGTCTCGCCCAGGCCGACCATCAGGCCCGACTTCGTCGCGACGTCCGGATGCTGCGCCTTGAAATCCTTCAGCAGCTTCAGCGAGTGCGCGTAGTCCGAGCCGGGGCGCGCTTCCTTGTACAGGCGCGGCACCGTTTCGAGGTTGTGGTTCATCACGTCGGGCGGCGCGGCGTTCAGGATCGAGATCGCACGGTCGAGACGGCCGCGGAAATCCGGCGTGAGGATCTCGATGCGGGTTTCCGGCGACTGCTCGCGCACTTCGCGGATGCACTCGACGAAGTGGCCGGCGCCGCCGTCGCGCAGGTCGTCGCGGTCGACGCTCGTGATCACCACGTACTTGAGCTTGAGCGCCGCGATCGTGCGCGCGAGGTTCTTCGGCTCGTCCGCATCGAGCGGATCGGGACGGCCGTGGCCGACGTCGCAGAACGGGCAGCGGCGCGTGCACTTGTCGCCCATGATCATGAACGTCGCGGTGCCCTTGCCGAAGCACTCGCCGATGTTCGGGCAGCTCGCTTCCTCGCACACGGTATGCAGGTTGTGCTCGCGCAGGATCGTCTTGATCTCGTTGAAGCGCGAGCTGCCGGTCGCCGCCTTCACGCGGATCCATTCCGGCTTCTTGAGCCGCTCGATCGGCACGACCTTGATCGGAATGCGTGAGGTCTTGGCCTGCGCCTTCTGCTTGGCGGTCGGATCGTAGGCGGTGCCCGGCTCGGCCGGTTCGGCCGGTGCGGGAGAAGCGGTAAGGTCAGTCATTCGAATGTTCCAGTGCCTGCGGCTGTGCGGCGGCCGCGGATTCGCCGTCGAGGTTGGCGATCAGACGGCGCACAAGCGCGTGCGCCACGTCGTTCCAGTCGGCGGCAACCTCGAGGCTCGCCATGTCGACGGTTTCCAGTCCGGCGTAGCCGCACGGGTTGATCGCGAGAAACGGGCGCAGATCCATCTTCACGTTCAGGCTCAGCCCGTGATAGCTGCAGCCGTTGCGGATCTTCAGGCCGAGCGCCGCGATCTTCGCGCCCTCGTGAGGGCCGGATGCGACGTAGATGCCCGGCGCGCCCGCCTTGCGAACCGACGGGAGATTATACGCCGCGAGGGTTTCGATCACGGCCTCCTCGATCCGGCTCACCAGCGTGCGGACCATCAGCTTGCGGCGGCGCAAGTCGAGCAGCAGGTAGACGACGATCTGGCCGGGGCCGTGATAGGTGATCTGCCCGCCGCGGTCGACCCTGACGAGCGGGATGCCGCTGTCGGCCACCAGCAGATGGGCCGGGTCGCCCGCCTGGCCGAGCGTGTAGACGGGCGGATGCTCGACCACCCAGATCTCGTCGCCGGTGTCCTCGGTGCGCGCATCGGTGAACGCGCGCATCGCGTCGAAGCTCGCGTCGTAAGGCTCGACGCCGCGCCAGCGCACCGTCACAGGCGTTGCCGCGGGTGCGGCGGGCGAAACGGGTACGGCAGCAGGCGTGGACACGATGGAAACCGGCGAGACGGACATGGGCGGTAGTTTAACGAAATCCCATGCGTCTCGCCGGTCAGTGAAAGGGGCAGATCGCCGCCCTCGCCGCTCAGACCGTGCGCCAGCCGTCGCGGAACAACGACAGGAAGCGCGCGCGCAACCGCGCGAGGCTGCCGAGCGCCAGCTCCTTCGGCGGCCGCGCGACCGAGAACGCGACGCACGCGCTGTCCCCGCCCTCCGCACTGAGCCACAGCCGCTCGCCGCGCCGCAGCCGCAAGGTCTCGCCCGCCATCAGGAAATAGTCGTCGATGTCGTTGCTGCGCGTCGCCCACACCGGGCCGCACTGGACGGTCAGGCGCGTGCTGCGCACGACCTTCATCGGGATGGTCTCGCCCGGTTGCAGTTCGAACGTGATGCTTGAAGAAATTTCTTGCATGATCCGCTCCGCCAAAAAGTGCTTCGATGGCTACAATCCTAGCCAGACCAATGCGCTGGACCAAACGACCATTTTTCACGCCCTTGTGAGGAAAATTAGCCAATGGACCTCCGGCAGCTCCCCGCGCTGAACGCGATCCGCGCATTCGAGGCGGCCGCCCGGCACGAGAACTTCTCGCGTGCCGCCGACGAACTGTTCGTCACCCACGGCGCGGTCAGCCACCAGGTGCGCGGGCTGGAGGAGGCGCTCGGCGTGAAGCTGTTCGTCCGCAACGGCAAGCGGCTGTGCCTGACCAACACCGGCGCGCGCTACGCGCAGCAGGTCCGCACCGCGCTGATGATGCTCGCCGACGCGACGCGCGACGTCCGCGCAAGCGACCGCGACCGGCGGCTGGTGATCTCGATGCTGTCGTCGTTCGCCGCGCGCTGGGTGACGCCGCGCATCGGCTCGTTCATCGAGCGGCATCCGGAGATCGACGTCGAGCTGCAGTCGACGAACGGCCTCACCGATTTCTCGCGGGACGACGTCGATCTCGCGATCCGCTTCGGCTTCGGCGTCTATCCGGGGCTGCACGTCGAGCCGCTGCTCGACGAGGTGTTCTTCCCCGCGTGCTCGCCGAACCTGAACGGCGGCAAGCTGCCGCAGACGCCGGCCGATCTCGTCCACTACCCGCTGCTGCGCTCGGACGACGAGCTGTGGCGGCCGTGGTTCGATGCGGCGGGCCTCGACGCAGTGACCGAGCCGAAGCGCGGCGTGCTGTATCAGGATTCGTCGAATCTGCTGCAGGCGGCGATCGACGGGCAGGGAATCGCGCTCGTGCGCCGCTCGCTCGCGGTGCACGAACTGCTGGCGGGGCGGCTAGTGCGCCTGTTCGACATCGACGGGCCGAGCCCGTGGAATTACTTCTTCGTGTGCCCGCGCTCGTCGCTCGACACGCCGCGGGTGCAGGCGTTCAGGACGTGGCTGCTGCAGGAAGTCGCGCGGTTCAGGATGCTGTGCGGCGAACTGGACGCGCGGCGCGCGGCGGGCCCGGCCGCCGCGTGAGCGCCGCGGCACGCGCCCGGCGCCGCGGCGAGGACGGAAGACGGGATCAGAGCACGACCTTGACCATCGGGTGGCCCGTCAGCGCGCGGTAGATGTTGTCGAGCTGCTCCTGGCTCGTCGCGCGCACGGTGATCGTGAGGCCGGTGTAGTTGCCGCCGCTCGACGCGCGCTCCTCGATCTTCTCGAGGTCGATCTCGTTGTCGTGGACGCTGACGACCTTGAAGATCGTGTCCTTGAACTCCGGATGGGCGCGGCCCATGATCTTGATCGGGAAATCGCAAGGGAATTCCAGCAGCGACTCCTTCCGGGTATCGATCGCGCCGGTCAGCTCGATGGTTTTGGATGGTTCGCTCATGACTTTCTCCTGGTGGGGTCAAACTGTTCAAACTCGCGCGCCTTCGCGCGCTGATAGGCCGCGTACAGCGCCTCGAATACCGGGCCGGGCTTGCCGCCATGCACCGGCAGATCGTCGAGCTGCGTGACGGGCAGCACCTCCTTGGTCGCCGACGTGATCAGGATCTCGTCGGCCGCGCGCAGCTCCGCTTCGCTGATGTCGCGCTCGACGAACGGAATCCCGCATTCGCCGGCCAGCGCCTCGAGCAACGCATAGCGGATCCCTTCGAGGATCAGGTTGCTGCGCGGCGGCGCAAGCAGCTCGCCGTTCTTCACGATCCACACGTTCGACGACGCGCCTTCGGTCAGGCGCCCGTCGCGCAGCTGCAGCGTCTCGAACGCGCCGTGCTCGACCGCGTGCTGCGCCATCAGCACGTTGCCGAGCAGCGACACCGACTTGATGTCGCAATGGAGCCAGCGCCGGTCCTCGGCCGTCACGCAGCGCACGCCCCGCGCGCGCTCGTCGGCCGACGGCACGCGCAACGGGCTCGCCATCGCGAACACGGTCGGCACGATGCCGGCCGGGAATGCGTGGCCGCGCTTCGCGACGCCGCGCGTCACCTGGATGTAGACGATCAGGTCGCCGCCGCCGAGGCCTTCGGCGTTCGCGTCGACGATCGTGTCGACCAGCGCGCGCCAGCCGGCGTCGTCGTGCGGGTTGGCGATGCCGATCTTCGCCAGGCTGCGGTCGAGCCGCGCGAGGTGCTGCGCGATCCGGAACGGCACGTGCGCGCCGCCCGCCGCGTAGACCGGGACGACTTCATACACGCCGTCACCGAAGATGAAACCGCGATCGAGCACCGGCACGCACGCCTCCGATAGCGGCGACAGCGACACGCGGGATGCGACGCTGAGGTAGACGATCGGGTCGAATTCGGCCTGGCTCATGGCGATAACGGATCGGGGTGAAGACGTCGGGACGCCGGTGCCGGAACGCTTACTTCTTCTTGCTGAACATCAGCAGGATCGAATCCCAGATGCGGCCGAAGATGCCCGCTTCCGGCACCGCCTGCAGCGCAACGATCGGGAACTGCGACAGCGTCTTGCCGTCGGCGACGATCTTCACGGTGCCGACCTGCTGGCCTTGGGCGAGCGGCGCGATCAGCGGCGCGTTCAGGTCGACTTCCGTCTTGACCTTGTCGCCGAGGCCGCGCGGCACGGTCGCCCACTGGTCGCGCGTCACGCCGACCTGCACGGCGTTGCTCTTGCCCTTGTAGATGCGCGGCGTGTCGATCACCTGGCCGGACTTGAACAGGCGCACCGAGTCGAACGCGCTGTAGCCGTAGTTCAGCATCTTCATGCTGTCCTGCACGCGGTCGCTTTCCTTGGTCTCGCCCATCATCACCGACACGAGGCGGCGCGAGGCGTCGGCCGTACCCGGCAGCGAGCGCTTCGCCGACGAGATCAGGCAGTAGCCGGCCGCCTGCGTGTGGCCGGTCTTCAGGCCGTCGACAGTCGGATCGAGCCACAGCAGGCGGTTGCGGTTCGGCTGCCGGATGTTGTTGTACTTGAATTCCTTCTCCGAGAAGATGCTGTAGTACTGCGGGTAATCGCGGATCAGGTGTGCGGACAGCGTCGCGAGGTCGCCCGCCGTCGTGTAGTGGTTCGGGTCGGGCATGCCGTTCACGTCGGCGAAGTGCGTGCCCTTCATGCCGAGGCGCGCGACCTCGTCGTTCATCATGTTGACGAACTGCGCCTCGCTGCCGCCGACCAGCTCGGCGAGCGCGATCGCCGCGTCGTTGCCCGACTGGATGATCATCCCGTAGACGAGGTCGTGCACCGCCACCGGCTTGCCCGCCTCGATGAACATGCGCGACTCGTCGCGGCCGACGCGGCGCACCGCTTCGCTCGGCGTGACGATCTGGTCCATCGAGATCTTCTTCTTGTCGAGCGCCTCGAACACGATGTAGGCCGTCATCAGCTTGGTCAGCGAGGCCGGCTCGACGCGCTCGTCCGCGTTGCCGGACGCGAGCACGGTGTTGCCGGTCGCGTCGACGAGCACCCACGAGCGCGCGTTCACGCCGGGCGGCGGCACCGCGCCCGGCATGAACGTCGCGGGCGCGCCGGTCGCCTCGACGGCGGCGGCAGCGGGCGCGGCGGCCTTGGCCTTGGCGGCGGGCTTCGCCTCGGCGGCGGCGATCGTCGACGCGAGCGCGACGGGCAGCATCACGCCGAGCGCGACGTTGCGCGCGGCGACGCTGAGAGCGGTGGAGGATGCGAGGGACTTGAGGCCTTGGGAGGACAAACGCATGATCGATTCAGGCTGATGGCAGAAAGTGCGACGCACGAGGCGCGCGGTTGAGTCGCCGGGCGGCGGGCGTTTCGGCCTGCGCTTGAACCTCAAGCGGTGCGAAACGCGCCGGTTGGACACATGCGGACGCATTCGGTTCGCGATGCGTCGGCAGGCCGCGAACCGGACGCCGCATGGGGCCAGACCGGCCCGCGGGCGACGCGAAATGCGGCCATTATACGTGGCTGCGGCGTGCGTTTTGGTGAACGAAAACACACATGCCGCAAGGGCTGCGGGGCATGCGCGCGCCGGCTGATCGCGCCCCGCATTCGCGCAAACGGCGGGCCGCGCGCGTCGGATCGCCATCGCCCCGGCGCGGCAGACACGGAACGGTCGCGCGGCGCGCTGTGCTCAGGTGACGGAACCGGACAGGCTCGCGCTC
Organism: Burkholderia sp. lig30; assembly: GCF_000687455.2. Taxonomy (GTDB): domain Bacteria; phylum Pseudomonadota; class Gammaproteobacteria; order Burkholderiales; family Burkholderiaceae; genus Burkholderia. Next base: position 28,207 of record NZ_JGVW01000063.1, read on the forward strand.
AACGCCACGCGTCGACCACGACGCGCTTCAGCACGTGCAGCTTGCGATGGAAGAAATGCTCGGCGCCCGGAATCACGACGACCGGCAGCTCCTGCGGGCGCGCCCAGTCGTAGACCGACCCGATCGGCACGGTGTCGTCGGTCTCGCCGTGGATCACGAGCGTGTTCTCCGGCACGTCGGCGACCTGCCAGCGGCTCGCGGCCGTGCCGACGAACACCATCCGCTCGATCGCCTGCCCGGCGTCGCGCAGGCGCTTCGCGACGTGCGACAGCACGAAGGTGCCGAACGAGAATCCGGCGAGCACGAGCGGCAGCGACGCGTAGCCGGGCTGCGCGCGCATGTGCGCGATCACCGCGAGCAGATCGTCCGCTTCGCCCGCGCCGTGGTCGTGCGCGCCGTCGGTCGCGCCCACGCCACGGAAATTCGAGCGGTAGACGACGTAGTTGAGCTGAACGAGGGTGCGCGCGAGCGTCTGCGCGACCTTGTTGTCCATCGTGCCGCCGAACAGCGGATGCGGATGCGCGACGAGCGCGATGCCGCGCGGCGCGGCGCTGCCGTCGCGCACCGCGTCGGGCAGGTCGACGGCGATCTCGATGTTGCCGACCGGGCCGGGGATCAGGGATTTCTGCGTGTGGACGTTCATGCTTCGAATCGGGTGTGGCCGCGCGTGGCGCGCGGCGCTTCGTGTGCGGCGCGCACGGCGCTCAGATCTTCAGGCGTTCGACGACCTTGCCGTCGCGCAGGTGCGACTCGACGATCTCGTCGATGTCGGCCTGGTCGACGTAGGTGTACCAGGTGCCTTCCGGATACACGACCATCACCGGCCCTTCCTCGCAGCGGTCGAGACAGCCGGCCTTGTTGATGCGGACCTTGCCCGGCCCCGCGAGGCCGAGTTCCTTCACGCGCTTCTTCGCGTATTCCTGCATGGCCTGCGCGTCGCATTGCGCGCAGCTCGGCCGCTCGGCGCCCGGTTCGCGCTGGTTCAGACAAAAGAAAACGTGGTGCTGGTAGTAGGAATCCATGATGGGTCGCAACGAGCGGCCCGGCGGCAGTGCCGGGCCGGTGATGGCAGGAAGAAGGCGGACCGGACGATTATAGCGAGCGGCGTGCGCGGCCGCAGGCCGGCGCCCGGCCGGTGCCGCACGGGCACATGTGTGACGCGCGCATCGCGGGCCGGAGCGGCCGTCACGACCGCGCCGAGCGCGTCAGGGCGAGCCGGCGTACGCCTGCATGCCCACCCATGCGGCGATCTGCGCGATCAGCGCATCGCTCGCCATCGCGAGCGCCCGCGCGCCGCCCGCCGCGTCGGGCGTGCTCGACGGCGCGCGCGCGATGAACGTGCGCTGGCCGAGCACCTTGCCGTCCTGCATCAGCGTCGCGCGCGCGGTGACGGCGCCGTGGCTCTCGGCCTGGCCATCGAACACCTGCTCGAACTCGTCCAGCTCGACCTTGAGGGTCGGCGCGCGCACGCCGTCGGTGCCTTCCAGCACGGCGCCGCGCGACGACAGCGCGCCGCGCAGCCGCTGCGTGAGCAATTGCGCGGGCGGTGCGCTCCAGCGGCTGTCGCGGTAGACCGCGGTGCGCTGCGCGTCGGCATACGCGAGCCGGTAGACGAACTTGTCCGAATCGAGCGAGTCCGGCGCGCCGACGTCGAGCACCTTCAGCGCCGGGCCGGTGCCCGCCGTCGCGACGCTCGCGGCCGGGCCGAGGTCGTAGCGGAAGTTCGACTGCGCCGCGCTCGAGCCGGCGCACCCGCCCGCGAGCGCGAGCGTCAGCGCGGCGAGCGCGGCGGCGGCCGGCCGCAGCGCGCGGCCGAGGGTTCTGGGCATGACGGTTTCCTGCATGGTGATGATTCCCGGATTCGTGGGTCTGTTCAGTGGCCGGCCGCGGTGCCCGGCCAGACGAAGCCTGTCTCGCCCGGGCCCGGCGCCGGCCCCGGCGAACCGAACAGCAGGCTGCTGGGATTGCGGCCGAGGTCGCCCGCGACGTCCTTGAGGGTGCGCGACGCGTCGCCGACGCTCGTCGCGAGCGTGTTGAAGCGCGGCAGCGTGTCGTATTGCACGCGCCCGTTCAGCTCGTTGAGCGCGACGCCGACCTGCTCGGCCGCCGAGCCGGCCTTGTTCAGGTTCGACACGAGCGGGCCGTCCGGCTTCAGCAGCGTGCTGGCGGACGCCATCGTGCGGTTCACCTGCGCCATCGTCGCGGGCAGTTCGGCCACCGCCGGGCCGAGCGACTTCGACAGCGTCGTCACGCCGTCGGCGGCCTGCTGCATGCTGGCCGCCGTCGCCTTCAGCTGCGCGCGCATGTCCGCCGACAGCAGCGCGTTCGCACTCTTCGCGGCCAGCTCGAGCTGCCGCAGCAGCGCGTCGCCGCGCTGCTGAATCTGGTCGAACAGGCTCGGATGCATCGGGATCTGCGCGACCGCCTTCGGCGACGACGGCAGCGGCGCGAGATCGCGCCCGGTGTCGTCGAGCTGCACGAACGCGATGCCGGTCACGCCCTGGAAGCCGAGGCTGCCGAACGTCGATTGCGTGATCGGCGCGTCCTTGTCGACCATGATGCGGATCACGATCTGGCCCGGATGCATGCGGTCGAAGGCGATCGACTGCACCTTGCCGACGTCGAGCCCGCGATAGCGCACCGCCGCGTCCGGAAAGAGCCCGGTGACGTTGGTGCGCGCGATCAGGTCGTACGGGATGCGCACGGCGCGGTCGACATTGAACCAGAACACGGTGCCGGCGATCGCGAGCGACAGCGCGATCGTAAACAGGCCGGCCCAGAACGCATGTGATTTGTTTTCCATTCGCGGATTCCTATTGCCAACAGCAGACTACAGCTCGGTGCTCGACGGCGCCGGTTCGAGGGCGGCCTTCGGCAGCTTCGCGCGCCGCTCGGGCGGCAGCGCCTGCAGCGCGCGCCGGCCGCGCAGCCCCAGAAAATATTCGCGGATGAACGGGTGGTCGACATTCGCCGCCTCCTCCACCGGCGCCGCCACCAGCACCTTGCGGTCGGCGATCACCGCGACGCGCGTCGACAGCGCGGTCATCGTGTCCAGGTCGTGCGTGATCATCACGACCGTCAGCCCGAGCGTGCGGTGCAGCGTCGCGATCAGATCGACGAACTCGTCCGACGCCTGCGGGTCGAGGCCGGCCGTCGGCTCGTCGAGGAACAGCAGTTCCGGCTCGAGCGCGATCGCGCGCGCGATGCCGACCCGCTTGACCATCCCGCCCGACAGCGCGGCCGGCATCTTCGATGCGTGCTTGCACGGCAGCCCGACCATCTCGAGCTTCAGCATCACGATGTCGTCCAGCAGGTCCGCCGGCACCCGGCCGAGCTCGCGCAGCGGCTGCGCGATGTTGTCGAACACCGTCAACGACGAGAACAGCGCGCCCTGCTGGAACAGCATGCCCGAGCGCGTGCGCATCATGCGCGCGGACTCGTCGTCCATCTGCGACATGTCCTCGCCGAACACCCTGACCGTGCCGGACGTCGGCCGCTCGAGGCCGAGGATCTGCCGCACCAGCGTCGTCTTGCCCGAGCCCGAGCCGCCGACGATCGACACGATCTCGCCGCGCCGCACGTCGAAGTCGAGATGCTCGTGCACGACGTTGCGCCCGTAGCGCTTCGTCAGGTCGCGCACCTCGATCACCTTTTCGTCCGACAGCGTCATCCGAGCCCCACGTTCTGGAAAACGATCGCGAACACCGCGTCGGCGAGGATCACCACCGTGATCGACGTGACGACCGAGGTGGTCGTCCCTTCGCCGAGGCTTTGCGAGTTCGCCTTGATCCGGAAACCGAAATGGCAGGCGACGAGCGCGATCAGCATGCCGAACACGACGCCCTTGCCGAGCCCGATGAACAGGTTCGCGATCGGCACGACGCTCGGCAGCGAGCGCACGAAGTAGCTGAAGTCGATGCCGAGCACGAACTTCGCCGCGAGCGCGCCGCCCGCGAGCGCGATGACGTTGGTCCACATCACGAGGAGCGGCATCGCGACGCCGAGCGCGAGCACGCGCGGCAGAACCAGCCGCAGCCCGTGCGGGATGCCCATCACGCGCATCGCGTCGAGTTCTTCCGTCACGCGCATCACGCCGATCTGCGCGGTGATCGCCGAGCCCGAGCGGCCCGCGACGAGGATCGCCGACAGCACCGGGCCGAGCTCGCGGATCACCGACAGCCCCAGGATGTTGACGATGTAGCGGTTCGCGCCGAACTGCTGGAGCTGCTGCGCGGACAGGTAGCTGAGCACGATGCCGATCAGGAACGCGACGAGCGCCGTGATCGGCAGCGCCTGCGCGCCCGCGCTGTAGACGTTCGCCGACGTCTCCATCCACGGCATCGTCTTCGGGCGGCGCAGCACCGACAGCACGTCGAGGATCACGCGGCCGAACATCGCGATGCCACCCTGCAGGTGCTCGGCGAACGTGAAGATCGCGCCGCCGAGGCGCGTGACGGGATCGATGCGCACGACGGGCTCGGGCGCCTCGCGCTGGCTGTCGAGCCGCTCGATGCGCTCGAAGATCGTGCGCTGGTTGTCGGAGAGCGTGACACCGGGCGGCAGCGTGCGGCCCCAGACGCGCCACAGCGCCTGGCCGCCGACGTGATCGAGCCGCTCGATGCCGGACAGGTCCCATTCGCCGATCCGGTGCCTCGCAAGGGCCGCGACGCGCCGCGCGAGGGCGCCGCGATTGCGCGCGAGCGCAAGCGCGGTCCATTGTCCGTGCAAACGCACGATCTGGCCTTGGCTGCCGGCGTGGAGCGACAAGCCCGGAGGAGTCTCTGAATGCAAGGCGGCTTGAATGCGGGAGGATGACAGCGGCCATTGTAGCGAACCGTTTCGACGCGCGACGTGCGGATTTCTGCACGGTCCGTTGCATGGCCGCGCACAAGGATGCGACGGCTGCCCTCTGCCTACCTTGTGCCGCGTCAGCCGAACAGACGCCCGATTGCATTCGCGCCAGTCACACGTCCGTTCGATTCACTCACCCATCAGCAAGCCGGCCGTCTGCACGCGCCCCGCTCGGCCAACGCCGAAATCGCCGCGCGCGAATTCCCTGTACGCCCCAGTAGTGATGTCGTCGCCCCCAAGCCTGCCAAGGGCGGCAACCTCACCATGCGTGCGTCTAAAGCAAGCGGGTAGCATAAGGTTCAAGGTAAAGGACGCTCGCGAACATGGTGCCAATGCTGAGTGCGACAACCCATTTTTTCCGCGACCAGTTCTTATAGGCAATGGCATTAATAAAGCCAAAAATCAAGGCCGGCGCAAGTAAATACGCGAGAAAGAGACCCCCTTCCCACCACGAAACCGGACATTCGCCGAGCTCGCGGCATCCATGCGATGCCCCACCTGAAATTGCAGGCCAATCCATATGGCTATATGCGTAAAGCAACAACCACGTTAATAGCAAGCCACAGAGCATCCCGCATAGCGCAAGCGCCAGCCTTCTCACTTTATTTCCCAAAATAGAATCGACTTTGATTTTCAAAAGTCTGAATGTCGACGCCTTCTTCTCGTTACTCATCCGGATTTCATTTACCGATAAATGAGTGATAATTGCCCCGGTCCAAACTAGCGCGAACAAGAAAGAATGATCAATCAGACGAATCCGAAACCCCGCCGTTTTTTTGTTGTAGCGCTGACAAACGGCATGCGCGCTCGTCCCTCCATTGAAAGACGACCTGAGAGCGCAACAAGGGGCAGATGGTCGCAGCGATCAAGCCCCCCCATTCAGAACGCCCGTTTCTTGAGCGTGTAGGCATAAAGCGCATATTGCGTATTGGTTTCGCGATCGAACCAGCCACCCTGACTGATCCCGTCATCGACGTCGTTCCAGGACTTGCCGAAGTCGCTGCTGTAGAACGTGATGTCATGCGGCGCACCCGCGCGATTGTCGTCGCTCGCATAGACGAGCAGTACCCCGCGCTTCCCGATGTCCAGGCCTTCCAGCGTGTAACGCTCGTCGAACGTGTGCAATTGCGTGACCGGCGGCGTCTGGTAATTGGCCCACCTCGAAATCGCGCCGGTGCGCGTCCCTTTGTCGTTTCGGTCGTTCCAGTCGCGCGGGAGGCCCAGTTGCGACAGCGCGTAGATCGAGTAGGTATATCCCGGCGGCTCGTCGGTCGAGCCCAGCTGGACGACGACCTGATCCGGCAGCACGACGTCCTGCTCGAATTGCGCCGCCTCCCAGCGCAGCCGGTACACCACGCTGGACAGCTGGACCTTGCCGAGCATCGGCACGAAGTAGGCAACGCGCAGCGTGCCGTCCGGGCCGAGGTCCACCGCGTCAAACGTCTTGCGTGGCTTGCTGGCATCGGTGGCCATCGGCGGCGGCGGGATTTCCTGCCACGACCGGCCGCCGTCGGCGGTGCGCCAGATGTGCGGCCCCCAGCCGATCGCGTAGCCGCGCTGTGAGTCAAGAAACTGCAGGTCGTTGATGTTGTGATCTTCCGGCCATTCCAGTTGCGTCCAGGTTCCTCCTCCATCAACGGATCGCCAGAGTCTCGCGATGTGCGGTGCCGGTCCCTTGAGCGATGCGGCAGCCTTATAGTCCATCCAGTCCGTCGCGACGTAGATCGTGCTCCAGTCCTTCGAATACCACCATGCGGTGCCTTGGGCGGGCTGCTGGAACGAGCGGCTCATCCCGCCTTCCAGCGGGCCCCGCAGGAAATTCACCGTATATCGGTTGAGTCTTTCGTGGGAGTTGTTCATCCACGGTTCGGTCGGCTCCGCGACATCGGGTTTCTTACGCTCGCTCCTTGGCTTGAACGTGATGGCCGGACCGGCAAGTTTGAGCGTCATGACTTCATTGCCGCGCAGAACGAACCCGCCACCGCCATAGGGCCGATCCGCCTTCATGAATTCCGTCGAGATCGTGCTCCAGCCTGGTGTCGTCATGATTCGGTATCCATAAATCGTTACGGTGGCCAAGGTCAGCCCGGCCAGCAATGTCTTCCAGAAGGATTGACGCATGTCACTTGTTCATCAGCCGGTTCAATACCCGATTCACGAGTTCGCTCGATTCATCGCCGATTGCGCCGCCATAGTTCTTCAAGGCCCCCCACATGCTTGACCCGACCTGCTTGTAGGTGTCCACGTCCCCCCATTCCTCGGCGGCGGGGCCGCTCAGAATCAAAGCCATATCGATCGGATTCAACCAGGCCAGACCACCGTCCAGATAGGCGAGGGGATGTGTCTTGAACGCAAACTTCTTGAAATTCTCCTCGTCTACTTCCAGCTGGTACTGCGGTATCTTCATCTCAAACTTGCCATTACGAGGATTCTCACTGGCTAAACTAATCACATTCCCCTGCATGTTTTGACTCAGCCCATCTTCCATATAATTTTGCAGCGACCACCGTGCGTTATCCAGCCAGTCTTTTCCCCTGTCACTCAAACGGGGCTTCAGGCTCGCTCCATAGTTCGAGCAGTAGTAATACCCGTAGCTGATGTAATACGACGGTGGCTTGTGTCCACAGCCGATGTGCCGCATCATGAAGCTGCTGTGCCGCGACCAGTCGGAATCCGTGCAGTTCGGCGGAATCAGCTTGTCGCGGCGCGTCAAAAGGCGTTCGATGACCTCGACGTCTTTCCAGGGATTGAAATCGCGCGCAAATACCTTCACCGCGGCAAACGCGGCCGCGGAAGAGGCATTCGAGAGCTTGATCTTTTCGACGGTCTCGGTGTAGCCGCAATTCAGCGGGCGATAGTAGTACTCGCATTCGCCAATGATCGAATCAGCCGCAGGCGGCACGTTGAGGTCGCACTTGCCGATTTCTGCATCGGCCCGCTGCGTGTAGCCTGCTGGCGTCATGTAGGAATGGAAGACGCCGATCACTTTCGGGTTATCGTTTTCAGCCATTTTCAATCGCCCAGAAGCTTGAGCACCGCATCCTGCGGCACGTGACTGTTGGTCAGCGAGGTCTCCTCGCCCTTTTCGTTGATCATCCCTTCCGCGCTCGCATGGCTTGCCGGAATCTGCATCCCGCTCCGGTTCTGGACCGCATCCTCAAAGGTTCGCATGGCACCAATGTCGTTAGGTTTCCAAACTGGCACGACCGCCCGCATTGCTGCTACGGACGAGATATCGTCAGATGCGCACGAGTTAAGCAAATCATCAGATAAATGTCGATCGGACAGGTCCTAAATTCGCTTGGGAGATATCGACAAGCACCGTCCAACGGCACCTGTGCATGCAGCGGCGCGTTTCCATCGGTTGCTGAGCCCGGACGGCACGATACGGCGCCGGAGTTGACCGCCGATTCGGCGGCGTGCTTTCACTCCTGTTCGCCTTGACCCGATCCGGCAGTTGCGTACCCGCAGCGAAATGCTCTAGTTGTAGTTCAGCAGCATGCCTCCACTCGGCTGCCACCCGCCGCCACGCTTGCAGGCACGATCTCGTCCCCCTGTCGCTACAATAGGCGCCATGAACGCCCCGACCTCCTCCGACACGCCCGACTCCGGCGACGCGCACATCGCGCGCAGCCGGCTCGAAGCGCACCTGGACGCCGCGCCGCGCGCGTGGCCGCTCGACGTCGTCGCCGCGACCGGCTCGACCAACGCCGACCTCGCCGCGCGCCTGAAGACGCTGCCGCGCACCGCGAGCGCATTGCCCGCGCCGCTCGTGCGCGTCGCGTTCGAGCAGACGGCCGGCCGCGGCCGGCAAGGCCGCCCGTGGTTCGCGCAGCCGGGCAACGCGCTGCTGTGCTCGGTCGGCTGCATCGTGCCGCGCCCGATCGACGCGCTCGGCGGGCTCAGCATCGCGATCGGCGTCGCGCTCGCGGAAGGGCTCGCGGCGCTGCCGCTCGACGGCCGCTCCGGCATCGCGCTGAAGTGGCCGAACGACGTGCTGCTGACGGCCGCCGACGCCGGCGCGCGCCGGATCGTCGGCAAACTCGCCGGCATCCTGATCGAAACGGTCTGGACCACGCCCGCCGCGACCGCCGTCGTAATCGGCTTCGGCGTCAACGTGCGCGGCGCGGAAACGGTCGCAGCCCAGGTCGACGCGCAGCGCGCGCGCGAGGCGTCGCTCGCGGGCGCGCTGCCGCCGGCCGCGCTGTCGTCGGCCTGGTCGGCCGCCAATCTCACCGATACGCTCGCCGCGTCGCTCAATGCGCTCACGCCGGCGCTCGCGCAGTTCGCGGCCGAGGGCCTCGCGCCGTTCCTGCCGCGCTGGCATGCGCTGCACGCGTACGCGGGCCGCGAAGTGGTGCTGCTCGAACAGGGTATCGAACGCGCGCGCGGCATCGCGACCGGCATCGACGCGGCGGGCCAGCTGCTGCTCGACACGGCCGACGGCATCCGCGCGATCGCGGCCGGCGACGTGTCGTTGCGCGAGGCGGACGCGCAGCCATGAGCGCGCCCGCGCTGCTGATCGACGCCGGCAACAGCCGGATCAAATGGGCGCTCGCCGACGCGCGCCGCGACCTGATCGCGAGCGGCGTGTTCGGCCATGCGCGCGACGGCGGCGGCGATCCGGACTGGTCGCACGCGCCGCGGCCGCGCGGCGCGTGGATCTCGAACGTCGCCGGCCCCGACGCCGCCGCGCGGCTCGATGCGCTGATCGACGCGCAATGGCCCGCGCTGCCGCGCACGACGATCCGCGCGTGCGCGGCGCAATGCGGCGTGACGAACGGCTACACGACGCCCGGCCAGCTGGGCAGCGACCGCTGGGCCGGCCTGATCGGCGCGCATGCGGCATTCCCCGGCGAGCACCTGCTGATCGCGACGTTCGGCACCGCGACGACGCTCGAGGCGCTGCGCGCGGACGGCCGCTTCACGGGCGGGCTGATCGCGCCGGGCTGGGCGCTGATGATGCGCTCGCTCGGCACGCATACCGCGCAATTGCCGACGCTCACGACCGACATCGCGAGCGGCCTGCTCGCCGGCGCGCAGACGGAGCCGTTCCAGGTCGATACGCCGCGCTCGCTGTCGGCGGGCTGCCTGTACGCGCAGGCGGGGCTCATCGAGCGCGCGTGGCGCGACCTGACCGACGCGTGGCGCGCGCCGGTGCGGCTCGTGCTGGCGGGCGGCGCCGCGGACGACGTCGCGCGGGCGCTGACGGTGCCGCACACGCGGCACGATGCGCTGATTCTGTCGGGACTGGCGTTGATCGCCGGGGAGGCCGCCGCTGCCGCAGCCTGATGCGGATGCGGAGCGTAACTGCCGCACGATGACCGGCCGGCGTGCCGGTCGCTTGACGACAAGGGGGTTCGAGATGCTGCGCTGGCTGATCGCTGTTCTCTTTCTCGCCAACATGCTTGCGTTCCTGGCGGCGCGCGGCCTGTTCGGGCCGTCGCCCGCGGCCGGTGCGCGCGATCCGGGCCTGCTGTCGCGGCAGGTGATGCCCGGCAGTTTGCGCGTCACACCGCTCGCGCGGGGCGCCGATCAGGCGGCCGGCAACACGCCGGACGCCGCGCCTGCCTCGGCGTCCGCCCTGCCCGCCGCGTCCGCGCCGGCGCCGTGACGCCGAACGCTCAGGGTTGTTGCGCGCGCACCTTCTTCAGGAGCGAGGTCGTCGAGCGGTCGTGCTCGAACGGAATCGCAAGCGCGCGTCCGCCCCAGCCACGCACCAGCGCGGATTCCGGCAGCACGTCCATGTCGTAGTCGCCGCCCTTGACGAGAATGTCCGGATGCACGGCTTCGATCAGCGTGACCGGCGTCTTCTCGTCGAACCGCACGACCCAGTCGACGCTCTCGAGCGCCGCGAGCAGCGCCATGCGGTCGTCCTCGCGGTTGATCGGCCGGTCGTCGCCCTTGCCGAGCATGCGGACCGACGCGTCGCTGTTGACGCCGACGATCAGGCACGCACCGAGCGCTTTCGCGTCGGCGAGATAGGTGACATGGCCGCGGTGCAGGATGTCGAACACGCCGTTCGTGAACACGACGGGCGACGGCAGCGACGCGCGCATCGCGGCAAGCGCGTCGCGGGTGATCAGCTTACGTTCGAAGGAAGCGGGCATGATGCGTGAAGTGCGAGGATGAGGCGCGCGGCGCGCGCCAAAGAAAAAACCCGCCGGTGCTGCGCGGCGGGCTTCGTGTCGCCGCCGAGCGGCGTCGGGCGCGGCTGGCCCGAACGGGCCGGCCGCATCAGGCTCAGGCCGGCTGCGCAGCCGACGGGCTGCTTTCGGCCTGCAGGCGGCCCGTCACTTCCTTGCGGTAGCGGTTGAGCTCCTGCGCCGATGCGAAGCTGCGTCCGAACAGCACCGACAGGTTGTGCAGGATGCGCTCGACGACCTTCTTCTCCCACTCGCCGTCGAACTGGATCTGCTCGTCGAGCCAGCGCTCGAGCCATTCCGGATCGGGCAGGCGCGACTGCACGGTGTCGCGCGGGAACAGCGACTGGTTCACGTGCAGGTTGGTCGGGTGCAGCGGCTTCTCGGTGCGGCGTGCCGACGCCATCAGCACGCCGATCTTCGCGAATGCCGCGCGCGCGACGTCGCCGGAGGTGTTGAGCGCCTTCTTCATGTAGCGCAGGTACGCGCCGCCGTGACGCGCCTCGTCGCGCGAGATCGTATCGTAGATGTGCTTGATGACCGGCTCCGTGTGCCAGTCGGCCGCGCAGCGATACCAGTGGTTCAGGCGGATCTCGCCGCAGAAATGCAGCATCAGCGTCTCGAGCGGCGGCGCCGGGTCGAACGTGAAGCGCACCGCGTGCAGCTCTTCCTCGGTCGGCATCAGCTCGGGCTTGAAGCGGCGCAGGTATTCCATCAGCACGAGCGCGTGCTTCTGCTCCTCGAAGAACCACACGCTCATGAACGCGGAAAAGTCGCTGTCGTGCTGGTTGTCGCGCAGGAACATTTCCGTCGCGGGCAACGCGGACCACTCGGTGATCGCGTTCATCTTGATCGTCTTCGCCTGCTCGTCGGTCAGCAGCGAAGCGTCGAACGTGTCCCACGGAATGTCCTTTTCCATGTCCCAACGGACGGCTTCGAGCGACTTGTAAAGTTCCGGATAAAGCATGGTGTTCATGGTCCCACCCCTGTTCTGCGCAATGCGACTTCTTTTAAACGTGACCGTTGCGGCAAACGCGCGTCGCGAGTGCGTTTTTTGCAACCAAGATTTCAATTTTACGCGTTAATCCAGCGCCCGGACGCAGGTTTCGCTCCGGGCCGCCGGGCGGCCGCGCCGCCGCCGTGGGACATGCATGCCGTTCCGCTCGAACGGAACCGGTCGTGCGCGCCCGAGAGGGGCCGGCTCGAGCCGGCTTCGCTGGCGAACCCTTGCGCGCCCTTGTTCCGGGCCGGTGCGCCGGGCTGCTCGTATGGTGTATTCGGCGGCGGCCATAATAGCACGCACCCGTGACCGTTCCACGACAGCGGCGGGCCGCCCGACGCGGCGATGCGGCGAATCGTCGCGCCCCGGCGTCGCGAAAACGCAACCCCTCGATCAGACCCGCATTTCCCCGAGCGGTTGCCCGGCGGGCGGCGTGCTCGCGCCGTCCGCGCGCGCGATCCAAGCTCCGAGGGTGTCGCGCTGCGCGAGCCCGTCGCGATAGCCGAGCTCGATCAGTTCGCGCGCGAACGCCTCCTCGAACAGCAGGTAGCTCGCGAACGACGCGCCGGCGGGCTGGCTGCCGCCGACCGCGCCCAACAGCCCGCGCACGGTGAGCGGCAATTGCTTCAGGTGCTTCGCCGCGATCAGTTCGATGCGCTCGGACGGCGCGATCGCCAGCACGTCGACATGGCGCCAGCCGCTGTCCGCCTCGATCTCCTGCGGCAGGTGCGAAATCATCCGGTTGATGTGCTCGATGCGCTCGATGTCCGCGCCGATCGAGTCGAGGAACACGCTCGCGAGCACCTGCTGGCCGATCTGCGCAAGCGTCGGGTAGCCGCGCACCGCACCGGCGCCGTTCGCGGCGGGCACCTCGGGCCGCGCGTCGGCCGCGCCGACCACGACGATCCGGTCCGCGCCGAAGTGGATCGCCGGCGACAGCGGCGCGACCTGGCGGATCGAGCCGTCGCCGAAATACTCGATCTGGCCGTCGAGCACAAGCGGCACGGCAGGGAACACGAACGGGATCGCCGACGACGCGAGCAGGTGCGACGCCGACAGGTCGACGAGCCGCGCGGTGCGGTGCGCGCGCCGCCATGCCTGGATCGGTTCGGCCGCCTGATAGAACGTCAGGTGCCGGCCGCTCGAATAGCTGAGCGCCGTCACCGACAGCGCGTGCAGCACGTGCGCCTCGAGCATCTGCTCGATCCGGTGAAAGCTCAGCTCGCGCTGCAGCAGGTGCGCGAGCGGCGCGTTGTCGAGCAGCCCGCGCGGCGAGCGGCGCGCCGCCCAGCCGAAGCTCATCGTCGCCAGCCAGCGCGCGCCGGCGGCGGCGATGCCGAGCCAGTCGGTGCGGTAAACATAGTCGGCGCGCAGGTGCTCCCAGAATTCGAGCAGGCGGCGCACGCCATGGGCGAAGTCGTCCGCGTGGCTCGCGATCGACGTCGCGTTGATCGCGCCCGCCGACGAGCCGCACACGACGCCGAACGGCACCGTGCGCCGTTGCGGATCGACGTCGAGCGCGATCTCGGTCAGCGCCTTCAGCACGCCGACCTGATACGCGGCGCGCGCGCCACCTCCCATCAGTACGAGCGCGAGCCGCATCGGTCGACCTGCTACATGCGCGGTGGCCGGGTCGTCACGCGCCACGCTTCGGCGGACGGCTCGCGGGCGTCGACGCCGCCGCCGCGCGCGCGGCGGCCGATACCGGCTTCGCGCGCTTCGCGGCGGGCTTGCGCGCCGGCGCGGGTTGGTCGGCCACGGGCCCGGCTGCTGCCTCGGCTGCTGCCTCGGCGGGAGGCTCGGCAGCAGGCGTGGCGGCCGCGTCGGGCGCAGCCTCGGCCGGCGCTGCGCCCTGCGCGCCCGGTTGCGCCATCGCGAGGCTCGCGAGCTGGCTGAACTGGGTTTGCAGCAGATTCCACCAGCCGGACGGATCGAATGCGGCATTCGGCGATGCAGCCTCGCCTTCGGGCGGCGGCGCCTCTCCCGGCCCGGCCTTCGGCGCATCGCCGTGCGGCGCGGCGGCCGCCTGCGCGGCAGCGACTGCCTCCTCGGCGGCCGACATCGAGCTTTGCGCGAACGCGCCGAACGCGCGCAGCGTCGCGAGCGTCGCGCGCTGCACCTCGAGCGCCTGGATCGCGGACTGCAGCATGCCGAGATTCAGCTTCAGCCACTGCTCGACCGCACGCAGGTCGGTGATCCGCTTGTCGAGTTCCTCGACGCTCGTGAGCGGCGCCATCATGTCGGACATCGACGACAGCGAAGGCGGCAGCCCCGGCATTGCGCCGGGAAACGCGGCCATGCCGCCGAACGGCGACAGCCGCATCATCTCCCACATCTTGTCGAGCATGTCGGCGGGCTTGAAACCGGCAAAGCCGGGAAACGGGGTGGAGCCTTGGGGGTCGGTCATTCGGCGTTCCTTCGTCGCGGGGAAGGGATGGCAGCCGCGCCGCGCGGCCGCCTGTGTCGATCATAGCGCGTCAGAACGGCGCGTCGCCGGAAAAGCCGGGCGGCCGGCGCTCGCGCAGCGAGCGAATGCCCTCGTGCACGTCCGGCCCGGAGAAGCCCATGAATTCGAGCGCGAGCGACGTGTCGAACGACGGGCCGGCCATCCGCAGCCAGTTGTTGAGCGCGTACTTGGTCCAGCGGATCGCCGTCTGCGAGCCGTGCGCGAGCTTCTCGGCGACTTCGTACGCCTTCGGCAACAGGTCGTGGTCGTCGACCGCGAGCGACACGAGGCCGATCCGTTCGGCCTCCTCGCCGCTCACCGGCTCGCACAGCAGCAGGTAGTACTTGGCCTTCGCCATCCCGCACAGGAGCGGCCACACGATCGCCGCGTGATCGCCCGCCGCGACCCCGAGGCGCGTATGGCCGTCGATGATGCGCGCGCTCTTCGACGCGATCGAGATGTCGGCGAGCAGCCCGGCGACGAGACCCGCGCCGACGGCCGGCCCGTGCATCGCGGACACGATCGGCTTGCTGCAGTTGATCACGTTGTAGACGAGGTCGCGCGCCTCGCGCCATACCCGCGCGCGCACGTCGAAGTCGTTCGCCATCTGCTCGACGAGCGCGAGATCGCCGCCCGCCGAGAAGCCCTTGCCTTCACCGCGGATCACCGCGACGCGCGTGTCCGGATCGCGATCGACGTCGCGCCAGATGTCGGCCAGCTCGCGATGCATCCGCTCGTCGGCAGTGGCGAGGCCGCTCTGGTTCGCGCCCTCGCCGCTCATCACGATTTCCAGAATGCCGTGCGGCTGCCGCCGCACGCGCAACGCTTCATAACCGCTGTACGCGGCGAGATCGGACATGCCCGCTCCTTGCTGATTCGTCATGCGTCGAGTGTAGCCAAGCGCGCCCGCGCGGTCATCGGGCGAAACCCGGCGCGTCCGCGCATCGCGCCGCCACGTCAGGCGGCGCCGTCGGGCGGCGCGACCGACTGCTCGATCGCGCCGAAGATCGACTTGCCCGTCTCGTCGAACATCTCTATCCGGACGGTATCGCCATAACGCATGAACTCGGTGCGCGGCGCGCCGTGCTCGATCGTCTCGAGGCAGCGTTTCTCGGCGATGCAGCAGTAGCCGCGCTTCGAGTCCTTGTTCGACACCGTGCCGGAGCCGACGATCGCGCCCGCGCGCAGGTTGCGGGTCTTCGCCGCGTGCGCGATCAGCTGGCCGAAATGGAACACCATGTCGACGCCCGCGTCGGGCTGGCCGACCTTCCTGCCGTTCCAGTGGACGATCATCGGCCGGTGCACGCGGCCCTCGCGCCAGTGCTCGCCGAGCTCGTCGGGCGTCACCGCGACCGGCGCGAACGCGGAAGCCGGCTTGCTCTGGAAGAAGCCGAAGCCCTTCGCCAGCTCGGCCGGAATCAGGTTGCGCAGCGACACGTCGTTGACGAGCGCGACGAGCCGCACGCTCTTGAGCGCGTCGTCCGGCGACACGCCCATCGGCACGTCGCCGGTCACGACCGCCACCTCGGCCTCGAAATCGATGCCCCACGCCTCGGACGGGCAAACCACGTCGTCGCGCGGCCCGAGGAAATCGTCGCTGCCGCCCTGGTACATCAGCGGATCGGTCCAGAACTCCGGCGGCATCTCGGCGCCGCGCGCGCGGCGCACCAGCTCGACGTGATTCACGTACGCGGAGCCGTCCGCCCACTGGAACGCGCGCGGCAGCGGCGCCATGCAGGCGGCCGGGTCGAACGCGAACGCGTGGCGCGCGCGACCGTGGTTCAGCGCGTCGTACAGCTCGCGCAGTTGCGGCGCGTAGAAGGCCCAGTCGTCGAGGACGCGCTGCAGGGTCGGCGCGATCGCGTCGGCGATCGCGGCGGTATGCAGATCGCGGGACACGACGATCAGCTGGCCGTCGCGCGTGCCGTCCTTCAGCGAAGCAAGTTTCATAAGGGGAATCAGCCGTTATAGTGACGATGGAAGGAATCTATTTTACGATGGTGAATCCGTGCGGCGCGCGCCCCTCGCGCGCCGCGTCCGAATCGCCCGTTGCCCGTTCACCGCGCGTTGCGCGCCGCTGCCCCATGTCCGCCACTCCCGCCCCAGACGACGATCTCGCCGAATCCGACAGCGCCGACGAGGCCGCCGGGGAGAAAGTCCGCTCCGGCATCCAGTCGATCGAAGTCGGCTTCCGTCTGCTCGACGTGCTGACGAGCGAGCCGCGCGCGATGATGCTGCGCGATCTCGCGCAGCGCGCGGGCATGAGCCCGGCGAAGGCGCACCGCTATCTCGTCAGCTTCTCGCGGCTCGGCGTCGTCGCGCAGGACCCGGTGTCGGGCCGCTACGAGCTCGGCGGCTTCGCACTGCAGCTGGGCCTCGCGCGGCTGGCACGGGTCGACGGCGTGAAGCTCGCGCGGATCGCGCTCACCGCGCTGCGCGACCAGCTCGACCAGACGGTCGGCATCGCCGTATGGGGCAACCAGGGGCCGACGATCGTCCACTGGATGGAATCGAGCCATCCGGCCAAGGCCTCGCTGAAGCTCGGCGACGTGATGCCGCTGCTCGGCTCCGCGACGGGCCTGCTGTTCGCCGCGTACCTGCCGCGCGGCAAGACGGCGCCGATGATCGAGCGCGAGCTGGCCGACTCGCGCCGCTCGCCGCATTACAGCGGGCCGCGCACGCTCGCGGAGGTCGACGCGGCGCTCGCCGACGTGCGCGCGCATCAGGCCGCGCGCGTCGAGGGGATGTTGCTGCCGACGGTCCACGCGCTCTGCATGCCGGTGTTCGACGCGGTCGGCGAGCTCGCGCTCGCGATCCTCGCGCTCGGGCAGGAAGGCTCGTTCGACATCCGCTGGGGCGGCGAGATCGACACCGCGCTGCGCGCGTGCGCGCAGAAACTGTCGTACGAACTCGGCTATAGTCCGAACCCGCGCGACGCGTGATGCGCCGATGCGCGAACGTTCGGCGCGCGCACCGGTCGGAATCCTGACGAGCCGCCCGGCTGCGCGTTGCGCGCCGCTCGTCCCGCGGCCGACGCCCGCCCTTTCCGTTTCGCTCCGATGCCGCCATCCGACGCACGCTCCCGCTCCGCTTCGCCCCGCCACTGGCTGCGCGCCGGCATCGCGCTCGCCGTCGTGCTGGCGCTGCACGGGCTCGCCGCGCTGTGGCTGTCGCGCAGCCGGGACGCCTTCACGCCGCTCGCGCCCGCCGAGGTGCCGGTGCAGATCACGCTACTGAAACCGCAGCCGATCGAACGGCAGGCGGCGCCCGCCGCGCGCCGGACGACGGCCGCCGCGCACCGGCGCACCGGCCCGGCGCACCGGGCGGCACCGCGACCGGCACCGTCGGCGCCGGTGCTGGCCTCGACGCAGACCGCCGCCGACGGTGTGCCGCCGCCGGACGGCGCCACGCCGTCGCACGGCGACGCTTCGGGCACGGGCACCGGCACCGGTACTGGCACAGACACGACCGGCTCGCCGGCAGGCGCCGCCACCACGCCCGGCCCGCCCGCCACGGGCGCGAAGTTCTCCGTGCCGCCGTCGGGCGACCTCCGCTACGACAGTTTCTTCAACGGCATGCAGAACTCGCCCGGCACGATCCACTGGCGCACCGACGGCCAGACCTACGACCTGTCGGTGTCGATGCCGGTGCCGTTCGTCGGCCCGTTCCGCTACCGGAGCCAGGGCCGCATCGACGGCTTCGGCATCGCGCCGGACCGCTACGTCGAGCAGCGCGGCAAGCGCCCCGAGGACATCGCGATCTTCAACCGCGACACGAAGGAGATCGTCTTCACCCGCACGCCCAACAGCCTCGCGCTGCCGGACGGCGCGCAGGACCGCTTCAGCATGCTGATGCAGCTAGCGGGCCTCGTGCGCGCCGAGCCGGACGCCTACCGGCCGGGCGTCACGCGCCAGTTCTTCGTGGTCGACAACAACAGCGGCGAAACCTGGCCGATCACGGTGATCGGCGACGAGAACGTGCGGACCCGCGCCGGCTTCGTCGCCACCCGGCACTTCATGCGGCTGCCGCGCCGCGCGGGCGACACGCGCCGCATCGACATGTGGCTCGCGCCGTCGCTCGGCTGGCTGCCCGCGCGACTCGTGCAGACCGAACCCAACGGCTCGCAGATCGAGCTGTTGTGGAGCGGGCCGCTCGCCGCACCGGAAACCACACCGGAAACCACACCGGAAGCCGCACCCGAGACCGCGCCGGACGGTGCGCCGCCCGCCCCGGATGCGGCGCCCGGCACGGGCGATGCCCCGCCAGCGCCCGCCGGACCGGCGGGCGAAGCCGGCGGCAACGCGCCCTGACATTCTTTGACAACTCTTTAACAACTATTTCAGTCCACCGGCGGACAATAGGAAACGTTTAGGCAGTATCGGTTTCTAACCGATAACACTCTTGACGCCCTCGGGAAGGTGAAGAGAGTGTGCAGCGCCAGCCCCTTGAAACCGGTACGGCCCGCCCCACCTATGGGGCAACAGGCCAGAAGCCACTGCAAAGAGGAGTGCCGCCATGCAAATGATCTACAACAGCCCCAATTACTGCGTCGTCGAATTCGCGCCGCAGGCCGGTCACCACGCGATGAACGCGGGCGGCTATGAAATCGTCGACAAGAACACGCAGCGCGAGATCTTCATCGACGGCGAGTTGGCGGAACGGTTCCGCGAGCACGTCAAGCAGTTGATCGAGGACGAGCCGTCGCTGGACGAAGTCGACGAATTCCTCGGACAGTTCGACAGCCTGATGATGCAACCGGTCGTGCTGCACTGACGACACCCAGGCCCGGCCGGCGCGATGCGCCGCCGGGCCACGCGCAAGCGGCGCGCTTCCCTCGCCGCCCGAGCACTCCCTCTCCCCCGCCCGGCATGCCGCGCGGGGGATTTCATTGGCGCGCGTCGCGGCCCGCGCCATGCCGGGCGACACCCGGTCGCAACGGCTACAATGGCGGTTTTCCCGATTCGCCGGTCATCCGCCATGTCAGCGCCTTCATCCGTCGTTCCTTCCGCCCAGTCCGCCGCGCTCGCCGCTCCGTACACGCGCGGCGCCCAGTTGCCCGCGCTGCTGCAGCAGCGCATCCTGATCCTCGACGGCGCAATGGGCACGATGATCCAGCGCTACAAGCTCGACGAGGCCGCGTATCGCGGCGAGCGCTTCAAGGATTTCCCGCGCGACGTGAAGGGCAACAACGAGCTGCTGTCGCTCACCCAGCCGCAGATCATCCGCGAGATCCACGACCAGTATTTCGCCGCCGGCGCCGACATCGTCGAGACCAACACGTTCGGCGCGACGTCGGTCGCGCAGGCCGACTACGGGATGGAAGACCTCGTGATCGAGATGAACGTCGAATCCGCGCGGCTCGCGCGCGAATCGGCGGCGAAATACGCGACGCCGGGCAAGCCGCGCTTCGTCGCGGGCGCGATCGGGCCGACGCCGAAGACGGCGAGCATCTCGCCGGACGTCAACGATCCGGGCGCGCGCAACGTCACGTTCGACGAGCTGCGCGACGCGTACTACGTGCAGGCGAAGGCGCTGCTCGACGGCGGCGTCGA
>NZ_JGVW01000064.1 GCF_000687455.2 Burkholderia sp. lig30
GCCGTGCAGCGCCTTCTTCGGTCGCACGACGTCGCGCAGCGTGCCGTCGACGCGAAAGCGCACGACCGACGCGTTCTCGAACGGCTCGATATGGATGTCCGACGCCTGCTCGCGGGCCGCCTGCGTGAGCAGCGCGTTGATCATCCGGATGATCGGCGCGTCGTCTTCCGATTCGAGCAGGTCCTCGACTTCGGGAATGTCCTGCATCAGCCGCGACAGGTCGACTTCGCCCTCGACCTCGCCGACCACCTGCGCCGCGCTGCCGTCCTGGCGCGCATAGGCCTCGTTGATCGCATCCGCAAGTTCGTCGTCGGGCAGACAAACGAGCAAGATCCTGCCCATGCGCCTTGCGACTTCCGCGATCGCGCTCGTCGGCGTACGGGCGCTGACCCAGACTTCGAGCATCTCGGGATGCGCGCGCGCGATCAGGATCTGCCCGTTGCGTGCGAAGCCGTAAGGCAACCTCGGCAACGGTTGCGGCGGCGAATCGGGTGGCGCTGCGATGGCCGGGGCGAGCAATGCGTCGGGCGTCACGGCCGTGCCCTCATCGCGTCCGGTTCGGTCGACGCGCCGGTCACCGGGGGTGGCGCGCGTTCGTCGCGCGCGCCGGCATCTGCGCCATCCGCTGCGCCAGCCTGAGCACCGGATGCCGCGCCGGCCGTTGCCGCCGGATCGGGGCGCGTCATCCGGCTCAGGTCGAAGATACCTTCCGACGCCGGCACGCCCTGCCCCGGCCCCGGCGCGCGCGGCGGCAGCGCCGGGCTGTCGTGGTCGCGCTCGATCCGGTTGTCCGAGCGGTAGTCGCTCATCTGCTGCTGAAGCTGGTCGTAGCGCACACCGGAAACGCTCGCGGTCGTGTCGCTGTCCGGCAGGATCACCGGGCGCAGGAACACCATCACGTTGGTCTTCGTGCGGTTCTTGTTCTCCGTGCGAAACAGCGAACCGATCAGCGGCAGATTGCCGAGGAACGGTACCTTGTCGTTGCCGTCCGCATAGTTGTCCTGGATCAGACCGCCGAGCACGATGATCTCGCCGTCGTCGGTCAGCACCGTCGACTGCACCGAACGCTTGACGATGGTGACGCCGCCGGGGTTATTGATCGACGTCGGGTCCACCGACGAGTCCTCCGAGTAGATCTGCAGCTTGATCACGCCACCCTTCGTGATCTGCGGCTTCACGTGCAGCACGATCCCCACGTCCTTGCGGTCGAAGGTATTGAACGCGCTGACGCCAGTGCTCGACACCGCCGTCGCTGTCGAATACGAGCCCGTCTGCACCGGCACGTTCGAGCCAACGACGATGCGCGCCTCCTCGTTGTCGAGCGTGATCAGGTTCGGTGACGACAGGATCGACGCGTTGCTGACCGTCGCCAGCGCCTGCACCAGCGCACCAAGCCCGAAAAACTTGCCGAACTTGTGCAGCAGGCCGATGTTGATGCCGTTGTTGAGCAGCGTCATCACGGTCGAGGTCGACAGCGTCTGTCCGAGCGTCTGGCCTTTCGCGGTCAGATCGACGATGCTCTGGCTCGTCGCCGTGCCGAAGTTCGTGCTGCCGTACAGCGCGTTGTTGCCGTTCCCGGATTGAATCGCGCCCTGCCACTGCACGCCGAGGTTCGCCGCCGATGTCGCGCTGATCTCGACGATCATCGCCTCGAGATAGACCTGCGCTCGCCTCAAGTCGAGCTGGTCGACCACGTTGCGGATGTTCTGGTAGACCGGCTCGGGCGCGGTGATGACGAGCGAGTTCGTCGCCGGATCGGCCTGGATCGTGCCCGCGCTGCCGTCACTGCCGCCCGTCGCGCCGGCGAGCAAGCCGCCCCGGCTCGTCGTCGAGTCGCTGCCCGTCGAACCGGACGACGCATCGATCGAGCCGGGCAGCGGCGGCAATCCGGGCGTGCCCGTCGACGTGCTCGATCCGCCGGTGCCGCTCTTGCTCGTGCTGCCGCCTGCGGCATCGCTGTAGTTCTTCAGTGTCGGATTCCCGGATGTCGTGCCGCTGTCGCCCGGCATGCCCATCATTCCGCGTAGCACCTTCACGAGTTCGGCTGCGTTCGCGTTCTGCAGCCGCACGACGTGCATGTTGCCCGGCACGCGCGTCGGCGCGTCGAGTTGCTTGATCAGCGCCTTCGCGTCGCTGATGCGGCCGGGGTCGGTCGCACGCAGCAGGATCGCGTTCAGGCGCGGGTTCGCGCTGACCGACACCTTCAACGTCGCATCCGTGTTGCCGGTCGCGCTCGGATCGAGCATCTTCTGCACGATCGGCGCGAGGTCGACCGCGCTTTCGTGGCTCAGCGGCACGACCGTGACCTTCTGCGAAGAGCCTGCATCGATGCCGGCGATGATCTCCGCGATGCGGCGCACGTTGTCCGCGTAGTCGGTCACGACGATCGAGTTGTCGTTCGGGTACGCGGCGATCGCGTTGTTCGGGCTGACGAGCGGCTTGAGCACCGGCAGCAGATTCGTCGCCGATTCGTTTCTCAACCGGAATATCTGCGTGATCACGTGGTCGCCGCTCGCGCGCGGCGTGTTGCCGACGTAGGTCGGGCCGCCCTGCAGCTTCGCGTCGGCCTCGGGCACGACTTTAAGGATGCCGTGATCGCGCACGAGCGCAAAGCCCTGCATCCGCAACGATGCTTCGAGACTCTTCAGCGCACGCTCCTTGGTCACCGGGTTGTCGGACACAAGGTTGATCTGCCCTTTCACGCGTGGATCGACGATGATCGTCGTGTCGGTCGCGGCGCCGATCGCCTTGGCGACCTGGCTCACGTCGACGTTCGCAAAGTTCAGCATGACCTGCGCTTGTGCGAATCGAACGACGAGGAGACCCACGGCCAACCACGTGCAACGAAACGAAAGACGGCTGGAACGGGAGCGTGTGCGTGTCATTTGGATTGATTGCCGGGCTGCAGGCAGGCTCTGACGAACGCGCCTGCCCGTGCATCGGTACGCCGATGCACACCCCGCAGGCCGCATTTATTGATTGGGTCCGTTTTGGCTTGATGCGTGCCGGACAGACGCGCAGGAGGGAGACTAAGGAAGGAAGTGGCGCAAATTTATGACGAATGTTGGGCTACCTTTTTGGTGCCTCCCGCCACTCGCATGTAGAGCCTGTCCGACACTCGGTTTACGACGCGTAAACCGAATGCCGGGAAAATGCCATTCAGTTACCGTTCCCGTTAAGAAATCGAACGGTATAGCGGAAAGAACAGGCCTCAGCGACCCGGTCGCATTTGCGGCGCGGTCGTTTCACATTGGTCAGGGATTTCAAGCATTCCCGGCGGCACGCGGGCATCCAGGCGGTCATCTCGGCGACGAAGAGCACGATGACTGATCGCCGCTAGACAAAACACCGCCCGTCACGCTGGCCTGCCTGAGTGTCACGTTCTTTTAATCGCGATCTCTGCCATATGGGTAGGCGGATACTGGCGATACATGACAGGCCATTACGACGGTGGAAATAGATGGCAAACTGTTGGCGGGAGATGTATCAAAACGTAAATCTGGCAGGCTTTTTTCAATCAAATAACTTCCTGGCGGAAATTTTACGATTACCGCTACAACACGGAGCACGCAATTCCCTTGAAACCCTTTTGGCGGAAGGCAGCCGGAGTCGAACCGACCTGGGAGCGGCTGACGCCCCCAACTGAGTTTGAAGCCCAGCCGCACCACCGGATGCGAATGCCTTCCGTCGCGACGAATTGACTGCCTACGCCGTATCGAGCCAACCGCTATCGGGGCGCAGGAGATGCAAATCGCGGTGAAAGCGAGTATATCCAACGCGATCGAAGAACTCGAGAATCTGGATCGCGCGCTTGCGTCCCAGGCCGGTCGCATCGCGAAACGTCGCGGCATCGAGCGCGCCGCCGCGCGCGTCGGCGAGCTGCGCGACGAGCTGCGCCAGCTCACGCACCACTTGCGCGTGATAAAACAGATCGCGGACGACCTGATGCACGTCGCCGCGCCGCGCGAGCTTGCGCAGCAGTGCGCGCACCGCGTCCTCCGGCGCGCCGCATTCGCTGGCCAGATCCCGCACCCACGGCGGATCGAAGCGCCCGGCAAGCATCGACGGCAGCAGCTTCTGCGCAAGTGCCTCTTCGCGCGCATCGAAACTGACCGCATGCGACGGCAGATGCAACCACGGCCCGCTCCGGACGACGTCCCCCTCCGCCACGAGCGACTCGACCAGCGCGCGCCACAGCGCACCGCCCGCCAGCGGCGCGACCATGCGGTGCAGGCGCGCCGAATCGATGCCCTGCTCATCCGGCATGCGTTCGTGAAACACGCCGAGCGTGTCGACAGCCTTGCCCCGCAACGCGAGCCAGTGCGCACGCGCGATCACGCAGCCGTCATTCGACGCGGGGCCGCGCTGACCGATCGGCAGCGCATCGTCAGGGAGCACGAGCGCATCGGGCGCATAGCCGGTCAGATGCGTCAGCGTCGCGCGCGCGATCCCCAGCGGCGCATGCGCAAGCAACGCATCGAGCCGGCCCTCGTCGAGCCAGGCCGCCAGCGCATCGAGCCACGCGCGGCGCGCCGGCGTGCGCCGCTTGCGCGCGGGACCGAACGGATCGAGCACGCGCCCGCCGCCGACGGTACGCATCGCCTGCGGATTGCGCACGATGAAGCGGTCGCCCGGCAGCGCGAACACCGGTTCGTCGAAAATCAGTTGCGCGCGCGCGTGCTGGCCCGGCGTGAGCGCGTCCCCGTCGAGCAGCGCCACGTGCGCGACGCGATGCAGCGTGCCGAGATGGACGTGCAGCGGCGCCCAGTGCGTCAGCGTGAGGCCGGCGTCCGGCAGCAGCGACAGGTCGACGTCCAGCCGCGGCGAGATCTCCGCCAGGCGCGTATCCGCGACCGTATCGCCGCGCGCGACCGCCGCCTTGTCGATGCCCGCGAGATTCAGCGCGCAGCGCTCGCCTGCATGCCCGGCCTCGACCGGCCGGTTCTGCGCATGGATGCTGCGCACCCGCGCCGCGTCGCCGGTACGCACGATCGCGAGCGTGTCACCGCTTCGCACCTGACCGGCGAACGCGGTACCGGTCACGACCGTCCCTTGCCCGGCAAGCGTGAACACGCGATCCACCGCGAGGCGGAACAGCCCGTCGTCCCGGCGCGCGCGCCACGCGATCGCCGTGTCGCACAGATGGCGCTTGAGCGCCGCGACGCCCGCGTCGTCCGGATCGGTCGCGCAGGTCTCGAAGACCGGTGCGCCGGCCAATGCCGAGCCGGCGAGCCAGGTGGCGATTTCCTCGCGCACCTGCGTACGCCGCGCCGCGTCGACACGGTCGCATTTCGTCAGCGCAACCGCGCCATGCGCGACGCCGAGCAATTGCAGGATCGCCAGATGTTCGCGCGTTTGCGGCATCACGCCGTCGTCGGCGGCAATCACGAGCAGCGCGAAATCGATCCCGCACGCGCCGGCGGCCATCGTATGAATGAGTTTCTCGTGTCCCGGCACGTCGACCAGGCCGAGCACGTCGCCGTTGTCGAGCGGCACATACGCATACCCGAGCTCGATCGAGATGCCCCGGGCCTTCTCTTCCTTCAGGCGATCGGTGTCGACGCCCGTAAGCGCGCGCACCAGCGTCGTCTTGCCGTGGTCGATGTGTCCGGCGGTGCCGACGATCATGCGGCGGGCCCCGCGCTTGCGCATTGCGCGACGAAGGCGGCCTCGTCGGCGGCTTCGAGGCAGCGCAGGTCGAGCCGCAGCGCGCCGTCGGCGACGCGGCCGAGCACCGGGCGCGGCCACTCGCGCAAGCGCTTTTCGAGCTGCACGATCGCGCGGCCGCTGCGCTTGCCGTCCGGCGTGCGCACGACAAGCCCGCAGCTCGGCAACTGGTCGACCGGCAGCGCGCCGCTGCCGATCTGGCTGAACATCGGCTCGACGCTCACTTCGTAGGCCGCGCCGAGCACCGCCTGCAACGCCGGCTGCACGCGCGCGGCCGCGTCGGCGATCTCCTGCTGCGAGCGCGTGAGCAGGCGCAGCGTCGTCAGCCGGTCGCGCAGGAATTCCGGCGCCTGATACAGGCGCAGCACCGGCTCCAGCGCGGCCAGCGTCAGCTTGCCGACGCGCAGCGCGCGCTTGAGCGGATGTTTCTTGATCTTGTCGATCAGCGCGCGGCGGCCGACGATCAGCCCGGCCTGCGGCCCGCCGAGCAGCTTGTCGCCGCTGAACGTGACGAGGTCGGCGCCGGCTTCGACGGTTTCGCGCACCGTCGCTTCGTGCGGCAGCCCCCATTGCGCGAGATCGGCCAGTACGCCGCTGCCGAGATCGACCGCGACCGGCAGCCCGTGCGCGCGCGCGAGCGGCGCCAGCTCGGCGAGCGTCACTTCCCTGGTGAATCCGCTGATCGCGTAGTTGCTGCAGTGCACCTTCATCAGCAGCGCGGTGCGCGGGCCGATCGCATCGGCGTAGTCGCGCAGGTGCGTGCGGTTCGTCGTGCCGACCTCGCGCAGCCGTGCGCCGGCCCGGCTCATGATGTCGGGAATGCGGAACGCGCCGCCGATTTCCACCAGCTCGCCGCGCGACACGATCACCTCGCGCTTCGACGCGAGCGCCGACAGTGTCAGCAGCACCGCTGCCGCATTGTTGTTGACGACGGTTGCCGCCTCGGCGCCCGTCAGCTCGCAGATCAGGCCGTCGATCAGGTCGTCGCGATCGCCGCGGCGCCCGCTCGACAGGTCGAATTCGAGATTCGTCGGCTGCGTCAGCGCGGTCACGACCGCGCGCACCGCGTCGTCCGGCAGCAACGCGCGGCCGAGATTGGTGTGCAGCACCGTGCCCGTCAGGTTGAAGACCGGCCGCATCGCGCCGGCGCTCTGCTCGGCCAGCGCGCGCGCGACGGCTGTGGCGATGCGCGTCTCGTCGAGCGGCTCGGCGGCCGCCGGATCGCGCTGCGCGGCCGTGCGCCAGCGCGCCAGCTCGGCGCGCACCGCGTTCAGCACGCGGGTGCGGCCATACTCGTCGACGAGCGGCCGGACAGGGACGGACGCCAGCACGCGCTCGACGGACGGCACGCGCGCGAGCACGGCGTTCAACTCGTTCAGGCCAGGTTCGGTCACGTGGTGGGTCTCCTGTCGGCTGGATGTCGACCAGATGTCGGCCAAACTTTGCGCTTTAGTGCTTAGTTTGGCCCCATGCAAGGCTGCCCGATGCAGCGCGCTCCCGCCGCACGCAAAGCCTCATTCTTCGTCGGGCGAAGCCGGCCACAGCAGCGGGTTCGGCGAGCTGCGCCGATAGCCGGCCTCGTTCATCAACAGATCGAGCGTGAGGCTCGCGAGATCGTCGGCAAGCGGCTCGAACTCGAAATCCTTGTCCTGATAGCCGATCTTGCGGTACGTCTTGCATTCGTCGCACGACTCGGCCTTCACGGCCTCGCTGCCGCCTTCGATGCCGTGGTACGCAATGCCCTTTGTCGAGTCGCAGTGCGAGCACTTGGTGCGAACCATGTGCCATTCGGTCGCGCACAGGCCGCACTGCAGGAACCGGTAGCCCTGATACTGGCCGCCGACCCGCACAATGCTCGCGACCGGATGCGAGCCGCACACCGGGCACAGCCCCGGTTGATCGAGAAACGGCACGTCGGCGGGCATCACGCGGCTCGCCAGGTCGGTCCAGACCACCTGCAGCGCGGCCGCGACGAACGGCGCCGATGCCAGTTCGACCTCCGCATGGCGCAGCGCGAGAATGGCGTCGGCCTGCGCGTCCAGTTCGGCGGGCGTCATCAGACGCAGCCGGTCGATCAGCTTCGCGAGTGGCGGATTGACGAGCCCGGCCCGTTCGATGCGGTCGAGCAGATGCTGCAGCACGTCGCGCCACTGCGGATCGCGCTCGCCGGACAGCGCCGGCACGAGCGGCATCGAATGCTGCTGCGCATGCGCGATCGCATCCGCCGGCGGCGCCTGCGCGAACAACGCGTCCAGCACCGCCTGCTGCGCGTCGGCGACGACCGCCATCAGGCGCAGGTAGCCACCGATCGGATTCAGGTCGGCGAGCTTGCGCAGGCGCGCGGCGCGCGCCGAGAAAACCGTCGCGCGTTCCGGCAGCCGGAAGCGCGGAATGGCCGAATGATCGAGCGCCGCGATGTCATTCGGTTCGAGAATACGTTGAGTCACACTGTGCCTTTCAAAAAAACAAGCGCCGACGGATCGGCGCTATCGACTGCTCCGGCCCGCGCGGAGCGGCTCGCCGTGACCGGCGTTCCGCCCCGGGCTCCGGGGTACGCTCACTTCACGCTTTCCCGGAACCATTTCGGGTGGTGCTTGCGCGCCCAGCCGGGCGTGACGGTGCCGCGCACCATCGCCCGTATCGAGCCCTTGATCCACAACGCCGCGTAGATATGCACGACGATGCCGGCAATCAGCACGAACGCCGCGGCGGCGTGGATCACCGACGCGAGGCGGATCGCCCCGATCGGGAAATAGAACGAGAAATACCGCCGCCAGATGACGATCCCGGACAGCAGCAACAGCGCGAGGCACGCCACCATCGCGAAGAATAGCAGCTTCTGTCCCGCGTTATAGCGGCCGACTTCGGGCAGCTTGTCGTCGCGGTTCGCGACCACGTCGCCGAGCTGGCGCAGCCATTGGCGGTCGCCCGCATCGAGCACGTTGTGACGCCAGAACCGCACGGCCATCACCGCGAACGACGCGAACATCACGAGACCGACGAACGGATGCAGGATCCGCGTCCACTGGCCGCCGCCGAACAACGCGGTCAGCCAGAACATCGACGGATGGAACAGCGCGAGTCCCGACAATGCGAGCAGCACGAACGCAATCGCGGTGATCCAGTGGTTCGTCCGCTCGTTCGCCGTGTAGCGGACGATCAGGTTGGGGTCGTCATGCTTCATTTCGCGTCCTCCTTGATGCGTCGCGCCTCGTCGCGGGCGGCGGCTTCGTCGTCCTCGGTCACCTCGTTCGGGCCGACCCGGGTGTAGTGGAAGAAGCCCGCGAGCGCCGACAGCGCGATGCCCGCGACGGCGAGCGGCTTCGCGATGCCCTTCCACAGCTTCACCATCGGGCTGATCGACGGGTTGTCCGGCAGGCCGTGATACAGCGACGGCTTGTCGGCATGGTGCAGCACGTACATCACGTGCGTGCCGCCGACGCCCGGCGGATCGTACAGCCCGGCCTTGTCGAAGCCGCGCTCCTTCAGGTCCTCGATCCGCTCGGCCGCGTGCTGCTTCATGTCCTCCTTGGTGCCGAACACGATCGCGCCCGTCGGGCAGGTCTTCACGCAGGCGGGCTCCTGGCCGACCGCGACGCGGTCGGAGCAGAGCGTGCACTTGTACGCGCGATGATCCTTCTTCGAGATCCGCGGGATGTTGAACGGGCAGCCGGTCACGCAATAGCCGCAGCCGATGCAGTTCTCCTCGTGGAAATCGACGATGCCGTTGTTGTACTGCACGATCGCGCCCGGCGACGGGCACGCCTTCAGGCAGCCCGGGTCCTCGCAGTGCATGCAGCCGTCCTTGCGGATCAGCCATTCGAGGTTGCCGTCCGGGTTCTCGTATTCGGCGAACCGCATCACCGTCCACGAATGCTCGGACAAATCGGCCGGGTTGTCGTACACGCCGACGCTGGTGCCGACTTCGTCGCGCAGGTCGTTCCACTCCATGCACGCCGTCTGGCACGCCTTGCAGCCGATGCACTTCGACACGTCGATCAGCTTCGCGACACTGCCCGTCACCGGCTCGCGCGCGGTCGGCGGTGGCGTCGTGGTGGCGGAGACGCGCTTGATATCCAGCGATTGCCATGCCATCTCGTCCCCCTTACGCCTTTTCGACCTTCACCAGGAACGACTTGAATTCCGGTGTGTACGAGTTGCCGTCGCCCACGGACGGAGTCAGGGTATTCGCGAGATAGCCGGGCTTCGTCAGCCCCTTGAAGCCCCAGTGCAGCGGGATGCCGACCGTCTGAACCTTCCTGCCGTCGACCATGAGCGGCTTGATCCGCTTCGTGACGAGCGCCACTGCGACGATATGGCCGCGGTTCGACGACACCTTCACGCGGTCGCCGTGCACCACGCCGACCTCCTTCGCCAGATCCTCGCCGATCTCGACGAACTGCTCGGGCTGGATGATCGCGTTCAGCCGCGCATGCTTGGTCCAGTAATGGAAATGCTCGGTCAGCCGGTAGGTCGTCGCGACGTGCGGGAACTGCGCGGCCTTGCCGAACGCCGCCCGGTCGCCCGGGAACACGCGGGCGGCCGGGTTGTTCAGCGCCTGCGGGTTGTTCGGATGGAACGGGTTCGCGGCCAGCGGCGTCTCGAACGGCTCGTAGTGCTCGGGGAACGGGCCTTCGTTCATGCCGGCGCGCGCGAAGAAGCGCGCGACGCCTTCCGGGTTCATGATGAACGGGCCCATGCCGTTCTCGGGCGGCTCGTCGGCCTTGTAGTCCGGGATGTCCGGCCCCGTCCACGCGCTGCCGTTCCAGCCGATCAGCTTGCGGGTCGGGTCGAACGGCTTGCCGTTCGCGTCGCACGACGCGCGGTTGTACAGGATCCGCCGGTTCGCCGGCCACGCCCATGCCCAGCCGAGCGTCTGGCCGATGCCGGTCGGGTCGGCGTTGTCGCGCCGCCCCATCTGGTTGCCCGCCTGGGTCCACGCGCCGCAGAAGATCCAGCAGCCGCTCGCCGTCGTGCCGTCGTCCTTCAGCTGCGCGAAGCCCGCGAGCTGCTCGCCCTTCTTCACGAGCGTCTTCGCCGGGTCCTTCGGGTCGGGCAGGTCGGCGAGCGCGCGGCCGTTGAACTCCATCGCGATCTCTTCGGGCGTCGGGCTTTCCGGGTGCGCATACGGCCAGCTCAGGTTGACGATCGGATCGGGATACTTGCCGCCCTCGGTCTGGTACATCCGGCGCATGCGCAGGAACAGCCCGGACATGATCTCGAGGTCGCTCTTCGCCTCGCCCGGCGGCTCGCCGCCCTGCCAGTGCCACTGCAGCACCCGGCCCGAGTTGACGAGCGAGCCGCGCTCCTCGGCGAAGCACGTCGTCGGCAGCCGGAACACCTCGGTCCGGATCTTCGACGCATCGACGTCGTTGTAGTCGCCGTGGTTCTTCCAGAACTCGGACGTCTCGGTCGCGAGCGGATCCATGATGACGAGCCACTTGAGCTTCGCGAGCGCCTCGGCCGTCTTCCCCTTCGACGGCGCCGCCGCGAGCGGGTTGAAGCCCTGCGCGATGTAGCCGTTCATCTTGCCCTGGTGCATCAGCTCGATCGTCTGCAGCAGGTCGTACTGCTTGTCGAGCTTCGGCAGGTAGTCGTAGCCCCAGTTGTTGTCGGCGGTCGCGGCGTCGCCCCACCATGCTTTCATGAAGCTGACGTGGAACGCGCGGTAGTTCTTCCAGTAGCTGAGCTGGTTCGGCCGCAGCGGCTGCTGCGTGCGCTTGTTGATGTAGTCGTCGAAGTTCTGCTCCGACTGCATCGGCAGCGTCATGTAGCCCGGCAGCAAGTTCGACATCAGGCCGAGGTCCGTGAGGCCCTGGATGTTCGAGTGGCCGCGCAGCGCGTTCATGCCGCCGCCCGCGATGCCGATGTTGCCGAGCAGCAGCTGCACCATCGCGCCGGTGCGGATCATCTGCGCGCCGATCGAGTGATGCGTCCAGCCGAGCGCGTACAGGATCGTGCCGGCGCGGCCGGGCACGGCCGTCGTCGCGAGCATCTCACACACCTTCAGGAATTTCTCCTTCGGCGTGCCGCAGACCTGCTCGACCTTCTCGGGCGTGTAGCGCGCGTAGTGCTGCTTCATCAGGTTGTACACGCAACGCGGATGCGCGAGCGTCGGGTCGACCTTCACGAAGCCGTCGTCGCCGCGCTCGTAGTCCCAGCTCGATTTGTCGGGATAGCCGTGCTTCTCCGCGTCGTAGCCGGAGTAGATGCCGTCGTTGAACGCGAAATCCTCGCGCACGATGAACGAGAAGTCCGTGTAGTTCTTCACGTACTCATGCTGGATCTTGTCGTTCGTCAGCAGGTAATTGATGATCCCGCCGAGGAACGCAATGTCCGTGCCGGTGCGGATCGGCGCGTAGTAATCGGCCACCGACGCCGTGCGCGTAAAGCGCGGGTCGACGACGATCAGCCGCGCCTTGCGGTGCGCCTTTGCTTCCGTCACCCACTTGAAGCCGCATGGATGGGCCTCGGCCGCATTGCCGCCCATCACGAGAATCACGTCCGCGTTCTTGATGTCGACCCAATGGTTCGTCATCGCTCCACGGCCAAACGTCGGGGCAAGACCTGCCACCGTCGGGCCATGTCAGACACGCGCCTGATTGTCGAATGCGAGCATCCCCAGACTGCGGACAGTCTTGTGGGTCAGGTAGCCGACTTCGTTGCTGCCGGCCGACGCGGCCAGCATGCCGGTCGTGAGCCAGCGGTTGACCTTCGCGCCGTCGTCCGCCGTCTCGACGAAATTCGCGTCGCGGTCGGCCTTCATCAGCTTCGCGATCCTGTCGAGCGCATCGCCCCACGCGATGCGCTCCCACTTGTCCGAGCCGGGCGCGCGGTATTCCGGGTGCACCAGGCGGCTGGGGCTGTGGATGAAGTCGATCAGGCTCGCGCCCTTCGGGCACAGCGTGCCGCGGTTGACCGGGTGGTCCGGATCGCCTTCGATGTGGATGATGCTCGGCCGGGCGTTCTTCGCGCCGTCGCCGAGGCTGTACATCAGGATGCCGCACCCGACGGAGCAGTACGGACAGGTGTTGCGGGTCTCAACGGTACGCGCCAGTTTGTATTGACGGACCTCCGCGAGCGCTTCGGCCGGCGAGAAGCCCATCAGGGCCAGGCTCGATCCGGCAAGCGACGTAGCCGTCACTTTGAGGAACTGGCGCCGGGACATGGGTAGCATGATGGTCTCGGCTGTTATCGTGGGGGAATCGAAAGAAATTATAGACGTTCGCCTTCAATTCGCTCGTATCCTCATCCACAATTTCCCGCCCAGGCAATCGGCACCCGCACTACCCTCCGACACGACATGAAGCCATCGATATCCGCCCATGCGACGCGCACCGCGCGAGCGCACTTCGACTGGGCGCTCGCCGCATTCCGGCGCTACTCCGGCGACCGCTGCTCGACCATGGCCGCGAGCATCGCGTTCTACTCGGCGTTCTCGCTCGCGCCGATGCTCGTGATGGTGATTGCCGTGGCGGGCTCGTTCTTCGGCGACGACGCGGCGCGCGGACTGCTGTTCGAGCAGGCGCACCACCTGATCGGCGACGAGGCCGCCGCGAGCGTGCAGGCCATCGTCGAGCACGCGCATCGCAGCGGCAATCGCAGCGGCACCGCCGCGCTGATGTCGTTCGCGGCGCTGGCGCTCGGCGCGTCGGCGACGTTCGCGTCGCTCAATACCGCGTTGAGCGTCATCTGGC
This sequence comes from Burkholderia sp. lig30, assembly GCF_000687455.2. GTDB lineage: Bacteria > Pseudomonadota > Gammaproteobacteria > Burkholderiales > Burkholderiaceae > Burkholderia. The sequence continues at coordinate 13,365 of NZ_JGVW01000064.1, forward strand.
CGGCGACCGAAAGCCGCTGGTCGAGCGTGCTCGGGCTGGTGCGCGTCCGGCTGGTCTCGTTCGCGCTGGTGTTGGGCGTCGCATTCCTGCTGACCGTGTCGCTCGTGCTCGACACGGCGATCACGTTCGTCGGACGCTGGCTGTGGGACGATTCGCCGTACCTGCTGGCCGGCAACCTGCTGCAGTTCTTCGTCGGCATCGCCGTGCTCGCATCCGCGCTCGCCGCGCTGATGAAGTTCCTGCCCGACGCGCACGTCGAGTGGCGCGACGCCGCAATCGGCGGCAGCGTATCGTCGATCCTGTTTGCCGGCGGCAAGAAGCTGTTCGCGCTGTATCTCGCGCGCACCGGGACGGCGAGCGCATTCGGCGCGGCGGGATCGTTCGCGGTGTTGCTCATGTGGCTGTATTTCTCTGCCGCCGTGCTGCTGCTCGGCGCGGAATTCGCGGCGGCGCGTGGCGCCGCGCGATCGCCCGCCACCGACGAGACGGACTAATCCGCCGAAGCGCCGTCACCTCGCCGGGCCGTGTCATTCGGCCCGCAACCGGCGCTGCGCGCGCCCGGGCGAAACGCATTAGCACGGTGTCCTTTCGGTGTCCATCCTCGTTCATACTGCCTTCGCAGCCCATGCGTACACGGTCGCGCACGACCAGCCGGCGGATCGGCCGGTACCGCACGATAGCCGCCGATCCCGCGCGACTGCAGACGGTTCACCGGCGATCACAACAATCGCAGCGCAGCAATTGTCAACTATTTCAAATTTCGGAATAGTCCTTAACATCCCTGAAAAGTAAGGACTTTTTCGTTCTGTGATGTTTTGGCGACACTTTATTTTTTGAGCTTTCTTGCGCGTACAGCACTGCGCTATTCTCCAATCCGCAACAAATAACGATTGACTCGCGTGGAGAAACTCAACAATGAAGAAACTTGCACTGTCTGCCCTCTCGTTCGCACTACTTGGCGCCACGGGTGCGGCTCATGCTCAAAACAGCGTGACGCTTTACGGCGTGATCGATACGTCGATCGCGTACGTCCACGGCAATGGTGGTAAGGCCAACAATGCATGGCAGATGCTGTCGGGCAATGAAAGCGGCAGCCGCTGGGGCCTCAAGGGCTCCGAGGATCTGGGCGCTGGCCTGAAGGCGATCTTCCAGCTCGAAAGCGGCTTCGATCCGGCCAACGGCGGCCTGGGTCAGAACAAGGGCATCTTCGGTCGCCAGGCCTACGTTGGCCTGCAAAGCGAAACGTACGGCGCGCTGACGCTGGGTCGTCAGTACGATCCGCTCACCGACCTGGTTCAAGGCCTGACGGGCGACAACATCGCGTTCCAATACGCGACGCCGGGTGACGTCGACAACAACGACAACAGCGCTCGCTTCAACAACGCGATCAAGTACACGTCGCCGGTCCTGGGCGGCTTCCAGTTCGTCGGCATGTACTCGCTGAGCGGCGTCGCCGGCAAGCCGGGCACGGGCCAGACGTGGTCGGCCGCGGGTGCGTACAACAACGGTCCGTTTGCTGTTGCAGCCGGCTACCTGCACCTGACGAACGGCACGACGCGCACGGACTGGACGAGCCCGACGGCAGACGCAGGCGCGGTGTTCGACGGCCCGATCAACGCCGGCTATAAAACGGCAAGCTCGGTCGGCATCGCGCACGTAGCAGGTCAGTACACGATTGGCCCGGTGGCTTTCGGCCTCGGCTACAGCAACGCGCAGTACTACCAGGACGGCTCGTCGGCGTTCGCTTCGACCGAGAAGTACAACACGGGTCGCGGCTGGGTGACGTACCAGGCTACGCCGGCTGTCCAGCTCGGCCTTGGCTATGCGTTCACGCGTGCGAGCGGCGATACGGACGCGAAGTACCACCAGGTCTCGGCGAGCGCGAGCTACGCGCTGTCGAAGCGCACGGACGTGTACCTGATCGGCGCTTACCAGCATGCAAGCGGCGAGCAGCGCGTGAACGCGACGACGGTCCAGAGCGCGCAAGCGTCGATCGCTTCGTCGGGTGCCGCCGGCACGAACTCGCAAGAGATCGTGGCGCTCGGCATGCGTCACAAGTTCTAAGCACCGCGCATCCGGCTCGCGCGGCGCCTTCGGGTGCCGCTCGGACGGATCGAAAGCCAGCCGGCGGCGTCAGCTCCGGCTGGCTTTTTTGTTTTATGCACGACCCCGTCCGGAAGAGCCGGAATTATCCAGCCATGGCCGGAACGGAAATCAGGCTGGCCGCACACGATCGTCTCGACAAAAAAAATCCCCACGCGCTTTCGCACATGGGGATCGCCGGACACTGCAGGCTGCCGGCGCATGTCCGGCACCCTGGCACGCCGCGATTACGCAGCCGCGTCCTTCAGCTTCTTCAGCGCGCGTGCCTTCACGCGCACGCTGGCCGGCTTCGCCGGGAACCAGCGCTCTTCGCCCGTGAACGGGTCCTTGCCGAAGCGCTTCTTCTTCGCCGGCACAGCCTGAGCCGTGATCTTCAGCAGGCCCGGCAGCGTGAATTCGCCCGCGCCCTTCTTGTGGATCGAGCCCAGCACGGCGCTCTCGAGTGCGGCGAGCACAGCCTTCACTGCCTTCAGCTCGACGGCGGCGCGCTCGGCGATGTGCGACGCGAGCGATGCCTTCGTGAAGGTGTCCTTGATCGGCGTCGGAGCGGCCGGCGCCTTCGCAACAGCCTTCTTGGCCACTACTTTCTTCGCGGGCGCTGCTTTCTTGGCAGCCACTTTCTTGGCCGGTGCGGCAGCCTTCTTAGCCACCTTTTTTGCGGAAGTCGCCATGTTTCTCCTACCAGGTGTGGTCGTTGGTTACGCGAAGCGCGCAACGCGCGCACTTCAAGGCCGGATTCTACAAGCGCAGCGACGCTTCGTGCAGTACTTTTGTGCGGAAAACACGGGTTTCCAGCAGGTTTTGTTGCATGCTGCTGATTCCGTGCCGCTCTCGCCGCTCGAAAAGCGCGGACAGGTACGCTGCAACGCACTTTTGGGCGCAGGGGAATGCTGCGTGGGGCGATCCACTCCCTGGCATTCCTGGCCGGTGCATTCCTGCCCGGGTGGAATGCATGGTACGACGCGAACCTGGCGTGGTCGGACCGGTGTCCCGGAGAAGCATAATGTGCAGGGATACTAATCGATCCGGACAAGCGCGGGCAGGCAGTCGTGAAGATGCGCACCGGGTCGCGCATCCTGCCCGCCCCCCCGGCATGAAAAGCGCCGGGCGACGTCACGACAGGGCCTCTGCGGCCGATCGAAGCCGCCCCCGCCGGCGACATGCCCTGCTGCCACGGGGCGGTAAAACAAGGGGTGACGATGCGCACGGCACGCGCCGCGCGCATCGCAAACACGTCAGCCGACGAGACCGCGCGTGAGGTCGTTGCGCAGGTCCGCCACGTCCTCGAGACCGACCGCAAGACGGAGCAGCCCTTCCGTGATCCCTGCCGCCGCGCGCGCTTCCGGCGTGACGCGGGAGTGCGTCGTGGTAGCCGGATGGGTGATCGTCGTGCGCGTATCGCCGAGGTTGCCGGTGATCGAGATCAGCTTCGTGCCGTCGATCACGCGCCATGCATTCGCGTGCTGCGCTTCCGGCGTGTCGCCCTTCACCTCGAACGACAGGATCGCGCCGCCCGCCTTTTGCTGGCGCTTGGCGAGCGCATGCTGCGGATGCGACTCGAGCCCCGGATAGAACACGCGGGCGACGGCCGGATGCTGCTCGAGCCAGCGCGCGATCTCCAGCGCGTTCGCCGACTGGCGCTCGACACGCAGCGACAGCGTCTCCATCCCCTTGAGCAGCACCCACGCGTTGAACGCGGACAGCGTCGGCCCGGCGCTGCGGACGAACGGAAACACCTTGCCCATGATGAAGTCCTTCGAGCCGACCAGCGCGCCGCCGAGCACGCGGCCCTGGCCGTCGAGGAACTTCGTCGCCGAATGCATCACGACGTCGGCGCCCAGTTTCAGCGGCTGCTGCAGCACCGGGCTGCAGAAACAGTTGTCGACGACGAACAGCGCGTTCACGGACTTCGCGATCTTGCCGATCGCCTCGATGTCGGCCAGCTCGGTGAGCGGGTTCGACGGCGTCTCGAGGAAGAACATCTTCGTTTCGGGACGCACGGCCTCCCGCCATGCGTTCAGGTCGGTCGGATCGACGAAGGTCGTCGTAATGCCGAACTTGCTGAAGATCTGCGAGAACATGCCGAGCGTCGAGCCGAACAGGCTGCGCGAGCTGACGAGGTGGTCGCCCGCCTGCAGCGCGGACATCACGACCGACAGGATCGCAGCCATGCCGGACGCGGTCGCGATGCACGCCTCGCCGCCTTCGAGCGCCGCGAGACGATCCTGGAACATCGTCACGGTCGGGTTCGTGAAGCGCGAATAGGTGTAATAGTCTTCCGAGTTCGCGAAGCGCTCGGCCGCTTCCGCCGCGCTCTTGAAGCAGAAGCTCGACGTGAGGAACAGCGCTTCGGAATGTTCGTTGAATTCGCTGCGAATCGTGCCCGCGCGCACGGCAAGCGTGTCGAAATTGAGAGAGTCGTCCATGTTCCGTTCTTCCGTTATCGATGTCCGTGCGCGGCGCGCACGGCATCAGGCCAACAAAAAAGCCCGCTATGCGTCGGCATCAGCGGGCTTCGGTGCGGTACGACAGCGGTCGACTCGGGCCGGCATCCGCCGGCCTTCGCTTTAGCTGTTTTGGGAAGTAGCCCCGCGTCCGCAAGCTGAAATCAAATCGACGCAAGGCCACATCGTATCACGCTCGTACGTCGATGTGGTTCCGGTTCACTCCATCGACAGTTGCAGGTGCAACTGAGATTTCCCCGACGCATCGCCGTTCGCGTCGCGGTCCGCCTGCGCGGACGGCGCGAGACGCGCGCGCTCGATGCCGTCGAGATACTCGGGCGTGATGTCGCCGGTGACGTAGTCGCCGTCGAAGCATGACGCCTCGAAGCGCTCGATCGACGGGTTGATGTCGCGCACCGCCTTTTTCAGGTCCTCGACGTCCTGATAGATCAGGTAGTCGGCGCCGATGATCTTCGCGACTTCCTCATCGGTGCGGCCGTGCGCGACCAGCTCGCCGCGCGTCGGCATGTCGATGCCGTACACGTTCGGGTACTTCACGGGCGGCGCCGCCGACGCGAAGATCACCGACTTCGCGCCCGCGTCGCGCGCCATCTGCACGATCTCGTGCGACGTCGTGCCGCGCACGATCGAATCGTCGACGATCAGCACGTGCTTGTCCTTGAACTCGATGCTCATCGCGTTGAGCTTCTGGCGCACCGACTTCTTGCGCACCGCCTGCCCCGGCATGATGAAGGTCCGGCCGACGTAGCGGTTCTTGAAGAAGCCTTCGCGATACTCGACGCCGAGCTTCGCCGCGACCTGCATCGCCGCCGGACGCGACGAATCGGGGATCGGCATCACGACGTCGATCGGCACGTTCGGCAGCTCGCGCTTGATCTTCTCGGCGAGGTAGTCGCCCATGCGCAGGCGCACGTTGTAGACGGGCACCCCGTCGAGGCACGAATCCGGGCGGGCCAGATACACGTACTCGAACATGCACGGGTTCAGGCGCGCGCTGGCCGCGCACTGCTGGCTGTGGAAGTTGCCGTCGTTGTCGATGAAGATCGCCTCGCCCGGCTTCACGTCGCGCACGAACTCGAAGCCGACGCCCTCGAGCGCGACCGATTCCGACGCCACCAGCCATTCGACGCCCTGCGCGGTTTCCTGCTTGCCGATGCACAGCGGGCGGATGCCGAACGTGTCGCGGAACGCGAGCAGGCCATAGCCGGCGATCACCGACACGACCGCGTACGAGCCGCGCACGCGGCGATGCACGCCCGCGACCGCCTTGAACACGGCGGCCGGATCGAGCTCCATGCCGGAGCTGGAGAGCTGCAGCTCGTGCGCGAGCACGTTGAGCAGCACTTCGCTGTCGGAATGCGTGTTGATGTGGCGGCGGTCGATCCGGAACATCTCGTCCTTCAACTGCTCGCAGTTGGTGAGATTGCCGTTGTGCGCGAGGACGACGCCGAACGGCGCGTTCACGTAGAACGGCTGGGCCTCTTCTTCGCTCGACGCCGAGCCGGCGGTCGGATAACGAACCTGGCCGATGCCGGCCGTGCCCGGCAGGCTGCGCATGTTGCGCGTGCGGAACACGTCGCGCACCAGGCCGTTCGCCTTGTACATGTGGAAAGTGCTGCCGTTCGCGGTCGCGATGCCCGCCGCGTCCTGACCGCGATGCTGCAGGAGCAGCAGGCTGTCATAGATCAGCTGGTTGACCGGGGATTGGGAGATAACGCCTACGATGCCGCACATGGCATGTCCTTCATGAATACAAAAACGGTTTCGTCCTGCCCGGCCGCGTCGTCAGACGCGCACGTACCGGGCCATGCCGTCGGGCAGGAGCGCCTTCAGCTCGTGCACACCCTGTTCGACAAGCGGACGCGAAAGCGCATTGCGCCAGAATTCCTCTTTGGGCAGTTCGGTCAGCCCGGCCGCCGCCGCCAGCAATACCACCAGCAGCACGCCCCGCACGAGGCCGAACATCATGCCCAGCGAGCGATCGACGCCGCCGAGCCCGGTCGCCTGCGCGACGCGCGACAGCAGCGCATTCGCCACGCCGGCGACCAGCACCACGCCGATCACGAGCACCGCGAACGCGACCACCCACTGCGTCAGCGCGCCGCCCGGCCAGGTGGCCGGAATGTACGGCTCGACGAGCCCGACGTAGCGGCTGGCGATCGCGATCGCCGCGATCCAGCCGATCAGCCCGAAAATCTCGGATACGAAGCCGCGCCACGCACCGCGCAGCGCCGACAACACAATTACCGCCAATACAGCGTAGTCAAAAGCAGTCAGCATCGTGCGTTTACTGGGTCAGCCCCGCCTCGCGCACCTTCGCGATCGCGGCGGCAGCCGCAGCACGGTCGGCGAACGGCCCCGCACGCAAGAGTGTAGTCGTGCTGCCGTCAGCCTGCTTGCCGTGCTCGACGTAGGCGGGCACCCCCGCCGATTTCAATTTCGCGGCCCAGGCCTTGGCCGTCGCGCCATCCTTGAACGCGCCGAGCTGCAACGCAAAGCGCGCGCCGGCCGGCGCCGACGGCGTCGCGGCATCGCCGTCGTCCGCGCCGGATGCGTCGACGCTGGCGACAGCCGCCGGTGCGGGCACGGGCTTCGCCGCCGGCGCAGGCGCGGCAGGCTTTTGCGCCGCCCTGGGCGCCACGCTGGCGGTCATGTCGGGAGTGGGTGCCGGGGCCGGCCGCCTGACGGGCGGCACGGCGGCTGCGACGGGGGTATCCGACGCGGGCGGCGCCTCGTGCGCGACGCCCGCCTGCAGATCGGCGGTGTCGTCGTCACGCGGCGTGCGTGCCTGGTGTGCGGGCCGGCTCGGAATATCGATCGCGATGTCGTCGGTCACCGGCTTCGGGTGAGAGTCGAGCACCATCGGCAACACGACGACGGCGGCCACGACGAGCGCGATCGCGCCGACGAGGCGGCGGCGCGCCCGTTGCTTTTCCGGAAGGGTCGGATCAAGGAGCAGCGTGTCGGTTTCCGGGCGCTCGGTGCGGCGCGCGCGCCGCTCGACACGCTCGGCGCGACCGTTTCGCGCGCCCCCGGTACGACTGCCGCGCCGGGTGGGCGCGTCGTCGCCTTTATTGCCGAACGAGAAGATTCCCATGAATGGCTGAGTCCGAAACTGCCCGTCAGTGTTGCTGCGATTTACGATAGGCCATCACGCCCGCTACCGTATGGAAACTGCCGAAAACTACGATTCTATCATTCTCGGACGCTCTTTCGAGTGCGTCGCGGAACGCGTCGGCCGGCGACGCGAAGCGGGTCACGCTGCGATCCGCGCCATCCTCCACGCCCGCCTTGCGCAGCGCCGCTTCGAGCTGCCCGGCGGAGGCCGCGCGCGGCAGCGGCAGGTCGGTCACGCACCAGTGGTCGATCTCGCCTTTCAGGTGCTGCAGCACGCCGTCGATGTCCTTGTCGTGCATCGCGCCGAACACCGCATAGGTGTACGGGAAATAGCCCATGTTGCCGAGATTCTGCGCGAGCACGGCCGCCGCATGCGGATTGTGCGCGACGTCGAGCACGATCGACGGCTTGCCCGGCAGCACCTGGAAGCGACCCGGCAGCTCGACGTTCGCGAGCCCGAGGCGGATGTCCTGCGCGGACACCGGCAGCTGCGCGCGCAACGCTTCGAGCGCGGCCAGCGCGGCGGACGCATTGATGAGCTGGTTCGCACCGCGCAGCGCCGGATACGCAAGCGCCGGGTAGCGCTTGTCGCGACCGAGGTAGCTCCATTGCTGACGCTCGGTGCCCGGCTGCGGCGCGTAGCGGAAGTCGCGCCCGACCAGCCACAGGTCGGCGCCGATCGCCTGCGCATGGTCGATCAGCGTCTGCGGCGCAGCCGGATCGCCACAGATCGCCGGCTTGCCCGGCCGGAAGATCCCGGCCTTCTCGAACCCGATCTGCTCGCGCGTGTCGCCGAGATACTCGGTGTGGTCGATGTCGATGCTCGTCACGATCGCGCAGTCGGTGTCGATGATGTTGACCGCGTCGAGCCGGCCGCCGAGGCCGACTTCGAGGATCACCGCATCGAGCCCGCGCGACGCGAACAGGTGCAGGATCGCGAGCGTCGTGAATTCGAAATAGGTCAGCGACACCGGCTCGGCCAGCGACAGGCGCGCGCGCTCGACGGCCTCGAAATGCGGCAGCAGCGCGTCGTCGCCGACGGGCTCGCCGTTCACCCTCGCCCGCTCGTTGAACGCGAGCAGGTGCGGCGACGTGTGGCAGCCGACCTTGTATCCGGCGCGCACGAGGATGGTCTCGAGAAACGCGCAGGTCGAGCCCTTGCCGTTGGTGCCGCCCACCGTGATGACGGGACACGTGAATTCGAGCCCGAGCGCGGCCTTGACCTTGCCGATCCGGGCAAGGCCCATGTCGATGCCGACCGGGTGCGCGCTTTCGAGATGGGACAGCCACGCGTCGAGAGTGGGAAAAGTGCTCATCGGATCAATTCGTGAATCAGGACGACAACGCAAAAAAACGAAGCGCGCCGCCCGGCGGCAAAGCCGGACGACGCGCGGGCGACGGACACGCGTGACGCAGGATCAGGCCAGCGCGTCGGCCGGCTGACGCTGCAGCAGCGCGAGCAGCTGGGCGATCTCGTCACGCATCTTGCGGCGGTCGATGAGCATGTCGACCGCGCCCGTCTTCACCAGGAACTCGGCGCGCTGGAAGCCTTCCGGCAACTTTTCGCGCACGGTCTGCTCGATCACGCGCGGGCCGGCGAAGCCGATCAGCGCCTTCGGCTCGGCGATCACGACGTCCCCGAGGAACGCGAAGCTCGCCGACACGCCGCCCATCGTCGGGTCGGTCAGCACCGAGATGAACGGCAGCTTCGCTGCCGCGAGCTTGGTCAGCATCGCGGTGGTCTTTGCCATCTGCATCAGCGACAGCAGGCTTTCCTGCATCCGCGCGCCGCCCGATGCGGTAAAGCAGATGAACGGCACTTGCTGTTCCAGCGCGTTCTGCGCGCCGCGCACGAAGCGCTCGCCGACGACCGAGCCCATCGAGCCGCCCATGAACGAGAACTCGAAGCACGCGGCGACGACGGGCAGCGTGTGGATCGCGCCGCCCATCACCACCATCGCATCGGTTTCGCCGGTGTCGTCCATCGCTTCCTTCAGACGATCCGGATACTTGCGGCTGTCCTTGAACTTCAGCGAGTCGACCGGCAGGATCTCCTGGCCGATCTCGTAGCGGCCTTCCGCGTCGAGCAGGCCGTCGAGGCGCTCGCGCGCGCCGATCCGCATGTGGTGATCGCACTTCGGGCACACGTGCAGGTTCGCATCGAGGTCGTTGCGGTACAACACGGCCTCGCAGGACGGACACTTGACCCACAGCCCTTCCGGAATGCCCTTGCGGCTTTTCGGATCGGTCTGCTTGATCTTCGGCGGCAACAGTTTGTCGAGCCAGCTCATCGTATGGTTTCCTGTTCCGTGGCGGATCGGGCGGCATGCGCCCGGGCCCGCTTCATGTTGTTTATGCGGCCGTCTTGCCCGCGCCGTCCAGCGCGGCGCGCAGCTCGGCGATGAACGTCTTCAGCGCGGCGACGGCGGCCTCCGGCGCAGCCTCCTCGAGGAGCTGCACGAGACGGCTGCCGATCACGACGGCGTCCGACACCTCGGCCACCGCGCGCGCCGTCTGGGCGTCGCGGATGCCGAAGCCGACGCCGACCGGAACCGGCACACGCGACTTGATGGTCGGGATTTTACCCGCAATGCTCGAAACATCCAGATTTCCGGAGCCGGTCACGCCCTTGAGCGACACGTAATACACGTAGCCGCTCGCGATCTTGCCGACTTCCGAGATACGTTCCTCGGTCGACGTCGGCGCGAGCAGGAAGATCGGATCGATCTGCGCGGCGCGCATCCGGTCGGCGAATACCGCCGCTTCCTCGGGCGGGTAATCGACGACCAGCACGCCGTCGACGCCGGCCGCCTTCGCCTCGGCGCCGAACGCGTCGACGCCCATCCGCTCGATCGGATTCGCGTACCCCATCAGCACGACGGGCGTTTTCGCATCGCGCTCGCGGAAGCGCTTGACGTCGGCCAGCACGCTCCTGAGCGTCACGCCGCGTTCGAGCGCGCGCTCGGACGAGCGCTGGATGACCGGGCCGTCGGCCATCGGGTCGGAGAACGGCACGCCGAGCTCGATCACGTCGGCGCCGCCCTCGGCGAGCGCGTGCATGAAGTCGACGGTCTTCGCCGGATCGGGATCACCCGCGGTGATGAACGGGATCAGGCCCTTGCGGCCTTGTTCGGCGAGCGCGGCGAAGGTCTGCTTGATACGGGACATGGCAATTTTCCTCGATTCGTTCGCGATCGGCGGCGGGCATCACGCATCCGCCGGCGCGGCAAGCGCGGCGACGCGCTCGCGCGCGATCGCGCAATAGCTTTCGTTGATCTCATAGCCGACGAAGTCGCGCCCCTGACGCGCGCAGGCCACCGCCGTCGTGCCGCTGCCCATGAACGGATCGAGCACGCGGCCGCCCGGCGGGCAGCTCGCGAGCACCATCCGCTCGATGATCTCGAGCGGCTTCTGGGTCGGATGGTCGACGCGCTCCGCGTGCTGCCGGTGCAGGCGCGAGACGGACCAGACGTCCTTCGGGTTATAGCCCATCTCCAGCCACTTGCTGCCTTCGAACAGCTTGCGCGAGCGGGCCTTCTTCGTGTCGGCGTCGTACGGGATGCGGACCGGATCGAGATCGAAGTAATACGCTTTCGATACCGCGAAAAAACCGATGTTGTCGTGCACCGACGTGAAGCGGCGCGTCGTGCCGCCCATGCTCGGCACGCGCCGGTCCCAGATGATCTCGTTGATCATCGTGAGCTTCGTCTTCAGGAAGCTGAAGATCTCCGGCGCATACTGCCACGTGCAGAACACGTACAGCGACCCGCTCGGCTTGAGCTTCGGGATCGCCAGCTCGAGCCATTCGCACGTCCAGGCGAGGTGTTCTTCGCCCGAGCGCTTGTCGGAATCGTTGCCGTAATCCTTGCCGAGCCCGTAAGGCGGATCGGCGACGATCAGGTCGATCGACGCGTCGGGCAGGCGCGCGGCTTCGGTCAGGAAATCGCGGTTGAAGAGTTCGATGCCGGCGGGCAGCGCGCGCGGCGCGGCGACGGCAGCCGCCGCCCCCGCTTCGCTGGCCGCCGGATCTTCGATCAGGTCTCGCATCGGCGGGCTGTCAGAGTACGATGCCCGATCGCTCGGCGACCGTGTGCATGTCCTTGTCGCCGCGGCCCGACAGGTTGACGAGCAGGATCTTGTCCTTCGGCAGGGTCGGCGCGAGCTTGAGCGCATACGCGATCGCGTGGCTCGATTCGAGCGCCGGGATGATCCCTTCGATCCGGCAGCAATCGTGGAACGCCTTCAGCGCCTCGTCGTCGGTGATCGCGACGTACTGCGCGCGGCCGCTGTCCTTCAGCCATGCGTGCTCCGGGCCCACGCCCGGATAGTCGAGGCCTGCCGACACCGAATGCGTCTCGATGATCTGGCCGTTCTCGTCCTGCAGCAGGTACGTGCGGTTGCCGTGCAGCACGCCCGGGCTGCCGGCGATCAGCGACGCCGCGTGGTGGCCCGTCTCCAGACCGTCGCCCGCCGCCTCGACGCCGATCAGCTGCACCGACGCGTCGTCGATATACGGATAGAAGATGCCCATCGCGTTCGAGCCGCCGCCGACGCACGCGATCACCGTATCCGGCTGCCGGCCGGCGAGCTCGGGCATCTGCACCTTGCACTCGTCGCCGATCACGCGCTGGAAGTCGCGCACCATCATCGGATACGGGTGCGGGCCCGCGACCGTGCCGATGATGTAGAACGTGTTCTCGATGTTGGTGACCCAGTCGCGCATCGCCTCGTTGAGCGCGTCCTTCAGCGTGCGCGAGCCGGATTCGACCGGCACGACGGTCGCGCCGAGCAGCTTCATCCGGTAGACGTTGGACGCCTGGCGGCGCACGTCCTCTGCGCCCATGTAGACGACGCATTCCATCCCGAAGCGCGCGCAGATCGTCGCGGTCGCGACGCCGTGCTGGCCCGCGCCGGTCTCGGCGATCACGCGGGTCTTGCCCATCCGCTTCGCGAGCAGCGCCTGGCCGATCACGTTGTTGATCTTGTGCGCGCCGGTGTGGTTCAGGTCTTCGCGCTTCAGGTAGATCTGCGCGCCGCCGAGCGTGTCGCTCCAGCGCTGCGCGTGATAGATCGGCGAAGGCCGGCCGACGAAGTGCTTGAGCTCGCGCTGGAATTCGGCGACGAAATCGGGATCGTTCTGGAATTTCGCGTAGGCGGCGCGCAACTCGTCCAGCGCGTGGATCAGCGTCTCCGCAACGAATACGCCGCCATAGGGGCCGAAATGGCCATGATCGTCAGGCAAGTTGTACATGATGTCGCTCTCATTCGGACGGTGCGCGCCCTGCTCCAGGCGGCCGCGCACCGGCTTGCATCACCCGGCGTCCGCCGCGCGCACCGCGCGCACGAACGCCGCCATCCGGGCGTGATCCTTCACGCCCTTTGCGCCCGGCACTTCGATGCCGCTCGAGACATCGACCGCAAACGGACGCAGCTGACGGATCGCATCACCGACGTTTTGCGCGTTCAACCCACCACTCAAAACGGCCCGACGCGCGAGCTCTGCAGGAATAAGTGACCAATCGAAGACCTTGCCGCTGCCGCCGTAGTCGGGCACGAGAGTGTCGAACAGGAGGCCGCGCGCTTTCGAATAATGAAGTGACGATTCTACCAAATCGGCCGACTGCGTCGAGGGCCCGACGCGCACCGCGCGCAGCCACGGCAGCCGGGCCGCGCGGCCGAGCGCGTCGCACTGCCCGGGGGTTTCGTCGCCGTGGAACTGCAGCAGCGTCAGCGGCACGTCGCGCACCACCGCCTCGATCTCGTCGACGGTCGCGTTCACGAACAGGCCGACCACCGACACGAACGGCGGCGCAAGCCGCGCCAGTTCGGCCGCCTGCGCGATCGTCACCGCGCGCGGGCTTTTCGGGTAGAACACGAGGCCGATCGCGTCGGCGCCGAGTGCCGCCGCGTGCTGGACATCCTCGGCGCGCGACAGGCCGCACAGCTTGATGCGCGTGCGTTGCGGCAACGCCGCGTCATCGGGCGCGGCAGTCGAAGGGAAAGCGTTGTCGGTCATGACTGTCGATCCAGGTCGGCCCATACGTCGCTCCACGGCACGCTGCCGAGCTGCGCGGGCGGGACGGCGAATTCCGCCGGATAGCCGACGTGGGCGAGATACAGCCCGTCGGCCATGAAAGTCGGCGCGGCGCGGTTGCGGTCGCGGCCGGCCAGCACGTCCGAGATCCACGCCGCCGGATAGCGCCCGCGCCCGACGGCGACGAGGCAGCCCATCAGGTTGCGAACCATGTGGTGCAGGAACGCATTGGCCCGGAACCGGAAATGAATGAAGTGCCCGGCGCGCCGGATGTCGATCTGATACAGGTGTTTGACCGGCGTCTTCGACTGGCATTCCGACGACCGGAACGCGGAAAAGTCGTGCTCGCCGATCAGCAGCGCCGCCGCCTCGCGCATCGCGTCATCGTCGAGCGGCGTGTGGATCCAGCCGGCCCGCGCCGCGAGCATCGGCGAACGCACCGGATGCACGTACAGCGCGTAGTAATAGGTGCGTTCGAACGCCGAGAAACGCGCATGGAATGCTTCCGGCATCGGCTTGGCCCACTGCACCGACACCGTCGACGGCAGGAACGCGTTCGTGCCGCGCACCCACGAAAAGTCCGCGCGGTCCAGCTCCGTGTCGAAGTGGACGACCTGGCCGAGCCCGTGCACGCCGGTGTCGGTGCGCCCTGCCACCGTGGTGTGCAGCGGCGCTTGCGCGAACTTGGCCAGCGCGCGCTCGAGCGCATCCTGGACCGTCTTGCCGTGCGGCTGCGATTGCCAGCCGCAAAACGCGGCACCGTCGTACTGAATGCCCAGCGCGATCCGCATCACGACGCGTCCGCCAGCTTCGTCATCAATGCGCGCGCGTCGTCGCGCGTGCCGGCGTCGCTCGCGTCGAGCACCTCCTGCAGCAGCGTCCGCGCGCCGGACAAGTCACCCAGCTCCACATATTCGCTCGCGAGATCCAGCTTGTTGCGCGCGATTTTCGCCAGTTCCGCCGGCGTGAACGCAGGCAGCACGGCGCCCGGCACCGACGGCAGGTCGAGATCGAAGTCGAGCTTCAGCACGCCGAATTGCGCGCCGCCCAGCGGCGGCAGCACCGACGGACGGTTGGCTGCGCCGTCGCCGTTGCCGGTGAACGGCCTGATTCCGTCATCGTCCAGCGGGCCGCCCTCCTGCTCGGCATCGTGCAGCGAAGCGGATGCATGATCCGCAACGGGCGGATGTGAAGAGGCTAGACCGTTAGTTGCATTTTTTTCATCAATGGAAAGCCCGCCCGAAATGGACGCGTCGCTCTCCAATGCCGACGGCTCACTCGCCGTGCGCGGCGGCAACGGCATGTCGAGGCTGTCGAGCGCCTCGATCGCATCGTGAGGAAACGCCTGCTGCGCATCGGCAGCGGACGGTGCGGACGACTGCCCGGCGGGCACGTCGTCGATTGCGCCCTGGACTAGCGGCTCGTTGTGAATCTCCATTACCTGTTGCTCGTCCTGCTGTTGCTTATCCTGCTGTTGCTCGGGTTTCGGTTGCTCGGGTTTCGGTTGCTCGACCCTCGGTTGCTCGATTCGCGGCTGCTCCATCTCCAGCCGTTCGGCCCTCGGCTGCTCAATCTTCGATTGCTCGGCCTTCGATTGCTCGACCTCCGGCTGCGTGGGCCGCTGTTGCACGGACACGAATGCGACCTCGCGCGCGGGAACCGGCAGCGGATCGGCAGCGGATTGTGCCGCAAACGCGTCCGCCGCGACGCCAGCCGCTGCCCGCTTCCCGGCCGTTACCGGTGCGCGCGCGATAGATGCATCCTGCGCGCCCGATGCCTCGGGTTGGCTCGACATTTCCGGCGCAACGGTCAGAAGCGGTTCCGCGCCACCGGCCGAGGACGGCGCGGCCGCTTCGGCCTCCTGCCCCTCGACCTGATCGGCACGACGCGCCTGCCTGCGCCTGCGCCATGCCCAACCCGCCAACAACGCGGCCAGCACGCCACCCGCGCCGCCAACCGCGCGCCAGTCGATCTGGCTCGCAATAGCCGCCAGCGAAGGCGCCGCGGCAGATGCAGCCGGGCGGGCCGCCGGCTTCGCCGCCCGGGCCGTGCCCGTCGCCCCGCCACTCGCCGGAACCCCGCTTGCCGCCGATGCGGCGGCGGTCACGGCCGCACCGGGCCGTGGCGCAGGCGCGTCGGCCTGCGAGCGGCCGCCCCCCCCCGGACCAGCAGCCGGCGCCTTGCCGATGCCGTGTTTTTGCAACTCCATCAGCACGCGGTTCTTGAGGGCAAGCAGTTGCTGCAGGCTGGACGGACGAGGTTGCGGCGCGGCCGCGGCGGGCGCCGGGCTCGCGTGAGTCACCGGAGCGGGTACGCCGGCCGGAGCGGACGGCACCCCCGCATCGCTTCCTGCCACCGGCGCCGACTGGATCGCGCCGCTCCAGACGTGCGGCCCACTCCCCCCGCCCTCGGCAGGTACCGCTTGCGCGGCGGACACGCCGACAGGCGTCGACGGCGCCGCCTTCGCCGTAATTCCGGCATCGGTGGCCGGCCCCGGATGCGCGGCAGGTGCGGCCTGCACGCCCGACGCGCCAGCCGCTGATGGTGCCGCATGCGTAGCCGGCGCGACCTGCGCGCCGGACACACCGAGCGCGGGCGATGCCGCATGCGCAGCAGGCGCGGCATGCGCTCCCGACACCGCGGGCGCAGGCGATGCGGCGTGCGGAGCGGGCGCAACTTGCGATCCTGACACAGCGGGCGCAGGCGACGCCGCATGCGAAGCAGGCGCAACGTGCGTTCCCGACACGGCAGGCGCCGACGTCGCCGCATGCGCGGCCGAACCGGCAGCGCTTGCCGATGCGCCATGCACGATCGCCGCGCCCGACGCATCGAGTGGCGGCACGGTCAGCGTCGCGCCCAGCCTGAGGCGGCTCGGATCACGCTTCATGAACGCCTGCTGGTTCGCATCGAACAGCGCGCGTCCCGCGTTGGCAAGCACCGTCGGATCGCGCGACTGCGTGACCGCGGCGGCGATGTCGTTGAGAGACTGGCCCGGCTGAACCGTAATGGCGTGCGGCGCCTGCCCGGCAGGCGCCGCTTTCTCACCGGCGCCCGTCGCCCAGACGGGCGCGGCGGCCGCGCTCAGGGTCAGGACGGCGACCGCGCCGCAAATAGCATGTGACAGACGCGACGGAAACGGAAACGAAGAGGATCGGGACATCGTTGACTCTATCGCCGCGCTGACGCGCGGCTGGAATTCGCGTTTGGGGAAATGCAAAGGTCGTCGCAGAAATGCAAAAGCGTCGCGTAAAACGCGACGCTTCGGGCGTGTCTGCGCGTCGTGACCGCGTAGTTTACTTCAGGAGGTCGAATTCAGGCCGAAATCGTCAACAAACGATGGCGCCGCCACGACATCGCGCATGCCGCCGGCGCGACACTGCCGACGAAGCCATCCTTCGCGACGCATTGGCCCGGCACGAGGATCAGGTTGTCGCAACGAGATCGGGATGATGCTGCACCAGCCAGGTCGACACGGTGGTCAGAACGGTGCTGGATAACTGCAATACGTCCCTCAACGTCTGCTCATCCACTGATTCGAAGCCGTCGTACTTGCTGTTGCGCAGGTCGAGCAGCGTTTCGAGTTCATCAAGCGTGCCTTCGCCCAAATCCAGCGCACCGGCGAGCCCTTCCATTGCGATCCGGTGGTGACCAGGTCTCGAAGAAATGCGATAGCCTTGCGCAGCAAAAACAGCCAGGGCACAGAACAGGATTGCATCGTAAGCCGCATCGAGTCGCGTCGGGCCGGACACGCTGGCGTTCTGGGAATCCTTGTATTTCTGCACAGCGGCGCGCAGTTGGGACTGGATTGTCTGCCGGTTTCTCGTGCGCTCCTGGCGGACCAGTTCCGGCTCGTCCTGAGACAAGGAAAACGGATTACGCAGCATAGTTGAACACTCCCTTCACCGGAATAACGGGGTGCGATACGACATTACTTGCAAAGCCTTCCCCATCGGCCAGCTTTTCCTCGAATTCCCTGCGTGAAACAACGGTCGCATGAATCTCGCGATGGTGCTTTCGGCCGACCGGCTTCAGTCGGGCGTTGACCTTCAGGCTGCTCAGGTGCTCCCCCAACACCAGCACATCGACGTCCGATCGAGCCAACTCCTTCCCTCGAGCGACCGACCCAAATATGACGGCCGCTTCGGCCTCTTCAGGCAGGGCGCTCGCAATGTCATCCAGTATTTCGTCGCTCCGACGGGCCATGTCGGTCAGCCCGGCCAGCAAGGGGTCATTCGCCGCTTGATAAGTGATGTGCTGGCCATGTGCGACTCGCTTCGCCAACCCGACCTCCGCCCACTTCCGCAGCCATCTGGAAACGTTGCCTCGATCGGCGCCAGCCATTCGGGCGAGCTCAACCGTGGTGTAACTGCACGTCGGGTCCTGATACAACGCGCGAAGCAGGGAAAAGCGTTGCGCCCCCCCAAACAGCTCGCTCAGCATGGCGTTCTTCATGAAATCCTCGGTGTGCAATCGACATCGGTGATGTGCAGGATACATCAACGATGCTCGGCGGCCAAGATGTTTAATGTACATCGATGATGTGCATTGTACATTCACACATCCTGTCTTCTGCTTCAGCCGGAGTGGCGGCCACAGAAGATGAAGTGCCGAATGGGCCGCTTCAGCTCTTGCGCGGCAAGCCGGTGCACGAGGGGTGTCGATGAAAGCCCCGGATGTCACTGCCCGACGACGGGGAACACCATGCGAAAAAGCCCCGGCCGCGCGAGCGGTCCGGGGCTTCCGTGTTCTCATATGCAGCCGGCTCGGGCGCGACCGGCACGGCCCGCGTGCCCGCCTGAACGGCGGACATCGCAGGCATGCGCGATCATTTGTCGAGCAGAATGCGCAGCATGCGGCGCAGCGGCTCGGCCGCGCCCCACAGCAGCTGGTCGCCGACCGTGAACGCGGACAGGTATTCGCCGCCCATCGCCAGCTTGCGCAGGCGGCCGACCGGCACCGTCAGCGTGCCCGTCACCTTGGCCGGCGACAGGTCGCGCATCGACGCTTCGCGCTCGTTCGGCACGACCTTCACCCAGTCGTTCGCCGACGCGAGGATGCCGTTGATCTCGTCGAGCGGCACGTCCTTCTTCAGCTTGATCGTCAGCGCCTGCGAGTGGCAGCGCATCGCGCCGATCCGCACGCACAGGCCGTCGACCGGGATCGAGCCCGGCTCGCCCATCGCCGGCTTGCCGAGGATCTTGTTGGTTTCCGCGCCGCCCTTCCACTCTTCCTTCGACATGCCGTTGCCGAGATCCTTGTCGATCCACGGAATCAGCGAGCCGGCCAGCGGCACGCCGAAGTGGCTCGTCGGCATCGCATCGCTGTTCATCGTGGCCAGCACGCGGCGGTCGATGTCGAGGATCGCCGACGCCGGATCGGCGAGCTGCTCCTTCACCGCGCCGTTCAGCGCGCCCATCTGCGACAGCAGTTCGCGCATGTTCTGCGCGCCCGCGCCCGACGCGGCCTGGTACGTCATCGCCGTCATCCAGTCGACGAGGTTCTCGCGGAACAGGCCGCCCAGCGCCATCAGCATCAGGCTGACCGTGCAGTTGCCGCCGACGAAGTTCTTCGTGCCGTTGACGAGCGCGTCCTTGATCACGTTCAGGTTGACCGGATCGAGAATGATGACCGCGTCGTCATTCATCCGCAGCGACGACGCCGCGTCGATCCAGTAGCCGTTCCAGCCCGCTGCGCGCAGCTTCGGGAACACTTCGTTCGTGTAGTCGCCGCCCTGGCAGGTGATGATGGCGTCGCACTTCTTCAGCTCGTCGACGTTCATCGCGTCCTTGAGCGTAGTCTCGTTTTTCGCGAACGACGGCGCCTTGCCGCCCGAGTTGCTGGTGCTGAAAAACACCGGTTCGATCAGGTCGAAATCGCCCTCTTCCTGCATGCGTTGCATGAGGACGCTGCCGACCATGCCGCGCCAACCTACGAGACCTACGTTCATGACTAACCCTTTGAATGGAGCTTCCCCGCCATTTCCGTCCCCTGCGTGACCGCGCGGGGAAACAGGCGGGCACGACGGACGATCAGCGTTTAATGAACGCTTTCGTGGTAATGGTTTTCGTGGTGATGATGGCGCGCGCACCCGCACGGGCAATCTTGCCGTGGAGTTTCAAGACCGGGGAGATCAGGGAAATCAGCGCCATCGTTTGAGTCTACACAAACCCGGTTGGCCGCACAACGGCTAATTCGGTGCGGCCGCGCAGCGCGAACGCGCCGTTTTCGCGGCATCGTTCGCGCCCTTTTGTTTCAAGCCTTCAATGCTTACAGCGCCGCGATTACCGCGTCGCCCATGGCGACCGTGCCGACCTGCTGGCAGCCCGGCGTCGCGATGTCGCCGGTGCGATAGCCTTGCTCGAGCACCTTCTTCACCGCGCGCTCGATGCGATCGGCCTGCTCCGCGCGATTCAGCGAGTAGCGCAGCAGCATCGCGGCCGACAGGATCGTCGCGAGCGGGTTCGCAATGCCCTTGCCGGCGATGTCCGGCGCGGAGCCGTGCGACGGCTCGTACAGGCCCTTGTTGTTCTTGTCGAGCGACGCCGACGGCAGCATGCCGATCGAGCCGGTGAGCATCGACGCCTCGTCGGACAGGATGTCGCCGAACATGTTGCCGGTCACGATCACGTCGAACTGCTTCGGCGCCTTCGCGAGCTGCATCGCCGCGTTGTCGACGTACATGTGCGACAGCTCGACGTCCGCATACTCCTTCGACACGTCGATCATGACGTCGCGCCAGAACTGCGAGGTTTCGAGCACGTTCGACTTGTCGACCGACAGCAGCTTCTTCTGACGCTTCTGCGCGGCCTGGAACGCGACGTGCGCGATGCGGCGCACTTCCGGCTCCGAATAGCGCATCGTGTCGAAGCCCTCGCGCGCGCCGGCGAACGGGCCGTCCGGCGCCTGGCGGATGCCGCGCGGCTGGCCGAAGTAGATGTCGCCGTTCAGCTCGCGCACGATCAGGATGTCGAGGCCCGCGACCAGCTCGGGCTTCAGCGGCGACGCGTCGACGAGCTGCGGATAGCAGATCGCCGGACGGAAGTTCGCGAACAGCTCGAGATGCTTGCGCAGGCCGAGAATCGCCTGCTCGGGACGCAGCGCGCGCTCCAGCGAGTCGTATTTCCAGTCGCCGACCGAGCCGAACAGGATCGCGTCCGCCTCTTTCGCGAGCTTGAGCGTCGCGTCCGGCAGCGGATGGCCGCTCGCCTCGTAGCCGGCGCCGCCGACGGGCGCTTCCTCGAGTTCGAACTTCTCGTCGAGTGCGTTCAGCACCTTCACCGCTTCCTTGACGATCTCCGGGCCGATGCCGTCGCCGGGCAGCACTGCAATCTTCATGCGTTATTCCTGACTGGGTAGAGTGTGAATTCCGAACGGCGGACGCACGCCGCGAGCGCGCGCCCGCCTGGCGGGCGATCTCAGCCGACCAGCTTGTGGTTGAGCCACGGCTGCTTCGCGAGGCGCTCCGCTTCGAACTGGCGGATCTTGTCGGCGTGACGCAGCGTGAGGCCGATGTCGTCGAAACCGTTCAGCAGGCAATACTTGCGGAACGCCGCGACCTCGAACGGATACTCGCGGCCGTCCGGCGCACGCACGACCTGCGCGTCCAGATCGATCGTCAGCTGATAGCCGTTGAACGCGTACGTCTCGTTGAACAGGTGATCGACCTGCTGCTCGGTCAGCACGATCGGCAACACGCCGTTCTTGAAGCAGTTGTTGTAGAAGATGTCGGCGAAGCTCGGCGCGATCAGCGCGCGGAAGCCGTACTGCTGCAGCGCCCACGGCGCGTGCTCGCGCGAGCTGCCGCAGCCGAAGTTCTTGCGCGCGAGCAGGACCGACGCGCCCTGGTAGCGCGGCTGGTTCAGCACGAAATCCGGGTTCAGCGGACGCGTCGAGTTGTCCTGGCCCGGCTCGCCGTGATCCAGGTAGCGCCATTCGTCGAACGCGTTCGGGCCGAAGCCGGTGCGCTTGATCGACTTCAGGAACTGCTTCGGGATGATCGCGTCCGTGTCGACGTTCTCGCGATCGAGCGGCGCCACGACGCCGGTGTGCACAGTGAATTTATCCATGATCGGTGTCCCGTTACCCCAGCTTGCGAATGTCGACGAAATGGCCTTCGATCGCCGCGGCCGCTGCCATCGCCGGGCTGACGAGGTGGGTGCGGCCACCCGCGCCCTGCCTGCCTTCGAAGTTGCGGTTCGACGTCGACGCGCAGCGCTCGCCCGGCTCGAGGCGGTCGGCGTTCATCGCGAGGCACATCGAGCAGCCCGGCTCGCGCCATTCGAAGCCGGCTTCCGTGAACACCTTGTCGAGGCCTTCGCGCTCGGCCTGCGCCTTCACGAGACCCGAGCCCGGCACGACCATCGCGAGACGCACGTTCGGCGCGACGCGGCGGCCGAGCTTCTTCACGACGTACGCGGCGGCGCGGATGTCCTCGATGCGCGCATTCGTGCACGAGCCGATGAAGATCTTGTCGACCGTGATCGCCTCGATCGGCGTGTTCGGCTCGAGCGCCATGTACGCCAGCGCGCGCTCCATCGCGTCGCGCTTGACCGGATCCTTCTCGCGCTCGGGATCGGGCACGCGGCCGTCGATCGACGTGACCATCTCCGGCGACGTGCCCCACGTGACCTGCGGCACGATCTCGGCGGCGTTCAGCTCGACGACGTGATCGAACTGCGCGCCGTCGTCCGACTTGAACTGGCGCCAGTATTCGACGGCCTGATCCCACTCCGCGCCGGCCGGCACGAACGGACGGCCCTTCAGGTAGTCGATCGTCGTGTCGTCGACGGACACCATGCCGGCACGTGCGCCCGCCTCGATCGCCATGTTGCAGACCGTCATCCGGCCTTCCATCGTCAGCGCGCGGATCGTCGAGCCGCCGAATTCGATCGCGTAGCCGGTGCCGCCCGCGGTGCCGATCTTGCCGATGATCGCCAGCACGATGTCCTTCGCGGTGCAGCCGCGCGGCAGCTGGCCCTCGACCTTCACGAGCATGTTCTTGCTCTTTTTCTGCAGCAGCGTCTGCGTCGCGAGCACGTGCTCGACTTCGGACGTGCCGATGCCGTGCGCGAGCGCGCCGAACGCGCCGTGCGTCGACGTGTGCGAATCGCCGCAGACGATCGTCATGCCCGGCAGCGTCGCGCCTTGTTCCGGGCCGATGATGTGGACGATGCCCTGACGCACGTCGTTCATCTTGAACTGGGTGATGCCGAAGCTGTCGCAGTTCGCGTCGAGCGTGTCGACCTGCAGCTTCGAGACCGGATCGGCGATGCCTTCGCTGCGATCGGTCGTCGGCACGTTGTGGTCCGACACGGCCAGGTTCGCGCTGTTGCGCCAGACCGGGCGATGAGCGAGCTTCAGCCCTTCGAACGCCTGCGGACTCGTCACCTCATGCAGCAGATGGCGATCGATGTAGAGCAGCGCGGTGCCGTCTTCCTCGGTGTGGACGACGTGGGAATTCCACAGTTTGTCGTAGAGAGTCTGTGCCATGGGTATGCGGGGTCCTTGTGACTACAAGCCTTGCGGATGGAGCCGATTATGCCACGCAGAGCCCGCCGCCGCGCAGGCCGGCCGAGAAAAAACCCATTAAAAACATGAGCTTGGCTGGTAGTCTCAATACCTGTATCAGGATTACCCGGCAGGGGGCGCGTCGAACTTGATTGGAAGTGAATGCAACTCTTGATTAGATCCGGATACAACATCGCGGCCTCGCCCGCCCGACCGGTACATTTCAGCGGTGACATCCCCCCGAGCCGACTGCTAGCCCAGATTTGCAAGCAGCATCGCCAAGGCGTCCTTCATGCGAGCACCGCTCGCTCCCGCCCGCACCATGACTTGCAAACCGGGAAACGCAACCGTGAATAGCCGTGCAAGCCGGCGCGCATTCTCCTTAGTGCGCACCGAACCGTCGCCCTGGCCACGAGCGATCGTCCTTGCAAGCGCATCCTCTATAAGTTGAAAATCTGCCTCGACCCGCGACTGAACATCCGGATCGTGTGGCGCCATTTCCACGGCCTGATTGACACTCATGCAACCATGAGAAAATTCAAGTTGCTCTGCATGCCCGATGATCATGCGGAAAAAAGCCTCAATCGCCCCGCGAGCATTTCCGCGCTCCAAAATGCTGTACATCTCTCGCGCACGCTCATCTCGATAGGCGTCGTATGCTGAAAGAAACAGTTCGCGCTTTCCCCCGAACGCCGCATACAGACTGCTCTTGCTCAGCCCTGTAGCGGCAAGCAGGTCGCTCAGCGAAGTGGCCTCGTAGCCCTTGTTCCAAAATACGGCCATTGCCCGATGTAGCGTTTCATCGGTGTCGAATTGTTGCACCCGTCCCATGCATTTCTTCCTGCGAGCAAAGCGTCATTTTTCCGGACTGAACAGTCCCGTTCGATCAATGTAGCAGGTGCACGTAAGTGGGGCAAGGCTGCCGATTTGCCACTGCCGATCGATGCTAGCGCGGCTGGGCCGCGCTGCCATCATGCATCAAACCTATAATTATTGCGCCGCCCCTACTGGTTGCAATCGCCCCATTTCGCCCGCATTGAACCGTGCCACAGCGTCAGCCAGTTGTCCCACCGAATTCATAATAAAGGGACCATGCATGACTAGCGGCTCCGTGAGTGCCGGCCCTGCCAGGACGAGCATGCGTGTTGACGCTTGCGGCATCAAATGAAGCAAGGCGGGGGCATCGCTCCGCAATCCTACTGCATCCCCACGACGCAAGGCGATTTGCTTACCTGCCGCATCTACCTGAAGCATTCCTTCCAGCACATAAAGAATGGTATTCCAGTTGCCACGAAGCGGCAGTTGGCCCGGAACGTTCCATGTGCCATCAAGTAGCTGAAAAGGTTCAGCCGGCATGAGAGGCGAATATATCCCGTCGTAGTCGCCGACAACTACGCGAACGCGGTTTGCACTGTCGTCACCGGCCACTGGAATATCGTCTCGCTTGACCCAAAACACCTTCGGATTGAGTTGCTTATTCGCGGCACTCAGATTGACAAAGCGTTGAATACCATGGACCTCGCGACCGTTCTCAGCGGGAAACTCGTCATGCACCACACCGCAGCCCGCTTGCGTCCAGATGACATCCCCCGGAGCAGCCACGAAGTCGTGCCCCAGGGAGTCTCGGTTACGCATAGCCCCGGCGGAATCCTCGAACAAGTATGAGATCGCAGAAAAACCCGCGTGGGGATGCGGCGAAAATGTCGGTCCGCGCATCCTGAAATGATCAAGACCCACGACTGGATTGATAAAGCCCTCGAGTTCACGCAGATCGATACGAGCCGCTGCAAAATTCGTACCTCGCGGCGACATCTGATTATGGGTGAGTGAGGAAACGTGTACGGCCATATTCAATACCTGCTATTCGGGCGCGAGGCCACGACGGAAAAGCGACATGACCCCGCAATCGGACAAAGTGAGTTACAGAGAGGCACCCTTCGTCGCGAGGAAGCTGCCAATCAGGTTGCCATAGAACGGAAGATGTTCACCCATGACGGCGCCGAGGTCCTGACCGTGCGGATTGCGCCAATCGGCCTGCAACTCCGCGCCGACCGCGACCCACGTAATCGGAGTGACACCGGCTTGCACCATGCGTGCGACGGCCACCTCCTGAACCAGCTTGTTCCAGGTACCCGACGCGTCGATGACGGCGTACACATCGAAGCCTTCCTTCGCTGCCGACAGTGCGACGAATGCGACACATACTTCCGTCGACACGCCTGCAACAATCAACTTCTTACGCCCGGTCTTGCGAACCGCCTCGACAAAATCCTTGTTGTCCCAAGCGTTGATTTCACCCGGACGATGAATCACCGGTGCGTTCGGCAGGATCTGGGAAATCGTCGGTAGCAGAGGGCCATTCGGACCGTCCGAAGCGCTCGTCGTGGCAACCGTGGGCAGGCTGAAGATCTTGCCGAGTTTGGCCAGTGCCGTGACTGCGGCCATGTACTCCGGGATGCTTTGATCCTGAATGCCGTTCGAGAGGCCAGTCTGGTGGTCGATCAACAGCAGAGCTGCATTGTCGGCGGTAAGACGTTCATAACTCATGTTTACTCTCCTTGGTTGCTGCTGGCGGCTACGCCACCGGTCGTCGTGCGCGACACCTGCCCATGACGAGGACGTCAACACCGGGCCAAGCATCACGCGCAAAATTTTCAGGACCAAATGGTCCAATTTGGACGCCAAAGGCCGTGTGTTTCCAATGCGGGCTCTTCGGCTACCGGGCGTCGCTCGACGCGATCCACCTCGACTTACTGGACCGATTGGTCCAGTTATGACCAACGTTATCAACCGGCGCTCGAAACGTCAAGCGCCCAACCCGGGTGGATTTTCCTCATATCCGCAACAGTGAGTTCCCTTCCTACCACAACGCGCCCTATATCTTTGCGCTATATTGGACCGATCGGTCCTGAATATTGATGTGACCGAGGACTTCCTTAAGGAGAAGGAGAACTTTCGTGCAATCGACTCAATCACCGTCAACCAATCATCTGCTGTCACCGGTTCAGCTGGGCAACCTGTCGCTGCGTAATCGCGCCGTCATGCCACCCCTTACGCGTAGCCGAGCCGACGATGGCGACGTACCAGGGCAGCTTGTCGTCGAGTACTACCGTCAACGCGCCGATGCAGGCCTGATCATCACCGAAGGTTCACAGATCTCTGCCCAGGGAAAGGGCTATCCGAGGACACCCGGCATATTCACGCCGGAACAAATTGCCGGCTGGAAAGCCGTGACCGAAGCCGTGCATAAGAAGGGAGGCCGTATCTTTCTTCAGCTCTGGCATGTCGGACGCCTTTCGCATAGCGCCGTGCAACCCGGACGCGAACTCCCTGTCGCTCCTTCCGCCATCCCTGCAACGGGGGAAATTTTCACGACCGAAGGGATGAAGCCCTATGAAACTCCACACGCGCTGACGACTGCCGAGATTCGCGAGATCGTCGGCGACTTCCAGCGTGCTGCGGAAAACGCGAAGGCCGCCGGTTTTGACGGTGTCGAGGTTCATGCCGCAAATGGCTACCTCATCGATCAGTTCCTTCGCAGCGGGACAAATACCCGGACCGACGAATATGGTGGCTCGATCGAGAATCGAACTCGCTTTTTGCAGGAGGTGCTCGATGCCGTCATCCCCGTCTTTGGCGCGGAACGAGTGGGTGTGCGTATCTCGCCACGCTTCAACGTGTTTTCGATGAGCGATAGTGACCCTCAGGCGACTTTCGGCTACGTCGCCGAGGCACTTCGTCCGTATGGACTGGCTTACCTGCATGTTGTCGAACTCGGCGAAGAATCGTTCGACTTTCGCACTCTGAAGCAGCGGTTTGGCGGTACCTATATCGCAAACGGCGGTTACACGTCAGAAACCGCCAACGCGGCTATCCACGCCGGCGATGCCGATCTGGTTTCGTTTGGCACCCTGTTCCTTTCAAACCCGGATCTCATTCAACGATTCACGGCCGGCGGCCCCTTCAACGCTCCCGATTCGTCGACTTTCTACCAAGGCGAGGAACGCGGATATATCGACTATCCGACGCTTGAACAGGCAACTGCCCTGTAACTGGCAGCTCGTAGCTGGAAGCTGCTTGACCGCTCGTGCGCGACCCCGACACCAAACGTCAACGTGCGTCGAGCGGTACTTACAGAGAATTTACAATGATGGCATCGTCAGCAGATGACATGGTGCGGATCGATTCGAATTTCCCCGCATATTTTGAAAGTGTCGTAAGGCACAAGAGTTTCACCCAAGCCGCGCGGGAATGAGGTGTGAGCAAATCAAAACTCAGTCGTGCGATAGCGCGCCACCGGGCCTTGAAAGAACATGGCGCAGAACGCGCCACGTTCGGCACTGTGCTTCACACTCTCCGTCAATCGTAGGCCGGACTGACAAGCGGCGTCTCGAGCGCCGCATCGGATCGTTCCGCGCTCGCTTTGGCTTCGGCCTCCGTCATGAGGCCGCCCTCCCACTTCGCGACGACTGCGCTGGCAATCGAGTTGCCCACCGCGTTGGTGGCTGACCGCCCCATATCCAGGAACGTGTCGACGCCGAGAATCAGCAGCAAACCTGCCTCCGGGATGTTGAACTGGTGAAGCGTCGCCGCAATCACGACGAGGGACGCGCGCGGCACGCCGGCCATCCCTTTCGACGTGAGCATCAGAATCAACAACATCGTGACCTGCGTGCCAAGCGACAGATGTACGCCATACGCCTGCGCGATGAACAGCGACGCGAACGTGCAGTACATCATCGAGCCATCGAGGTTGAACGAATAGCCCATCGGCATCACAAAGCTCGAGATCTTGCGACACACACCGAAACGATCGAGCGCATCGATGATTTTCGGATAGGCGGCTTCGGAGCTCGCGGTCGCAAACGACAGCATGAACGCTTCCTTGATCAGCGCCATCAACTTGAACACGCGCGGCCCGAGGACCAGCAGGCCCGCGCTGACCAGCACCGCCCAAAGCAGCATCAGACTGATGTAGAAGTCACGCATGAACACGACGAACTTCAACAGAATCGACAGTCCATTGACCGCAACGGTCGCGGCCATCGCCGCCAGCACCGCAAGCGGGGCAAGCTTCATCACGTATCCGGTCACCTTGAGCATCACCTGCGACAGTTGCTCGATGGCGTCGACCAGGACCCTCCCCTTTTCCCCAAGCGCGGCAAGCGCGACACCGAAGAACATCGAGAACACGACGATCTGCAGAATCTCGTTATTGGCCATCGCCTCCGCGAACGATTTCGGCACCATGTGCCCGACGAAATCCTTCAGCGTGAACTTGGACGTCGCAAGATTCGCCGACGCACCAATGTCGGGCAGCGGCAAGCCAAGGTTCTCGCCCGGGTGGAGCACGTTTGCCATCAAGAGCCCCAGCATCAACGACACCAGCGACGCGGCGACAAACCAGCAAAGGGCTTTCGCGAAAACTCGCCCGACAGTGGACGCGTCCCCCATATGCGCGATCCCGACCACCAGTGTCGAGAACACCAGCGGGCCGATTACCATCTTGATCAGACGCAGGAACACGTCGGAGACCAGCGAGATGTATCCCGCGATCTCGACGGCGGACTTCTTGTCCGGAAGTTGCGTAAAAATCATGTAGCCGATGAGGATGCCGATCACCATCGCGATCAAAATCCATACGGCCGCAGGGATTCTTTTGTTCATGTTGGAATTCCGTACACGGTAACCGTACAAAGAGATGAAACATGTGCGCCCCATGCCGTGCCATGAGCGCGCAGTCACCCACACGCTGTCGCCGGATCAAACATGCAATCTCCCGAACGTCTGATTCCGGCGATTCAGCAATGAGCGGTCAATAGCCGACTGCCGATCCCGCAGGGCGGCGCGGGTCATTGAACCCGTAGATGAAGCCAACCCGCACGTTGCCGGATACCGACGAGTCGTTTCCGGAACTCTGACGGCTTGCGGCCTCGGTACCCGCCAGGCCGACGAGAATCAGCTCTGCCGCACCCCACGGCGTCTGTTCGACCATCTTGTAGCCCATGTTGCGCATGATCGCGAGCGTGTCGGGAGACAGGCCATAGGTTTCGTAATAGACCTCGTCAGGCAGCCACTGATGGTGAATGCGCGGCGCATCGACGGCATCCTGCGGCGACATGCCGTAGTCGATCACGTTCAGTACCGTCTGGAGCGTAATGGTGATGATGCGCGAGCCACCGGGCGAGCCGACCACCATGAACACCTTGCCGTCCTTCTTCACGATCGTCGGCGCCATTGACGAGAGCGGCCGCTTGCCCGGCGCGATCGCGTTGCGCGTGCCCTGCACGAGGCCGAACAGGTTCTGCGCGCCGACCTTCACGGTGAAGTCATCCATTTCGTCGTTCAGGAAGAAGCCCGTTCCCGGCGGAATGACCACGGCACCGAAGCGACCGTTGACCGTATAGGTGGTCGAGACTGCATTGCCGGCATGATCGATGACGGAGTAATGCGTGGTCTCCGGCTTCTCGTGCACGCCGAGACCGGGC
The DNA here is from genome assembly GCF_000687455.2 of Burkholderia sp. lig30. Lineage (GTDB taxonomy): Bacteria > Pseudomonadota > Gammaproteobacteria > Burkholderiales > Burkholderiaceae > Burkholderia. The sequence continues at coordinate 43,079 of NZ_JGVW01000064.1, forward strand.
TGCACGTCGACCGATGCCGTCGCCGTCTCGCCGCTGATGCGCTTGCGAATGTCCGCCGCGTATTCCTTGCTCGTCAGCTTGCTGACCGGATTGCTGATGAAGTCGGGATCGCCCAGAAGGGTATTGCGGTCCTCGTACGCGTGCCGCATCGCTTCGGTCATGTAGTGAATCGCCGACGCGGAATGGTAGCCAAGCTTGCGCATGTCATACCCTTCCAGGACGTTCAACGTCTCGCACATGGTCACGCCGCCGGAACTCGGAGGCGGGGCGGAAACGAACTCGTAGCCGCGATACGTACATTTCAACGGCTCCATGTCCTGGGCCCGGTAGGACGCGAAGTCAGCGGCAGTGATCACGCCACCGGCTTGCCTGGCCGCCGCCTCGACCCTCTTCGGAATCTCGCCCCGATAGAACGCTTCGGGCCCTTGCGCCGCGATTCGCTCCAGCGTCCGCGCCAGATCCTTCTGAACCAGACGGTCTCCCGGTTGCAGCGGCGTGCCGTCGGCCCGGAGGAAGATGCGAGCCGCGTCCGGGTCCGACTTGAAATGCTGAACCGTCGTGTCGAGGATGTCGGTGTCGCCGCGCGTCAGGATGAATCCATCACGCGCGAGCCGAATCGCGGGGGCCATGACCTGCTTGCGGGTCAGGTTGCCGTATTTCCGCAGCGCGAGATCCAGACCGGCGACAGTCCCCGGCACACCGACGGCACGATAGCCATAAAGGCTTTCGTCCGGCCGGACATTGCCCGAGGTATCGAGATACATGTTCGCCGACGCGGCAGCCGGTGCGGTCTCCCGGAAATTGATGAACCGGTCCTGGCCATTGGCAAGGTGAATGGTCATGAAACCACCGCCGCCGATATTGCCGCAACAGGGATTCGTGACCGCCTGCGCGTAGCCGACGGCAACGGCAGCATCAATGGCATTGCCCCCTTCTTTCAGTATCTCGACCCCGATCTCGGATGCGAGACGCTGCGAGGAGACGACCATCCCGTTTCGGGCTTCGACCGCAGGTTCGGATGCGGCGAACGCACAGCAATGGATGGCCAACAGGGTGAGTGCAACATACCGCCTCATAAGAGGAGTCTCCAGACGTAAGTAGGGTTAGATCGATATTCACGGCGGCACGGCGTGCATGCCCGCAAGCGCAGAGATGTAACATTCATTACATCCAAGGCGGCGGCGAGCATAACACATGAAATTTCGTGAAGAAAATCTGGGGTTAACGCCTACTTGTGGTGCATGCACACGGCAAATTGGTCTGAAATATTTATTTCATTACATATCTTCAGACAATTTCTTGCCAACGCACGCCCGTTCCCGCGAAGGATCGCCGCCTCACACGATGCGATAAGATCCATAACGGTCAGACAGGAGCGCTCGCTGCCGATTGGAGCGAGAAGCACGAAGGGTGGAGCACCTCAATGGAAGCAAGTATCAGGGCGTTGTTGTTGTCTCAAATGGATTCATTTACGCCGGGGGAGCAAAAGGTTGCGCAAGCATTGCTCGACCGCTATCCGAGCCTTGGACTCGGACCCATTTCGGGCGTCGCGAAACAGGCAAACGTCAGCGATCCGACCGTCTTTCGCTTCGTCGTCCGGCTGGGCTTCCCCAGCTATGCATCGTTCCAGCAAGCGCTGCACAACGAAATTGACGAGGCAATGAATTCGCCTCTGGATCGGATGCGCACCTTTCATTCCACTCCCGCTCAGAATGAAAGTCCGATGACTGTTTTCCAGCGCCTGTCCCAATCCCTCAATACGATGATCCTGGGGCTCGACATCAAGGCGTTTAATGAGGCCGCGTCCTTATTGGTCGAGCTGGACGCCCGCATTTTCTGCGGAGGCGGGCGGTACACCTCGCCGCTGGCTTCGATGTTCTCGTATGCGCTGGGCTACATGCGCCCCAACGTTCGCTGCATCGAGCCCGATCTGAAGATCGCCTCGATTGCGTTGGCCGATATGGGACCCGGGGACATCCTGGTGATCTTCGATTTTCGACGCTACCAGGAAGACAGCGTCAGATTCGCAGAAGCGGCAAGCAAACTGGGCGTCAGGATCTTGTTGATAACCGACGAATGGATTTCACCGATCGGAGAATTTGCCGACGTCATCCTTTCCATCAAGGGCCGCCCTTTCGCGATGCTCGAAACCAAGGTACCGGCGCTTGCACTGTGCGAGGCAATCTTGATCAGCGTCACCAATCGATTGCCCGATTCGAGCAAGAAGCGAATGGAAATAATCGAAGCCCTCAGCGCCGGCGAGCTTCATTGAGCTGCAACGACAAGTGAATTCGGCGACAGCCACCGCAGTGCGTGGCAGTGCGTGGCACCGCGATGGCCGTCATCCGGCCCGACTGGCGCCACGCCTTCGCCGCTGCGACACTCACTGAAACGGAAACAGCAACCTGCCCGTCACACTCGTATAGCGGTACCCCTCTCCCCCGCCCACAAAGCTCGACGCACGGTTGTTGGTCGTTTCAACCGCGATGCGCCATTGGACCGAGCGCCTGCGGAGGTTCTCCAACCCGATCCGCGCGCTCCAGATGTTGTTTGCCGCATCGGCGGTATTCTGACGCCCGATGTCGGCGTTCACGAAAAACACCGCGATGTCGCTCAGCGCGGTCCGCCACGACAGCCCCCCCGAATACTCGGACAGCCAGCGCGGCGAGTAGTAGTCGCCCAGATAGGGCCGGCTGTTGTAGTAAGTCCTCGTCTTGACGTACGCATTGAAGCCGCTGTTCGCCACCAGTTCGTAATTCCACCGCGTACGCAGCAAAGGACGCGCGTTGTCATCCGAAAACCACATCCCGCCCAACACGGCGCCCATCGTGAAACGCGGGGTGAATTGATGGTCCAGCACGAACGCCAGGCTGTTGTAGGTCAGCCCTCGCTGGAGGCCGACGATCGAGTCGACCACGTCGCGCTCGGCGCTCACGCCGAGCGCGGTGCTGGCGGTGACGTGCCGCTGGTAGTCGAGCATGCCCACCGCCGTGGTGTATCCGTTCGTATCCATGACGCCGAGACGCGCGTCGATGGTCTGCTGCGCATTGACCTGGCGATACATGGCGTAGAGGCCGCGCCCGCTGGCCGTCCAGTCCGGCGCGTGAAAATACGTCACGCTCGCGCCCACGCCCCAGTTGTTCGGGAACAGATAGCCTGCGCTTGTCCGCAGTTCGTCGAAGCGATCGCTGTCGTTGCTGTAGAGCGCGTCGCCGATCAGCGCGCCGCCCGCCCCTTGCCCGGAACCGGAATCGGCATTCGCGTGCGTGCTGATCAACAATGTGCCGACGGCGAATAACGCACCCCAAAGCACCCGCACGTCCGGAGTACGCGTCGCATGCATGAATAGTCCCTTCCTGGTTTTATATGTTTCGAATTATTTGGTGCCCCAGCGCTTGCTGCGGGTGATGAATTCCTGCACGTAGCCGACCACGCAGGCGGGCTGCAGCACAAGCCCGTAGAACAAGCTGTAGAACAGAAAACCCAGCGGATTCTGCCGCACCTTCAGGTGCTGCTCCCTGAACATGCCCGCCTGGATATGAAACATGATCCCGTTGACGACCATCGCCATCGGCAGCACCAGCAGGGTCATGGGCCCCGCGATCCAGTAGATGCCGAAACACGCCAGCACCAGCCCGGGTATGAACGCCAGCGTATAGGCGAGGTCCATGTACGGAAACAGCAGGTTCCACCAGATGAACAGCGTGGTCATCCGGGGTTTGAACAGCAGCCGCCAATGCACCTTGAACGCTTCCATCAGGCCGCGCGACCATCGCTGCCGCTGCCGAATGAACTGGCGCCACGTGGCAGGCGCGTTGGTGAACAGGCATGCATTTTCCGCGAAGCCGACGCGATACCCTGCGCTCAGGATCGCCCAGGTCAGGACAATGTCCTCCCCCACCGCCACCGGCCAGCCCCCGACCTGTCGCAGCAGGTCGGTGTCGTACGCGGAAAATGCCCCTTGCGCGACAAGCGTGCCTTGATAGAGACTCTGCAGCCGCTTGATCGCGGCGATGCCATGAAAATAGTCCCATTCCTGGATACGCGTGACGAGGTTGGTGCGCGAATTTCGCACCAGCACGGCGCCCGCCACGGCTCTCGTATCAGGCGGATCGCTCAGGTAACGACGCACCAGATTCTCCAGCGCGTTGCGATACAGGTAGGAATCGCCGTCCACCGTCACGGTAATGGCGGATCGCACGTGCTTCAGCCCCTCGTTCAGGGCCTGCGCCTTGCCCTGGTTGCGGGGCAGATGGATGACGCTGAGCCACGGATAGTCGAGCTGGTCGAGCACGGCAGCGGTGCCGTCGGAAGAGCCGTCGTTGATGACGATCACCTGCAGCGCGCCCGCATATTCCTGTTTGGCGATGCTCTCGAGCGTCTGCGCGATGCACGCCTCTTCGTTGTACGCGGCAACCAGAATGCTGAGATCCGGCAAAGGCCCGGCCAGAGGGCGAAACGATGGCCGGCGATCCAGCAGCAGGCTCGCGATGAGGAAGGCATTCATGAAACCCGGCAGGATCGCCACGCCAAACAGAATCAGATAGGCGGGCACCACGCCGAATATGGCGGCCATGTCCCCGAGCCAGCGCCGGCCGAGGTAAAGCGACGCAATGCTCCATAGCACGGCGCACAGAATGGCCACCGTGAATTTGAGCCTGACCGGCACATACCATCGCGACGGCTGTTTACTGACCGAAGAATCCACGGCCAGCTCGGGAGCTGAAGATTCGCCAGTCGACTCGGGGGCAACGCGTTCACGGCTCTTCATCTGAAAGGGTTGGAAGCCAGATTTGGTGTGATTAATTATGCCCACTATGCCCCTCCGCGACAATGCACTTCCGCTCGCCACCGAGGGGGTCCCGCTCTGCCCGCAAAGGCCATCGCCACCGGGCGATCGATCACCGGCGAATGCCCGTCCTGCGCGGCATGAGAAACAATCAGGCCATTTACATCGACTTGCCACGCGCGTCAATTAACCTTCGCATGCATATTTGACTCGAATCAATCATGGTGCGACTTTTGCTATGATTCGGCGCAGGCTCTGAAATTTGCACCCGCTTCGGCCCCACCTGGCAGCTCACAAAGAAAGCGATGTCCCGACATTTGAAGTTCGCAAGCCGCAGCATACGGGCGGCGGCGTCCATGGTTCTGACGCCCATTGGGGTCATCGGTTGCGCGGGGTTGCTGTGGCTGTGCACGTGCGTGTTCTTTGCCGCGATGCTGCTCGCGGCTCGGGAAGACGCCTACAACAACGAAGTGCAAAACGCTCGCCAGCTGGAGACCGCGCTCGAGCGCGACATTCTGCGAAGCATCGAGCTTTACGATCTGTCACTGAGCGCCGCGGCCCAAGGCGCCACCAATCCGCGCGTCATGTCATTGCCCGCCGATCTGCGAGACCCGGTGCTCTTCGACCGCGCTGCATCGGCCAAATATCTCGGCCCGATTTCCGTGCTGGATGCCAACGGGAAACTCCTGGTGAATTCCGGCAGCGCCCCGGCGGATAGAGTGGACTGGTCCGAATTGCCTTTTTTTCGGATCCACAAGGAAAAAATCGATTCCGGCTTGTATATCAGTTTGCCGTATCCGTCCGAATTTCCGCCGCACGAGAAAGTCATCGCACTGAGCCGCCGTATTAATGGACCGGACGGGTCGTTGACTGGCGTTGTCGTCGGGCGATTGAGCATCGATTATTTCAATCACTTGTTTGACGGGCTCTCGGTAGGGCGCGACGAGACCATCTTCGTCATGGCAACCGATGGCACGCTGATCGCGCGACTTCCGTATAACCGTGACGCCGTCGGAAAAAATCTTCAGGGTTCCGCTGTTTTTTCCGGCCTGTCGCACAGCCCGTCCGACGCCGTCTCCGGAATCTCGCGCATCGATGGCGTGCATCGGCTGTATGTCTACAGGCGCCTCCCGGGATTGCCGTTCGTCGTTGCCGCGGGCCCGGCCTGGAACGTCGTTTTCGCCGGCTGGCGTACCCGCGCCGAATGGCTGACCGGGTTCATGGTGCTGTTCTCCGTGGTCATCTGGGCTGGCACACTGTTGCTGGCTCGCGAGCTTCGCCGACGCCAGCGCGCCGAATGCGACCTGCAGAGACTGGCCCGTCGGGATGCGCTGACCGGGCTCGAGAACCGCGGCGCGTTCGACGAGGTATTGAGTCAGGAATGGGCGAACACGCAGCGCACGGGAAGGCCTCTGTCACTGCTCTTCATCGACATCGACCACTTCAAGTCCTATAACGATCATTACGGCCACCAGTCCGGCGATCGGGCATTGAAGGCGGTCGCATGTTGCATCTCCGCATGCGTTGCCCGCCCGTCCGATCATGTGGCACGTTACGGCGGCGAGGAGTTCGTCGTGATTCTCCCGGAGACCGCCGTCGACGGCGCCGCAATGGTCGCGGAGAAGATTCGGCAAGGCATCCGTGACATGCATGTCGCGCATGTGAAAAGCCGCTTCGGCTACGTCACGGTCAGCATCGGCGTTTCATCGTCTGCCCATCCTGCCGTCCACGGCGGGGACGCGCTGATCCGGGTGGCGGATCTGGCGGTGTATGAAGCCAAATCCCTGGGAAGAAACCGCGTCTGCATCGCGGCCGAAGCGATCGCTTCGGCGCCCGAGGCGGCATTGAAGTGACCGCGCCTCGCTGAAGCATCCCGCTGTAACGTTGGCAGCGCGTCGCCTCGCCCCGATGACGTCCGGCGTCCGGGCGTCGTGGCGGTCGGACAGCCAACGGCCCCGCCGCGAGCCATGAAAGACGCGGCACCTTCCGCTCGGGCGCTCACCGCCCCGCGCTTGCCGTCACGCGACCGAATCCGAACGACAACGAACGGCGCCCGCCCATGCCCGGTACCGAGCAGCGCGTGCCGTCCGGACAAAGACGCCCGCTTGCAAAGCGGGCGAGGTTCGTGACGGGCTCAGGCCGTCACGTTGATGACGGATCCCACTTTCTGGCCGCTGGCGTTGACGGTCGCCGCTGCCGGTTGCTGCGCGGTGGCCTTGACCGCCTTTGCGCCGGCATCGTCGCCGTCGCCGTCAACGTCCGGACCCACTTCACGCGCTTCCGGGGACGAGCCGCGCTGCGCCACCTTGGCTTGCGCGGAATGGACTTGCTGCGTCACCGGGTTACTGCCGACAGAACCGACGTTCATGAACTTCTCCTTGAGGTTGCGGGCACGTACACCTGCCCAATCAGGTTTTCGGCAAATAAGCACACTCGAATTAGGGTTATTCGTGAAACATTGCGTTGCACCCGCATATGACATGCGATGTCACGCCTGTCATTCAAAGCGCAGCCCGCGAATTCGTTAAATATTGTTTAGAAGCGTTTGCATTGCCCATTGATGGGTTAAGTTCCCTGCCCTCGCCGCGCACAACGACCCGATCCCCTGACGGGATGATTTGAAAAGGTCTGAAAAAACAATCAGCGAAAGCAGTCAAGAAAATTCATCGCCCGTGACGCAGGCAATGCATTGCGCAGGCCAATCGGGCCACAGGTCGACGAAACCATGCGAAAGGGCACGTTGTCGTGATGACAGTACTAGGGTGCATCGTTCATAGGCACAATATCTGGCTGGTGATTCTCGCGGCGCTGCTGTGCGGCGCGGGCTCGTGGGTCACGGCACGGCTGTTCCTGCGCACCGCCAACACGACCGGCGCGCAGAAGATCGGCTGGCACGTCCTCGCGGCCATCTCGGCCGGCGTGGCGATCTGGTGCACGCACTTCGTCGCGATACTCGGTTTCAAGGCGGATGTGCCGATCGGCTTCAACGCCGCCCTGACGATCGTCTCGCTGCTCATCGCGGTCGGCGGCAGCACCATCGGCTTCATCCTGGCGGGCACCCGCCTCACGCGTTTCACGCCGGCGCTGGGCGGCGCGATCGTCGGCGTGTCGATTGCCCTGATGCACTACACCGGCATGATCGCGTGGCGGCTGCAGGGCATCGTGTCCTGGGACATCGGCTACCTCTGCGCATCGATCCTGCTGTCCATCGCGCTGTCGGCCGTCGCGCTGCACCTTGCGATGCGGCCGGACCCGCAGGCAGTCAACCACATGGCCGGCACGCTCGCCGCCGCGATCCTCTCGCTTCACTTCACCGGCATGACGGCCTTGAGCGTCACGCCCGTGAACGTCGGCAGCGCGTTTTCCGACGCCGACGCGCTGCACACGCTCGCGCTCGCGATTGCCGGCATGTCGCTCGTGATCGTCTGCACGGGGCTCCTGAGCTACCTGATCGACAGCAACGTGCGGGCCGAATCGCTCGAACACCTGCGCCGGATGGCGCTGAGCGACATGCTGACGGGCCTGCCGAACCGGAGCAGCTTCAACGAACGCCTGGACCACGAAATCGCGCTCGCCCGTCAGCGGGGCCGGCAGCTTGCGCTGATCGGGATCGACCTGAACCGATTCAAGGAAATCAACGACCTGCGCGGCCACCATAGCGGCGATGAGGTGCTCCGCGTGCTCGCGCGGCGCATGACGAACCTGCTCGAGACCAACGAATTCGTCGCGCGCGTCGGCGGCGACGAATTCGCGGCGATCTGCCGCATGGAGGACGGCGCGGACCTGCCGGATTTCCTGTCCCGCCTCGAAACCGCGCTTCACAAGCCGGTGCGGCTGGACGAATACGATGTCGCGCCGGGCGCGAGTTTCGGCGTGTCGATCTACCCCGACGACGCACCGGACAAGGCGGCGCTCATCAACAACGCGGACCTGGCCATGTACCGCGCCAAGGGCAGCATGACACGCGCCGTCTGCTTCTACGAGCCGTCGATGGACGAACGGGTGCGGGCTCGGCGCAGCCTGGCCGCCGACCTGCGCGATGCGCTCGCCGGCAACCAGTTGAGCCTCCACTACCAGGTGCAGACATCGCTGTCGACCGGCGAGATTCGCGGCTTCGAGGCCCTGCTGCGCTGGCGGCACCCGACGCTCGGGCTCATTCCGCCATCCGGGTTCATCCCGCTCGCCGAGGAAAACGGCCTGATCCTGACGATCGGCGAATGGGTGCTGCGCGACGCGTGCCGGACGGCCGCGTCCTGGCAGCCGCCGTACACGGTCGCGGTCAACGTGTCGGCCGTGCAGTTCATGCACGTCGACCTGACTCAGCTCGTCGCCGACGTGCTCGACGAGACCGGCCTGCCTGCCCGGCGCCTGCAACTGGAGCTGACGGAGTCGACGATCTTCGCGGACCGCGAGCGGGCGCTGCATACGCTGCAGCAGATCAAGGCGCTGGGCGTGAGCGTCGCGCTGGACGATTTCGGCACCGGTTATTCGTCGCTCGACATCCTGCGCGCGTTCCCGTTCGACAAGATCAAGCTCGACCAGTCGTTCGTGACCCGGGCGGCGACCAGCCCGCGGGATCGCGCGATCGTCCGCGCGGTGCTCGCGCTCGGCAAGAGCCTGGGGATTCCGATCCTGGCCGAAGGGATCGAGACGCCGGATCAGCTCGCGCTGCTCGCGGAAGAAGGATGCGATGAAGCCCAGGGCTTCCTGCTCGGCCGGCCAATGCCGCTCGCCGAGATCGTCCGCGACGGGCAGATCGCCATGATCGCGACCGGCGATGAAGCTGCGGCCGATTCCGCGACGCGCTAGATGCGCGATGCCGCACGCGCGATCAGCGCCGGTCCATCCTGCGTGCCGGCGCGATTCACCGCCCGGCTGACCGGAAACCAGAGGAACGCGTCCGCCGGCAGCGCGCCTCGATGCACGAGACGGCTCGCCTGCTCGGGCGTCGTATGCGCGTCGATCCACGCGCGCGCGTCCGGCGCAGCAAACACGACCGGCCGGCGCGCATGCCGGTCGACGACGCCGTTGCCGGCTGGCGCGACGACGATCATGAAGCCGTCGTCGTCGCGCACATCGTCGTCCGCGCACAGCGTCGTCACGGCGGCCATGAACAGCGGCTCGGCATCGAGACGCCGGATGAAGTAAGGCTGGCTGCCGTCCGCCTGCGGCAGCCATTCGAACCAGCCGTCGCAAGGCACGATCACGCGGCCCTCGCGCCAGCACGGCGCCCACATCGATCCGGCCGCGCCGCCCACCGCGGCATCCATGATCGTCCGCAGCCGCTTGCCCGCGCTCCGCCGTCCGCGATAGCCCCAGCGCACGCAACGCGTGACGCCGGCCGGATAGATGACCGGTTGAACGGTGCCCGGCGCGATATTCCAGCTCGGACGGATCTCGTCGGCCGGGCGCGAATCGCACGGCCCGGACATCAGCGGCGACACGTAGTCCGGACCGGGCCGCGCACGCACGAAACGGATGCACACTGTGCGGCCCCCTGGCGTCAATCGGCGGCGGTCATTGCGTTGCCTCGCCGACCAGCTCGAGGACTGCGTGGATGAGGCGCAGATCGATGCCGTCCAGCGATTCCGCGTGCCAGTCGATCAGGTTCTGCAGCGCGCCCGACAGTTGCCGCAGCGTGCCGCTCGAGCCCATCGCGAGCGGCCAGCCGCGCATCAGGTGCGCGAGCGGAATGACGCTGCGCAGCTTGCACCAGCGATCGAAAAGCGTGCCGCACAGATCGTCGATTTCGGCGGCATGGTCGGTGTATGAACGAGCGGCAACCAGCATGTCGAGCTCCCGATGGTTGTTGTCACGCGGCGCGGCGCGCCGCTGGCCGTTTCATGGCTTGCCGGCCGCGACGCGGGCGAGCGCGTCGATCGCGGCATGGACATGATCGGACGTGTGCGTCGAGCAGATGAAGAAGCGCAGCCTCGCCAGCTTCTCCTCGACGGCGGGATAGAAGATCGGCTGCACGTTGATCCCGCGCTCGAAGAGCGCGTTCGACCACTCGACGGCCTTGCGCGAGCTTCCGGTGATCACCGGGATCACCGCATATCCGGCGCTCGTACCCGTGTTCAGGCCGATGCCGGCTGCCTCGTCGAGGAACTGGCGGCCGCGCTCGCGCAGCTGCGCGACGCGCTGCGGCTCGGCCAGCATGCCCTCGATCGACGCGAGCGACGCGGCGGCGAGCGCCGGCGCGAGCCCGACGCTGTACAGGAAGCCGGGCGCGAGATGGCGCAGGATGTCGATCAGCGCCTGCTCGCCCGCGATGAAGCCGCCGCACCCGCCGAGCGTCTTGCTCAGCGTGCCCATCCAGATGTCGACGTCGCGCCCGTCGATCCCGAAATGCTCGCGCACGCCGCGGCCGGTCTCGCCGAGCACGCCCAGCGAATGCGCCTCGTCCACCATCAGGAACGCCGCGTGCCGGCGCTTGATCTCGATGAAACGGTCGAGCTGCGGGTAGTCGCCGTCCATGCTGTACAGCCCTTCGATCGCGATCAGCACGCGCCGGTAGTCGCCCCGCACGCGCGCGAGCAGTTCGTCGAGCGCCTGCCAGTCGTTGTGCGGAAAGGTCAGCCGCTTCGCACCGCTCAACTGCGCGCCCTGCACGACGCTGTTGTGCGCGAGCGCGTCGTGTACGACGAGGTCCGACGGGCCGAACAACGCGCCAATGACCGTCACGTTCGTCGCATGGCCGCTCACGAACGCGACACAGTCGTCGACGTCGTAGAGCGCCGCCAGCGCGCGCTCCAGCGCGGCATGAACCGGCCGCTCGCCGGCCACCATGCGGCTCGCCGACGCGGACGTGCCGAACTGGTCGATCGCGGCCTTCGCGCGCGCCGACACGTCGGCCGATCCCGAGAAGCCGAGATAGTTGTAGTTCGCGAAATTCACGTAGGTCTTGTCGCCGATCTGCGTCGTCGCGCCGGCAACGCCGTCATGCACGCGAAAGAACGGCGACGCGATGCGCAGCTGCTCGCGCATTTGCCTCAGGATCGCCACCTGCTGATAACCCGGCATCGTGTCGAAACGGCACATCGCCGCCAGATCGGCCGCGCCGGGCGCGGGCGCGCGCCCGCCCGGCGCCGGCGAACCGGGCGCTTCGTACACGGCCGGCACCACGCCGCCGACGTCGTTGCTCACCCGGTCGAGTTGACGCTTGAGCGCCTTCGCGGCGAGCTGCTGCCTGAGTTGCTGACCCAATCCCATATCGTCCTCCGATCTCCTGCCCGTTAGCCATGCCGGCGCGCCGGCGCGAGCCGGGCCGGCGGCGCCGCGCGCCGGCCGGCCTCGCGACACCGCCGCCGCATCCGTTGTCGCACGTCACCCGCCGCGCGCGTCAACGGCCGCCCTCCTCGTTGAGCGCCGCCTGCCGCGCGCCGTCCGCGGTCTCCCTGATATCGGCGTCCGTCAGCTCGACCGCGTGCGCGGCCGCCAGCGCGGCCACCTGCTCCTCCAGTTCGGCGTCCGGACGCTCGGGCCGGGCATCCGCCTGGATCAGCTCGACGATCCTGCGCGCGATCGAATTCACGGTCGCGCCCTGCGCGAGCATCATCACGGACAGCTTGACCTGGAAGCATTCCTCGACCGCCATGCGCAGCTCCATGCCCATCAGCGAGTCCATCCCGAGCTCGAGCACGGAGCGGTCCGGATCGATCTTCGCCGCCGTCATGTTCAGGATCCGCGCGACTTCGGCGCGAAGCGCCTCGGCGACGACCGCCTGGGCGTCGTCCGGCGCCAGCCCCAGGATGTCTTCGCGCAGGCTCCCGCCCTCGGCCCGCTGCGCATCGCGCTGATCGCGGCCGCGCATCTCGACATACCGCTCCGAACGCGCGGACGGGATCACCTTCGCGATCGCGTCCCAGTCGAGCCACGCGACGGCTTCGCCGGCCGCGCCCGCGAGCAGCACGCGCTCCAGCGCCGACATCGCCTCGCGCGACGTGATCGAGCGGCCGCCGATGCGCGCCTCGAGCGCATCGCGCGTCTGGCGGTTGCGTGCGAGGAAGCCGACGTCGTCGATCGGCCCCCACGCCATGAAGCAGGCCGGCAGCCCCGATGCGCGGCGCAGCCGCACGAGCGATTCGAGGAACGCGTTCGCGGCGACGTAGTTCGACTGCCCCGGATTGCCGAGGAACGTCGTGGCAGACGAGTACACGACGAAGAAATCCAGCGCGCGGCCCGCAGTGGCCCGATGCAGGTTCCACGCGCCGGCCACCTTCGGCGCCATCACGCCGCGCATGCGCGCATCGTCGAGGTTCGCGATCAGGCCGTCGGCGATCGACAGCGCCGAATGCACGACGCCCTTGAGCGGCGTGCTCGCGCCGTCGATCTTCTCGACGAGCCGCGCGACTGCCGCGGCGTCGGTGACGTCGCACGACGACAGCGTGAGCGTCACGCCCATCGCCTCGGTCCAGCGCCGCGCCTGCGCGGCCAGTTCCGGCGCGAGCGTCGCCGACCGGCTCGCGAGCACGACGTGCCGCGCGCCCTTCTCGACCAGCCACGCGGCGGTCGCAAAGCCGAGGCCGCTGGTGCCGCCGACCACCAGGTAGGTCGCGCGCGGCTCGAGCTGCAGCGTGCCGCCCGGCGCCGCCTGCGGCGCGGGAACACCGCCGCGGAAACTCAGCAGGATCTTGCCGATCTGCCGGGCCTGCTGCATGTAGCGGAACGCGTCCTCCGCACGCTCGGCGGGAAAGACCCGATACGGCAGCGCGTGCAGCGTGCCGTCGGCGATCAGGTCCAGCACCTCGTTGAAGAGCTGCGAGGTCAGCTCGGGCGACTCGCGCATCAACTGGTCGGCATCGATGCCGAAGTAACTGATGTTGTTGCGGAACGGACGCAGGCCGATGCGCGTGTTCTCGTAGAAGTCCCGCTTGCCCAGCTCGAGGAAGCGCCCGAACGGACGCAGAACGTCGATGCTGCGCACCATCGCCTCGCCCGCGAGCGAGTTGAGCACGACGTCGACGCCGCGCCCTTCCGTGCTCGCCAGGATCTCGTCCGCGAACGCAAGGCTGCGCGAGTCGAACACGTGGTCCGCCCCCAGCAGCCGCACGAATTCGCGCTTCTCGCGGCTGCCCGCGGTCGCGAACACTTCCGCGCCGAGATGCTTCGCGAGCTGGACGGCCGCGATGCCGACGCCGCCCGCCGCTCCGTGCACCAGCACGCGCTCGCCGGCGCGCAGCTGCGCGAGCCGGTGAAGCGCGTAATAGACGGTGAAGAACGTGGTCGGAATCGTCGCGCCCTCGTCGAAGCTCAGCCGCTCCGGCTTCAGCGCGATCGCGCTGACGCGTGTCCTGACGCGCGACGCGAAGCAGGCCGGCGCGAAGCCCAGCACCGCGTCGCCCACCTTGAAGCCGGCGACGTCGCGCCCCGCGCGCACGATCCGGCCGGACACTTCCATGCCGACGGTCGGCCCGGCAAAGCCGTTCTCGACTGCCTCGTCCGACAGCAGCCCCATCGCATACATCACGTCGCGGAAATTGAGGCCGGCGGCAACCGGCTCGATCTCCACCTCATCCGCGCCGAGGTCGCACTCCGGCAGCGGGAACCAGCGCAGGTTCCGCAGCGACCCCGGCGCCTCGAAGCCCAGATACGCCGGCCGCGCCGAAGCGGACGCAGCGCGCCACTCGCCGCGCAGGTCCCGCAGCGCGGCGGGCGCCATGCGCGTGACGTAGCGGCCGCCCGACGCGAGCAGCGTCTCGTCCCCGCTCTGCTGCGACAGCAGCTCGCGCACGAGCCGCGCGGGGGGCGCGGCGCAGCCCGGCTCGATGTCGACCAGCCGGCAATGCAGCTCGGAATGCTCGTTCATCAGGACCCGCGCGAATCCCCACAGCGTCGCCTGCTCAGGCCGCGCCGCCACGCCGTCCGGCCCGGCGGCCAATGGCGCGCCGCCGCTCGTCACGATCCACAGGCAGAGATCCCCCTGCCGCGGCAGTTGCACGAGCGCGCGGGCCAGCTGGGCGAGCGCGATCGCCGTGCTTTCCTGCGCGTCCATCATCGCCGCGCCGTCCGCGCCGGGCGGCACGCCGTCTGCCGACGCCGCGACGAACACGACATGGCGCGCACGATTGCCGGCCGCCTGCTCGAGCGCCGCCCATTCGTCCGCGAGCGCCGCGTGTTCACCACACGTCACGGCCTGGTTCTTGGCCTGCAATGCGCCGGCGAGGTCGTCCGCCAATGCGCGCTGTGCGGCCCCGCCAGCGACCACGTGCCACCACGCCGGTTCGGCATCGACACGTGCCGCAGGTGCATCGCCCTCGTGCCGCCGTGCCGCGATGACGACCGGCGTCCCCTCGATCTCGAGGTCAGTCTCGGAATGAAGCACAACATGGTCAAACCCCTCTGCGTTCAGCAGCGTCTCGATCGCGCCCGCCTCGAGCAATCCGCAGCGTTCGTGCGCCCACGCGTCGGCGTCGAGGCCGAACACGATGTCCGAAAAGCGGCTCGGCTGGCTTTCGACAGCGAGCAGGATGCCGCCGGGCGCCAGCCATGCGCGGGCAGCCTGCAACAGCCGTGCCGCTTCGCCGCCGGCGCGCAGCATGTTCCTGACGACCACCACGTCGTAGCGCGCGGGACGGCCCGCCTCGGTCGCGAGCGCGAATCCGTCGGTGGTATCCAGCTCGACGGTGCGTATCAGCGGATACACGGCGGCGTCGACCGACGCGAGCTGCTCCGCGCTGCCGGCGACCGCGTAATCGCACCGCGCCTGCACCTGCGGCGCGAGCGGCTGAAAGAGCCCCGTGCCCGGCGTGACGACTTCGAGCACCGTCAGCGTCCGGTCGTCGCGCCACGCGTCGACCGCGGCTTCGACGCACGCACGCGCCACGGCGTTCGCGTGCGCCCCGCTCGGCGACGCATCGTGCAGGTGGTCGACCAGATCGCCATGCCCGTGCGGCAGCACCGCGTCCGCGGCCGTCTCGCCCGCCAGCACGGCGGGCAGCGCCGCGCCGCAGTGCGCGAGCAACGTCAGTTCCGCGACGTGCGCGGGCGACAGCGCGAGCAGCCCGCGCCACAGATCCTCGATCGACGGCAGCGTTTCCTCACCCCGCTCGAGCCGACCGTCGACGACCGCCAGCACGCCGTCCTCGACGAGCATTGCGACGAGCCGCTCGAACAGCGCGCGGTTGTGCGTGGCCGGCGGCGGCGCGGCGCCGATCGCGCCGATCGCCTCGACCGCGCGCAGCGCGAAGCTCGCGGCCAGCACGTCGAACAGCGGCATGACCTGCGTCAGGTGGGTCGCGCGCTGTTGCGCGTCTTCCTGCGCCGACACCGCGGCGCAGGACGCCTCGACGAGCCGCGCGGGATCGGGCAGGCCCGCCGCGCTGAGATCTTCGTCATACGGCCGGGCCAGCGCGGTGAACGTATAGCGGCCGGGCTCCGCCTTGTGACGGCCGGTGAAATCGACGCGCCGGAAGCGGCACGCGTCGATCGTCGCAACGACCTTCGCGTCGCTGTCCATGTAAGTGAACGACGCGACGAGCGAATGCGGGCTGCGCCGCACGATCCGCACCAGCACGCGCCGCACCGGATCGCCGCCGAAGAACGCGATGCGGCCCATCTGCACCGGCACGTAGGCCGCAGACGCCGCCCCGGCCCACGCCTCTTCCGCGAGCAGCGCAAACAGCGGATGAAAACCGCTGTCCATCGCGGCCGGGTGCAGCGCGTAATCCGGCAACGTGCCCGCCAGCGCCGCAGGCATCTCCAGCTCGGCGAGCACCGCGCCCGGCAGCAGGCGCAGCGACGTCACCCAACGGAAGGTGTCCCCGTAACCGAGCCCGATCGCCGCCGCGGCATCGTAGAGCGATGCCGCATCAAGCGGCGGCTGCGTGTCGAAACCGGCCAGCGTTTCAGCCGGCACCAGCGGCACGGCCGGCGTAGCGCCGATCCGGAACAGGCGTCCCGTGACGTTGACCGTCCACGGTTCGTCCGACAGGCGGCCGCGCGTCTCGATGACGAAGCCGGAGGTCTGCGTGTCGATCGTCAGGCGGAACAGCTTCGACTGCTGCGGCTGAAACACGACCGGCGCGCGGATCTCGAGGTTCTCGATCCCGCAGGCAGGCGTGCCGAAATGGATCTGCGCGGCGGCGATCGCCATTTCCGCGTAGCCCGCGCCAGGGAACGTGATGCCTCCGTCGACGACGTGGTCGGCGAGCATCGGCATGCTGACCGGATCGATCTGGTTTTCCCAGGCCGCCGCGTGGTCCTTCAGCCGATAGCCGAGCAACGGGTGCGCGCGGCGGCGATGAATCAGGCGGTATCCCTCCGAGGTCTGTTCCACTTCGTGCCGCTCGCGCTGCCACGGATAATTCGGCAACGCCGCGTGCGCGCCGTCCGGCTCGGCCGGCACGAGCGCCGCCAGATCGACGCGCGCGCCGTTGGCGAGCGCCGCGTACAGCGCGCGGGCGAGTTCCGCCGCGCCGTCCTGATTGCGGATCAGCGTCGGCAGCGATCGCCCGCCGACCTTCGCGTCGTCGATCGTCTGCGTGAGATAGGTGCGCAGGATCGGATGCGGGCCGATCTCCAGAAAGATCCGCACGCCGGCGTCGAGCAACGCGCGCGTCGCATCGGCAAAGCGCACCGGCTCGCGAATGTTGCGCCACCAGTACGCCGCGTCCAGCGCCTGCCCGGACAGCAGGCTGCCCGTCACCGACGATGCGAACAGGCACTGCGACTCGTGCGGGCGAAGATCGTCGAGACCGTCGAAGACGAGCGCACGGATCGGGTCCATCCGGTCGCTGTGGAACGCATAGTCGAGATCGAGGATCTGGAAGAACTGCCCGCGCTCGAGCATCACCGCCTGCACCGCGTCGAGCGCCTGCGGCGCGCCGGCGAGCGTGACGGACTGCGGGCTGTTGACCCCGGCGATGACGAGTTCGCCCCCGAGCCCGAGCGTGTCGATCAATTGACGGGCCGCCGCCTCGTCGAGCCCCACCGCCGCCATCTTGCCGGTGCCGCGGGTTTGCGCCTGGGCGCCGCTGCGGACCTTGATCACGTGGATCGCCTGGTCGAGCGTCAATGCGCCGGCCGCCCATGCCGCGGCGATCTCGCCGACGCTGTGACCGAAGCAGGCGTCGAATTGCAGGCCGCGCTGCAGCAGCACGCTCAGCACGCCGAATTGAACGGCGAAAAGAAGCGGCTGCGCGTACTCGGTCGCCGCCAGATGCTCGGCCGTCACGCCGCCGCGCAGCTGTTCGACGAGCGACGGGCTGCCGTCTGCCCGCCACAGCACGTCGAGCTCGGTCAGCGCCGCGCGGAAATGCACGTCCTCTTCGAACAGGCGCTGCCCCATCCCCGCCCATTGCGCGCCGTTGCCCGAGAACACGAGCGCGAGCTTTCCGCCGCCGTCGGGCACCTCGCCGGTGACGACCGATGGCGCGCCTTCGCCCCGCGACAGCGCGTCGAGCGCGTCGATGCCCTCGTCGACGCTGGCTGGGCCGACGACCGCGCGATGGGCCAGCCACTCACGCCGGTGCGCGGCGCCGGCCGCGAGCGCGGCCCACGACTCGCCCGCCTCGACACGCGCCTTGTACGCGCCGGCAAGCGCGTGGAGCGCCTTCGGCGAGCGTGCGCCGAGCATGAGCGGCGGCAAGCCGGCATGCTCCGGCGCCAACGGCGCGCGTGGCGCGGCATCCGGCCCGGCGTCGGCTTCGCGCAGCAGCACGTGCGCGTTGGTCCCGCCGAACCCGAACGAATTGACGCCGACCGTCAGCGGATGCCCGCTGCCGGAAAGCGGCGTATACCGGTCGACGACCCGCAGCCCGCCGCCGTCGAAGTCGATGTTCGGATTGGGCGTGCGGAAATGGATCGTCGCCGGCACTGCCCGGTGCTTCAGGCACAGCACGGCCTTCAGCAGGCCGGCCATGCCGGAGGCCGGCTCGAGGTGCCCGAGGTTGCTTTTCACCGAGCCGATCATCAGCGGGTGGCCAGGATCGCGCCCGCGGCCGAGCACCTCGCTCAGCGCGCGGGCTTCGGTCGGATCGCCGACCGCCGTGCCGGTGCCGTGCGCCTCGACATAGCTGATGTCGCGCGGGTCCACGCCGCCGCGCGCGCAGACCTGCTCCAGCAGCGCCGCCTGCGTCGCCGACGCCGGCACGTTGATCCCGCCTTGCGAATGGCCGTCCGAGTTCACGCCCGACGAGACGATCACCGCATGGATCGTGTCGCCGTCGGCGATCGCCTTGTCGAGACGCTTCAGCAGCACGAGCGCGCCGCCCTCGGATCGCACGTAGCCGTCGCCCGACGCGTCGAACGCGCGGCAGCGGCCCGTCGGCGACAGCATCGACGCCTTCGAGAAGCCGATGAACGGATACGGATGGAGCAGCAGGTTCACGCCGCCCGCGAGCGCGGCGTCGGCTTCGCCCGCGCCGATCGACATGCATGCCTGGTGGACGGCCACCAGCGACGACGAGCAGGCCGTGTCGATCGACATGCTCGGCCCGCGCAGGTCGAACAGGTAGGAGATCCGGTTCGACACGATGCTGATCGTGTTGCCGGTCGCCGAATACGCATCGATGATGCTCAGGTCGTCGGTGTTGCGGTCGCCGTAGTCCTTGCTCGATACGCCGATGAACACCGCGCAGTTGCTGCCGGTCATGTCGGCGGGCCGGCGCCCCGCATTCTCGAACGTTTCCCACGCCAGTTCGAGCAGCAGGCGCTGCTGCGGGTCCATCTGCGCCGCTTCACGCGGCGAGATGCCGAAGAACGCGGCGTCGAATTCCATGACGTCGCCGATCACGCCGGCGGCGAACGTGTAGCTCTTGCCGGGCTCGCGCTTCGCGGGATGCCGGTAAAACTCGGTACCGAAGCGCTCCGGCGGAACCTCTGTGACCGCATCCCTTTCCTCGACCAGCAACTCCCAGAGTTCATCCGGATGACGCACGCCGCCCGGCAGGCGACATGCCATTCCCACAATTGCAATTGGCGTGTTCATCTCTTCTCCGCATCAGCGTTGTCTCACTCCGTCACCGCACCGGCAGCCGCGACACCCCGATATCGGCCGCTTCGGTCCGATGCAGCAACTCCGCTCTCGCTCCCGCTATCGTTGGCGTTATCGCTATCGCTATCGCATGAACAGATTCAGGTCGAACACGTAGTCCGGCAACGGCTCGACGCGCGGATTGCGCAGGCTCAGATAGGTGATCGAGCCGTTCATCAGCTCGCCGCGCAGCGTGATCTTCGAGATGAACGGCCTGCTCGCGCCCGACACCCGCACGACGTTGTCGTAGTTCATCGTCGACGACTTGAACTCCTTGCCCGACACGGTGTAATACTTCGCCTTGATGCCCACGAGGCGCTTCTTCGACACCCAGTATTTGATCCGGTCGTAGGTGGTCTTGTCGTTCTTCGCCTTCAAGTCGAACACATAGCAATCCTCACCGCTTACGTCGTCGTCGGGAAGCTGCGCGGCCTCGTAGTTGTCTGCGTAATTCGTCGCCGCGATGTCGCCGTAGGCCGCATCGCCGAGCAGCTTCTGCCGCTGCGAGATCGGCACCGGCTTGCTGAGCCCGGGCTTGTAGAACCACATCGCGGTGTTGAGCATCAGCAGTTTCTCGCCCTTGTATTTCGGCGGCGCGAGACTCATGCCGGACACGTCGAAGCCGCGCGCCTTGATGTCGTACACCATCGTATCCATCACCTGCTCGTTCTCGGTCGATTCGATCGTCACCTGCCACGCGACGCCCGCGACGTTGCCGCGCGCCTCGTCGGCCGCTTTCAGGATGTCCCGCGTGCTCAGCGAGGCCGGCGCGCTGGTGCTCACGAACAGCCCCGTCAGGATGGGCACGATGTAGCGAAGTCGCTTCATGTCTGTCTCCCCGAAGTGCGGTCACGCATACGCCAGCGCGCCGACGATCACCATCCGCGCCGCCTTGCGCGCCGGCAGCAGCGCCGACAGCAGCGACAGGCACAGCAGCAGCAGCACGCTGTACAGCCAGTAGTCCGGCACGAGATAGATCTGCAGCGGGATCTGCCGGCTCACCTGCGGCGGCACCCAGGTCGGCTGGAAGTAGCCGACCGCGCCGAGCACGGCCAGGTTCAGGACGACCCCGAGCACGGCGCCGAACGCGCCCAGCATCAGGCTTTCGAGCGCGAACAGCCCGACGATCCCCTGGCGCTTCACGCCGAGCGCGCGCAGCGTGCCGATCTCGCGGGTGCGCTCCATGATGGCCATCGAGATCGTGTTGACGATGCTCATCACGACGATCGTGAATACGATCAGGAACGTGATGAAGAAGATCACGTTGAACATCTTCTTCACCTTCGTGTAGAACGGCGACAGGTCGTTCCACGTCCGCACGTCCACGCTCAGCCCGGCCTCCGCGAACTCGCCGGCCAGCGTCTCGCGCATCGCAACGGTCGCGTCGTCGTTCCTGAGCAGCACCGTCAGGCGATCGACGCTCGTCGTGTCGTACAGGTCCTGCGCGAACTTCAGCGGCACGGCCGCGAACGTGCCGTCGAGCGCTTCGTCGGGCGCATCGATCAGTTGCACGAGCTGGGCGTCGAGCGCGTTGATCTGGCCGGAGATGGTCGGCGACATGGCGACCGCGCTCGAACCGAGCTTCAGGTTCAGCTGCTTCGCGAGGCCGTGCGCGACGCCGATGCCGTAACTGAGCTGGTCGGACAGCGGCGCGCCGTCGTACAGCTTCGCCTTCCCCATCACGCCGACCGCATGGCTCGCGATCGCCTGGATGTCCGACGGCACCCGACCCGGCGCGATGAAGATCGTCGACACCTTGCCGTTGCTGAGCAGGCCCGATATCTGCAGCTGCGGTGTCACGACGACCACCTCGGGATGCCGCGCGAGAATCTTCCGCATCGCCGCCACGTCGCCGTCGCTCAACAGGTACTTCGTCGGCTCCAGCTTGCCGTGGTCGAGAAAGCCCGACTTGAACACCGTCAGGTGGCCGTTCGCTTCCGCATAGATGTAGCTGTCCTTCAGGCTCGTGAAGATGTAGCGCGTGAATCCGCCGAGCGTATTGACCGCGAGGAATCCCACGCCGATCGCGAGGATCGTGAACAGCGAGCGCCTGCCGTTGCGGAACAGGTTCCTGAGCGCGAGCTTGATCCAGGTCATCATGACTGCACCCCCGTTGTCGAACGTTTTTCCGCGCCGACGCGCCGGTCCTCGACGATCGCGCCGTCGCGCATCATGATGCGGCGGTCGACGCGATCGAGCAGCCGCTCGTCGTGCGTGGAGAAGATGAAGGTCGTCCCTTCCCGCTTGCTGATCTGGCGCATCAGGTCGATGATCCGGTGCGCGTTCTCCGAGTCGAGATTGGCGGTCGGCTCGTCCGCGACGACGAGCGCGGGGCGCGTGATCAGCGCGCGCGCGATCGCCACGCGCTGCTGCTGGCCGCCCGACAGCTTCGCCGGCCGGTGCGACGCGTGGCTCGCGAGACCGACTTCGTTCAGCCGCGTGAACGCCATCTCGCGCGCCGAACCGGGCCCGTGCCGGCCGATCTGCAGCGGCAGCATCACGTTTTCGAGCGCCGACAGCACCGGCACCAGGTTGAAGCCCTGAAAGATGAATCCGATCGCCCGGTTGCGCGCCTCGCTGCGCTGATCGTCCGACAGCAGCGCAGCGTTCCTGCCGTTGAACAGCAGCGTGCCCGACGACGGCGTGTCGAGCAGGCCGACCAGATTGCACAGCGTCGACTTTCCCGAGCCGGACGGCCCCCAGATGGCGACGAATTCGCCCGGATGAATCGTGATGTCGACGGACTTGAGCGCCGTGATCTGCCCTTCCCCAAGCGGGTAGTGCTTGACGACCTGGCGCAGTTCGACGAGTGGCGTCGAGGCAAGTGCTGACATTTTGCGGTTCCTCAATGTGTTGGGCGTTGGACGAACCCCGTCCCCGCACGTCGTGAATTCCGGTGTGCGACGTTTGTGTTTCACATGGCGCGCACCTCTCCGAGGCCGATCGCGACGATGAAGTCGCCGTCGCAGTGCGTCGTGACACGCGCCTGCCGGCCGCTGTGCCGATGGCACATCTGGAAGCTGCCGTCGGTGTCGATCGCGGTGGCCTCGTAGTGCCGCGGCGTGCCGTCGATTCCGGTTCCCATCAGCTTGCCGAGCGCTTCCTTCGCGCACCACAGACGCGTGACCCATGCCTGGCGCTCGCTGCCGGCGCAGCGCGCGACGAGCGCGCGTTCCGACTCGGTCGCGATCGCCTTGACGAAATCGACGTCGTGCTCGGCAATGCGTTCGATGTCGATCCCGACCGGACTGCCGTGTGCGATCGCGATGGCCTCGTCGTCGCAATGGGCGATGCTGATCGCCGGCGGCGACACGCCGTCGGCGTGCCAGCGCGCGACGACGGGGCAGCCCTTCTCGTCGCTGGCGATCGCGAACGCGGCCGGATGCAGCGTCTCCCGCGCCTGCCGCCGCCGCGCGTCCCACGCGCGCACCGCGTCCTTCGCGGCAATGCGGCCGAGCAACCACTCGATCTGGCGCGCCGGCGTGCCGCGCTTGTCGGCAAACGCCGCCATCTCGTCGAGGTGCAGGTAGTGGCGGGCCAGCAACAGCGGATCGAACCCGGCCAGACGCTTCCGGGTCAGCCGCTGGCACACCGGCGCCGGGTGCTCGTCGAGCGCGGCCAGCGACACCGCATCGCTCAGCAGGTGCCGGGTCGGCAGCCGGCGAAACGCCATCAGCCGCTGGTCCCACTGGAACCGCCACGACTTCCAGCCCCGGATCCGCATCCAGACACCGCCCGCGCCGTCCTGGATCTCGACGTCCGCCGTCAGCGTCTTGCCCTTGTTCTCGGTCACGTGCACGCGCATCGGCACGCGCGTGCCGGGCGCCGGCGCGGTCCGGTAGAACTCGAGCTTGCCGATGCCCACCGGAAATGCGACGTCGCCCTGCTGCAACGCCCACATCGCGATCGCCTGGCCGACCGTGTCGAGCAACGCGGGATCGGTCAGCAACTGCGGATCGGGCATCGAGCGGAACATGTCGGCCGCCGATCGCACCTGCACCTCGACCGCCGCATCGCACTCGCCCAGCAGCATCGTGCCGACGAGCCCCTGAAAACGCGGGCCGTGAAACAGCTGCCGCTCCGCGTACGCGTCGGCGGCGTTCAGCGACCGGCACGCGCCGGCGTCCAGCGCCGGCGCGTCGAACGAAAGACTGAGCCGGTAGTGCGTGCCGAACAGCACCGTCGCGCTGATCGCCGGATGCGATTCGCCCTGCACGAACACCGCGACGCCGAGCCGGCACGACGCGCCCGCCGCATCGGCTTCGTTGACACGCGCGTCCACGCGCACCGTCATCGTGTCGGTGTCGGCCAGCGCGATCCAGCGCGCCGCCTGGACGTCCTCGAAGCCGATCAGGCCGTAACCGGGCACGAGGCACGCGGCGGCCTCGGCCATGATCTCGAGGCTCACCGTCATCGGCACGACGGGAAAGCACGCGGACAGCGGCTTGACCGCCGTCGCGTGGACGAAGTGGTGGTCGGCGAGATGCAGATCCTCGGCCAGCGAGAGCCGGCGCTCGATGCTGACCGACTGGCCCGGCACGTAATCCAGCACCGCGCCGACGAACGGCAGCGCATGGCCCGCGACGCCGGCGTCACGCGCATCGCCCGCACCGGGCGCCGGCCCGGCCTGTGCCGCGGGCGGCGGCCCGGACTGGGCCGCCGGCGGCTGCGCGGCGGGCTCGATCCCGCTCAGCTCGGACGCCGCGCTCACCTCGTACATCCGCGCGACGAGCGGCATCGCATGGTTGTGGCGGTTGATCATCAGACCTTCTCCATCACGAGGCCGGTCACGGTCAATCCCGGCCCGAAGCCGATCGACACGACGCGCTCGCCCGGCGCGATCGACTTGTCCTCGACGATGCGCTTGAGGATGTACGGAATCGTCGCCGAGGTCATGTTGCCGTTGTCGCGGAAGACCTCCTTGCTGATCGCGACGTGGTCGTCACGCAATCCGAGCTCGTCCTGGATGTGCTCGACGATCCTCGGCCCGCCCGGGTGGATCGCGAAAATCAGCGAATGCTTGTCGCGCTCGAAGTCCATGCCCGCGCTCTGCAGCAGCGACACCACGAAGCGCCGCACGTGCTGCTTGATGACGATCGGCACGCGGATCGTCAGCGTCATCTGGAACTGATGCGACGACGGCACCTCGGTCATTTCGTCCGCCGAGTTCGGCAGCAGGTTCTCCTGGAACGCGAGAATCCTGAGGCCGCGCAGGCCCTGCGCGCGCACGTACTCGTCGGAGCAGACCGAATACTTGATGAAGCCGTCGCCGAACAGCGTCATCGCGACGATGTTCTCCGCGCTGGAATCCTCGAGGTTGTGATGACACGACAGCAGCTCGGTATGCACGATGTCCACCCGCTGCTTCGGCGGCGTCGCACCGAAGTGCGACGACGACAGGAAGCCGTGCGCCATCCGGATGGCCGGGAACGCGCCGTAGCAGCCCATGTGGTAGCTGTGGGTCACGGTCGTGTTGAACCATTCCTTCTGCGAGACCATCCGCTCGACCGGGCTCGGCGCGAGATAGCCGGTGCTCGTCACGTGGATCATGTCGTCGGGCGCCGCCGCGACGCCGTCGTACATCTCGGCCAGGCAGCCGCTGACGACCTTGCGGTAGCTCTCGTGACGCTCGCGGATCGTCGCGCCCTTCGGGTCGGTCAGGTCCGGCGAGTGCAGCCGCAGGTGCCGCATCTCCGGCGACGGTTCGGCGAGCACCAGCTCGCCGTCGACGAAGCGGATGTCCCTGAGCCGCGGAAAGAACACGAGCTGCCGGCGCCGGATCTGGTCGGGCGACACGGCGTACTTCGAGAACTTGTCCTTGAGGTCGCGCACCACCTGCCGCCTCGCGTCCCGGGCCTGGATGTCGTTGATCTTGCAGTACCCCATCGCGAGCGCATACGCGCTCACTTCGAGCGTGATGCGCTGCGCGACGGGCTTCGCGACCTGCGCGGACCAGAAGTCCGTCAGAACGGGCTTGTCGAATGTGTTCATTTCACGGATACCCCTTTTTCCTGGCCGAGTCGCAGCGTGGCGATCTGACGGATGCTCGACGAAATGACGAGTTCCGGTGCGCCGCTCGCGCCGCGCTCCAGCGCTTCGAGGAAATGTCGCCGCCCCTGCTCGGCGGGGATCGGCCGGATCGAGCGCGCCGCGTACAGCTTGCGCAGCTCGTCGCTGACCATGCCCGCGTCCCACGGCCCCCAGTTGATCGCGACCGCGTGCACGTGCGGCCAGCGATGGCAGATGCGGTTCGCCAGTTTGTTCAGGACTTCGTTGGCCGCGCTGTAGTCGCACTGCCCGACGTTGCCGAAGCGCCCCGTCACCGACGAGAAAAACACGATGAACTTCAGGCTGTCGGGGCGCAGCTTGCTCTCCAGCACCAGCGCGGGGATCACCTTGGTGTCGAACACCGCGTCGAACGACTCCACCGATTTGTCGGCGATCAGCTTGTCGCTGATCACGCCGGCGCCGTGCAGCACGCCGTCGATGCGTCCCCAGCGCGCGTAGATGTCGTCGAGCAGTCCGCCGAACGCGGCCCGGTCCCGCACGTCGAGGCTGTGATACTCGACCTGCGCGCCCGTCGCGCGCATCGCGGCCAGGTTCGCGCGGATCTCGCGGTCCCGGAGGATGCGGTTGAGCGCGCGGTCGACCTCGGCGGGCGTGACCTTGCCCTGACGGCGCTTCATGTCCTGGATCAGGTGGCGCTTCAGGTCGGCGGGGTCGTCGATGTCGACGATCTCGTCCGGCTCGTCGCCGGGCAGCGCGCTGCGACCGACCACGATCAGCCGCGGCCGATACTTCTCGGCCAGCGCGCGCGTCACGTCCGCCGTGATGCCGTAAGCGCCCCCGGTGACGAGCACGACCGCGTCGGGGTCCAGCGTCAGCTTCGACAGGTCCTGCGGCACCGCGCCGTCGTCCTTCAGGTCGAGACGCCATCGCCCCTGCGCGTTGTAGCCCACCTCGACGCCAGGCTGCCCGCTGCGAATCTCCGCGAGCACCTGGGCGGCGAGCCAGTCGGGCTCCAGCTCGGGCGCGACGTCGATGCACTTCACGCGGGTCGCCGGCCACTCCCGCGCGACCGATTTCGCGACGCCGAGCACGCCCGCGCTCTCGGCCGGGAACGCGCGCGAGCGGCTGAGGCCGAACTGGCCGTCGAACGCCGTCACGTTGACGATCCAGCCGCCGCCGTCCTGCGCGCTCGCCTTCAACGCCTTCTCGAACACTTTCAGCAGCAGGAAGAACGCGCGCCCGTCGTGCAGGCGGCGATCCGGCGCGTCGTCTCCGCCCGACGCGCCCATCAGGTTGAAGATCGCGCCGACCGGCTCCGTCGAATCGGCAAGCAGCGCCTGCAGCTGCTCCACCGATTCCAGCGACGACAGGTCGGCTTCGTAACGCCCGTCGCCGATCACGCGCGTGACGCCGCCCGGAACGACCTGGCGGACCCGGCAGCCGCCGCGCACGAGCGCGCGCCTGAACGCGGCGGCCAGCGGCGTGTCGTCGCCGACCAGCAGCACCGGGTGCCGCGCGGGATACTCGGTCGCGTCGAGCACGTCGTTCAGACGTTCGGCAATCGGCTCGACTGCATAGCGCTGAACGGGATCGATCTGTGCCGTCCCGTTATCGGACTCCACCGTCTCATTGCGCGCGGACGGTGGAGTCTGCGCTTTTTTTGCGGACATTCCTCCCT
Source organism: Burkholderia sp. lig30 (assembly GCF_000687455.2). Taxonomy (GTDB): domain Bacteria; phylum Pseudomonadota; class Gammaproteobacteria; order Burkholderiales; family Burkholderiaceae; genus Burkholderia. Next base: position 70,529 of record NZ_JGVW01000064.1, read on the forward strand.
GAGCGGTGCCGTTCTGCTCGTCGACCAGCTTCTCGTACCACGCGATGATCTCGTTCAACGTCTTGAGGCCCGACAGCTCCTCGATGACCGCCTCCTCGTCGCGCTCCCCGAGCAGGTTGTACTGGGTCGTGAGCCCGCTGAAGATCTCGATCCGCTTGATCGAGTCGATGCCGAGGTCGGCCTCCATGTGCGCGTCCGCATCCAGCATGTCCGGCGGATAACCGGTGCGCTCCGACACGGTGCGCAGCAGGTCGGCCTTGAATGCCTCGGGCGACGCAAGGCTTGCGTGCACGCCGCCGCCGTTGCCGCTCGACGCGGGTGCGCGCCCGGCCGGCGCGGCCGCGGGTGCGGGTGCGGGTGCGGACACGACGGTATCGACGACCGTTTCGACCGGCTGCGCGGGCACGCTCGCCGCCTGCGCCAACAGCTGCGCGGGCAGCACCGGCGTGACGGGCACCGTGCTCAGCACCACCGCCGCGCCGCCGGCGACGGCGCCAGCCTGCGGCGGCGCGACGCGCGGCGCCGCCATCGGCACCGGCATCGGCATCGAGACCAGCCGCGCGGCCTGCTCCGGCGCATGCTGAACGGGCAGCCCGATCAGTTGCGCCTGGAAATCCAGGAAATGGCGCAGCGTAAGCTGCTGCTCGCATTGCAGGTCGAGGAACCGCCCGACGCTGTACTGGATCTGCGCGAGTTCCGACTCCACATAGCCGACACCGCCGGGTTGTGCGCCGGCGCTTGGCATCGCCGGCCCGCCACTTGATACCGAATCCGCTTTCATTACGCTTCTCCTGACACGGGTGAACGGAGGTTCCGGGGGCCGGCTCGGGACCGGCGAAGGCTCGGCTGCGCGCGCCGCATCGCTCGCCACCATGGCCGGGACGGCGGGCGGCGCATCGGCTGGGCGGGCGGCGGGCGGCGTCGCGCGCGGCTGCGGCGCGGGCGCGGCGGGCGCGTTCCACGGCCGCGCCCGTGCCGCATTGACGCGCCACACGAGCGGCCCCGGCGCGGCGCGGCGTTGCGCGTCGGCGAAGACCGCGTCGAGGCCGTGCTCGCCGAGGCCGCGGCCGGCAAACCAGGTGTCGAGCTTGACCGGCAGGCCGATCGACAGCGCCTGGGTCAGCAGTTGCGCGAGCTGCAGCCAGCCGGGGCGCCCCGGCGCGTCGATCGCGAGCGTGCTGTGCGGCTTGTCCGCGAGGATGCGGTCGACGAGGCCGCCCAGCACCAGCCCCGGCCCGCATTCGACGAACACCCGCGCGCCCGCTTCGTAGAGCGCGTGGATCTCGTCCGTGAACCGCACCGGCTCCGCGATGTGCCGCGCGAGCAGCGCGCGCACGTCGTCGCTCTCCGCCGGATACGCTTCGCCGGTCGTATTGCTGTAGACGGGAATCGCCGGCGAACGGAACGCGACCGTGGCCAGGTGCGTCCCCAGCTCGTCGCGCACGCCGGCCATCACGTCGCAATGAAATGCCGCGCTCACCGGCAGCTTCTTGACCCGCATCGACCCGTCGCTCAGCGCGGCCACTGCCGCGTCGATCGCGTCGACCGTCCCCGCGACGATGGTCTGGTCCGGTGCGTTCAGGTTCGCGATGCTCACCTGGAGATCGTGCCGCGCGATCGCCGCCACCGTGTGCTCGCCGTCGACATCGAGCGCGGCCATCGCGCCGGCCGGCGCGCTCGCCGACAGTCGGCCCCGCACGCGCGACAGGCGCAGCAGCTCGGCCCGCGTGATCGCCCCCGCCGCGCACAGCGCGACGTATTCGCCGTAGCTGTGACCCGCGACGAAATCGGGACGCAGGCCATAGCTGGTCAGCACGTCGAACGCCGCGAGGCCGGCCATGCCCAGCGCGGGCTGCGCGATCCGGGTCGCATTCAGCGCCTGCTGTTGCGCGTCGCGCTCCGCGTCGCTGAATACGGGCAGCGGATAAACGAACGGCGCGATCGGCGGATCGGACTCGGCGTCGTGCTCGCCCGGCGCGTCCGCGAAGCACGCGTGCAGCGCGGGCATCGCGACCACCAGGTCCCGCAGCATGTTGACGCGCTGCGAGCCCTGCCCGGGGAACAGGAAACAGACCCGGCCCGCCTTGCCGGCGGTCTCCCGGTAGTAGATGCCGGGCGGCTGCGTGATCTCCGCATGCACGCGCAGCAGGTCGAGCACGCGGGCGAGCTTCTGCTTCAGATCGGCGACCGACGTGACGAGGAGCGTGAGCCGGCACGGGTGCCCGCCGTTCGCGCGCCGAAGCACGTGCTGCTCGCGGTAGATCGCATACGCAAGCTGCGCCAGGTCGATCTGTTCCGGATGCGCAAGCCCTTGCAGCACGCACTGCACGTGCGCTTCGATTTCCGCGCGCGTCGCGCCGGCGAACGCGACGATCTCGGCATCGCGCGGGTTCAGGTCGACCACATCCGAGTCGCGATAGGCGCCGGTGTATTCCGCCAGCACCGTATGGAAATTCGTGCCGCCGAAGCCGAATGCGCTCACGCCGCAGTGCCGGGCATACGCGCGCCCGTCGTGCAGCCACGGCCGCGTCTCGGTGTTGACGTAGAACGGCGAGCGCGTGAAGTCGATGCCGCTGGTCGGCTTGTCGACGCCGAGCGTCGGCGGCAGCACGCGGTGCCTGAGCGCGAGCGCGGCCTTGATCAGCCCGGCCAGACCGGCCGCGACCTTGGTGTGACCGATCATCGACTTGACCGACCCGACCGCGCACGTCTGCGTGCCGGTCGACGCGCCGCCGAACGCGATGTTGAGCGATTCGATTTCCGAACGGTCTCCGAGCGCGGTGCCGGTGCCGTGCGCCTCGATCAGCGTGACGCACGCCGGATCGACGCCGCCGTCCGCGTACGCCCGCTTCAGCGCCGTCACCTGCCCCGGCGGATGTGGCGCCGTCAGGCTGCGGTTGCGTCCGTCGCTCGAGCTGCCGATCCCGCGGATCACCGCATAGATGCGATCCCCGTCGCGCTCCGCGTCGCTGACGCGCTTCAGCACGACCGCCCCGACGCCTTCACTGATCGCGATGCCGTCGGCCGAGTCGTCGAACGGCCGCGAATGGCCGCGCGGCGACAGCGCGTAGGTCTGCGCGAAGCACATGAAGCCGAGCGGGCCGTTCGTGCCGTCCACGCCGCCCACCAGCGCGACGTCCGCCTCGTGATCGCGCAACTGCCGGACGCCCACGTCGAGCGCCGCGAGCGACGACGCGCACGCCGCATCCACCGTGAAGTTCGCGCCGCCCAGGTCGAAGCGGTTGGCGACGCGGCCCGCGATCACGTTGCCGAGGATGCCCGGGAAGGTGTCTTCGGTCCATTTCGGCAGCACGTCGTCGAAGAGCGCGTTCTGGATGCGCTTGCGCGTCTCCTCGGGAATGTCAGTCAGGCGGGCCAGATAGCCCGGCAGCAGCGCGCGGAAATTGAAGATCGTGCCGAGCTCGTTCATCCCGCCGACGGCGAAGATCGTCGACGTGCGTTCGCGCGGGAACGGCCGCCGGTCGAAGCCCGCATCCGCGAGCGCCTGTCGCACCACTTCCAGCGCGAGCAGCTGGACCGGCTCGATCGAGCCCATGCTGGCCGGCGCGATCCCGTAGCGCTGCGTGTCGAACGGAATGTCGTCGAGAAACCCGCCCCACTTCGAATACACCTTGTCCGGCGTGCCGCGCTTCGGATCGAACACGTCGTCCACGTTCCAGCGGTCCTTGCCGATTTCCCGGATCGCGTCGACACCGTTCAGGATGTTCTGCCAGTAGTCGCGCAGCCCTTGCGCACGCGGCAGCAGGCAGGCCATCCCGACGATCGCGATGTCCTCGTGACGGGGCCGGCCCGCGGGGCGCGCCGGCTTCGCACGGCGCTGCCGCAGCAGCGTCTCGCTGCCGGCGCACACCGCGGCGTGCAGCTCCGCGACGCTGCACCGGTCGCTGCGGAGCCGCGCAACTTCGCCGAGCATGTACATGCCTTCGCGGCGCTGCGTGGGCGCATCGACCTCGACATAGCGGCTGTCGCCCTGATCGGCGGCCGGATCGCTGTTGTGCGCGATTCCCTTCGATGCGATCCGCAGCCGGCCGATGTTCATCAGCTCCAGCGCCATCAGCGTCTCTTCGTCCGATTTCGACGCGAGCACCAGCTCGCGCCGCACCTTCTCGAACTCGTCGCAGAACGGCGTGCGCGCGCAGCGCGTGTAGATGCCGACGCCGGATTGCAGCAGCGTCGTCTCGCGGCACTCGACCGCCTGCTGCTGGAACGTGTCGACGATCGCGCCCGACTGCACGATCTCGTGCGTGAACAGGTAGGCGGTGCCCATCAGCACGCCGACCTTCATTCCGCGCGCGACGAGCGGCGCGGCCAGCGCCGACACCATCGCCGCGGACAATGCATCGTGAATGCCGCCGGCGAACAGCACCTGCACCGATTCGGGGTCCTTGATGTCGCTGTTCGCCAGGATCTCGATCGCGGATTCCCACAGAATGAAGCTCGTGCGCGGCCCGGTATGGCCGCCGCATTCGCTGCCCTCGAACACGAACCGGCGCGCGCCGTCGGCGAGAAAACTGCGCAGCAGCCCCGGCGCGGGAACGTGCAGATACGTGGTGATGCCGGCCTCTTCCAGCTCGCGCGCCTGACTCGGGCGGCCGCCCGCGATGATCGCGAAGCGCGGTTTGATCTCACGGACGACGTCGAGTTGCGCCTTGCGCAGCTCGAGCGGAATGAAACCGAGTATGCCGACGCCCCACGGTGCGTCGCCGATCAGCTGCTGCGTCGTCGTCAGCATCTCGCGGACTTGCGGGCCGCGCAGCACGGCGAGCGCGAGGAACGGCAGCGCGCCCCCGTCCGCGACGGCCTTCGCGAACGCGCCGACGTCGCTGACCCGCGTCATCGGCCCCTGCGCGATCGGGAATCGCGTGCCGTGCAGCCGGGCCAGCGCCGAATCCGGCGCGAGCGGGATTTGCTCGGCGGCCTTCGCGATGCCGTCGGCGATGCCGTCGCGCACCGCCGTGACGATGCGTCCGACCGTGCCGTAGCGCTGGCCGAGCGGCGCGGCGAACGCGATGTCCTGCCCGACGGCGATCAGCCCGTCGTGCGGCTCGGCCAGATGACCCGCGATCGACGCCTCCCACGCCGCGTCCTTCGCGACCGCGACTTCGAGCTCGCGCAGCCGGCTGCGGCCCGAGCGGCTGAAGAAGCGGTACAGCACGTCGTCCGCGCCGACCAGCGCCGTCTCGCTGCCGTCGAGATGCGCCCAGGCCGGCACCTCGGCGGCACTGAACGGCCCTTCGTCCGTCAGCCACAGCTGCTCGCCGAGCACGACGCCGGCCGCGCCCGCGAGCACCGCGGCCGCTGCGCTGTGCAAGCCGATGCCGCCCTGAATCCAGTACGGGATCTCCAGCTGACCGTGAAACTCCTGCAGCAGCATGAACGACGAATGCGTGCTCACGCGGCCGCCCGCTTCGTGCCCCTTGACGATCAGTCCGTCGAAGCCCGCCGCTTGCGCGGCGCGCGCCGACTCGATGTCGCGGACTTCGACGAGCACGTCGCTGCCGATCCGCTTCGCGGCGTCAAGCGCGCGGGCGGCGGCGTCGGCCTGCAGGCCGGCCAGCACCAGGACCGGCACCGGCGCAAGCGCGCCGACGATGTCCGCGAGCGGGGCGAGGTCGTCCGGCGGCTCGCCCGCGGCATCCCAGCGCACGCCCCAGCGCTGCGCGTCGTGCGCGTCGCGGGCGAGGGCCGACAGCGCGGCCGCGGCATCGGCCGGCGCCTTGCGAACGCCGAGATCCAGCACGCCGATCGCGCCGGCCCGGCACGCGGCGACCGCGATGGCCGGGGTCAACCGGTGCGATGGCGTCATCGCGATCACTGCCCCTGATTTCGGACGAGCTGTTTTCATGTGATTCCCCCTCATCGCAAATTGACGTGCATCACGGTGATGTGCTCCTGCGCGACCACCTGCCGGATGCGCTCGAGGTCGATCCGCTCCCGCGCCGGCAGGATGACCAGCCGCGCGCCATGCGTCAGCGGCCAGAGAAACTCCCAGACGCTCGCATCGAACGCGAAGTCGGCGCTCTGCAACAAGGAATCGCCCTGGCCGATCGGACTGATTTCCTGCATCGACTCCAGCCGGTCGATCACATTCCGGTGGTCCTTGACCACGATGTCCGGCGTGTCCGCCTCCGAGAACCGGCAGATCGCGCAGGCCGGCGACACGCCGTCGGTCCGGCTGTCCTGCGGCCACGAGCCCGGCAGGTCGTCGCTCTCTTCGCCGCACACGACGATCTGCGCGCCGGCATGGTCGAACTTCGAAGCGAACCCCTGCTGGGTAATGACCGTCGACGCATGCGACGCGCCGAGGGTGGCCGCGATGCGCGTCTCGTGCAGCGCCGGATCGAGCGGCAGGCATGCGCCGCCGGCCTTCAGCACGGCGAGAATCGCGCGCACCAGCGCCAGCGAGCCCTGCATGCAGACTGCGCACAGTTTTCCGGGGCCGAGCCCGTTGGCCTGCAGCAGCGCCGCGAGACCGTCCGCCTGGCTGTCCAGTTCGCCGTAGGTCAGTTCACGCTGGTTGTACTTCACCGCGCGCGCGCCGGGATTCAGTTGCGCATACACCTCGAACGGGCGATGCACCGGCGGCGGCAGCGGCTGCTCCGCCGCGCCGCGCGTCGGTGGCGGCGCGTGCCCGGCGCCTGTCGCCGGCGCGTGACGCAGGATCATTCCCTCGAGCATCGCCCAGTCCATGCCGGTGCATGGCACCCGGCACAACAGCTCGTCGCCATCCAGCCGGACCATGCGACGCTCCCCGTTTCCATCGCCGACCTCCGCCCTGACGCCCATGATTTGCCCCCTCCACACGCATCCGCCGCCACACCGCGCGCGCCGTTTTCGCGGCCGCCTCGCTTACCTGCCCTGCACTGCCCGCCTCGCGCCGATCGCCCGCGAGCACGTCAGGCCGCCTCCGCCTGCCCGGGCTGATCGGCCTGCGCGCCGGCCCGGGCGACGCGGCGCTTGTACGCATCGCGGTGCTTGCGCATGTTGCCGGTCAACTCGGAGATCACTTCCGACGCGGCGAAGATGATCTGATTGAAGTTGAAGCCCGCTGTGATCATTTCCCGGTAGAACGATTTCGCGAGAATCCTCGCCATCTGATCCGGGGTCTGCGCCGATTCGGCGACGATCTGCCCGATCGTCTTGTCCGCGGATCGCGTCAGCGCCATCTGCGTGAAGCGCGAGCTCAGGATGTTCTGCAACTGGACGACCTGGATCGATTTCGTGATCACGAGCGCGAGAATCGCGAACAACTGCAGGTCGTCGGCGCTGAAGCACGTCCGGCGCTGCGGCTGGTAGGCGCGAATGACGCCGATCACCTTGCCCTGCATGACGATCGCCGAGAACATCCGGTGGCCGCCCCCGGCATCGGCGTCCATGCGCGCCGGAATGATTTCGTGCTGCACGTCGTCGCGCGGCCGGCTGCCGTTGCCGGGCGGCCGGGCGGCTCCGCACTGCACGATGGGCACGTCGCCGAACTCGGTACCCGGACGCAGGCCGATCTCCTCGACCTGCCGCTCGCTCAGCATCGCTATCGCGCATGCCGCATCCAGTATCTCGCCGGCCCGCGACGCAAGCTCGCCCAGACAGTCCTCGAGACTTCCGGCGAATTCCACGTGGGAAAACGTGTCGCGGAGCTTCGTCATCACGATCGCAGTCTCATCCATTTTTATCGCCATCCTAAATATTCGACGAGGCACCCGCCCCGTCGACCGTCCCTGATCCGCTCGCGCGAAATACGCCGCTGCGCCCCGATGCTTCGCCGCCGCTCCCGGCTGTCGGCGGTTTCCGGCATTTCCGGATATTGCCCGCCGCATCGTTTTTCCTTGCTCGTCTTTCGGCAATCCCGCCGTCTATATCCAGAATTCTATAAATTCATTATCCGGATTTACCCCGATTCAATACCCAGATTCACACCTCCATCAATAACATGTCCGAAAAAGACAAATATCGATCGTCCAGTTACGCCACACCAAAAATAAATCCCGGATTCCGTTGCACCGACTTTCGTCAATCCGTTACTGACCATGTTATTCAAAATGGTCCTTTAATTCAGACAACCTTCCCTAGATTTCCGACATCAGTTCGATGCGAATCCGGGCGCATCGCCACGCTCTACATGCGCGCGGCACCGGCTCGCCGCCGTTGCTGCTCGCGGCACCGCCGCCCTCCACATGCACGCGCCGGCGTCCGGCATGCCTGGCCCGCATGCATCAACCCGCGTGCGGAGCGCGAGCAAACCGCGGTGCCAGATCAGGCCGGCGCCGCCTCGCGGACTAACGTGCGTTCCCCACCGGCACGCATCGCCATCCCGGTGGCGCGATCAAAAAAAGAAGCCCGCTCGCACAACGCGGCAGGCTCTAAACTCCGGGGGGATGCGGGGGCTGTACTGACCTCCCCCCGGAGGACTGGATCGGATCATAGGTCGTCATCCGCCGGTCCTCCCGCAGATTGACGGGTTACGCCACCGGGTTGACCGAACGCGACAACGCACCCCGACGCTTCCGCCACCGCGCCGCACGGTTTGGCCATCGCGGGCCGGCCGGCGAGGCTTCCGCTCGACGCACACGCGGCCTCGGCTGGAACGGCGCGAACGCTTCGGGCGTTTCGCGCGTGCGGTCATTCGGGCGAGATCCGCGCCCGGCACGCGCCAAAGTTCAGACCATTCGCCGGCGCACGCTTTTCATTCCGAATGCGGGCACATTGCAATCAATTCATTCCCGCTTTAAAGCGATCGATCAAATATTTCTGTTTAATATGAAAAATCGCATCGCGCCAATCGCCACCCAGCCACTCGATACGCCCATGCATGTCATTTGAAATGCCGCTCCATCAGCTTAAAAAGCCGAATGCTTTTCCCGTGCCGAAAACCGCCAAAAAAACCTACTTTTCGGACGAAAACCGTATCCCCGAATAATTGCTCAGTATGATGCAACGCAACGGGCGACTCAGTCCGTGCACGAGAAACGGGGGCCGCGATGAAGTTTGGAGACTGGAAGAACGTCGTGAACAGCGCACATCTTCAACTCGAACACGTGCGCCCGGTCGAACGCCGATATCAGATCGCGCTTCTGATTCTCGACGGATGCCCGCTCAGCGATGCGGCAACCATCGCGGAGACATGCCAGCTGGTCAACGAGGCACTTCCTTCCGCACGCGCCGACGCGCACGGATACAACGTCTGCATGCTGTCGACCCATAAGGGTTTCGTGTCGTGCGCGTCGGCGATCCGCCTGTTCGCGGAGAACATCGACGATTTCGATTCGCGCAGGTACAAGGCGATTTTCGTCGGGGGCGGAAACGGCATTCATGACCGCCGGGTGATCGACTGGCTGAAGCGCGCCGGCGACGACGTCGAACTGATCGCGATCTCGCCCGACGCGCACGCGATGCTCGCCGCCACCGGCCTCCTGCCGCATGACGCGCAAGCCGAATCGCCCCGGCTGCCGGACGAGCGGATGAACGGCGCGGCCAAAGCGGTCCGATCGGCGCAACCGGACGCCAAGCTCGCGCACGGCGAACACGCGTTGCGCCGCCTCCTTGCGATGGTCGAGCGGGACTTCGGCGCGTTGGCACGAATCCGCAGCGAAATGCTGCGCGCCAATCGTTCGCTGGCGCACGGCAATCTCGTGCCGGCCGCGCCGCAAAAGGCCACCGCGCTCAGCGAGCGCATCGAGGCCGCCGTGTTGTGGATCAAGAGCAATCACGCCGGGCCCGTGTCGGTGTCCGAGCTGGCCCGGCGCGTGTCGATGAGCGAGCGGAATTTCCTGCGTCGCTTCAAATCGGAAATCGGCCAGACGCCGCATGAGTACCTGGCCCGCGTTCGCCTGGAAAATGCCCAGTTGCTGCTGGTGCAGACGGATCTGCCGATCGACAAGATCGCGCGCCGATGCGGCCTCCTCAATGGCGACCATCTTCGCAAGTATTTCGTGAAATACCTGTCGGTCACGCCCGTCGAGTACCGGATGCTGGCGCGCGATCGTGTCGTGACAGGGGGGGTGCTCAACGGCATCAAGTCGGAAATGTAGCCGGGCCGGAACGCCTGCCGCTCCGCGCAGCGTCCGGTCGAGCGCGATGAGCGGCCCGTCGGCCTGCGCATGACCGGCGTTCGTGCATGGCAGTGGATTCGCAATCAGTCACGCATTTATTTAAATGTCCTTACTTCGACTTGAGAGGTTCACATGATTGCTACTGCAGATCCGATCGACGCCGTGCAGCCGGATGCGCCCGCCGCTCCGCCGCTTTCGCCCGGCCTGCCCGCGACGTCGGCGGCGCCGGCGAAGGGCCCGTTTCCGATGCCGGCCGGCGTCCCGACCGAAAAGGCGCCCCGCGGCATCCGGTTCGACTTCAATCTCGGCAGCCGGATCGCATTGCCGCCGGGCGACTGGCGTGTGCGCCTGAGCGACCTCGACACCGGCAACGTGCTGTTCGACACACGCATCGGCGCGGGCGCCGTGACGAGCGCGAAAAAATACTACGTGCGGTTTCGCGTCGAAGTCTGGGATCGCGCGCAAGGCGACGAGCGGCGCATCCTGAACCACGAATACGACGCGCGCGACCGTCAGGTGCTGATCCAGTTTCCGGTCGGCACGCTCGGGGACATCATCGGATGGTTCCCGTATGCGGTCAAATTCCAGCAGCATCACGGCTGCCGGCTGACCTGCGCGATGTCCGAGCTGCTGATTCCGCTTTTCGCGGAAGCGTATCCGCACATCGAGTTCGTCACGCCGGACGCGGTCCGGCCGGAGCGCTACTACGCGACCTACGACATCGGGCTTTTCTTCGACGACGCCGCCTTCGAATGGCAGCCGTGCGACTTCCGGCATGTCGGCCTGCATCGCACCGCGGCCCACATCCTCGGCGTCGACCCGGCCGAGCAGGCGCCGCTCATCGCGATCGACGATGAAAGCCGGCCCATCGCGGACCGCTATGTCTGCATCGCGACGCAGAGCACCACGCAATGCAAGTACTGGAATCACCCGACCGGCTGGCGCGAGATCGTCCAGTTCCTCCGCACGCGCGGCTACCGCGTCATTTGCATCGACCAGAAGGCGACCCACGGGCACGGCATCGTCTGGAATCAGATCCCGCACGGTGCGGAGGACCAGACCGGCGACCGGCCGCTCGCGGAGCGGGTTCGCTGGCTGAAGCATGCCGATTTCTTCATCGGCCTGTCGAGCGGCCTGTCCTGGCTCGCGTGGGCGGCCGGCACGCCGGTCGTGCTGATCAGCGGCTTCTCCAGTGCGAACAACGAATTCACGACGCCGTACCGGGTGATCAACTACCACCCCTGCAACAGTTGCTGGAACGACGCGCGCGTGCGCTTCGATCACGCCGACTTTCTCTGGTGTCCGCGGCATGCGGGCACGCCCCGCCAGTTCGAATGCACGCGGCTCATCACGCCGGATCAGGTGAAGGCGGTGCTGCGCCGGATTCCCGGGTTCGTCGATCCCGAACCGGAGGCCGGGCATCTGAATTCGTGACGGGCGTCACGAGCGACACGAAGTAACGCATGGCCCGACCCGGGCCATGCCGAATTTATGCAGTTTAGGAATCCTCTTCGATCAACCGACGCCGGAGAGTTTACGACCCTTCTCGTTTCGCGACGGGCAGAAGTGACGGTATGCAGCCAGGCACCGCGGGGGCAGCGCCATCGCACTCGTTCCAGCGCTTTCGAGTACGCACGCAGTGGAGAGTCCAACATGAAGCCGATTACCTATCGTCGCAAGCTCTGTGTTCACACCTTCGGCCGCCGATCGCAGAGATTGTCCCGCCTGACGGCACTGATGCTCGCCAGCATCGCGGCTTATGCATGGATGTCGCAGCCGGCGACGGCGCAGAATAACGTCGTTGCGGCGGGGGCAACCAGCACCGGCTTCATCGTGACGTCCGGGTATACCCAACTGGTGATGCACGGCGGCACGGCGATCGGCACGACCGTCAGCAGCGGCGGCAGCCAGGTGGTCTCCGGCGCGGCGAGCGGCACCAATGTCGACAATGCGGGCGTCCAGCAAGTCGTCAACGGCGGCGTGGCCACCAGCACGTCGGTCTCGACCGGCGAGCAATACGTCGGCAGCGGCGGGACCGCGACCCACACGTCGGTCAACGGTGTCGGCGCGGTTTCCCAGGTGGCCGACGTCGCGAGCCTGATCGCTGACGCCGTCACCGGCCCGGGGCGCTTCTGGCTGTCGGTTTCCGCGGCGCCCGCGGATGGCGTGACCGTGACGGTTCACTCGGCCGGATCCGCCACGAGTGCGACGATCAACCCGGCCCTCCAGTACGTCGACGGCGGCACGGCCACCGGCAACACGATCGTCGCCGGCGCCCAGGTCGCGGACAGCGGCGGCACCGTCAACGCGAACACCCTGTTCGGCGGCGTGCAGTATCTCAATGGCGGCGGCACGACGGCAAAGGACACGTCGCTGTTCGGCAGCGTGCAGATCCTCGACAACGGCGCGAAGGCAACGTCGAACACGCTGTACGGCAGCATCCAGGGCATCGGCTACGCCAGCTCGGCGACGAGCAACACGCTCAACGGCAGCGTGCAGCTGATCGGCTTCGGCGGGCTCGCGACCAGCAATACGCTGAACGCCAGCGTGCAGGACATCAGCCTCGGCGGCACGGCCGTCAGCACGACGCTCAACGACAGCATCCAGTATGTCGGGCCGCACGGGACCGCGAGCGTCACGTCCGTCAACAGCGGCAGCTTCCAGAACGTCTATGGCGGCACGGCCATCAGCAACACCATCAACAATCTCGGCACGCAGGTCGTCACGAGCGGCGGCACCGCGACCAGCAACACGGTCAACAGCGGCGGCGTCGAGTACGTACTCACCAGCGGCACGACCAGCATCACGGTCGTCAGCACGGGAGGCACGCAGAACGTGGCCGGCGGCGCCGCCGTCAGCACGACCGTCAGCGGCGGCACGCAAAATGTGGTGAGCGGCGGGGTCGCCACCAGCAATACGATCAACGGCGGCCTCGAGTACGTCGGCGACGGCGGAACCGCCCTCGTCACTTCGGTGAGCAGCGGCGGCGTCCAGTACGTCGACAGCGGCGGGTCCGTGAGCGCCACCACGATCAACAGCAGCAGCTATCAGCAGGTCTACGGCGGCACTGCCACGAACAACACGGTGAAAGGCGGCACGCAAACCGTCGCCAGCGGCGGCACCGCGATCGGCAACACGCTCAGCGGCGGCACGCAGTTCGTGCTGACCAGCGGCGTCGCATCGACCACCTCGGTCGGCAGCGGCGCGAACCAGTACGTGTATGGCGGCACTGCCAATGGCAACACGATCATGAACAGCGGCACGCAAACCGTCGCCAGCGGCGGCGTCGCCAGCGGCAATACCGTCGAGGCCGGCGGCACGCAGCAGATCGCCGGCGGAGGCACCGCGATCGGCAACACGCTCAGCGGCGGCATGCAGTTCGTGCTGACCAGCGGCGTCGCGTCGACCACCTCGGTCGGCAGCGGCGCGAACCAGTACGTCTATGGCGGCACCGCCAATGACAACACGATCACGAACGGCGGCATACAGACCGTCGCCGGCGGAGGCATCGCCAGTGGCAACGCCGTCGAGGCCGGCGGCATGCAGCAGATCGCCAGCGGCGGCATGGCGCTCGGCAGCATGCTCGACGGCGGCAAGCAGATCGTCGGCAATGGCGGTTCCGCGAACACGACGGCGGTCGACGCCGGCGGCTTGCAGGCCGTCATGAGCGGAGGTGCGGCCACCAGCACCACCATCAACAGCGGCGGCGTGCAGTCGGTGGCGAGCGGCGGCACGGCAAGCACGACGACAGTCAACGGGGGCGGCGTCCAGAGCGTGACCAGCGGCGCGGTCACCACGGGCACGATCATCAACAACGGCGGCGTCCAGTCCGTGAACGCGGGCGGCGTGACGAGCCATTCGATCCTCAACGGCGGCGGCTTCCAGTACATCTACGGAACCGTGGTGAATCCCACGGTCAACACCAGCGGCACGCTGATGATCGGACAGGGCGGCACGTCGGGCGATCTCGCCGGCGACGTGCTCAACGGCGGCACCGTCGTGTTCAATCGCGCCGACACTTACACGTACGGCGGCGCGATGAGCGGCAGCGGCACGCTCGTCCAGGCCGGCAACGGCATGCTGGTCCTGAACGGCGTGAACACCGGCTTCGCGGGCGGCACGCAGGTCATGTCCGGCACGCTGAAAGTCGGCGACAGCGCGCATACGTCCGCCTTTCTCGGCGGCGACGTGACCGTCTACAGCGGCGGCACGCTGCGCGGAGACGGCACGATCGGCGGCAATGTCGTCAACCGGGGCACCGTCATGCCGGGCGGATCGATCGGCACGACGACCATCCTCGGCAATTACTCGCAGGCGCCCGGCGCGACGCTGACGGTCGAAGTCACCCCGACCGCCCACTCACTGCTGCAGGTAATGGGCAACGCGACGCTCGGCGGCACGCTGGGCATCGCATACGGGGCGGGCGCGAGCGCGGCCGCGAGCGTCTACGCGCCGGGAACGATCCGGATCCTGACGGCTTCGTCAGTCAGCGGCACGTTCGCCCCGCCGCTCGTCAATATCGTCGCACCCGGCGCCAGTCTCCGGTACGTGACGCCGTCGGTCGTCTACCAGGCGACCGGAGTCGACCTGGTGCTCACGCCGATCAACACCAGCATCTTCACCGCCGTCGGGTCGACCGCGGCGCAAGGCGCGCAGTCGACGACCGCGATCGTGCTGGACCGGCTCGGCACGCTCTGCCGGGACAACACCTCGACCGACTGCGCGGGTCGCGGCAACGACCTGTGGTTCAAGGCGACGGGATCGTACACGCGGATCGACTCGGACACGGTCTCGGGCTTCGCGGCCCGCCAGTATGGTTTCGTCGCGGGCTACGACCACCGCATCGGACGCTATACGGTGGGCGGCACCCTCGCCTACACCCATGCGGACGTGACCGAGACCACCACGCCGGACTCCGGCACGGTCGACAGCGTGCGGACGTCGGTTTATGGCGGCACATGGTTCGGCCCGGTCAACGTGGCCGCGACGGTCGGCATCGGTTACGACCTGTTCGGTCAGAAGCGGCCGTTCGCGCTGGCGCAAGCCGCCACGGCGACCGGCGATCACCACGGCTTCGACGTGACCGCAGCCGCGCAGGCGAGCATGCCGACCCCCGTGTTCGGCAGCTTCACGCTGGTGCCGAGCATCGGCGTGCGCTACGCGTACCTGCACGGCAGCGCATTCGGCGAATCGGGCGCGGACGGACAGAGCCTGTCGGTCGGCACGGACAACATCCGAAGCGTGCAGCCCTACGCCGGGCTGGCGTTGCGGTACGCGTTCGGCAGCGAGCAGCACCCGTCGAGCCTGGAAGCGAAGGTGGGTTATGCGCACGAGCTCGGCACGGCAGGACGTTCGATCTCGGTGAGCGCGCAGGACGGGACGCTGTTCACGGCGACCGGCGCTTCCCTGCCGCGCAACCTGCTGACGGCCGGCTTCGCGCTGACCGTGGAGGCCACCAAGTCGCTGCGGATCACGGCCGGCTTCGACGCGCTGATCAACACCGGCCATGCGTCCGCAAAGGCCGGAAGCCTGAAGGTGAGCTACCGCTTCTGACGCGCCTGCGCGCCGCCGGATGACGGGGCGCGGGGATTCATCCGTTGCAGCGAAATGAATGACGAGGACCGCGCGCGAACCGGCGGTCCGGCGAATGCGGACGGGCCATCCGCACCGGGTGTCGACGGGCGGGCCTTCGATCCGCGTTGCTTCCAAAGATGAGGGCTGCCATGACAAAACCGTTATGTATCGTGTCGGGAATCGCGCTGGGCATCAGTGTCGCGACTCCCCATATCGCCGTCGCCGATCCGGTCGCGGCCTTTCCGTCCGAAGCAGCGCACGCGGAAGCGCGGATCGAGACGCCGGCCCTGCCGGCCGCCGATCTCACGGACGCGCGGCCAGCGCCGATGACGTTCGCGCAGGCGATCGACGATGCGCTGAGCCGCAAAGCGGCCGACGACACTGTCGCCCAGGCGGGGGCCATCCCGCCCGGTGCGCCGGACACCCGCGAACCGACTGCTCCCGCCGACGGCACGCCCGCGCCGCAGCCGGCGCCGGGGAACGATCTGGCCGCCGCAGGCGACACGCCAGACCGCGCGCCGGACGGGACGGCGGGCGACGTGCCGCCGCGCGCCGCCGCCGAATCCGCCGGTGTGCGCGCGGCGGCGCAACCGATCCCGGGTACGCTCGCCGACACGTCGCCGACGGCTGCGGCGGACGCCGGCAGCGCGCCGCCCGTGGCGCCGACGTTCGGCCAGGAACTCGCCGACGGCTTCGATTCGCGGATCAACCTGATCGGCTACGGCATCCTGCAGTCGCCGATCAATTCGCGGCTCAATCCCGACAATGCGCTGGCGATTCCGCGCTACCAGACCGAACTGGATTTCCGGCCGGATTTCCACCTGAACATCCGCGACTTCGAGTTCGGCGTGAAGCCGCGCTTCACGACGTCGTGGAGCCGGGTGCAGAACGGCCTCGCCGCCGGCACGGATACGACGAATGCCACCGCCTATGTCAACGAATGGATCGCGCGCTACCGCGTCACGAACCAGGTGCTGGTGAGCTACGGTCGCGAGAACCTGCAGTGGGGCCCGTCGCAGCTGCTCTCGCCGTCCAATCCGTTCAACCAGAACAACGGCAAGAACAATCCGGCGATCGAGCAGCCGGGCCTCGACTACGGCCGCGTCGTCGTCATCCCGAACGCATCGTGGACGATGTCGATGATCGCCAACACCGGCTCCGGCCGGCTCGTCCCGAGCGGCGAGGAAACCATCCCGTTCCGCCGCGCGTACGCCGCCAAGCTCGACTACACCGGAGACAAGACCTATCTTTCGCTGATCGCGTCCAAGCGCGAGACGGCGGCGTACCGGATCGGCTACTTCGGCGGCTGGACCGTGTCCGACGCGCTGCTCGCGTATTCGGAAGGCAGCGTCGCGCTGTCGCGCGACAGGGGGCTGCCGCATCCCGACTTCGACGTGCTGGCCGGGGCGGCCTATACGCTTGAGGCCGGGCCCACCGTGACCGTCGAATACTTCCACCACAACGCCGGCTGCACGCACTCCGAAATCAGCCAGTGCGCGTCGCCGGCCAGCATCGACCCGACGCGCCCGTTCCCGCGCAGGGACTACGTGCTGCTGCAGTATCTCGATACCAAGATCTTCCGGAAACTGAACGTGACCGTGCGATTGATCCAGGATCTCAACGATCACTCGACCGAGCTCGTGTCCTTTTTCGAATACGAAGTGGGCCAGAACTGGCAGCTCTATCTGGTGCCTTCCGTCACCCGCGGGCCGAGCAGCAGCGAATTCGGCAGTCTGCTGCGCTACTCCGTGTTCGCGGGCGTGGCATTCACATTCTGACTCCCAGGCACGCAGGCGAGCGAAACATGCGCAAGACGTCCCCCTCCCCCGCGCCCGCCACGCCGGATCGCGAGTACACGATCGACGAGCTCGCGCGCGCCACCGACATGACGGTGCGCAACGTCCGCGCCTACCAGGACCGCGGGCTGCTCGGCCCGCCGAGGCGGCGCGGGCGTGCCGGCGTCTACGACGACACGCACGCGGAACGGCTCAGGCTCATCCAGCGCCTGCTCGCGCGCGGCTATACGCTCGCGAACATCATGGATCTGATCACGGTCGTCGACGAAGGCAACGATCTGCGCCGCGCGCTCGGCCTCGAGCCGGCCGTCGACGCCGCCCGACATGGCGGCCGAAAGCCGCTGCGCCCGGCCGTCGCGCCCGTCACGATCGCCGGCGACGAAGCGTCGCTCGCCGTGCTTGCCAGAATCGCCGAACTCGCGCCGGCATCGCGCGACGCCGGTACGTCGGAGGCGGCGAATGCCGGCTGGGCCGAGGAACTGCTCGGCACGGTGCGAGATGCGCGCCCGCATCTCGCCGCCATCGCCGAAGCGCTCGTGAGCCTCGTGCTGCGGCAACTTGGCCGCGACGACGCCGAACCGCAACCCGAGTCCCGCGCGGCGGCGCTGGTCGAGGCGATCTGGCGCATCTGGCCGCTCGGCATGATGCTGATCGAAAGCGAAATGAACCGGGCGCTCAGGGAATCCTCAGACAGTTGCCTCGCGACACGCGTCGCCGCGATGTTCGACGCGCCCGACAGGCGGTAGCGCGGCGCTCCCGCCGCCGCCGTCCCCGCCGGCCGTCGCCACCCGCGTCGCGCACGCGCGCATCGCGTGCCCGTCGTGCATTCGCGACGCCCGCGACGCACAAATCCGGCGCCCCTTGCGCCCGACGTTCGACATCCATATCGATATTCGATTGTGATGATTTTATTATTTAATTTTGAACTACCGATAATCTCATCGCTTAATTCAGCCCGTTGCTTAAAAGCGCCGGCCGCAACGATATTTTCAAAAATGTCGCTCATGCGCGACATATCGAAACTGAAAAAATCGGGACGGGAACACGCCGCCGGCGGCCCAAAACCATACCAAAAATGCGACTTTTTACGTCGGCGGGTCGATTTTCGGTATGGCGAAGCGTATTTCCTGTCCGATTCCGCCAGAAAGATGTGCGTGCATCGAGACACCGGATCGGTACTCATTACCGGCAAGTGTCGTAATCCGACAGAGCTACATTTTTTTCAGACAAAGATCGTCTTTCGTTAGGTTTTTATTGCTATGCTGCATAGCAACAGATAAAAACATCACCGATGCAGCCGAGGCGCCACGGCGAATGCTCGATCAACCCGTATCGACGTCGTGCGCGACACCGACCATCGGACGGAGACACCCGGTCGGCACACACCTACCTCTGACGTTTCGGGGCCTCCCGGTCACGTATCGCATTTGAGCCCGTGCTTGCCAGGCACGTTTCAGGGCTGCCCTGCATGCAATCGTTCGAAGTTCAAGCGGATCCAATTTGGAAGAGAGGCACGCATGCTGATCGCTACGACCACGCTGCCGGACGCTGCCGAGCAGATCGAGACGCACTGTCTCGAGCTATTTGAACGCTGGTGCGAGACGAGGCACGTCGTGCCGCTCGCGTATCTGATGCACGCATGGCCGATGGCCGCCCCGGCGCCGCATCTGGCTGGGCGGCTGGCCCAGTCGCTGCAGACCCTGATGCACCTGCACGCCGATGCGCTGGACGGCGAGGATTGCCGGCTGATCGAACAGGCGATCGCGATTGCGGAGCGGATCTGGCGATCGCGGTGAAATCGCCGCGTCACTGCGTTGCTTGGGGGAAGACACTCAGCGCCGGCGTGGCCACGCCATGCGTTCGAACACCGGTGATCGAACGCGCGCAATCGAAGAACCGCTGAGCGTCCGGATTTCTATTCGGGGGAAAAACGAGATGGAATGCTCGCACGAAACTCATGACAATCGCAGCGCGTGGCCCGCTATCGCGCGCGATGCCAGCATGGTCAGACACATCGGCATTACGCTGTTCAACGGATTCGCACTGCATGAGGCCGTCACCATCGGCCAGGCATTCCAGTCGGCCAACACGCTGTCCGAATCCGGACGGCACGGTGCGGCACTCTACAACGTCTCGCTGCTGTCGGTGGCCGGCGGCATGATCGCCAGTTCATCGTCGGTGCTGGTCTGGACCGAAAGCGTGGACGCGCGCGCGGTGACAGAGAATTTTCATGCGCTTTTCATCATCGGCGGCAACGGCATCCGCGGCGCGCTGCGCGACGAACGCCTGATTCGCTGGCTGCAACGCACCGTGCCGCGCAGTCAGCTCACCTATTCGATCACCGAAGGACGCCTGCTGTTCGAAGCGGCCGTGACGCGCCCGCATGCGGCCGACGACGTGCTTCACGCATCCGCGCGCAGGCTGCCCCCCAGCCCTTTCCTCGGCCCCCGGCATGCGAGCGCGTCCGACCCGCTGCAAACCGCGCTGAGCGTGATCCAGGGCGACCTCGGGATGGAGGTCGCGAAGCAGATCGCCGCGGGCGTCGCGCCGCCGCGCGAAACGCAATTCACCCCGATCGTGCGCCGGAACACGGCGCTGAACGTCAGCGAGCGAATCCAGGCGTCGGCCCGATGGCTGGCCACGAATGGCGAGCGGGCGGTGTCGATCTGCGAAGCGGCGCAGGTCGCCGCGATGAGCGAGCGCAACTTCCTGCGGCGTTTCAAGCTCGAGCTGGGCATCACGCCGTCCGACTACCTGATGTATGTCCGGCTCGACATGTGCTGCCGCCTGCTGACCGAAACCGATCTGCCGATCCGCACGATTGCGCTACGTTGCGGATTCAACGGCGGCGGACGCCTGTCGAAGCTGTTCCGGCAGCATCTGTCGACCACGCCCACCGCGTACCGCCTGCACAATCGCCTCAACAACCGGGCGCCGGGAATTCGGGCGCGCCTCGAACGCGTGCTCGACGCCGACTGAATCGCGCCACGCCCGCGCCGCATCAGCGTGGGGCCGCGTGCGCGATCGAAGCGACGACGTCCGTGATTCGAACGCAGCGGGACATGCCGTAGATTTCCGCCTCGCTGCGCTCCTCTTCGCTGCTGGCCACCGCCGCCGCGCATTCCCGCGGGACGCCGAGCGCCTGGAGCGCGACGTCGAACGGATGCTGGCTCGCGCCGATCGACGATTGGCGCGCGTCGGCCACGACGACCGAAAACCGGTCCAGGGTCACGTTGCCGAACTGGCCTTCGAACATCGCGCTGAGCCGCGACGCCGGCAGCGTCGTCACGAGGCCCAGCCGATAGCCTTCCGCCGATGCGCTATCGAGCCATTGAATGATCGCGTCGCGCTGATGCCGCGATTCCTGCGATTCCGGTGTCGCTTCGATCTGCTCGAATGCCGCGTCGAGACTGGTTACGATGGCTTCGATGACCATGTTTACGTTTCCTCTCAAGAGATCTGGCTATCCGTTCGCTGACGGGAACGGCACACCTTAGCGTTCAAATGGAACACATAACAAATTAATCTTTTTCTCAAATTCATAAGCTGCAACCAATATATCCGGCAAGCAGGCACGCCGCGCAAGGCCGGCAGCGCGCGAGACGCGTATCAGGCCAGCCTCTCCCGATACGCGTCTCGACGCCGGCGCCACTCAGTGCAACCTGATCGACGGCTGGTTGCGACTGTGCAGCCAGTGGCTCAGCGATTGAAGCAACGTCCGCTTCGCGCCATATACGTTGTACAGATGCTTGCGATACAGCAGCTTGTACAAGCCGATCGCGGCCAGGCCATCGATGACCAGCGAGCGCGAACGCATGCCGAGTTCCGTCTGGCAGACCGCGCCCGCGTGTCCCAGCGACACGACGGTGCCGGCGTCGCGGAACGTGAAGCCGGCCACCGGCTTGCCGGCCAGGCGACGCGCGAACGCACGGCCGAGATACACCGCCTGCTGGTGCGCGACCTGCGCGCGGGGCGGCAGGAACCCGCGTGCGCCACCGGACGGGCAGGCCGCGCAATCGCCGAACGCGAACACGTGCGGATCGTCCGGCGTCTGCAATGTGTCGGTGACGATGACCTGGTTCGACGCGTTGAGCGCGATGTCGCCGATCTCGCGCAGGATCGCGGGTCCGGCGACGCCCGCGGCCCAGATCGTGATGTCGCTGGCCAACCGCTCGCCGGTCGCGGTCACGACCGCATCGGGCGTGACTTCCGCCACGCGCACGCCGGTCAGCACGTCGACATGCAATTGCCCGAGCTGCGCGTGCGTCCGCGCCGACAGGCGCTCGTCGAGCACCGGGAGCACGCGCGGGCCGCCTTCGATCAGGCGAATGCAGACGTCCCGGTCCGGCACCAGCGCCTTGAAGCGATACATCGTGAGCTGATTGATCGCATGCCGGAGCGCGGCGGCCAGCTCCACGCCGGTCGCGCCCGCGCCGATCACGTTGATGCAGATCGGCTGCACGCGCTGCGCGGGCTGCGTTTCCGCCAGATGGTTGGCCTTCGTGCAGGCGGCCAGGAACTTGCGGCGAAAGCCCTCGGCCTGCTCGACGTTTTCCAGCGTCAGCGCATGACGCGATGCGCCCGGCACGTTGAAGAAATTCGTCACGCTGCCGACTGCCAGCACCAGGTCGTCATACTGCACGTCCCGCTGCGGCAGGATCTCCGTGCGCTCCGCGTCGAACACCGCGCCGATCGTCGCGACACGCCGGGTTCGATCGATGCGCTGCAGGTCCCCCTGCACGAAATGAAAGCCGTACTGCCTCGCTTGCGCCGCGTATTCGATCGTGTGCGTGGCCGGGTCGCGATGTCCGGACGCGGCTTCGTGCAGCAGCGGCTTCCAGAAATGCGTCGGATAACGGTCGACGAGCACGATCTCCGCGAGCCCGCGCCGCCCGGCGGTGCTGCCGAGGCGCGTGGCCAACTGCAGGCCGCCTGCGCCGCCGCCGACGATCACGATGCGCGGAACGCTTGCCGCGCGATCCGTTGCAGGGGTGAATCGGGTATTGACCATGTTGAGACTCCGCGCTGAATTCGATTCGGATGACAGATTTCGAGATTCGACGATATAGTTCTGCCTGTCAAAAGACAATTTAATGTTAATAGGCGACTCATATGTCTTCACTTATAGGAAAGACCGCGACCTTCCGGCAGCTGAAGGCGATGGACATGATCGCGCGGCTGGGCAGCGTCTCGCGGGCGGCGGAAGAACTCAATCTCACGCAGCCCGCCGTGTCGCTGCAGATCCGGCTGCTCGAAGAGGCGGTCGGCGCAGCCCTGCTCCAGCGCGTCGGACGGGGCGTGGAGCTGACTGCGGCCGGCGAGATCGTGGGCCGCTATGCGCGCGAGATCCTGAGCCTGTGGACCGAGGCCGGCGAGGAAGTGGCCGCGCTGACGGGCGATCTCGGCGGGACGCTACGGATCGGCGCGATCACCACGGCGGAATACCTGATTCCGCCGCTGCTCGTCAAATTCACGGCGACGCGCCCGCACGTGAAGACGTATTTCAAGGTCGGGAATCGCGACGACATCATCCGCATGCTCGCCACCCATGAAATCGATCTCGCGGTGATGGGAAGCCCTCCGAAGGAGCTGCGCACGCATGCGGTGGAGTTCGCGAAGCATCCGATGGTGTTCGTCGCGGCGCCCGGGCATCCGCTGATGCAGCGCAAGCGTATCGCGCTGAAGGATCTCGAAGCCGCGCATCTGCTGGTGCGCGAGCGCGGCGCCGGCACCCGAACGACCGTGGAGAGCCTGTTCAAGTCGTCGGGCCACAAGTTTCATGTCGGCTCCGAGCTATCGAGCAACGAGGCCATCAAGCAGATGGCCGAAGCCGGCCTCGGCGTCGCGTTTCTGTCGCTCCATGCGTGCGCGCTCGAATTGCGCACCGGGCTGTTGGGCCAACTGCCGTTTCCCGGCAATCCGATCGAGCGCGAATGGTATGTCGTCACGCTGGCCGACAGGCGGCTCTCGCAGGTAACCGGACTGTTTCGCGATTTCCTGATCAGGCAAGGCGCGCCGGTGATCGACAGCGCGATCGCCAAGTCGCACGACCGGGCGCGCAAGTAACGCCGTCAGGACTGCGGCTTCAGCACGTGGCCCAGGAATGCATCGAGCCGGCGCAACACTTCCTGCCCGTCGCGGCCGTCGAGATCGAACTGGTACTCGTGCGGCAGCGACGGCACGTGATTCTTCGCATAGAACAGGCGATCGACGGCCACGCCCCGCCTTTCGAGCGCATCGGCCAACCGGTACGAATGCGCCTGCAGCGGGTCGTCGTTGCCGACCGTGATGAAGGCCGGCGGAAAATCCGCGGTCACGTAGTCGATCACGGAGAACCGCTCGAACCGCGGCGCGTTCCAGTAATCCTTGCGCCCCGCGTAGGACCACAGCACCGTCGGGAGGAACCAGGACGGATGTGCGCGATCCACCAGCCCGAGATCGTAGAGCCCGCAGAACAGGAGCGCGCCACGCAGCTGCGCGCGCGTCAAGGCCGGCACGATGCCCATCTCGCGGGCGTATTCCGGCGACGCGACGAGATTGGCGACCTGCGAGGCGATCTGCGCGCCGGCCGAATCGCCCGCCAGCACGAAACGCTGAGCGTCGATGCGCAGCGTCCGCGCATTCTCCAGCAGGTAGGCCAACGCGCGATTCACCTGCTGCAACGGCGTCGGGTACGTCGCGCCCGGCGCCAACGCATACTCGACCGCCACGACGACGTAGCCGCGCGCGGCAAGCACGCGCGCATAGTTGGCCACCTCCGTCTTGCTGCCCGCGACGAACCCGCCGCCGTGAATCCACACGATCGCCGGCAAGCTCGCATGATCCGCGAGCGCCGCTGGCCGGTACACATCGAGATAGGCATGCGGATCGGCCATATCGTATTGCCGGTTCAACGTGCTGACGACACCCGCCGGCACGTGCCTGACCAGCGCCCCGGACGCCTGTTCGCCGCCGCGCTGGAACGCCCAGCGGATCAACCAGACGGACGGCCAGGGGCTGGCCTTGAATGCGACGAAGCCGGCCAGCGCGACGACCGCGAGCGATGCGAGCGCCAGCCTGACCCGGCGAGACGTGCGACGATGCACGGCCGAATTCATTTTCATCAAGTTGTCCTTACAGCATGACCGCACAAAAAAACACCCCGGCGGATTGCCCCGCCGGGGTGTTTCGTATCGATCGCAACACGCGAACGGCAGCCGCCGTTCGCGCCGCACACGGTTTAACGTGCGCTGATCGGCTTTGCTTCGCGCGGCGTTTCGCCGATGAACAGCTGACGCGGACGACCGATCTTCTGCTCCGGATCGCCGATCATTTCGTTCCACTGGCCGATCCAGCCCACCGTACGTGCCATCGCGAAGATGCAGGTGAACATCGACGTCGGGATGCCCAGCGCGCGCTGGACGATGCCCGAGTAGAAGTCGACGTTCGGGTACAGCTTGCGCGACACGAAGTACTCGTCTTCCAGCGCGATCTTCTCGAGCTGCATCGCGAGCTTGAACAGCGGGTCGTCGTGCAGGCCCAGTTCGGTCAGCACTTCGTAGCACGTTTCGCGCATCAGCTTCGCACGCGGATCGTAGTTCTTGTAGACGCGGTGACCGAAGCCCATCAGCTTCACGCCCGAGTTCTTGTCCTTCACTTGCTTGATGAACTCGGGGATGTTGTCCGGCGAACCGATCTGCTCGAGCATGTTCAGCGCGGCTTCGTTCGCACCACCGTGCGCCGGGCCCCACAGACACGCGATACCGGCCGCGATACACGCGAACGGGTTCGCGCCCGACGAACCGGCCAGACGGACGGTCGACGTCGATGCGTTCTGCTCGTGGTCTGCGTGCAGGATCAGGATACGGTCGAGTGCGCGCACCAGCACGTCGTTGACCTTGTACTCTTCGCACGGGTTCGAGAACATCATGTTCATGAAGTTCGCGCTGTACGACAGATCGTTACGCGGATAGACGAACGGCTGGCCGATGCTGTACTTGTACGCCATCGCGACGAGCGTCGGCAGCTTCGCGATCATGCGGATCGCCGACACTTCGCGGTGACGCGGATCGTTGATGTCGAGCGAGTCGTGGTAGAACGCGGACAGCGCGCCGACCGCAGCGACCAGGATCGCCATCGGGTGTGCGTCGCGGCGGAAGCCACGGAAGAAGAAGTGCATCTGCTCGTGCACCATCGTGTGCTTCGTGACGGTGGTGACGAATTCCTTCTTCTGCGCTTCGTTCGGCAGCTCGCCCTTCAGCAGCAGGTAGCAGGACTCGAGGAAGTCCGCGTTCTGCGCGAGGTTGTCGATCGGGTAGCCGCGGTACAGCAGCTCGCCCTTGTCGCCGTCGATGTACGTGATCGCCGAGTTGCAGGACGCCGTCGACATGAAGCCCGGGTCGTACGTGAATTTGCCGGTCTGGCCGTACAGCTTACGGATGTCGATCACGTCCGGGCCCATCGTGCCCTTGTAGATCGGCAGTTCGACGCTGGGCGAGTTGTCGCTGAACGATAGCGTGGCTTTTACATCAGACGGAGTCATGGCACATCCTCAATCGAAATATAGAAACGGGATTCGATAACGGGCACAGCGGCATCAGACGCTGCGCAACATCTCCAGCAGCCTGGTAATTTCCGGGCTGTCAAGGTCGCCTTCTGGTTCCTTGCGCGCGAGGAGCAAGTCCATCAGGTCGTTGTCGGTCAGATCGAGCAGGCGCGACAGCGCGCCTACGTCTTCATCGGTGAGGTCATGCTCGTATCTGCTGAAGAAACGCTCGAAAATCAGATCGTTCTCCAGCAGACCGCGCCGCGCGCGCCAGCGAAGGCGCGCGCGACGGTGCGGGTCGGACTGGTGCGACGTATCGCTCATGTCAAACCGCGCGGCGGACCATCAGTTCTTTGATCTTGCCGATCGCCTTCGTCGGGTTGAGGCCCTTCGGGCACACGTCGACGCAGTTCATGATCGTATGGCAACGGAACAGACGATACGGGTCTTCAAGGTTGTCGAGACGCTCGGCGGTGGCGTTGTCGCGGCTGTCCGCGATGAAGCGGTAAGCCTGCAGCAGGCCGGCCGGGCCGACGAACTTGTCCGGGTTCCACCAAAAGCTCGGGCACGACGTCGAGCAGCTTGCGCACAGAATGCACTCGTACACGCCGTCGAGCTCGTCGCGCTCTTCCGGCGATTGAAGGCGTTCCTTCTCCGGCGGCGGCGCGTCGTTGATCAGGAACGGCTTGATCGAGTGATACTGGTTGAAGAAGTGCGTCATGTCGACGATCAGGTCGCGCACGACGGGCAGGCCCGGCAGCGGGCGCAGCACGATCTTCTGCGGCAGGTCGTT
This sequence comes from Burkholderia sp. lig30, assembly GCF_000687455.2. Classification (GTDB taxonomy): domain Bacteria; phylum Pseudomonadota; class Gammaproteobacteria; order Burkholderiales; family Burkholderiaceae; genus Burkholderia. The sequence continues at coordinate 97,283 of NZ_JGVW01000064.1, forward strand.
CAGGTTCGTCAGGCAGGCGAGACCGTTCTTGCCGTTGATGTTCATCGCGTCCGAACCGCACACGCCTTCGCGGCACGAACGGCGGAACGACAGCGTCTCGTCCAGCGCCTTCAGCTTCACGAGGGCGTCCAGCAGCATCCGCTCGTGCTGGATCTCCAGCTCGTACGTCTGCATGCGCGGCGCGGCGTCCTTGTCCGGATCGTAGCGATAGAGTTCAAAAATGCGTTTTGCCATTTCAGATTCCTTGGATTCGGCTTAGAACGTACGCGGCTTCGGCGGCACGGACTCGACGGTCAGCGGCTGCATGCGAACCGGCTTGTAGTCGAGGCGGTTGCCTTCGCTGTACCACAGCGTATGGCGCAGCCAGTTGTCGTCGTCGCGGTGCTCGTACTCGCTGTGCGCGTGTGCGCCACGGCTTTCCTTGCGGGCTTCCGCCGACACCATCGTCGCGTTTGCGACTTCGATCAGGTTCGCCAGCTCGAGCGCTTCGACGCGCGCGGTGTTGAACACCTTCGACTTGTCCTTCAGGTGGACGTTGGCGACGCGGTCACGCAGGCCCTTCAGCTCGCCGACGCCTTCCTCGAGCAGCTTCGAGGTGCGGAACACGCCTGCGTGCTTCTGCATCGTCGCGCGGATGTCGTTCGCGATGTCCTGCGTGTATTCGCCCGACGACGACTTCTCGAGCTTGTTCAGGCGCTCGAGCGCGAAGTCGGCTGCGTCTGCCGGCAGCGGCTTGTGGTCGCGCTGGTTCTTGACGTGCTCGACGATGTGGTTGCCTGCCGAGCGGCCGAACACCACGAGGTCGAGCAGCGAGTTCGTACCGAGACGGTTCGCGCCGTGCACCGACACGCACGAGCATTCGCCCACTGCGTAGAAGCCGTTGATCGGCTCGTTGTGGTCACGCGACGTGCCGACGACCTGACCGTGGATGTTGGTCGGGATGCCGCCCATCTGGTAGTGGATCGTCGGAACGACCGGGATCGGTTCCTTGATGCAGTCGACGTTCGCGAACTTCAGCGCGATTTCGCGGATCGACGGCAGACGCTTCATGATCGTCTCGGCGCCGATGTGCGACAGGTCGAGCAGGACGTGATCCTTGTTCGGGCCGACACCGCGGCCTTCCTTGATTTCCTGGTCCATCGAACGCGACACGAAGTCACGCGGCGCCAGATCCTTCAGCGTCGGCGCATAGCGCTCCATGAAGCGCTCGCCGTTCGCGTTACGCAGAATGCCGCCTTCGCCGCGCACGCCTTCCGTGATCAGCACGCCCGCGCCGGCCACGCCGGTCGGGTGGAACTGCCAGAACTCCATGTCCTGCAGCGCGATGCCCGAACGGGCCGCCATGCCGAGGCCGTCGCCGGTGTTGATGAACGCGTTGGTCGATGCCGCGAAGATCCGGCCTGCGCCGCCCGTCGCGAACAGCGTGGTCTTGCCTTCGATGATGTAGACGTCGCCCGTTTCCATTTCCAGGGCCGTCACGCCGAGCACGTCGCCGTCCGCGTCGCGGATCAGGTCGAGCGCCATCCATTCGACGAAGAACTGCGTCTTCGCCTCGACGTTCTTCTGGTACAGCGTGTGCAGCAGCGCATGGCCGGTACGGTCGGCCGCCGCGCAAGCGCGCTGGATCGGCTTCTCGCCGTAGTTCGACGTATGGCCGCCGAACGGGCGCTGATAGATCGTGCCGTCGGCGTTACGGTCGAACGGCATGCCGAAGTGCTCGAGCTCGTACACGGCGTTCGGCGCTTCGCGGCACATGAACTCGATCGCGTCCTGGTCGCCGAGCCAGTCGGAACCCTTGATCGTGTCGTAGAAGTGGTAGTGCCAGTTGTCTTCGCTCATGTTGCCGAGCGACGCGCCGATGCCGCCTTGTGCGGCGACCGTGTGCGAACGGGTCGGGAACACCTTCGACAGCACGCAGACCGACAGGCCCGCACGCGACAGTTGCAGCGATGCGCGCATCCCGGAGCCGCCCGCGCCGACGATCACCACATCGAACTTGCGACGCGGCAGGGAAGATTTGATTGCAGCCATTCTTTACACTCTCCAGAGAATCTGCGCGGCGTAGCCCGCACATGCGAGCAGCCAGACGATGGTCAGCGATTGAAGCAGAAGGCGCACACCGACGGGCTTGACGTAGTCCATCCAGATGTCGCGCACGCCGACCCATGCGTGATAGAAGAGCGAGAGCAGCGTCACGAACGTCGCGAGCTTCATCCACTGCGCGGCGAAGATCGACGCCCAGCCGTCGTAGGAGAAGTTGCTCGACGTGAAGAACAGCACGAGCAGGATGATCGTGTAGATGGCCATGATCGCGGCCGTCACGCGCTGTGCGAGCCAGTCGCGCAGGCCGTAGTGCGCGCCGACGACGAGGCGCTTCGAGCCGATTCGGTTGTTGGCTGCCATTTTCTTAGAACGCTCCGAACAGTTTGAGGGCCACTGCGATCGTCAGCAGCGACGAGACAGCCAGCACGACGGCCGACGTGCTCTTGCCGCGCTCTTTGGTCACCGCGTCGTGGTTCAGGTCCATCATCAGGTGACGGACGCCGGCGCAGAAGTGGAACAGGAACGCCCACGACAGCGCGAGGACGATCAGCTTGACGAGGATGTTGGAGAGAAAGGCCTTGAAGCCATCGAAGCTGAGCTCGGACGTGAGACTCTGTTCGAAGAGGTACAGCACGAACGGAAGGAACAGGAACAGCAGCGCACCGCTGACTCGATGGAGGATCGAAATTTTCGCCGCCAGCGGCAGGCGATAGTTCATCGTAATGTCGCCGAAGCCGATGTTCCGGTACTCCGGCCTCGGTTTTCTTACTGCGTCAGTCATGCTAGACCCCTACTGTTGTTGTCACACTAATCCGCAATTTTAGCGCCTTTTCATATCGCACTGCAGCGAAAGACTGCGTTGAACCATTACGCGACACGAAATAAACGCGGCCCGAAACGTGCTTCGCAAACCATGGGGATGGCGAATGCACGCGACACGAGCAACTCCTTCCTCAGCTCAAGTCATTTTGATAGTAGTACCCGGTTGTGACATACCAACCGCGACGCACTTCCACCGGCCGGTCGGCGTACGTATATGAAACGCGCTCGACCGACAGCAGCGGAAAGCCCGGCGGCACGCTCAGCAGGTCGGCCACCGCCGGCTCCGCGGCCACCGCACGAATCTTCTCGGACGCGCGGATCATCCGCGTGCCGAATTCGGTTTCGAACATCGCGTAAAGCGGCCCCTTGTACTCGCTCAGCCGCTCGAACGTGAGTCCCTTGAACATCGCGCCCGGCAGCCAGATCTCGTCGAGCACCGTCACCTCGCTGTCAAATTCGAGGAGGCGCCTGACCTGCACGACCGGATCGGCCGGCTTCAGGTCGAGCTGGCGGGCGATCTCGGCCGGCGCACGCAGCCGCCGGCACTCGAGCAGGCGGCTCACGTGCGGGTGCTCGACGCCGTCGTCGGCGAGCAGGCGCAGGAAACGGAACTGCGCGCGCTCTTCATTGTGCGTCGCAACAAACGTTCCCTTGCCTTGCCGCCGGACCAGCAGGTTGTCCGACGCGAGCTCGTCGATCGCCTTGCGCACGGTGCCCTGGCTAACCTTATAGCGGCCGGCCAGCTCCACCTCGCTCGGAATGATCTCGCCCGGCTTCCATTCACCCGTTTCCAGGCTTTGCGTGATCAATGCCTTGATCTGCTGGTATAAAGGACTGAATGTCGGTGACGGCGAAGGTGCCGGCGCAGGCACGGACACCGGCGAAGGCGCACCCGCGCCCGGCTGCTCCGGGCCGCCGGCGTCGTTCGGATTCGCGTCATTCGCCTGGTTCGATGTCATGGCGCGCATTTCATCACAAACCCGGCTTTTCCGTCCACTCAATTTCCGCAAAACATCTGTCTTATATAAGACATAAGATACTGTTTGACTTTGCGTCATTCGACTCCTACACTCCTCGGCGAGCAAGGGTTCGCGGTCGCAATGCGTGCCCCGCGCTACGTGCCCCGGCCCGTCCTCAGGCGCCAGCGCGCATGCAACCGCGAACCTTCCGCCCTGCTTCAAAGCAACGCTTCGCATAACGCGCATAAAATGGCGTTTCCCCCAAGCGTCCAACGCTTAATCCGTCCTGGAGAAATTCAATGGCTAAGCCCGCAAAGCGTGTCGCCGTCACCGGCGCCGCAGGTCAAATCGGTTACTCGCTGCTGTTCCGCATCGCCAATGGCGACCTGCTCGGCAAAGACCAGCCCGTGATCCTGCAACTGCTCGACCTGCCGCAAGCGCAAGCCGCCGTCAAAGGCGTCGTGATGGAACTGGAAGACTGCGCGTTCCCGCTGCTCGCGGGCGTGGTGGTCACGGATGATCCGAAGGTCGCATTCAAGGATGCCGACGTCGCACTGCTGGTCGGCGCACGTCCGCGCTCGAAGGGCATGGAGCGCAAGGACCTGCTGTCGGCGAACGCCGAGATCTTCACGGTTCAGGGCGCGGCCCTGAACGAAGTCGCCAGCCGCGACGTGAAGGTGCTGGTCGTCGGCAACCCGGCGAACACCAACGCCTACATCGCAATGAAGTCGGCGCCGGATCTGCCGAAGAAGAACTTCACCGCGATGCTGCGCCTCGACCACAACCGCGCGCTGTCGCAACTGGCCGCCAAGTCGGGCAAGCCGGTCGCGTCGATCGAGAAGCTGGCCGTGTGGGGCAACCACTCGCCGACGATGTACCCGGACTTCCGCTTCGCATCCGCCGAAGGCGAATCGATGCTGAAGCTGATCAACGACGACGAATGGAACCGCAACACGTTCATCCCGACCGTCGGCAAGCGCGGCGCGGCGATCATCGAAGCGCGCGGCCTGTCGTCGGCAGCGTCGGCAGCCAACGCGGCGATCGACCACATCCGTGACTGGGTGCTCGGCACGAACGGCAAGTGGGTCACGATGGGCATCCCGTCGGACGGCTCGTACGGCATCCCCGAAGACATCCTGTACGGCGTGCCGGTCACCTGCGAAAACGGCGAATACAAGCGTGTCGAAGGCCTGGAAATCGACGCGTTCTCGCGCGAGAAGATGGACTTCACGCTCGCCGAGCTGCTGGAAGAGCGCGACGGCGTCGCTCACCTGCTGAAGTAATGCACATTCCGGGCTGCCCGCGGGCAG
>NZ_JGVW01000065.1 GCF_000687455.2 Burkholderia sp. lig30
TGGCGTTCGGCCGAACGCCACCGGATTGCAGCAAAAACGCGTCAGACGTTGAACAGGAAGTTCATCACGTCGCCGTCCTGCACGACGTATTCCTTGCCTTCCGCGCGCATCTTCCCGGCTTCCTTCGCGCCTTGTTCGCCCTTGTGCGCGATGAAGTCGTCATAGGCGATCGTCTGCGCGCGGATGAAGCCGCGCTCGAAGTCCGTGTGGATCACGCCGGCCGCCTGCGGCGCGGTGTCGCCGATGTGGATCGTCCACGCGCGCACTTCCTTCACGCCCGCGGTGAAGTAGGTCTGCAGGCCGAGCAGCTTGAAGCCCGCGCGGATCACGCGGTCGAGGCCCGGCTCGTCCATGCCCATGTCGGCGAGGAACGCTTCCTTGTCCGCATCGTCGAGGTCGGCGATTTCCGCTTCGATCGCCGCGCACACGGCGACGACCGGCGAGTTCTCGCTTTCCGCGTACTTGCGCACCACGTCAAGGTGCGGGTTGTTCTCGAAGCCGTCGTCCTTCACGTTCGCGACGTACATCGCCGGTTTCGCGGTGATCAGGCAGAACGGCTTGAGGAGCGCCTGCTCGTCGTCCGACAGCGCGAGGCCGCGCACCGCCTTGCCCTGGTCGAGGTGCGCGCGCACCTTCTCCAGCACTGCGGCCAGCTTCACCGCTTCCTTGTCGTTGCCCGACTTTGCGGCCTTCGAGTAGCGCGTGAGCGCCTTCTCGACGGTGCCGAGGTCGGCGAGCGCAAGCTCGGTGTTGATCACTTCGATGTCGTCGATCGGGCTCACCTTGCCGGCGACGTGGATCACGTTGTCGTCCTCGAAGCAGCGCACGACGTGCGTGATCGCGTCCGTCTCGCGGATGTTCGCGAGGAACTGGTTGCCGAGGCCTTCGCCCTTGCTCGCGCCGGCGACGAGGCCCGCGATGTCGACGAACTCGACGACGGCCGGCACGACGCGCTCGGGCTTGATGATCTCGGAGAGCGCCTTCAGGCGCACGTCAGGCACTTCGACCACGCCGACGTTCGGCTCGATCGTGCAGAACGGGTAGTTCTCGGCGGCGATGCCGGCCTTGGTCAGCGCATTGAAGAGGGTGGACTTGCCGACGTTGGGCAAGCCGACGATGCCGCATTTGAGGCTCATGAAAAAATCCTTTGAAATCAGTGCACTATCCGGCCGAATGTCGGCATGGTGGAAGTGCTGGCCCCGCGCGTTTTACGCGTGAGCCGCAGGTGTCGGGGTGGCGGGAAACCGGAGCGAATCGGGCAGGCGGCCCGAAGGTTTGTCCACGGTTTGTCCACGAAAAGCGTGATTTTACCCGGTTCGGGGTGGGGGGCGGGGAGATGGCGCAGGTGCGACGCCCATCTCCTCTTGGTCGTCAGATGGACTTGGGTTCCCACTCGTGACCAGGCGAAAGGTTCACTTTCTGGTAGAGATCACTCAAAAATGCCGCCCTCTCTTCCTGACGCATCCCTGTTTGTTGCATCAATGTCTCGCGCAGCGGGTGATGGCTGCCGATCAAATACTCATTGCGCTTATGCAGGCGCTCCAGCAACCGGCGGGATGGAATGCTGTCGGATTTTCCATCCTGCCCCCGGTTGCACGTTTCGCAGGCCAACACGAGGTTCCACACCCCGTCCAGATTCACGCCCCAGTGGGCCTGTTTTAGCCGATGCGGAAAGAAGTGGTCCACATCCACATTCCTTGTTGGCCCGTCCAGCAGCAAAGGCGTAGAGCAATAGAAGCAATGTCCCTTCTGGTAACCATTGAGAGCGCTGCGGCTGCTAGTCACTGGCCTGCGCCGCTGCGATGAATCTATCGCGAAAAACTCTCGTCGTTCGTTGTCGTGGTTGATGGTGAGCAGGTTCGCCGAGATACCGTGGTTCCAGGCAGTCTCGACCAAGTTCCATCGGGCGGTGATTTCTGCCGCCAGGTTCGAGGCCTGCACCCCAGCCATCATCTGCGAGAATTCGTCGGTGATGCGGATGCCACGATTATCTTTGCGCTCGTCAACGAAGAACGGATGGTGGACTGGGGTAGAACCCACGATGTGGAAGGCATCGATGACGTGGGCAAAGCCGTGGGCCACGGTCGTATCAACGAGTTTCGACAGGTCGTTATCCTTGTTAAACGCGACGCAGCCCTGAAGAAATTTCCCGTTACCGGTCGTGATTTGCTTGGGAGCTGTTCGCAGGTGCTCAGCTAGTAGCTGCGCATACACCGGGGCTAAATCATCGAGTTTGACCAACTCACCTGACTTCGGTTTGAGATCGAGCAGGGCTGAGCCCAGCGCGAACTTGTAGCTCGCGGTATTTCGCCCGAAGAGGACGACACCACGCCAACAGTCCTCGACCGTTGGTTCGGCCGGGGTGAACAGTTCCTCGGCCATGCTCAGTCGCCCAATTGCATCAGAACCGACGCCCATTCCACCTCGTCGCGTCCCAGGCTGTCAGCGTTGCCCCACTGATTGAGTAACTTGAATCCTTGATTTTCAAGGAGGGTTTGATAACGCTCTGCCGAGTCCGGGATAAAGAGTCTTCCGTTGCTGTCGCGATGCCCTGCGGCGGCAGCGTCCAGTCGCTTGCTAGGAACCGAGTAGAGAAGTCTCCCCCTGGGTTTCAGGCATCTTTTAATGAACTCTACTGCAGCAGGTTGATGCTCCTCTGCGATATGCATCAATACGGCAGAGCACAAGACACCATCAAATGCTCCCCCGAATGGAACCGCTGTGCCCGGGATCGATTCGCACACGAGGCGCCCTTTTAGCTCGGGGTGCAGGTCCTGCGCTAGTTCGACCAATTCGGGAGTTGCATCCAAACCGTAGGTGTCTCGCCCCAAGGAATGCAGGTATGCCAAGTCGCGGCCGGACCCACATCCGACATCCAGAACGCGACTGCCACTAGGGAAAGCGTCTTCGAAGTGTTTGGCCAACCCGTTCACGATGGATTCGTAGCGGTCAGCGATGACCTTTGCGTTCTGGGAGTAGTAGCTGACGGTTTGTGAATCCATAGTGAACAGGAAGTGGCAACTAGTTGCAGCTATTCTCCACATTTTGTGCGCGAAAGGCGAGATGTTCCCAAAGGTTGGGCGGGAGGCCGGGGAACGTCAGTCAGGTTCTTTCAGTTCATCCCAGTGGACGGCCTTGATGATGCCCCAGTTATCGGCCGCGTTCGGTCTGCGTGGGGCGGCCAGCCTTTCGTAGAAATCTTCGAGCCATCATTTATGGCAACCGAGGAGGTCAGTAGGAGCGGCAAGCGGTATACGGATGAGTTCAAGATCGAAGCAGTCGAGCAAGTAACCGAGCGTGGCCATTCGGCGGCCGGGACGGGCGCGTCGATCCGCCGCGATCCCGCACCGCAGCAACCCCTGATTTGCCGCAAAGTCCGGCCGCGTAAGGCGCTGGACCCGCGGCTATAATGCGCGCCATGACTGCCCACCACACCTTCGACGTCGCCGTGGTCGGCGGCGGGCTCGCCGGCAAGACGGCCGCGCTCGCGCTGACCCAGTCCGGCTACAAGACCGCGCTGCTCGCCCAACCCGCGACGCCGCGCCCCGCCGATCTCGCGTACGACACGCGCGTCTACGCGCTGTCCTCCAGTTCCCAGGCGCTGCTCGAACGCCTGCGCGTCTGGCAGGCGCTCGATCATGGCCGGCTGGCGCCCGTCTACGACATGCGCGTCTATGGCGACGCGCACGCGGAGCTGCACTTTTCCGCGTATCAGGCGTCGGTGCCGCAGCTCGCGTGGATTGCCGAATCGTCGATGATCGAAGCGTCGCTGGACGTGGCGCTGCGCTTCCAGCCGAACCTGACGTGGTTCGATGCGCGCGCGCAGGGACTCGACGTTCGCGACGATGCCGCCGTGCTCGCACTGTCGTCCGGCCAGGTGCTCGAAGCCGACCTGATCGTCGGCGCGGACGGCGCGCATTCGTGGGTGCGTTCGCAAATAGGGTCGAAAGTCGACCGGAACGACTACCGGCAAACGGGCGTCGTCGCGAACTTCAAGGCGTCGCTGCCGCATCGCGAGACGGCGTATCAATGGTTTCGCGACGGCGAAATCATCGCGTTGCTGCCGCTGCCGGACGGCCACGTGTCGCTGGTCTGGTCGGCGCAAACGGCGCACGCGGACGAACTGCTCGCGCTCGATCCGGCCGGGCTCGCGGCGGAAGTCGAGCGCGTGTCGCAGCGGCAGGTCGGCACGCTCGACTGCGTGACGCCGGCGGCGGGCTTCCCGCTCGCGCTGCAGACGGTCGACAAGCTGATCGCGCCGCGCGTCGCGCTCGTCGGCGATGCGGCACACCTGATTCACCCGCTGTGCGGGCAGGGCATGAACCTGGGGCTGCGCGACGTCGCCGCGCTGGTCGACGCGATCGCAGGCAAGGAGAGCTTCCGCAACCTCGGCGACACGGTGCTGCTGCGCCGCTACGAGCGCGCGCGCCGGGAGGACATCCGCGCGCTGATGCTGGCCACCGACGGCCTGCATCGGCTGTTTTCCGCGCCGGGCACGCTCGCGCGGGCAGTGCGCAACGCGGGCATGGCGTTCGTCGGCGCGCAGCCGTTCGTCAAGCGCTGGCTCGTGTCGGCCGCGCTCGGCTGAACGAACCTTCGCGCGCATCGGCGGTCGGACACGTTTCCGTTACGTCGTACACTGTGACGTGCGTACCGATTGAGCTGAAGGATGAACACGATGAAAACAACGATTCGCATCGCCTCGCTGGCGCTGGCCGTCGCCACGGCGACGCTCGGCTGTACCGCGCAGGCCGACCAGACCACCGACAAACTGAAAGCGACGCTGCAGTCCCGCCTGGGCGCCGACGCGCCGATCAAGAGCGTGTCGAAGTCGCCGGTCGCGGGTCTCTACGAAGTCAATCTCGGCACGCAGATTCTCTATAGCGACGCGTCGGGCGACTACGTGCTGCTCGGCGACCTGGTCGAGACCAGGACGCGCAAGAACCTCACCGAGGCGCGCCTGTCGGAAACCAACAAGATCGATTTCGGGAGCCTGCCGCTCGCCAACGCGATCAAGGTCGTGAAGGGCAACGGCGCGCGCCGGATCGCGGTGTTCTCCGACCCGAACTGCCCGTACTGCAAGAAACTCGAGACGACGCTGCAATCGATCGACAACGTCACCGTCTACACGTTCCTGTATCCGGTGCTGTCGCCGGATTCGACGGCGAAGTCGAAGGCGATCTGGTGCGCGGGCGACCGCGCGAAGTCGTGGGAGGGCTGGATGCTCGATCATCGCGCGCCGGCCGCGGCGAACTGCGACACGAGCGCGCTCGACAAGAATCTCGCGCTCGGCCGCGGGATGAACGTGACCGGCACCCCGACGATCTTCCTGGCCGACGGCCGCCGCCTGCCGGGCGCCGTGTCCGCCGACCAGCTGAATCAGGCGCTTGCCACGATCAAGTGACGACACCGGGCCGCGAGGCCCGGCCGGCGAGGGGCGCCCGCGGTTCGACCGGGGCGCCTCTCGTCGTTTCTGCCGCAGTCATTCCAACCGACTTTCACGATGAAAACGCCGATCCGCTATTCGATTGCCCCGAAAGACCTCGCTGCGCACCTGTTCGAAGTGTCCGTCACGGTTGCCGATCCCGATCCCGCCGGACAGCGCTTCGCGTTGCCGGTGTGGATTCCGGGCAGCTACCTCGTGCGTGAATTCGCGCGCAACATCGTGTCGCTGCAGGCGTTCAACGACGCCGGGCGCAAGGTGCGGATCGGCAAGACCGACAAGCACACGTGGCAGGCCGCGCCGGTGAAGGGTGCGCTGACGCTGCGCTACGACGTCTACGCGTGGGATCTATCCGTGCGCTCCGCCTATCTCGACGCCGCCGGCGGCTTCTTCAACGGCACGGCCGTGTTCCTGAGCGTCGCGGGCCGCGAGGACGACGCATGCGAGGTCGACATCGCGAAGCCGGCGGGCGCCGCGTTCCGCCACTGGCGCGTCGCGACCGCGCTGCCCGAGGCGCGCGGCACGAAGCGCTACGCGTTCGGCGCGTACCGGGCGGCGAACTACGACGAGCTGGCCGATCATCCGGTGACGATCGGCGAATTCGCGCTCGCCACGTTCGACGCGCACGGCGTGCCGCACGACGTCGCGATCGCCGGGCGCGTCACGCGGCTCGACATGGAGCGGTTGTGCGCGGACCTGAAGCGGGTGTGCGACGCGCAGATCGCGCTGTTCGAGCCGAAGTCGAAGAAGGCGCCGATGGAGCGCTACGTGTTCATGACGCTGGCCGTCACCGACGGCTACGGCGGCCTCGAGCATCGTGCGTCGACCGCGCTGATCTGCAACCGCACGGACCTGCCGGTGAAGGGGCGCCCGGAGACGTCGGAGGGCTACCGCACCTACCTGGGCCTGTGCAGCCACGAGTACTTCCACACGTGGAACGTGAAGCGCATCAAGCCCGCGGCGTTCGTGCCGTACGACCTGTCGAAGGAAAGCTACACGTCGCTGCTGTGGCTGTTCGAGGGCTTCACGTCGTATTACGACGACCTGATGCTGGTGCGCTGCGGGCTGATGTCGCGGGACGAATATTTCACTGCGCTCGGCCGCACGATCGGCGGCGTGCAGCGCGGCAGCGGCCGCCTGAAGCAGAGCGTCGCCGACAGCTCGTTCGACGCGTGGATCAAGTATTACCGGCAGGACGAGAACGCGACGAACGCGATCGTCAGCTACTACACGAAGGGTTCGCTGGTCGCGCTCGCGTTCGACCTCGCGATCCGCGCGCAGACGCGTCACCGCAAGTCGCTCGACGACGTGATGCGGCTGCTCTGGCAGCGCTTCGGCCGCGACTTCTACCACGGCCAGCCGGCTGGCGTCGGCGAAGATGAAATCGACGCGCTGATCGAGGAAGCGACGGGTGTCGCGCTCGGCCGCCTGTTCGCCGATGCCGTGCACGGCACGCGCGACCTGCCGCTCGCGGACCTGTTCGCGCCGTTCGGCGTCACGCTCGCGCCGGATGCCGGCGCGAACGGCGCGCAGCCGAAGCCGTCGATCGGCGCGCGCCTGCGTGGCGGCGCGGACTGCTCGCTCGCGGCCGTCTACGAAGGCGGCGCGGCGCACAAGGCAGGCCTGTCGGCCGGCGATATGCTGATCGCGGTCGACGGGCTGCGCGTCACCGGCGCGAATCTCGACACGCTGCTCGCGCGCTACCAGCCGGGAGACAAGGTCGAGATCCACGCGTTCCGGCGCGACGAGCTGCGCGCCACGACGCTGAAACTGGATGGCCCGGACGTCGCGCGCTACAAGCTCACCGCGAATCCGAAGCCGGCGGCCCAGTGCAGCGCGCGCGAGGCCTGGCTGAAAGGCTGATTGGGGCCAGATTCCGTCATGCCGGGCGGTGGCGCGGATTGTTCCGTTGCTGCAACGATCCGTCGCCCTGAGCCTGCTTTTTCACGCGAATGTGGCCACGCACAATGGCGTCACTCGCGCTGCTGAAGCGCAAACCCACTCGGAGCCTGACATGACGACCATTCTTCAAATCAATTCCGCAGCACGTTCGCAAGGCGCGCAATCCACGCTGCTGGCCGACGAACTGACCGCCAAGCTGAAGCAATCGAACCCCGGCGCGACGGTGACGGTTCGCAACCTGCAAGCCGATCCGCTGCCGCACCTCGACGACGCAGTGCTCGGCGCGTTCTTCACGCCGGCCGAGAGCCGCACGCCGGAACAGAATGCGATCGTCGCGAAGAGCGATGCGCTGATCGCCGAACTGCAGGCCGCCGACGTGATCGTGCTCGGCGCGCCGCTGTACAACTTCGGCGTGTCGTCGCAGCTGAAGACCTACTTCGACTGGATCGCGCGTGCCGGCGTGACGTTCCGCTACACGGAAAACGGTCCGGAAGGCCTGGTCAAGGGCAAGAAGGTGCATGTGGTATCGGCCCGCGGCGGCAAGTATGCCGGCACGCCGAACGATTCGCAGACGCCGTTCCTGCGCACGTTCCTCGGCTTCCTCGGCATGACCGACGTGAACTTCATCTACGCGGAAGGTTTGAACATGGGGCCCGAAGCGCATAGCGCGGCCCTGGCCGGCGCACGCGAGGCGATCGCCGCCGCGTAAGCCCTGGCGTCGACGGATGCGCTGCGTCCGTCGACGATCGCCAGAAAAAACGCCGCGCACCGGAAGGTGCGCGGCGTTTTTTTGCATGCGGGGCGGGATCGTCGTGCGTTACGCGAGCGTTTCGGCGTCGTCCGGCAGCCGCCAGTCGATCGGCGTGTGGCCGTGCTCGACGAGATAGTCGTTCGCGAGCGCGAAGTGGCGGCAGCCGAGAAAGCCGCGATGCGCGGACAGCGGCGACGGATGCGGCGCTTCGAGCACGCAATGCGCGTGCGGGTCGAAGAGGGCGCGCTTCGCCTGCGCGTGTGCGCCCCACAGCATGAACACCAGCCCGCGATGGCGGCGCGCCAGCTCGCGGATCAGCGTATCGGTGCATTGCTCCCAGCCGCGTTTCGCATGGCTCGCCGCCGCGCCGCGCTCGACGGTCAGCACGGTGTTGAGCAGCAGTACGCCCTGGCGTGCCCAGGTGTCGAGGCAGCCGTGGCGCGGCGTGTCGTGGCCGAAGTTCGCGGCGATTTCCTTGAAGATGTTGCGCAGCGACGGCGGCGGCTTCACCGCCGGCGGCACCGAGAACGCGAGGCCGTGCGCCTGGGGCGTGCCGCGGTCGTCGCCGTGGTACGGGTCCTGGCCGAGGATCACGACCTTCACGTCGTCCGGGCTCGTCAGCCGCAGCGCGCGGAAGACGTCGGCCGGATAGACCGTCTTGCCGGCCGCTCGCTCGCTGTCGACGAAGCGGCAGAGCGGTGCGTACGCGTCGCTTGCGATGAAGGGATCGAGCACGGCGCGCCAGTCGGGCGGCAGTGCATCGAATTGCCCGGCGAGTGGCTGCATGTCGTGCGCCGCGCGCGGCTCGGCCGGCGCGGGATCGTCGAACAGCGACGCTTGCGGCGTCGCCGCGCGGGAAGAGGAACGGGAAGCCATGCGTCGTTATTGCGCGCGCAGCCGGTAGCCGCGCTGCGCCTTGCTGAGATTGTCGGGCGCGAGGCCGGGCAGCGCGTGCTGCAGTTCGGCGGCGAGCGTCTGCAGCGCCGCTTCCGCGCCGTCGATCAGCTCGAGCTCGACCTCGCTGATCGGCTCGCGGCGCGTATCGTCGCCGACTTGTGCGGCGATTTCGCCGATGTCCACCGCGGCCTCGACGATCGCGCCGTCCACGGCGATGCGCCACAGCGTGCGCGAAAAATCGGTGCGGAACAGTGCGTGCAGGGTCGGGGCGGCGGCGCAAAGCGCGGCGGCGGCCTCTGGCACGTCGCATGCGGCGGCGAGCGCGTCGATCTCCAGCGCGTCGGTCGCGACGGGCATTTCCCATTCGTGGCGGCGATGCAGCCCGCCCTCGGCGGTGCCGACCGTCTTGAAGGTCTGCAGCCAGCCTTGCGGCGCGCGGCGCAACCGCACCGCGCTCTTCGCGCGCGCAAGTGCGAGGTCCGGCGTGTCGAAATAGACATTCGACAACGCGATCTCGCGGCCCGCCTCGCCCGTGCGCGCGACGAAGAAGCGGCGCGCCGCGTCGGCCTGCCCGGCGGGCAGCGCCAGCTTGATTTCCTTTTCGATTGCCATCGCCGTACTCAGAAGAACATCCGCGCGAGTTCCGCGCCCGGCTGCTCGGCGCGCATGAACGCCTCGCCGACGAGGAACGTGTTCACGTTCGCCGCGCGCATCGTCTCGACGTCCGCGCGCGACAGGATCCCCGACTCGGTCACGACGATGCGGTCCTGCGGAATCATGTCGAGCATGTCGAGCGTCGTCTGGATCGAGGTCTCGAACGTGCGCAGGTTGCGGTTGTTGATGCCGAGCAGCGGCGTGTTGAGCGTCAGCGCCTCGTTCAGCTCGTCGCGGTCGTGCACTTCGACGAGCACCGCGAGCCCGAGCGAATGCGCGTACGCTTCGAGATCCTGCATCTGCGGCGTATCGAGGGCCGCTGCGATCAGCAGGATCGCGTCGGCGCCCATCGCGCGCGCTTCGAGGATCTGGTACGGATCGACGATGAAGTCCTTGCGCAGCACCGGCAGCGAGCAGGCCGCGCGCGCTTCCTCGAGGTAGCGCACGCTGCCCTGGAAGAATTGCTCGTCGGTCAGCACCGACAGGCACGCGGCGCCGTGCGACGCATACGAGCGGGCGATGTCGGCGGGCACGAAATGCTCGCGCAGCACGCCTTTCGACGGGCTGGCCTTCTTGACCTCGGCGATGACGGCCGGCTGGCCGGCCGCGTGCTTCGCGCGCAATGCGCCGACGAAGTCCCGCAGGTCGCGCGCGGACGCCTCCAGTTTCAGCGCCTCGAGCGGCGTGCTGCGCATGGCCGCGGCGACTTCTTCGCGCTTGACGGCAATGATTCGGTCGAGAATGTCGCTCATAAGTGTCTCGTGCGTAAGTTCGGGTTCGAAAGGGCGGGTCAGCGCTTGAACTGCTGCGTGAAGCGCACCAGCTCGTCGACCTTCGCGCGCGCCTTGCCGCTCGCGATCGCTTCGCGGGCGAGCTGGATGCCGTCGGCGATCGACGCGGCGACGTTCGCCGAATAGAGCGCGGTGCCGGCGTTCAGCGTGACGATTTCGCGCGCGACGCCGGGCTTGTTGTCGAGCGCGCCGAGCAGCATCTCGCGCGACTCGTCGGCATTTTCCACCTTGAGCGTGCGGTTCGACACCATCTGCATGCCGAAATCCTCCGGATGGATCTCGTATTCGTGCACCTCGCCGTCGCGCAGTTCGCCGACGAGCGTGGCCGCGCCGAGCGACACTTCGTCCATCCCGTCCTTGCCGTAGACGACGAGCACGTGCTGCGCGCCGAGCCGCTGCATCACGCGCACCTGGATGCCGACGAGGTCGGGGTGGAACACGCCCATCAGCTGGTTCGGCGCGTCGGCCGGGTTGGTCAGCGGGCCGAGGATGTTGAAGATCGTCCGCACGCCCAGCTCGCGGCGCACCGGCGCGATGTTCTTCATCGCGGGATGATGGTTCGGCGCGAACATGAAGCCCATGCCGGTCTCGGCGATCGACGCCGCCACCTGTTCCGGCTGCAGGTCGATGTTGACGCCGAGCGCCTCGAGCACGTCGGCGCTGCCGGACTTGCTCGACACGCCGCGATTGCCGTGCTTCGCGACCTTTGCGCCGGCGGCCGCCGACACGAACATCGTCGCGGTCGAGATGTTGAACGTATGCGAACCGTCGCCGCCGGTGCCGACGATGTCGACGAAGTTCGAGTTGTCCTTCACGCGGACGTGGTTCGCGAATTCGCGCATCACGGTCGCCGCGGCGGTGATCTCGCCGATCGTCTCCTTCTTCACGCGCAGGCCGGTGATGATCGCGGCGGACATCACCGGCGACATGTCGCCGCGCATGATGAGCCGCATCAGGTGCAGCATTTCGTCGTGGAAGATCTCGCGGTGCTCGATCGTGCGTTGCAGCGCTTCCTGCGGGGTGATCGTCATCGTGTTGCTCCGTCAGGCCGTGTGCGGGGCCCTTTCACGGGCCTCTTTGAGGAAATTCTCGAGCAGCGCGTGGCCGTGCTCGGACAGGATCGATTCCGGATGGAACTGCACGCCTTCGACCGGCAGGGTCTTGTGGCGCACGCCCATGATCTCGCCGTCCTCGGTCCATGCGGAGATCTCGAGGCAATCCGGCAGCGATTCGCGCTCGATCGCGAGCGAGTGGTAGCGCGTGACGTCGAAGTGCCTCGGCAGGTCGGCGAACACGCCGCGGCAGTCGGTTTCGATGCGGCTCACCTTGCCGTGCATGATGGTCTTCGCGCGCACGACGCGGCCGCCGAACGCCTCGCCGATCGCCTGATGGCCGAGGCAGACGCCGAGGATCGGCTTCTTGCCGGCGAATTCGCGCAGCACGTCGAGCGTGATCCCCGCGTGCTGCGGATTGCTCGGGCCGGGCGACAGGCAGATGGCGTCGGGATTCAGGCGCGCGATCTCGTCGAGCGTGATTTCGTCGTTGCGGTAGGTGCGCACGTCCTCGCCCAGTTCGCCGAAGTACTGGACCAGGTTGTAAGTGAACGAATCGTAGTTGTCGATCATGAGCAGCATGGTCAGTCTCCGGTCAGAAGTCGCTATCGAGGCCGTCTTGAACCTGTTCGGCCGCGCGCAGCACCGCGCGCGCCTTGTTCTCGGTCTCTTGCCATTCGGATTCGGGCACCGAATCCGCGACGACACCCGCCGCCGCCTGCACGTACAGATTGCCGTTGTGGATCAGGCCGGTGCGGATCGCGATCGCCAGGTCCATTTCGCCGGAGAACGACAGGTAGCCGACGGCGCCGCCGTACAGCCCGCGCTTGACGGGCTCGAGCTCGTCGATCAGCTCCATCGCGCGCACCTTCGGCGCGCCGGACAGCGTGCCGGCCGGGAACGTCGCGCGCAGCACGTCGAAGTTCGTCATGCCGGGCTTGAGCTTGCCTTCGACCGAGCTGACGATGTGCTGCACGTGCGAGTATTTCTCGATCACCATCTTGTCCGTGACCTGCACGGAGCCGATCTGCGCGATGCGGCCGACGTCGTTGCGCGCGAGGTCGATCAGCATCACGTGCTCGGCGACTTCCTTCGGGTCGCTGAGCAGCTCGGTCGCCAGCTCGGCGTCGCGCTCGGGCGTGTTGCCGCGCGGCCGGGTGCCGGCGAGCGGGCGGATCGTCACGATGTGGTCGTCGCCGCGCTGTTCCTGGCGCACGAGGATTTCCGGCGACGCGCCGACGACGTGGAAATCGCCGAAGTTGTAGTAATACATGTACGGCGACGGATTCAGCGAGCGCAGCGCGCGGTACAGCGACAGCGGATTGTCGCGGTACGGCTTGGAGAGGCGCTGGCCGACCTGGATCTGCATCAGCTCGCCCGCGGCGATGTATTCCTTCGCCTGCCGCACGGCGGCCAGATAGTCTTCCTTCTTGAATTCGCGGAACGTCTCGGTGCGCACGCTCGCCGACGTCACGGGCGGCTGCACGGTCGCGCGCAGGCGCTGCTTCAGTTCGCGCAGGCGCTGCTTCGCCTTCGTGTATGCCTCGGGCTGGCCCGGGTCGGCATAGATGATCAGGTAGAGCTTGCCGGCGAGGTTGTCGATCACGGCGACTTCCTCGGTCAGCAGCAACTGGATGTCGGGCAGGCCCAGGTCGTCGCGCGGCGTGGTGTGTGCGAGCTTCTTCTCGATGTAACGCACCGCGTCGTAGCCGAAATAGCCGGCAAGGCCCCCGCAGAAACGCGGCAGGCCGGGGCGCTGCGCGACCTTGAAGCGCGCCTGGAACGACGCGATGAAATCGAACGGATCGCCGTCGTGGGTTTCGACGACCTTGCCGTCGCACACCACCTCGGACATGCCGTCGCGGGTACGCACGAGCGTGCGCGCCGGCAGCCCGATGAACGAGTAGCGGCCGAAGCGCTCGCCGCCCACCACCGATTCGAGCAGGAACGAATTGGCGCCGCCGCGTTCCGGCTGCGCGAGCTTCAGGTAGAGGGACAGCGGCGTTTCGAGATCGGCGAGGGCTTCCGCGATCAGCGGGATGCGGTTGTAGCCTTCGTTGGCGAGCGATTGGAATTCGAGTTCAGTCATGTTCCGGTCCTGTTCTGGACGAGCGGCGGAATGCGCCGGGGATCACGTGGCGCTGCGCGTGCTGCCGTCGGCGGAAGGGCGGTCGATCGTGTGTGTGCCTGCCGGCGGGCGCGGCCCGGGCACGGCGAACGTCGTCAGCCTGCGGCCGGCCTCGAACGATGCGTTCAGGCACGGCATGGCGGTGGGTGAAGCGACGATCGGCGCGCGGGTGCGCAGCGAGATAAAAAACGGCGCTGAAGACACGCTCCAGCGTACCTCATCGAGGTTAGCGCGACCAGCGACGCCAGGGCCAGGCTCCCCGGTCGATGCTGCTCAGACTCCGTTTTTTATTCAGAAACATGCGGATGGAAGAAAGGATTCAGCGGGTTTGCAGGGCGGCGTTGTGCGCGGAAATCGCGCGCGCCGCAACCAGCAGCGAATCGACTATACCATCCGAATTTATCGTTTGTATAGCCTTGCCGTGGTTGTAGCCGTACGGCACCGTCAGCGTCGCCATGCCGGCCGCGCGGCCCGCGAGTGCGTCGTTTTCGGAGTCGCCGATCGCAACCGTCGCGTCCGGTGCGACGCCGAGCGCGCCGCACGCGGTCAGCATCGGCAGCGGGTCGGGCTTCTTGCGCGCCACGCTGTCGCCGCCGAGCACCGCGCCGAAACAGTCGATCAGCCCGTACTGCCGCAGCAGCTCGATCGCGAAACGGTGCGGCTTGTTGGTCACGCACGCGAGCTTGAGACCGGCGGTGCGCATCGCGTCGAGACCGGCTGCGACGTCCGGGTAGAGTCGCGTATGGCGGCCGTTGATCTTCGCGTATTCGTCCTGGTAGATCGCGAGCGCGTCGTCGAAACGCGCCTGCGCGTCGACGGTTGTGAAGCGCGGCTTCAGCACGCTCTGGATCAGGTGCTCGGAACCCTTGCCGACGTAGCCGACCACTTCGTCGCGCGACGTCGCCGGCGCGTCAAGCTTCGCCAGCATCCCGTTCAGGCCGGCGGTGAAATCGTCGGCGGTGTCGACCATCGTGCCGTCGAGGTCGATCAGCGCGGCGTCGATGCGCGGCGCGGCGAAGCGGATCGATTCGGCCGGCCCGCCCCCGTCGAGGTGAGGCGCGGTCATGGCGTCAGCTCCGGTCGACGGTGGCGAGCGCGCTGCGCATCTCGTCGATGACCTTGCGGTAGTCGGGCTTGCCGAAGATCGCCGAGCCTGCAACGAAAGTGTCCGCGCCAGCCGCCGCGATTTCCGCGATGTTGTCGACCTTCACGCCGCCATCCACTTCGAGCAGGATTTCGCGGCCGGTGCGCTCGGTGTACGCGTCGATGCGTGCACGGGCGTCGCGCAGCTTGTTCAGCGTCTCGGGAATGAACGACTGGCCGCCGAAGCCCGGGTTGACCGACATGAGCAGCACGAAGTCGATGCGGTCCATCACGTGGTCGAGATGGAAGAGCGGCGTGGCCGGGTTGAACACCAGGCCGGCCTTGCAGCCGTGGTCGCGGATCAGCGCCAGCGTGCGGTCGACGTGATCGGACGCTTCGGGGTGGAAGCTGATCAGGTTGGCGCCCGCCTTCGCGAAATCGGGCACGATCCGGTCGACCGGACGAACCATCAGATGCACGTCGATCGGCGCCTGGACGTGCGGGCGGATCGCCTCGCACACGAGCGGGCCGATCGTCAGGTTCGGGACGTAATGGTTGTCCATCACGTCGAAGTGGATCCAGTCGGCGCCGGCGGCGACCACGTTGCGGACTTCTTCACCGAGCCGGGCGAAGTCGGCCGACAGGATGCTGGGGGCGATGCGGAATTGAGTCATGACGGAGGAGCGGGGACGCTGCGGCGCAAAACTGCCATTCTACCGCCCGCCGGCCGCGCGCGCGGTTGCGGGCCGGTGCCGCATCAAGCAGAATGCGGAACAAAGGCGGCTCGTCCGCGACCCGGCGCCGCAGGCGTGTCACGCCACAGGGCCGGCCCACACCCAGCGGAATCACCATGAGTCAGTATCGATTCACCGTTTCGGTGAAAACCAGTTATTTGCCGGAACAATCCGACCCGGAACACCGTCAATATGCATTCGCGTACACGCTGACGATTCGCAACACCGGGCAGGTGGCCGCGCAGCTGATCGCGCGTCACTGGATCATCACGGACAGCGAGAGCCAGGTGCAGGAAGTCAAGGGGCTGGGTGTCGTCGGTCATCAGCCGCTGCTGCAGCCGGGCGAGCAGTTCGAATACACCAGCTGGGCCGTGATCGCGACGCCGGTCGGCACGATGCGCGGTTCGTATTTCTGCGTCGCCGAGGACGGCGAGCGCTTCGATGCGCCGATCGACGAATTCGCGCTGCACATGCCGCGCACGCTGCATTGAGCGTGGCGGGCGCGGCGCGGTCAGCGCAGCGGCCGCTTGTTGTGGGGATGCTTTTTCTTGCCCGATGCGGTCCAGACGACGATGAAAATCAGCAGGCCGAGCGCGAGGAAGGCTTCCAGCGCGAAGATGAGCATCGGATATTGGTCGAGAAGATCTGACATGGCGGTTTCCATCAAGAACGAACATTGTAGGTGGTCTGGGCCGAAAGTGGCCGGCTGGGCGGCGGCGCTCGCTGCAGCGGCGCTCCTCGCCGCGTGCGGCGGCCCGCCGGTGCGTACCTCGTCGAAGGCGCCGGGCGGCGCGGCAATTGTGCCGGGGCAGGTGGCGGCGACGCGGCTCACGCCTGTCGCGTGGCAGCAGGTTCCGGGCTGGCAGGATGACGCGCTGATCGGCGCGACCATCGCGCTGCGGCAGAACTGCGCGCGCCTTGGGCGGCAGCCCGCGTGGCAGCGCGCATGTGCGGCGGCGGAGCGGCTCGACGATCTCGACGTCGGCAGCGCGCGTGCGTTCTTCGAAAGCTATTTCACGCCGTTCCAGTTCGCGAATACCGACGGCACGCTCGATGGGCTCGTCACCGGCTACTACGAGCCGCTGCTGCATGGCTCGCGGGTGCGGCGCGGACCCTATCAATATGCGTTGTACCGCTGGCCGGCCGGCTATCGCGCGGGCGCCGCGCTGCCGGCGCGCGCGCAACTCGAGCGCGCCGGTGTGCTGAACGGCAACGAACTGGTGTGGGTCGACGACCCGATCGAGGCGTTCTTCCTGCAGGTGCAGGGTTCCGGGCGCGTCATGCTCGAAGATGGCTCGGTGATGCGTGTCGGCTATGGCGGCACCAACAACCAGCCGTACCGCTCGATCGGCAAGTGGCTGCTGGATCGCGGCGAGCTGACGCCCGCGCAAGCCACGATGCAGGGCATCAAGGGATGGGCACGGGCGAATCCGGATCGCGTCGACGCGCTGCTCGACACGAATCCCCGTTTCGTGTTTTTCCGCGAGATGCCGTCGAACGAGAGCATGCCGCACGGCGGCGCGGACGGTCCGGTCGGCGCGCTCGGCGTGCCGCTCACGCCGGAACGGTCGATCGCGGTCGATCCGTCGGCGATCCCGCTGGGCACGCCGGTCTTCCTGCAGACGACGCGGCCGCTCACCAACACGCCGATGAATCGTCTGGTGTTCGCGCAGGACACTGGCTCGGCGATCAAGGGTGGCGTGCGTGCCGACTACTTCTGGGGACTTGGGGACGACGCCGGCGACCAGGCCGGCAGGATGAAGCAGAACGGCCGGATGTGGCTGCTGTTCCCGAACTCGTGACGTTTCGTTCGTGATGTTTCGTGGCCGGCGCGCGGGCCATGCGTGCCGGCGCCCCGCGTCGCGTGGCAGAGCCGGGAGCGCTGGCCAGGCACCCAAAAATCTATGGTCAGCCTGACCGAAACAGCCCGATCGGCATGTGAGCCGCACCCCGATGGCTGGATCGGTATCCAGCTTCGAGGGGGCGGTCCGCATGCGCCGATCGGGCTGACCATGGATTGTTGCGTAAGGTGACGGGCGCGTGACCGACGTCAGCCCTTGCGCTTGTCGACCACCCGTCGCGCCTTGCCGACCGAGCGCTCGATTCCGTTGACCGGCAGCACATGGATGATCGCCGTCACGCCGATCAGCGACTTGATGTCGTGGGCGAGCGTCTTTTTCGCCGCGGCGATCGTGGCCGTGTCGGGCGCGGTTTCCGGGCAGGGCTCGACGTTCAGCGTCAGGACGTCGAGCGGGCCTTCCTTCGTCAGCACGATCTGATAATGCGGTGCGAGCGCGCGTTGCTTGAGGAGCAGCTCCTCGATCTGGGTCGGAAACACGTTGACGCCGCGGACGATCATCATGTCGTCCGACCGCCCGGTGATCTTCTCCATCCGGCGCATCGTGCGCGCCGTGCCGGGCAGGAGGCGCGTGAGGTCGCGTGTCCGATAGCGGATGATCGGCAGCGCTTCCTTCGTGAGCGACGTAAACACCAGTTCGCCCGGCTCGCCGTCGGGGAGGACCGCGCCGGTCTCGGGGTCGATGATTTCCGGATAGAAGTGGTCTTCCCAGATCGTCGGGCCGTCCTTGGTTTCGACGCATTCCGACGCGACGCCCGGACCCATCACTTCGGACAGTCCGTAGATGTCGACGGCGTCGATGCCCATGCGCCGCTCGATCGCCGTGCGCATGTCGTTGGTCCACGGCTCGGCGCCGAAAATGCCGATGCGTAGCGAACATTGGGCGGGATCCATGCCCTGGCGCTCGAATTCGTCGGCGATCGACAGCATGTAGCTCGGCGTCACCATGATGATGTCCGGCCGGAAATCCTGGATCAGTTGAACCTGTCTCTCGGTTTGACCGCCGCCGAACGGAATCACGGTCAGCCCCGCACGCTCGGCGCCATAGTGCGCGCCGAGCCCGCCCGTGAAGAGCCCGTAGCCGTAGCTGATGTGGACCTTGTCGCCGCGGCGCGCGCCTGCGGCGCGAATCGAGCGGGCGACGATATTGGCCCAGGTGTCGATGTCACGCGCGGTGTAGCCGACCACGGTCGGCTTGCCGGTCGTTCCCGACGACGCGTGAATGCGCGATATCTGGTCCTGCGGCACCGCGAACATGCCGAACGGATAGCTGTCGCGCAGGTCGCTCTTCGTGGTGAACGGAAAGCGGGACAGGTCGGCGAGCGATTTCAGGTCGTCCGGATGCACGCCCGCTTCGTCGAACTTGCGGCGATAGACCGGCGAGTGCTCATAGGCGTGCCTGAGCGACCATTTGAGGCGCTCGAGTTGCAGCGCGGCCAGCTCGTCGCGGCTGGCCGTCTCGATCGGTTCGAGCGGAAGCTTGGTAGTCATGCGTGTCTCCTGTCCTTGTTATGGTTTCACGTCGCGCGCCTAGCGGTCGTCGGGGATGATCGTGCCCTTTATCTGGGCGGATTTGCCGCGGAACATCGCGACGGTGTCCCCGGCCTGATTCGTGACGCGAATGTCGTAGATCCCGTGCCGTCCGTTGAGCGTCTGCTCGATCGCCTCGGCTGTCAGCACGTCGCCGCCGTGCACCGGGCGCAGATACTCGATCGAGCAACCGGCGGCGACCGTGTTCACGTTGTACGAGTTGCAGGCGAACGCGAACGTCGAATCGGCGAGCGTGAAGATGAGCCCGCCGTGGCAGATCTGGTGCCCGTTCAGGAAATCAGGGCGCACCGCCATGCGCATGCGCGCGTAGCCGGGGCGCACTTCGGCGAGTTCCATGCCGAGCGCGCGGCTGCAGGTGTCGGCGTCGTACATGGCCTGTGCGGCGGCCTGCGCGAGCGCCTCGGGGCTGAGCGTTTCGACAGAGCGGTTCATGTCAGCGCCCCTCGAAGCGCGGCGCGCGCTTCTCGATGAATGCCTGCACACCTTCCGCGTAATCGTGCGAGTGGCCGAGCTTGCGTTGCAGGTCGCGCTCGAGGTCGAGTTGCTGGTCGAGCGTGTGCGCGATGCTTTCGCGCATCGCCTGTCTGATCGAGGTGATCGCCAGCGTCGGCTGCTGCGCCAGTTGCATGGCGAACTGGCGGGCCGTTGCAGCAAGCGCGTCGTCGTCGACAGCCTTCCAGATCAGCCCCCACTGTTCCGCCTGTTCGGCGCCGAGCTTGTCGCCGGTCAGCGCGAGGCCGAGCGCACGGGCCATGCCGACGCGCTGCGGCAGGAACCACGTGCCGCCCGAATCCGGCACCAGGCCGATCTTGACGAAGGCCTGGATGAAGCTGCTGGAGCGGGCGGCCAGCACGAGGTCGCAGGCGAGTGCGAGGTTGGCGCCCGCGCCGGCGGCCGTGCCGTTGACGGCAGCGATCACCGCCATCGGAAGGTGTTGCAGGCGCCGGATCAGCGGATTGAAATGGTCGTCGATCAGCGCGCCGAGGTCGGTCGACGCCCCCGGCGTGAAATCGAGATCGGCAAGATCCTGGCCGGCGCAGAATCCGCGCCCCGCGCCCGTCAGAATCAACGCGCGCGCGCCGGCGGCCTCGATCGCGTCAAGCGCCGACTGCAACTCGCGGTGCATCACCCGGGTGAAGCTGTTCAGCTTGTCCGGGCGGTTGAGGGTGATCGTGGCCACTCGAGCGGCCTGATCGATATCCAGCTGAATCGCTTGATAGGACATCCAGTGTCTCCTCCATGACTCCGTTATAGGCGTGCGGCGCGGGGTTTCACACGCGCTCGATCGCGATCGCGATGCCTTGGCCGACGCCGATGCACATTGTGCACAGCGCGAAGCGGCCACCGGTTCGCTCGAGCTGATGGAGCGCCGTGGTGACGAGCCGCGCGCCGGACGCGCCGAGCGGGTGGCCGAGCGCAATCGCGCCGCCGTTCGGGTTGACGCGCGGGTCGTCATCCGCGACGCCGAGCATGCGCAGCACTGCCAGCCCTTGCGATGCAAACGCCTCGTTCAGCTCGATCACGTCGAACTGGTCGATCGTCATGCCGAGCTGGCGCAGCAGCTTTTGGGCGGCCGGCGCCGGGCCGATGCCCATCACGCGCGGCTCGACGCCCGCGGTTGCCATGCCGACCACGCGTGCCCGGCGGCGCAAGCCGTACTGGTCGGCCGCTTCGGCGTTCGCGAGGAGGAGCGCGCATGCGCCGTCGTTGACGCCCGACGCGTTGCCGGCCGTCACCGTGCCGTCCGGGCGCACGACGCCCTTGAGCTTCGCGAGCGTCTCGAGCGACGTTCCGCGCGGATGTTCGTCGCGCGACACCACGACCGGATCGCCCTTCTTCTGCGGAATCGTCACCGGGACGATTTCCGCAGCGAGCGTGCCGTCCTGCTGCGCGCGCGCGGCCTTCTGCTGGCTGCGCAGCGCGAACAGATCCTGGTCGGCGCGGCTGATGTTGTAGTCGGTCGCGACGTTCTCGGCGGTTTCCGGCATAGAGTCGACACCGTATTGCTGCTTCATCAACGGGTTGACGAAGCGCCAGCCGATCGTCGTGTCGAAGATATCGGCCTGACGCGCAAACGCACTCGCCGCCTTGCCCATCACGAACGGTGCACGGGTCATGCTCTCGACGCCGCCCGCGATCAGCAGCCGGGCCTCGCCGGACTTGATCGCACGCGCGGCGGAGCCGACCGCGTCCATCCCGGATCCGCACAGACGGTTGAGCGTGGTGCCCGGCACGGACGTGGGCAGGCCTGCCAGCAGCGCGGACATGCGCGCGACGTTGCGGTTGTCTTCACCGGCCTGGTTCGCGCAGCCATACAGCACGTCGTCGACTGCCGACCAGTCGACGTCGCGGTTGCGTTCGATCAGCGCCTTGATCGGTACTGCGCCGAGGTCGTCGGCTCGAACGTCCTTCAGGGCGCCGCCGTAGCGGCCGATGGGGGTGCGAATCGCGTCGCAGATATATGCGTCAATCATGGGCGTATCCGTGAAGAACGAACCCGCGCGTCGGCGGATTCGTTCATGGTAGAGAACGGCGGGACGTTTGCACGTCGGCCGAACGGGTTATGCCGTCTGGCCAGCTTCCACGGGCACTGCCTTCGGGGCAACATGGACCCGGCTTTGCACCACGCGGAACCGGTTGGCGACGAAGGCTGCATCGGCGAGCGCCGCGTTGGCCGCCGGGTTCGCACCCGTGCCGTGGAAATCCGAGAACGCGGCGGACTGGTTGACGAACACACCGCCCGTCAGATTGATGGACAGCGCCACGCCACCGCGCACGGCGGTATCGTGCGCGGCGTCGATCACCTTGTCGTCCGTGCTGTAGACGGAGAGCGTCAGCGCGCCGTGCTCGGCGGCGATTTCGCCGGCGAGGTCGAGCGATTGCGCGGTCGAGTCGGTGGCGATCACGAACGAGATCGGGCCGAACCATTCCTGCGTGAATTTCTCACGGTCCGCGACATCGAGCTGGAGCACGAGCGGGGTCCGGACGCGGGCGCCGGGGAACGCCGGATGCTGCAGCGTCTGGCTGTCCGCCAGCACGCGGCCGAGCTTGCGCGCGTCGTCGATCCGGGCGGTCACGCCGTCGTTCTGGATCGCGCCGATCAGTTCGACCGAGCGGGCCGCGTCGCCGGTGAGCTTCTGGACAGCGCTCGCGATGGCCAGTGCGACGTCGTCGAAGCTCACGTGCCCGTCGGCGGTCTCGATACCGTTGCGCGGCACGTAGATGTTCTGCGGTGCGGTGCACATCTGGCCGGAGTAGAGCGACAGCGAGAAGGCGATGTTCTTGGCCGCCGCCTTCAGGTCGTCCGTCGAGTCGATCACGATCTGGTTGACGCCGGCCTTCTCCGTATAGACCTGGGCCTGATGCGCGTGCCGTTCGAGCCAGGTGCCGTTCTGCGTGCTGCCGGTGAAGTCGATGAGCTTGATTTCCGGGCGAAGCGCGAGGCCCTGCACCAGTGCGCCGTCATTCGGCTCGGTCGCGAGGAGGGTGACGACGTTCGGATCGAAGCCTGCTTCACGCAGCACGTCGCGCGCGATGCGCACGGTAATGGCGAGCGGCAGGATAGCGCCCGGATGGGGCTTGACGATGACCGTGTTGCCCGTCGCGAGGTCGGCGAACAGACCGGGGTAGCCGTTCCAGGTCGGGAACGTGCAGCAGCCGAGCACGAGCCCGGTACCACGCGGGACGATCGTGTAGCGCTTGTGCATCGCCAGCGGCGGGTTCTTGCCTTGCGGTTTTTCCCAGTGAGCGTCGCCGGGGATGCGGCGCAATTCGTCCCACGCATACGCGACCGCCTCGATCGCGCGATCCTGTGCATGCGGGCCGCCGGCCTGGAATGCCATCATGAATGCCTGGCCGGTCGTATGCATGACGCTGTACGCGATCTCGAAGCTGGCGCGGTTCAGGCGGGCGAGAATTTCCAGGCAGACGCCGATCCAGGCGGTCGGCCCCGCCTCGCGCCACGCACGCTGGGCAGCGGCGGCCGCCTCGATCAGCGCATCGGGCGTCGATTTCGGATAGCGTACGCCCAGTGCGAAGCCGTAAGGCGACTGCTCCGCGCCGACCGTCTCGCCGGAAGCAGGCTGGTCGAGCACGAACGCCTTGTCGAGATGCGACTTGAAAGCGGTTTCGCCGTCAGCGTTGGCGCTTTCCCCGTACACTTTGGGACTCGGCATCTCGGCGAACGGGCTCCAGTAGCCTCGACTCTCGATGGCGGCGAGGGCGTGCTTCAGCGTGTCTTCGTGCTTCGTGAACAGTGGGTGGGTCATGGCGGCAGCCTGCTTGAGCGTTGAGAGGGATCGATTCGATTAATTAACCGACCGGTTGGTCGGAGAATGGTAGCATTAAATTATTCGCAAGTGCGAGGCGTTTCGCGTTTCATTGATCGAGGAGAAATTGATGACTTTCGAGAACATCCTGGTGGAGACCCGTGGCCGTGTCGGCCTCATTACGCTGAACCGGCCGAAGGCGCTCAACGCGCTGAACGACGCGCTGATGGACGAACTGGGTGCGGCGCTCAAGGCGTTCGATGCCGACGAGGGTGTCGGGGCGATCGTTCTGACGGGCAGCGAGAAGGCATTCGCGGCGGGCGCGGACATCGGCATGATGGCCACTTACTCCTATATGGATGCCTTCAAGGGCGACTACATCACCCGTAACTGGGAGGTGATCCGCCAGATCCGCAAGCCGATCATCGCGGCGGTGGCGGGCTTCGCGCTGGGTGGCGGCTGCGAGCTCGCAATGATGTGCGACATCATTTTCGCGGCGGACACGGCCAGGTTCGGCCAGCCGGAAATCAAGCTGGGCGTGATGCCGGGCGCGGGCGGCACGCAACGCCTGCCGCGCGCGGTATCGAAGGCGAAGGCGATGGACATGTGCCTGACCGCGCGTTTCATGGATGCCGAAGAGGCCGAGCGCGCCGGGCTGGTCTCGCGCGTGCTGCCTGCGGACAAGTTGCTCGACGAGGCGATCGCCGCGGCGACGACGATCGCCGAGTTCTCGTTGCCGGCGGTAATGATGGTCAAGGAGTCGGTGAACCGCGCGTATGAAACGACGCTGGCCGAGGGCGTGCATTTCGAGCGCCGCCTGTTCCACTCGATGTTCGCGACCGAAGATCAGAAGGAAGGGATGGCGGCGTTCGTCGAGAAACGCAAGCCGGTGTTCAAGCACCGCTGATCGGGTGCAAAAAAACGCTTGCACGATGCGCGCAAGCTGACTAGAATCACGCCTCTTTCGCGCTAACGGAAACGCGGCGCGGAAGAGGGGAAACGAAGCAGTCTGGTGGCTGGAGGTCAGCGGCTGAGCGAGCGAAGGAAAATGAACCCCGCAGTCGCAACGAGGTAGTAAAAAAGTTGTTGACGAACTGCGAAGCGATGTTCATAATCTCGTTTCTCTGCTGCTGAAAACGCAGCGCTGCTGAGAAGAACGCTTCTCGCAGATGTGCTCTTTAAAAACTAACAGCCGATAAGTGTGGAC
>NZ_JGVW01000066.1 GCF_000687455.2 Burkholderia sp. lig30
GTGCCGTGCCGTGCCGTGCCGATGCGGCGTCCCGCCGCCTCGGCCCCCGTTGCCCTTCGTCTCCTTGCTCGCGATGAACCTCGTATCGATTCAGGCGCCCGCCGCCGTCGTGATGATCCGGCCGCACCGCTTTCTCCCCAACCCGCAAACCGCCGCCGACAATGCGTTTCAACGCGACGCCGCGGCATGCGGCGCGCACGACGCGCACGCGTTGTCGGACGCGGCCCGCGACGAAGTCACCGCCGCGGCGCAGACGCTGTCGGAGACCGGCGTGCGCGTGCACGTGTTCGACGACCTCGGCGAGCGCGGCACGCCCGACGCGGTGTTCCCGAACAACTGGTTCTCGACGCATCCGGGCGGCCACGTCGCGCTCTATCCGATGTACAGCCCGAACCGCCGCCGCGAGCGGCGCGGCGACGTGATCGAGATGCTCAAGCGCGAATACCGCGTGCAGGACGTGATCGACTATTCCGGCCTCGAATACGACGACGTGTTCCTCGAAGGCACCGGCGCGATGGTGCTCGACCACGTCGCGCGAATCGCGTATGCGGCGCGCTCGCGCCGCGCCGATCCGGTCGCGCTCGAGCGGTTCTGCACGCACTTCAACTTCGAGCCGGTGTGCTTCGACACGGCCGACGCAGACGGCAGGCCGATCTATCACACCAACGTGATGATGAGCGTCGCGACCGAATTCGCGCTGATCGGCCTCGACCTGATCGCCGATCCGCGGCGGCGGGACGAGGTCCATCGCCGCCTGGCCGAAACCGGCCGCGCGGTGATCGCGCTCGATCGCGCGCAGATCGCGAACTTCGCCGGCAATGCGCTCGAGCTGTCGGCGCGCGACGGCCGGGTACTGGCGCTGTCGCGGCGCGCGTTCGACTGCCTCACGCCGCACCAGCGCAAGCGGATCGAGCGCTCGGCGCGCCTCGTGCCGCTCGACGTGCCGACGATCGAGATGGCGGGCGGCTCGGTGCGCTGCATGCTCGCCGGCATCCACCTCGCGCGGCGCCAGGGCTGACGCACCGCGGGCCGTGTGGCGCGCGCACCGCTGGCCGGGTCAGCCGGCCTGTTCGGCCAGCGCGTCGATCAGCGCCGTCGCGCACTGCACCGCCAGCGCCGCGCTGCGCGCCGGGTCGACGCTCGCGCCGGTTGCCAGCATGCCTTGCACCATACTGCACAGCAGCTCCTTGGCCAGATCGGCAATGTCGTTGTCTCGCTCGGTCATGATGTGCCTCCTGCGGTTCGTTTCACCGCGACGATTCATCCGCTCCGCTCCGGCGGCCGCCGCCCCTGCCGATCCGGCAAGGCCCGCCGCCGTCACGGCCCCTTCATTCGTACGACGATCTGCGCTTGCGTGTCGCGCTCGATTCGCGCGAGCGCCGCGCGCATCGCGTCGAAATCCTCCGGCGTGCAGACCTGCCGGTCGAAGCGCGCGTCCAGCCGCCGCGTGATCTGCACGACGTGCGCGGCGGAATCGTAAACATAGCGCGACGCGAAATCGAAGAAGCGATCGCGCGCCGACGCGTCGGCCGGCATATCGGTGACGACGGCGGTGTCCGGCAACGCGATCTGTGCGGTCTCGCGAAACGCGCCGCCGATGCACACCCACGGCTGCGTGCGCGCCGGCTCCGCGAGCCAGCCCTGCACCTGCGTGGCGATGCCGCCCGCGAGGCTCGACAGCGCGGGCAGCGCGGTCGTCCCGTCCGGCCATACGAAGTGATCGAGCGTGCCCGTCATCGTGACGGAAAACGGCCCGCCCGTCGCGTCGCGGTCGCTGCTCTCCCACCGCGCGACGCCGCGCAGGCCGCTTTGCCGCAAGCGGTCGGCGACGATCTGCTGCGCGCGTTCGCGCGGCGCACGCCGGAACAGGTTGCGCTCCAGCTCGGCAGTCCAGCCGGCATCCTCGACATAGGACTGAAAGCGCGCGGCGCCGGTCTGCGCGGCGTCGATCTGCAGATGCGCGACGCGTTCGCGCGCCTGCACGGGCGGCGTGCGGGCAAGCACGCCCTCGTCCACCCGCAGCGCCGGCCGGTCCATCACGATCGGCGGCAGGTCGCCGAATGCGATGCCCGCCGTCGTGGTGTCGGCATACAGATCGAGATCGGGCATCCAGGTGATCGCGTGGTTGATCGCGCTGACCCCGTAGCCGGGCACCGCGGGCAGCGTATAGACGGAACCGAGGTTGAGCAGCACCGGTTCGCTGCGAATCCCCGCCGCCGCGAGCAACGCGCCGAACAGCGCCACGTGATCCTTGCAGTCGCCGTAGCGGTTGCGCAGGATGTCCGTGACACGATGAGGCGCGGCCGCCGTTTCGCCGAGAAACAGCGCGACGTAGCGCACGTTCGCCTGCACCCAGTCGTAGAGCGCGCGCGCCTTGTCGCGCGGCTGCGGCGCGTTCGCAGTCAGCGCCTGCGCGAGCTGCACGATTGCGGGGTCGGTCGCGCCGGGGTCGACCGCCGACGCGCGGTAGCGTGCGGCGAACGACGCGAAATCCGGGACGGTCGTGACCATCAGCCGGTCGCCGTAGGTCGCATAGCCAACCGCGCCGTTCTCGATGCGCTGATAGGGGCCGTGGCGGTAGTCGAACTCATAGCGGGTGCGGCCGTTCTCCGTGACCGGCTCGCGCGCGACGTAGCCGCGCGCATCCGCATAAAGCGGCATGTCGGTAGGCAAGTCGAAGATCAGGCGCTGGCTGTCGACCGGCTCGCGCGACGGTTCGACGTAGTACGCGAAATAGCCGGGATTGAGCGGCCGGATGCGTGCCTTGCGGAACGCGATGCGCGTGCGCGATCCCGCCTCGACGCCCGGGAACACCACCGTGCGGAGCACGCCGTCCTGAAACGTCGGCGCGCCCGCGGAGCGCGGCTCCTGCACGTCGCGGATCGCTTCCGGCCCGACCGGGTGCGCGACGCCGTCGCGATCGATCGTCTCGGCCGCCAGCAGTTCGACCTTCTCGATGTCCTTGTCGAACCACACATAGCGTTGCGCGACCGCGTCGATGCCGCTCGCGGTGTTTGCGCGCAGCGTCGATTCGTCGTGCTCGTCGAGCATGCCGTCGCGCTGGATCACGAACACGTGGACGTCGCTTTCGATCGAGGCGGGCGACGTGTCGTCCGCGTCCGGCGCGTCCGGCGTCGCACTTGCGCGGCACACCGACAGGCAGACGCACGCGAAGCCAAGCAACCGGACGAAAGAGCGCATCGCGTCGAACCTCGCGGCAGGCATGCCAATGGAGTGGCGGCACCGCGCCGCACTGGCGATCAGACTACGCCTATTGCGTGGCGTCCGCTGCATGCCGTTTGTGGCACGAATTCAGGGCCGGAGTGCTCGCGAAGCGGCGCAATGCGCGGGGAGAATGCGCGACGCAGCGCCTGTTGGCGCGGCGTCGCATTCCATCGCGGCCGGAGACCGGCTCAGCGCCTGTCGATCGAATACTTGCCCGGCCCCGTCACCGCCAGCAGCAGCATGCCGCCGGCGATACTGACGTTCTTGTAGAAGTTGATCATCGCCATGTACTGATCCATCCCGTGCAACGCCCAGTAACGGTGGCCGATCAGCGCGGTGGCGACCGTATAGACGGCGAAGATCAGCGCGAGCGGGCGAGTGTAGAAGCCTGCGAGGATCAGCAAGCCGCCAGCCAGCTCGACCGCCACGGCAATCACCGCCGACAGCGCCGGAATGGGCGCCCCCGTCGACGCCATATACGCAACCGTACCCGAGAAGCCGGCGAGCTTCTGCCAGCCAAACAACACGAACAGCACCATCATCAGCACACGAGCAGACAGCAGCATGCCGTCCTTCTGCGATTCCAGCGAAACGTATCTCATAGCACTCACCCAATAAATGAACGGTTATCCGGCGCGCTCAGGCAACGATGTGCGACATGCCCCTGCGCCGAGCCAAACGAAAACACCCATCGCGCGACGTTCAGATAGTCAGCAAACCTGTCTGCACGCCGTTCGACCCGATGCCGCGATGCTTGCCGAATCCGGCGGATCGAATCTCGCGAAGCAATATCGGTAGTCTACTGACACATACAGATTGATCAACGGCACAAAACGAGATTGGTTGTCACGTTTTGGTTGACGATCAAAAGTCTATCGGGGCATGGGCATCGCGACCGTTCATTTTTTTGCGCTGTTCGAGCTCGCCGCCGCCATCATCTGCGCCCGCTTCGGCGATGGCTTGCGCTCGCGAATCTTAATCAGGAAGCCGAATCTTCCTGAGTTTCGTCGGCGTGATGCCGAAAAGATGCCTGAATTTAATGGTAAAAAGAGATTGAGAGTTGTATCCGCAGCATTCGGCAATGCGGCCTATCGGCTCCATGGTTGTCTGCACCAGATGGAGACCATGCCCCAACCTTACCCTGTCAATGATCGACTTGATGCTCGCTCCCTCCTTTTTCAATCGCCTGCGGAGCGTCGACTCACTTACGGCCATTTGTACCGCAAGCCGCTCGACATTCCAGTCACCTTGAATGTTCTTACTGACGATTTCATGAATCTGGTGACCAAGCCCCGGGGGAGCCGAAATAGAACCCACATCCTCGTATCCCGAAAGATATAGAAGCTGGAGAAGCTCTTCCTTCCTGAAGTCCCACAATTCGCGAGGCGCAAAACTCGACCACTCGATGAATTGCATCAGGGTCTTTTTCAGCGTGAAATCGATTTCCCCCTGAAAATATCGCCTTCTGCCTCTTTTCCCGCTCCGGAATTTATTGAAGTTTCCGTAATCGAAGTCGACCAGAATCGCCAGGTACTCATCGCCCGGAATATTCCTCATGTCTATGTCGGAAGCATTGGGCAGGAACAGGAAGTTTCCAGCCGGGCATCTTATTTCATCCGCCTCGCCCAGCTGTTTGATGCCGGCGAGCACGAAAATCAGCAGCGGCTTCGAAACAGGAGCATTCAGGATCCTTTGCTCCTTGAACGACGAGTACACCGAGAATGGCAGCGCCTTCTCGTCATGCAACATCTTCTTGGCTAGAGACACGAGATCCTGCATTTTTCGAGGCCGGATTTAATTGAAAAATGACCGTGCGCCTTTCCACGAAAAAGCGGAAAGGCGCACGAGGTTCATGCCGCCGTTACACTAGGTGGCTTGAAGAACTCGCCCCTGCGGCTCGAATTCCCCGTTCCTGGCTGCGTCCACGATGTCGGCAACCTCGCGAATGGAGCGGGCCGACATGATGTCCGCCACGGAAAGCGAAACCTTTCGGCTGGACGTAGAACACTCGGCCTGAAGCGCGCTCGCGAACTGCACGATGCCCAGCGATGCAAGGCCACACTCCTCAAGACTCCACTCCGGCTTCGCCTCCATGCCGGTAGTCCGCTGCACGATCCGAAGCACGATGGACATCGTATCTTTCTCCGGATGCGACGTCGCGCCGACCTTTCTCAATGAACTCAACGCAAGGCCGAACCACCTTCTTATCACCCCATCGGCAGGCTGCACGAGCTTCCCGAAGAGCACGACCAGGCCGACGACATAGAAATACTCGTACCATTCCACCGGAACCGGCTGCGGGCTGAACCAGTAGAAGTCCTTTCTATGACTCCACCAGTTCCACCATTCGCCGTTCCTTGTGATCGCATAGTACCACTGACCGACCATCTGATGAAACAGGAAGCACGCGTAGGCGGTTGGCGCCAGCACTTGCGAAACAGGATTAAGCCGCAGGATCCTTGCCGTCATCCCTTGCCCGGTGCTCAACGCAAACACCCAAAGCAAAGTGAACGGAGCGAACAACCTCGAATTGACCTCATCCCAAATTCGGTTGACTATCCCGGGATCGGCGAAATTGTCGGCCGCCTCGGGACGCAGGAAAAACGTTTCGAGAGAAGCTTTATCCAGCGACGGCCCATGAGGAATATACCCTTGCGCGACATGCGCAACACTCACCACGATGATGAGCACCGTAATGGCGTCGGCAATGTAACCCCAGATGTAGGCTCGACGTTGTTCGGAAGGACGAATCGCATCGTACAGAAATGCGGCGCACATGCCCGCCGCGAAGTACACCATCCAGAATGGCGCGAACAGGTAGAAGCCCAGCATGACGGCATTGTCCTTGTCTGCCATCGCTGCCTGCTCGGCGGTCGGGACGATTTTCTCGCCGGTCAGACGATCAAAGAAGCCATAGCCCGTCGCATCCGCTGCGTATCCGTACCAGAATCCGAGCAATATCAGGACGTTGACCCCCAACCCGCCTGCCGTCAGCAGAATCAGCCGCTTCGTATTGCCCCGACTCTTGAGCAGAGCGTTGTACAGAAACGGAAACACCACCAGGCACTGGAAATACATGGAAATGAACCAGAGATAGAATCCCAGGAACCATGAAGCGCTCCAAAGTGGCGTAGCCGACAACCCTGTCAGATATATCGCCAACGTCGACACCAGGTTGGCCATCCACGAACCCTGGAAAATCGGCGTGCCTTCACAAAACAGTCGGCCAACATCACCTGACTGCGAATTCCAATGGAATACGGAAGAAAACGTCGACGGCTGGCAGTTCGGCACAAGATTGATCAGCGCCAGGAATACCGCGAATGCATACAGTGGATATATCGTCGAGATTCTGGCCCAGACAAAGGATGCCTTTCGCGTGATCAGGGACGGCATGAAAACCGTCAGCGAGAATCCCGCCACGACAAAGAAAGCATGTACGTGCCACGGAAATTGCCGCAGGTTCGCGAAGGCTCCCCAGGACTGATCTGAGCCGATGTGCATGAACATCACATAGCAGGCCAGAAGAAATCGAAGTCCGGCGATAGCGGACCAATCGACGTTCGGTTTTCCGTCAACGCCCGTTTCGACCGACGCCGCTTTAGCGCCTGATGCGACAGCAGGGGGCGGCGTTTTTTTCGACGCAGACGCCCCCATGCCGAGAACCTCCGCAAGCCCGTTTCTGATGTACTTCCGACTTGACGTCTTGGGCAGATCCTCGTCCTGGACAAGCTTTATGAAAGCCGGAAGCTTGTGGGGAGCCAATCCCTCTTTGCGCAGAAATTCCCGCACTTCTTTCGTCGCATCCTGGTCGGTGACACGCAACGTGGCGGATGATTTAAGGACCAGCGCGCAACCCACCTCTTCCCCATAAACGTCGGAGGGCACGGGAAAGCACACCGGGGTGCCGACCCACGGGTGCCGAGCCAGGATGTTTTCTATTTCGAACGGAGAAATCTGCTCCCCGCCCCTCTTGATCATCTCCTTTATTCTTCCTCGCAAGGAAAGCGTCCCGTCATGATTCATTTCGCCCAGGTCGCCGGTCAAGAACCAGCGGCGAATCGATCCATCCTCATGGGACTTCAACAGAAAACGCGATTGACGATTGGCTGCCTGATTATTCAGATATCCGGAGAACACCGTCGGGCCGGATAGGGCGACCTCGCCGACGACGCCGAAGGGCAGCGGGCGCAATGTCGCGGAATCGACCACCGCCATGGAAGCCGTCACCGGTACGCCAACCGACCCAGGCTGTTGCAGCCACCCCGTTTCGCTCCTGGGAGGCTGCGAAATCGGCATTTGCTCCGACATGCCGTACGTGGTGACGACTTCACATCCGTACGTGGTCTCGAGTAGCTGGCGGTCCACTTCCTTGAGTTCGGCGGCCCCCGAGCGGATGACGCGGAGATGGTGAGATGGCCAAGTGCCGCTCTGACTCAGATAGGTTTCCGCGTTATCGCGAAGATATCGTGCCGTAGCGTTGTGAATGGTCGGAACGGCGGAATACCAGGTCGGCTTGGGATTCGATCGGCTCAGCGCCTCCACCATCCCTTGCGGGTTGTACAGGCCATCGCACGTGATCGATGCGCCCACGGCCACGCTGCACAGAATCGATGCGCTGATTCCCCCTATATGGTCCAGGGGCATGATGCTGTACGTTACGTCGCTGGCATTGATCCCGATGCCGTCAGCCAGGATCGCAGCATTCCAGACCAAATCGCGTTGACGCAGCGGAACCACTTTCGGTGTCGAGGTGCTGCCGGAAGTGCGAAGCAACAAACAGGGCGAAGCGCGCGGATTGAAAAGAACCGGAGACGTTTCAAATCCCTCGACGGAATCCTTGTATCGATACAGGCCCGGAGCGGTTTCCGCTGAACTGCTGGCGAAATGAATCCGGGCCCGGCCGTTCTTCGAATGGATCTCAAACGCCGACCGGACTCCCGGAGCGGCAACCTCCTCGAACAGTATCATGTGCCGGACATCGAACTGTTCGAGCGCAAGAAGCGTATCGGCTTCGCTCATGCCGGCATTGAACGGGGCGGCGCAAGTCTGGGACGCAATGGATATGAACGCCACGGCTGCGGTTGCATTCCCTCCAGGCGGAGCGACATATGCGACGACCTCGCCGGCCCGCACGCCGAGTCTCCGCAGATCGCCGTCGCCACCCGGTCGAGAGAAGGCCAGCACCTGACCATAGGTCGCGCATGCATTTGCATTCTCCTCCCTGGCGTGGCGAAACAGCGGTGCATCGGCAGGCTGGGCCGCAAGCATCTCGACAATCGTCTCCGGCAGCCCGTCGGTTTCCACGTTTACCGCACTGATCTGAAGATGCCTTGCAACAGCCCGGTGGCTCCGGCTGCTCGATTTCTTCCACTCCCATTCGCCGTGCCTGGAGCCTGGCGCGCTGCCGCTATCCGAATCCCCGTTAAGGCATTGCCGCACCGCTTCGCAGACTTCGCCGTCATGTCGCTGCCGGTTTATTTCATGAGCGCCGCTCAGATAAAAAACATCCGTCGATGGCGAATTCAGCGTGGCGGCAAGCGACTCCGACCATGACTTATATTCGTCTTCGATGCCGATCAGATGAATGATGCGGGATTGCAACGACGTGACCGACGGCGCCTCTCCCAGCCCGGCTCTCGAACGAAGCTCCGGCAACGGGATAGCCGATCCTGCACAGGCGATGACGACGGCGCGAAACGGCAACCCCTCTTGAATGAGTGGCGAAATCAGTCGATTCGATCTGCTCTTCAAAAGAGACAACAGCGAATCATCCTGCAAGAGATTGTTGACAAGGCCGGCAATGACACCCCCTTGACTGAATCCATAGATTCCGTCGAACGGACCTTCCGATTCCAGAACGGACAGCACGTGCTCCACCGCCGCACAAATGGCATCCGCCAGGATTTTTTCGTTTCCCGACGCGCTCTCGCTCAGATTTTCCGGCAGCCAGGAATACCAGGGGCCGGAGACCAACCCCTCCAGCTCCTCCACGCCCGGCCCCGGCCGGCTGGACGTAATCGGCCCGTCGACGTAGCGTATCTCGTAATCAGACTCCGACAATCCTAGATTGTTTATCTGAAGTCTTGTGACATCGCCATTGCTTCCTCTTCCGTGAAGCGCCAATAATTTTGGCTTCGGCACAATTCGCCCTGCTGGCGTGCTCATTTCCATTCCTTTAAATATGCTTTTTATATTGACAAATTGGCATGGAATAGCGGGCGGGCATCCCGTCAGATGCCCGCCCACATGATAAAATACCGTGCCTCTATTACTCGCCGCCGCAGACAGCAGACGTGCAGTCACCCTGCTTTTCTTATATCGTTTTGAGCGATTTTTGATTCAACACACTTGCGCGACCCGACATTTTCATTTTATTTATTGAGCCATCCGCCGCGCCGACACTCATCCGCAGCATTTTCGATATCAGAAAACCACCGGATCATGATTAACATCGCCGCGGGCAGCCCACCCTCCAGCCAATGAAGAATGGGCCGGTTACGTTAACTTGTTGCTCTCCCCGGCATGTACTTATCCACGCAAGCAAGCAAATACGAAACGATTGACGGCTCCATATAAATGAATCCCTCAATCCTTCTTATAGAGAGCCTCGATAGTGCTTGAACCGATCGAATTGGCTCGCACCATATAGCCAGCCAGGGCTCCCGAGGCATTCTTGGGCAGCTCCAGCTTCTTCGAGAGCGCATATACGGTGAACTGGTAACGATGGGCGCCATGCCCCGGAGGCGGACAAGCGCCGCCAAACCCGACTACGCCGTAATCGTTCCGGGTGCTGACGCTTCCCGCCGGAGCCAGATTCTTGCCGGGATCGCCCGCACCCGCGGCCAACGTAGTGACCTCCTTGGGGATATTGATGATCTGCCAATGCCACCAGCCACTTCCGGTAGGCGCGTCGGGATCGTATGCAAACACCGCAAACGCTTCCGTACCTTTGGGGGCGCCAGTCCACGAAAGTTGCGGAGACAGGTTGCCGCCGCTACAGCCAAAGCCTTCGAATTCCTGAGCCTTGACCATGTACTTTCCATTCGATATATCGGTGCTGGTCAATTGAAACGTTTCAGCAAAAACAGATCCGGAAAGGAATACCGATACCGGCAAGGCAAGTTTCAAAAGTTTCCTGTGCATGCTAATCCTCGCTGTTTGAGAAAGTGAAATTCCACCTATGGCGTTGCTGCATAAATCGAATTTGAAGACACGAGCGCTCCCATGAGGGGAGACTCAGGCGATACGGATAAAATGCGGGCGGGCAATCACGGCCGTGCGGTTGAGCGCGCCCGTGTGGATTCCTGCTTCGGTCACCGGGGAGCCGTCCTTGCGTGCCCGCGGGCAATGTCCGGTGGGCACGCGAGCTGGCACGTCAAGCGCTCAAGCGGCGCGCGCCGGTAGCGGCCGTCGGTCTTTTTCCATCCGCGTCGACCGCTCCGGGCAATGGCGTCGAAGACCAGTCGCGCCATGCCGCGCCGGGCGTGGTGTCGGCCCGGGATATCGCCCCCTCGCGCGACGGAATCGACAACCGCACACCACGCCGGACAACGGCCGCATGGCGCGGCTCGCGTCGTACGCGCCATCGCCGCCGACGGTGTCCACAAGCTTCAGCCAAGCGGCCGTGTCCCTGCGTATCTTCCCGGCAAAATTCGGGAATCAACGCCCCCGCATTGCTTGCAGCTCACTGTCCCGATGGTTTCGCGTAAGCGTCAGCCCGCCGTGCAGCGGCGGGACTCATGCAACAACACCGCTGCGAATCATAGGAATTTTATGCAGAACTTATTAGTCGAAAAACAGTCAACTTTTATATGAAAACGGGCATGTGGATCGCACGGGCCGCCGACGAGCCCCCACCTTCCGGCCTGGCCGGCCCGCGGCGTCCCTGTTCGCCCAAGCGCTGCCTCAAGCCGGACGGGAGCGTCAGATTGCCGGAAAACCGGGCTTCCCGAGCCGGTTGGCCGTTGTCCGGTGGCCATGCATGTCCTCAAGGACGTCCAAGACTATTCGACAGCCGAACCATAGTCCCGCCTCGATCA
The DNA here is from genome assembly GCF_000687455.2 of Burkholderia sp. lig30. Classification (GTDB taxonomy): domain Bacteria; phylum Pseudomonadota; class Gammaproteobacteria; order Burkholderiales; family Burkholderiaceae; genus Burkholderia. Next base: position 11,268 of record NZ_JGVW01000066.1, read on the forward strand.
GTTCCCGGATCGGATCGGCAATGCCTCATGTCGCGCTCGCCTTCCTCGATCCAGTCCGGCATCACGTCGAACCGGCACAGCTTGTTTCAGTGGATTATTGAAGCGGCGACAGTGGAGGAGATACCTGGGCCGCGTCCGCACAAATGCCCTGTCGCGCCAAGAGAAATAAATATGCATACCTGATTGATTGCGGCATGCCAGCGCGTGACTGCGTCCATTCGGATGGACGCCAATCTCAAAATCTTGAGATCCGGTCATTGCACGGCGATGCAGCGCAATGACCGGATCATGCCAAATGACCGCATTAAGCGAGCGAAACGTCGGGATTCAAGCTGTAGAGCCCTGTCAGACTGGTTTGAGCCAACACCGGGGTCGAAGCCAGGGCAGCGAGCACGTTCGCGCCGGTCAGCGGGCCTTCGACGGAAAGCGTGGGCGTGGCCAGCGCATAAACCGTGAAAACGTAACGATGTGCCACAGTGTCGTTCCACGGGGGGCAAGGACCGTCGTAGCCGTAGTAATCCCCCTTCATCTGTTCGTCGCCGGAGAACCACCCGGTGTAGTCGTTGATGCCATGACGCAATCCGTTCGGCGCAACAGGGCCAGGCTTGCCGCGCGGCGTTACGCCGCTTGAGTGTTGGCCAGCTTGGATTTCCGTGACCGCGGCCGGAATGTCGAGCAGCAGCCAGTGGAAGAAGTCGACGCGCGGCAGTGTCGCGGAAACTTCCCGGCCTTCCTGGTTCACGTCGTCACCGCGGCTCGGCACGTCCGGGTCGTGACAGACCACGACGAAAGATCGAGTGCCTTCGGGTACGCCGCTCCATGCGAGATGTGGGTTCCGATTCGACGACAGGGCGATATGCGAGTGCGCGTCGGGCACGGCGAACGCGAATTCGCCCGGGATTTCATGGCCGTCTTGAAAACTATTGCTGCTCACTTGCATGGCGAATTTTCCAGGTTTGCATTGAAAGATGGCTAAGGAGGATCGTACGCATCCTTCTTCGCAATTTTAGAAAGCAAAATCACCTGAAATTGTCTTGATTCGATCAATGTTTCTTCGAATTCGCTCAATCGTGAATGAAGGGGGGTCGAGAAACCCGGCGAGATCGCCTGTTACTTTGCGCGGCGCCCGCTCGCGGGCGCCGCCTCCTGCCCCAGTTGCTCCGCCAGAAAATTGATGAAGGTCCGCAACGTGACGAACGCCTCGCGATGCTGCGGAAACACGGCGTTCAGCCGCAACGGCGGCGGCGCGTAGTCTTCGAGAACCGGCACGAGCGCGCCGCTGGCGAGCGCCGGCCCGACGATGAACTGCGGCAGCAGCGCGATGCCCAGCCCGGCGATCGCGGCATCGCGCACGATTTCGCCGTTGTTCGCGAGAAGCGGGCCTTGCACGTCGATCGTGCGGCGCCCGCCGTCGACCCGGAATTCCCAGCCGGCGCGCCCTTCCCGCCCATACGGCAAACACACGTGCGCGAGCAGATCAGACGGCGTCGCCGGCACGCCCCGGTCGCGCCGGTACGCCGGACTGCAACACACCACCATCGGCCACTCGCCGAGGCTGCGCGCGACGAGCGACGAATCTTCCAGCGGGCCGATGCGCAGCGCGACGTCGAACCCCTCGCCGATCAGGTCGACGCGCCGGTCGGTCAGGTCGACATTGAGCCGGACGGCGGGGTGCGCGGCGAGGAACCGCGCGATCAATGGCGACAGATGGGTCACGCCGAACGACATCGGCGCGCTGATCCTCAGCGACCCGTGCAATTCGGTGCGCCTGACCGACATCGCCTGCTCCGCGTCGGCGACCTCCGCGAGAATGCGCTGCGCGCGGGCATAGAAATCGACCCCCGATTCCGTCACGGCGAGCTTGCGCGTATTGCGGTGAAGCAGCCGCACGCCGAGCGACGCTTCGAGCGCCATCGTGCGTCGGCTGACGAATTGCTTCGACAGCATGAGTTGATCTGCTGCTGCGGTGAAGCTGCCCGCATCCACCGTCGCCACGAACATGCGGAGATCGTCGAGTTCCATGATTGTCCACCAAAACGTGACACTGATTATCCGTTCCTTTATTTATTTGTCAAACCGATTGACATAAGCTGACGTCATTGATCGGCCGGCGCCCATTCCGGCGCACCGGCAGTCCACAGGGAAACCATCATGATCGAAGTCAGAGCCGCAAACCAACGGGGCCGCGCCGAGCACGGCTGGCTCAGCTCCCGCCATACCTTCTCGTTCGCCAACTACTACGATCCGGCGCAGGTCGGCTTTTCCGACCTGCTCGTCATCAACGACGACCGGGTCGCGCCCGGCGGCGGGTTCGGCACGCACCCGCACCGGGACATGGAAATCCTGTCGTACGTGCTGGACGGCGCGCTCGAGCACAAGGACTCGATGGGCACGGGCTCGGTGATCGTGCCGGGCGACGTCCAGCTGATGAGCGCGGGCACCGGCGTCGCGCACAGCGAGTACAACCATTCGCGCGCCGAACCGGTCCACTTCCTGCAGATCTGGATCGGGCCGTCCGTGCGGGGCGCGCAGCCGCGCTATCAGCAGGCGGGCATTCCCGCCGCCAGCAAGCGCGGCAAGCTGCAGCTCGTCGTGTCGCCCGACGGCGCGGACGGCTCGCTGGAGATCCGGCAGGACACGCGGGTCTATGCGGGGCTGTTCGACGGCGACGAGCGCGCGCAGGTCGCGTTGCCGCCCGGCCGCTACGCGTACATCCACGTCGCGCGCGGCAGCGTGACCGTCAACGGCGTCGTGCTTGGCGAGGGCGATGGTGCGCGGGTGCGCGAGGAGGAGGCGCTGACGTTCTCGGACGGAAAGCAGGCAGAAGTGCTGCTGTTCGATCTGCGTCCGATCGAAGTGACGGCCGAGTGGGCATGACGCCTGCCGGCGAACGCCCCGGCCCCGCCCTTCGGCGGGGCCGCCGCGCCGCTACCCGACGTTCATCGGCAGCAGCACCATCTGCCGGCCCTGCACGTGCAGGCGCGCCTGCAGCTCGACGGGCGTCTGGTTGTGCAGCCACGCGGTCAGGAAATTGACGCGCCTGAAGATCAGCTTGCTCGCGAAGCACACGCTGTTCGGAAACTCATCGAGCGTGGTTGACGCCAGCTGCATGAACTCGACGACCGGATTCGTGCCGAAGGCGATCCGGTAATCCGCCGCGATGCCGTTGCGCCGGCAATGCGCGACGTAGTATTCGAGCGATTCGGTGATCGTGTGCCGCAGCCGTTCCAGGTGCTCGTGGCCGTCGTACGCCTTCGCGTCGACCTCGCCGACCGCGAGGAAGATCACGTTGCGGAAGTGCCCCGGAAAGAGCCGGTTGACCCATAGCAGCGCGTGCATGCTTGCGCCTCGATGCTTGCCGACCAGCAGCACCGCCGTCGGCTGTGACGGATCGGGCTTGCCCGGCGCCTTCGCTTCGTCGACGGCCGGCGGCGGGCCGGCGAACAACTCATCCTCCCTGGCGAGCTGCACGCGTGTGTCGGCATAGTGGCGGTTGATCATGAAGCAGAGCGCGATCACCGCGCTCGTCACGAGCACCGTCAGCCAGCCGCCCGCGGTGAATTTCTCGACCAGCGTGATGACCAGCACCGTCGCGGTCACGCACAGCCCGAGCGCGGACAGGAAGAAATGCTTGAACCAGCGGCTGCCCGCGTCGCGGTGGCGCCACCAGTATGTGCACAGGCCGAGCAGCGACATGCTGAACGTGAGGAACACGTTGATGCTGTACAGCACCACCAGCACGTCGACGTTGCCGTGCGTCCACAGCAGGATCAGCAGGCTCGACACCCCGACCACGATGATCCCGTTCTGGCGGACGAGCCGCGTCGACAGGTCGCGGAAATGGCGCGGCACCCACGAATCCGACGCCATGTTCGACAGCACCGCAGGGCCGTCGAGAAAGCCGGTCTGCGCGCCGACCAGCAACAGCCCCGCCTCGAACGCGAGCACGGCGGCCAGCAGCGCATGGCGCGCGAACGACGAGCCGAGCCCCAGATGATCGATCACGCGGCCGAACACGACCGCATTGAGCGTCTGGCCCTCCACCGGCGTCGCGTGCCACAGCATGTAGAGCAGGATGATCCCGCCGGCGGTGAACGCCAGCGACGTCGCCATGTAGACCATCGTCACCTTGCCGCTCGGCACGCGCGGCTCGGCGAGCATGTTCACGTTGTTCGACACTGCCTCGAGGCCGGTGTACGTGCCGCCGCCCAGCGAAAACGCGCGCATCAGCAACGCGAGCATCACGAAGGTGCCGAGCGTCTGCGACATGCCGTGCGCTTCGCGCACCGCGTCCGGCGCGACGGCGGCCAGATGATCGCCGTGCACCGCGACGCCATAGACGATCAGGCCGAAATGCAGCACCACGAAGCCGATGAAGATCGGCAGCAGCACCAGGATCGATTCCTTCATGCCGCGGAAATTCAGCCCGGTCATCAGCACGATGAGCACCAGCTCGGTCGTCAGCTTGAACGCCTGCGCGCCGACCGGCAACAGGCTGAAGAATGCATCGACCCCGCTGGCGAGCGACGTCGCCACCGTCAGCACGTAATCGACCAGCAGCGCCGCGCCGGACACGAGGCCCGGTTTCGCGCCGAGCAGCGCGGTCGACACGCGATAGCCGCCGCCGCCCGTTGGAAACAGCTCGATGACCTGGTTGTAGCCGAGCGCGATGACGAACACCGTCGCGGCGGTGGCCAGCGCGAGGAACAGTGCGAGCGGCGTGTGGTGCCCGAGCGCGAGGAATGCCTCCTCCGGCCCGTAGCAGGACGACGACAGGCCGTCGGCGCCCAGCCCCACCCACGCGAGGAGCGGGGTGACGGCGATCGCGTGGCGCGTGCGCGGATCGAGCGGGTCGAGTGGCTTTCCGACGAGCAACTGCCACATTTTCTGGAGTGCGGTCATGGGTCCTCCGGCATGCTGGACGCGTCGGGTCGTACTACTCAAGGTAAATGACTTCCCCGGGACTTGCCAGTCGGCATCTTCCATAGGCGCGGCGCCGAAAACCCGGCGTTTCTTTCAAAACACCAACGCATCGCAAACATCCAGGCAACAAGCCGTCCGCGTGGCCGAGCGCGCGATGCCACTGCGCCGGACCCACGCCGCCTTCCGCGTGGCCGGCCGCGCGCCACGACCGGCCTGGCGCGTGACAGCGGCCCGGACTCCGCACGGGGACAACGCTCCCGGCACATCCCAAGTACTTCGCATAACGAACGTTTTGGCGAGAACGTGCCCGTGCGTTGGCGACAGCCATCGTTCCCGTTCGCCCGCGCATTGTGGACAGTGAAACGGCACGCCGGCGGCTTGCCCGCCCACTTCGATCGGCATCCGGCGGCTGCCGGCACGCTCAATCGCTTCCCGCTTGAATGCCATTTCCGGCCTAAAGAATTCGCATTTCCGCATGCCGGATCTTTTCCGGAAATTCACTCGGAAAATCCGTTTCCGTTATTGCGCCGCCTGATTGAACGCATCACGCGGCGTGCTTCCTGACGCCCTTCCCCGCCTTTTTCGCCGCCAACGGATCACGCAATTCGCTCGGCGAATTCATTGAGTATCTACGCGCAAAAATGGCAATGCCGCACGGCCGAATGCACACGGCGCTCATTGCCCGCCTCGTCATCCGGCCTGTAACGGCTTTTTCCTTTTTAAATCATCTCTCTGACGAGGATTCATCCATGCAACTCAAATCGCACCCCGCATGCCGGCCATTCTACGAAGCCGGCGAGATGTCGCAATTGACGGCCTACTACGAAGAAGGCCGCAACATCATGTGGATGATGCTGCGCTCCGAGCCGCGCCCCTGCTTCAACCAGCAGCTCGTCTCCGACATCATCCATCTGGCGCGCGTGGCCCGCGAATCCGGGCTGCCGTTCGATTTCTGGGTGACGGGCTCGCTGGTGCCGGAGATCTTCAACGTCGGCGGCGACCTCAGCTTTTTCGTCGACGCGATCCGCGGCGGGAAGCGCGACATGCTGATGGCGTATGCGCGCTCGTGCATCGACGGCGTCTACGAGATCTATACCGGCTTCGGCACCGGCGCGGTGTCGATGGCGATGATCGAAGGCAGCGCGCTCGGCGGCGGCTTCGAGGCGGCGCTCGCGCATCATTTCGTGCTGGCGCAGAAGGGCGCGAAGCTCGGCTTCCCCGAGATCGCGTTCAACCTGTTCCCGGGAATGGGCGGCTATTCGCTCGTCACGCGCAAGGCCGACATGCGCGTCGCGGAAGCGCTGATCTCGACCGGCGAGCCCCATCCCGCGGAGTGGTATGCGGAAAGGGGGCTCGTCGACCAGACCTTCGAAGCGGGCGAAGCCTACCTCGCCACACGCACGTTCATCGACGTGATGCGGCCGAAGCTGAACGGCATCCGGGCGATGATCCGCGCGCGCCAGCGCGTGCTGCCGCTGTCCCGTTCGGAACTGATGGACATCACGGAGGACTGGGTGCACTCGGCGTTTACGATCGAGGAGAAGGACCTGGCATACATGGAGCGCCTCGTGATGCTGCAGAACAGGCGCGTCTCCAAGCTGCGCACGGTGTCCTGAGCCTCGCGCATCGCCCGCTGACGTAACAGGCGGCACATGAAAGCTCAGGCGATCAGCCTGAGCTTTCTCTTCTCGCCGAGCCATGCCTCGAACGCGTGCGCCGACATCGGCCGCGCATAGACATAGCCCTGCACGTAGTCGACATTGACCTCTTTCAGGAAATCGACCTCGGCATGGGTTTCGACGCCCTCGGCGACCACCCCGAAATTCAGCGCGCGCGCGAGCGCGACCATCGAGCGCACGAGCGCCTGGGACTTGGCGTTGCGGTCGATGCCGCTGATGAAGCTCCGGTCGAGCTTGATCACGTCGATCGGCAGGCGCGCGAGTTGCGACAGCGACGAATAGCCGGTGCCGAAATCGTCCAGATGGATCTCGGCGCCGAGGTGGCGGAACTGCTTCATCATCCGCAGCACGCTGCGTTCGTCGTCGATCAGGCAGCTTTCCGTCAGCTCGATGTCGATCATCCCCGGTTTCAGCGCTTCGCTTTCGAGGATCGACGCGAAATGGCCGACGATGTTCGCGTCGCACAACTGGCGCGCGGACACGTTGATCGAGATGCGAACGTCCAGCCCCTTCGCCTTCCACCGCGCGGCCTGCGCGACCGCCGTGCGCATCACCCAGCGGCCGAGCGGGCCGATCAGGCCCGACTCCTCCGCATGGTGGATGAATTCGGTCGGCGCGACGAGCCCGCGCTCGGGCGACTGCCAGCGGATCAGCGCCTCGACGCTGTGCACGTCGCCGGTCGCCATGTCCACGAGCGGCTGGTAATGGAGAACGAATTGCTCCTCCTCCAGTGCCTTGCGCAGGTTGGTGTCGAGCCACATGTACTTCGCGACCTTCTGGTTCATGTCGAGCGTGAAGACGCGATACGTGTGGCGGCCGGCCTCCTTCGCCACGTACATGGCGGTGTCGGCGTTGCGGATCAGGGTTTCCAGCGTATTGCCGTGCTGCGGATACAGCGCGATGCCGATCGAGCAGCTCGTGTAGATCTCCATCAGGTCCAGATGGATCGGCGTGCGCAGGCGATCGAGAATCAGCTGGGCCGTCGCCTCCAGCAATGAGCGCGTCGCGTGCTCGAACAGCACCAGGAACTCGTCGCCGCCGAGTCGGGCCAGCGTCGCGCCGCCCGGCACGCAGCCCTTGATGATGGCCGACACGTCCTTGAGCAGGCGATCGCCGGTGACGTGCCCGTAGTGATCGTTGACCCGCTTGAAATTGTCGAGGTCGAGAAACAGGATGCCGACCTGGTGCCGCTCGTCGTCGTGCGACGCGTTCAGCGCGGCCGCGATCTTCTCATTGATCGCGTGGCGGTTCGGAAGGCCGGTGAGCACGTCGGTGTTCGCGAGTTCGATCAGCCGTTGCTGGGCGCTGCGCTCCTCGGTGATGTCGGTGCCCGAGCAAATCAGGAATTGCTCGTCGATGCCGCTTCCGCTCTGCACGAACTTGTTGCGGAACTGGTACAGGCGCGGGCCGTTGACGGTGTTGATGTAGCGCTCGACCGAGGTGGGCAGGCTGCTCGAAAAGAATCCGGCGATGTTGCTGCGCGATTGCGCCCCTTGCTCAGGGTTCATGAACAGCGCGAAGGCGCTCTTGCCGATCACGTCCACTTCGCGCATCCCGGTGACTTCCTCGCAGAGACGGTTGAAGCGTTGCACGATGCCGTTCCGGTCGAGGATGACCACCAGCGAATTGACTTCCGAGACGACCTGCTCGGCGAACGCGAGGCCGTGGGCAAGGTCGCGCGCGACCGACAGCGTGTCGGTATACGCGGATGCGGTGCCGGCCCAGTCGGTCGTGTCGAGCTTCTTGCCGACGAGGTGCAGGCTGACCGGACGGCCGAACAGCGCGATCTCCAGCACGAGGTGCGACGTGACGCCCGTCATCGCGCGGATCTGCGCAGCCTGGGCGGCGGTGAGGGCCACGCTGACGTTGGCCATGCCGCGGACGGCCGCCAGCTCCAGCGCATTGCTGTCGCTGCCCAGGCGCCAGCATGGGCTGCTCGTCCCGAAACGGGTTTCGAGCATCGCGCAATCGTTTTCGTCGTAGACATCCATGGACGAGCCCTGGCCGAGAAAAAACCGCAATATTAGACGTACGCGGACAATGCCAGAAGCTTATCCCGCCGCCCCACATGCCATTCCTTGAATTCCGACCGCGACAATGATCCAGCGCGCCATCGCCGATTATTCGGGCCAGACTGCCCGCTCCCCCGGGTCGCGCAACGCGATTCGCGTCGGCACGATGGCGCATGGACGTCTCATCTTATCAAATTACCGATTGGCCGGGGACGCGTGAAACCGATGCCCCGCCACATGACCGAAGGGCCGCGCATGCGCCCGGTTCAACCGGCAGACCGCTGCCCGCGCCGGCCGGTCGGCCTCGGGATTTCTGCACAACCGGACCGAACCGGCGCCGGGGCCTTATCATGGCGTCCCAGTCAGTCTCACCGCGTCGACCATCGTGCCTCACCTCGCCCCCCACGGCTCCCCCGCGACACTCGTCCTGCCCGGCGGCATCCGCATGCGCTACGCGCGGGCCGGGAACGGGCCGGCCGTTGTTTTCGTCCACGGCTCGCTGTGCGACTTTCGCTTCTGGCAGCCGCAACTGATCGGCCTCGCCGCGCACTTCGACTGCATCGCGCCGAGCCTCACTCACTATTGGCCGGGGCCGCATGCCGCGTCGCTGCCGGCGTTCGGCTGGCGCGCGCACGTCGACGAGCTCGGCGCGTTCATCCAGCGCCTCGGCGTCGCGCCGGTCCATCTGGTCGGCCACTCGCGCGGCGGATACGTCGCATTTCACGTCGCCGCGCATTTTCCCGCGCTCGTCAGGTCGCTGACGCTCGCGGACCCCGGCGGATCGCTGGCCGGCGCGACGCCCGACGGCGTGCCGACGCCGCTGGAGGTGAAACGCTTGCGCTCGCGCGCCGCCGCGCTCATCGCCGACGGGCAGGTGGATGCCGGACTCGAATTATTCGTGGACTCGGTCAGCCGGCCCGGAACGTGGAAGAAGAGCCCGCATGCGTTTCGCCTGATGGCCGCCGACAATGCGCATACGCTGGCGATGCAGTTGCGCGATGCGTTGCCGCCGTATGCGGAGGCGGACGCGCAGCACGTGACGTGCCCGACGCTGCTGATCGACGGCGAGAAAAGCCCGAAGGCGTTCCACGCGAACGTGGACGCGTTGAGCCGATGGATGCCGAACGCGACGCGGATTACGATACCCGGCGCGTCGCACGGCATGAATCTCGCGCGCCCGGGCGCCTTCAACCGGCATCTCGAGGCGTTCTTCCGGTCCGTCTGACGGGCAGCATCGAACGAGACGCGCGGCGAACGACGCCATACACGCCGTTCTCGCTCCGCGCACGCCCCGCACGCCCCGCACGCCATTCACGCCGCACATGGCGGCCGCCGTGGCGTGGCACGCCGTGCCGTTCAGGCGCGATCGGCCTGCTCGTCGCACGCAGCGGCGTCGAGCTGCGCGAGCGCGTGAGCGACGCGCGCGTCGAGTTCGTCCAGCGCACGCCCGATCGCTCCGATGTCAGGGCCCGCAGCCGCGGCGATCATCGCCTCGATCCGCACACAGACCTCCGTCACCTCGGTCTGATCGATCATCGCGAACGCGCCCTTGATCGAATGGATGCTCGCGCCAATCGTTGCCCAATCGCCTGCCCCGAGCGCGTCGCGCACCACGGCAAGCGATTCGGCCGTGCGCTGCGCCAGTATTCCGCGCAGCTTCGCCGACAGCACGAGCGGCACGCGTTCGCCGGCTGTGCCCCGGCTTGCGCCCGCCGCGCCGGCGTCACCTGCGCCCCCCTCTGCACCCGCTGCACCCTCTACAGCCTTGCCACCCGCGCCGCCTCCGCCAACGGCCCCATCGCCAGCCGCGCGGCCTGCCGCCGGCGACGCCGCATGCGGATCGCTCGCTCGCTTGAGGCAGCAACGCACGGCCGCCTCGATCGACGTCAGCGACATCGGCTTGAGCAGCACCCCCGAGATCCCCGCTTCGCGAAACCGCCGGGTCTCGGCGGCCGTCACGTCCGCGGTGATCGCGATGACCGGCGTGCGCGCCCCCTGGTTGCGCAGGCACGCCGCGAGCGTGTAGCCGTCCATCACGGGCATGCCCAGGTCGGTCAGCACGACGTCGTAGTGCCGTTCGTTGAAATGGCGCAGCGCGACCCGGCCGTTCTCGACGACGTCGCTCGTGTAGCCGAGCATGTCGAGCTGGTCGCGAATCAGTTCGCGATTCACTTCGTGGTCCTCCGCCACCAGCACGTGAAGGCCGCGCAGGTCGGCCTCGTCGCCCGGCGCCGCGTCGCGCGCATCCGCGTCGGGCTCGCCGGCGCCGACGCCGGCCGGCGGGAGCGGCAACGTGACCGTGAAGGCGCTGCCGCGGCCGACCGCGCTGTCGACCGCGATCATGCCGGCCATCGCGTCGACGATGCGCTTGCACAGCGCGAGCCCGAGCCCGGTGCCGCCGAAGCGCCGCGTGATCGATTCGTCCGCCTGCATGAACGCGTCGAAGATGTGCGCGAGCCGGTCGGCGGGAATGCCGACCCCGGTATCCGTCACGCTGACGACGAGCGGCGAGCGCGCGCCGCGATGCGCGGCACCGTCCGCCTGCGCGCGCACCGCGATCGACACGCTGCCGCGATCGGTGAACTTGATCGCGTTGCCGAGCAGATTGACGACGACCTGGCGGATCCGCGCCGGATCGCCGACGTACTGCCGGGCCAGCCCGGCATCGACCGACGCGGTCAGCGTCAGCCCCTTGCGCTGCGCGAGCGGCATCATCATCGCGACGGTATCGCCGATCAGCCGGCCGATGTCGAACGGGATCGATTCGAAGTTCATCTCGCCCGCTTCGACCTTCGAAAAATCGAGAATGTCGTTGAGGATGTCCAGCAGCGCGCGCGACGACGACGCGACCGTGCGCACCCGCCCCGCGACGGGCGCCGCCTGCGGCAGCCGTTCGAGCAGCTCCAGATGGCCGAGGATCGCATTGAGCGGCGTGCGGATCTCGTGGCTCATCGCCGCCAGGAATGTGCTCTTCGCCGCGTTCGCGCTGTCCGCGGCCTGCTTGGCGGCCGTCAGTTGCCGGGCCAGCTGCCGCTCCGCCGTCACGTCCGAGAACGCCGCGACGACGACCGGCTGCCCCTGATAGTGCGCGGGCGTCAGCTTCGCGGCGACGTCGATCGCATCGCCGTCGCCGGTCGGCCAGTGCAGCTGCACGTCCGTCGTCACCGACTCGCCGCCGCGCTGCTTGCGGAATGCCGCCGGCGCATGCCGCTGCAGCGCGTCACCGATCAGCGCGCCGCCGCGCTCGCCGATCCGCGCCTCGAGCGCCTGCATGTGGGCGCTTTCGAGCAACACCGTGTTGTCGCTCACCTTGACCAGCGCGAGCCCCACCGGCGCCGTCTCGATCAGCTTGCGGCTCAGGTGTTCGCTGTCGAACACCCGTTCCGAGCGCTCGAACAGCGGCGCCAGCGTCTTGCGATTGAACAGGATCACGAAGCCCCACAGCAGCGCGACCGCGAACGCGGTCAGGAGCGCCGGCGCGGCGACGCTGGCGGCGACGCTGCGCGCGATCACCTGCCACGGCACCGTGTAGATCAGCGTCCAGCCGCTGTCGCCGAGGCCCCGGGACACCGTCAGCATGCCGCCCTCGTAGGCGCTCGTGATCTCCGTGACGGCCGCGCGGCGCTGCCGCGCCTGCACGCGCGCGACGAGCGGCGCAGCCGGCACGTCGGCCGAGGTGCTGGCCACCGGCCTGCCGTCTTCGTCGACAACGGTATACGTGCCTTCGAACTCGCGGCCTTCAAGCTCGGCAAACAGCTCGGACGGCTCGAATTCCCCGACGACGGCCGCAAACGCGTGCGCGCCGTCGAACGCGAGCGCCGCGACGCGAAAATACGTGCGTCCGCTGAGCGGGTCGACCGCGGGCGGCAACCACTTCAGCTTGCCCGGCTGGCCATGCGGCGGCCGCGGCCAGCCGGCGAAGCCGTCGAGGCCCGAGCCGAAGAACCGCAGCAGCCGCGCCCGGTCCGCGAGCGCGGCCGCGACGCGCGGGTCGGACAGGTCCGGCATCGGCAGCAGGCCGACGGTCGCGCCGGCCGGCGTCACGATGTAGCCCCGCGGATTCCAGCGCACGATCATCGAGCTGCCCATCATGCCGGCGAAGCGCACGCCGGCCTCCTCGCTGCCGCGCGCGATCGCGAGCAGGCGGCTGACCGCCTGCGCGTCGTCCTTGCGCGCGGCGGGCAGGCTGAGCATCAGCGGAATGTTCGTGTCGCCGGATTCGGGAAAGACGATCCTGCCGTCCGCTTCGAACTGCCGAAGATCCTCCGGCGCGCCCGGGCCGCGCCGCTTCCAGCTGTTCTGGACCGAGCCCGTGGCGAACCGCACACGAATCTCGGCCGCCTTGACGCTGTCGATCACGCCGGCGAGATCGCGCGTGAACGTGCCGTATTCGTCCGCGAACCGCGTGTGCACCACGCCCGCGGTCGCGAGCGCGAACGCCAGCACGACCAGGGCCGTGACGGCGGCCGTGCCGGCGAACAGCAGCATCTGCTGGTGGGCGCGAAAGCGGGCGAGCAGGGTCGGGGAAGACGGTGTGCGCATGGCGGGGCGGGACGGCCGGCTGACGGCTCGACGGTTCTTGTGAACGCCAGTATCCGGGCTGGCGCGCATGAGGGCAACCCGTCGGCCGGCGCGGCCGGCGCGCAGGTATCATGGATGCTTCGCGCCGCCGCGATGACGCGCCTGGGAAGCGGCATCGGCGACGCATGAACGACGACAACATCACACACAAAAGTCGCGAACATCATGAATCTTCAGTTTTCGATCCGAGTCATCATTGCCGACGATCACCCGACCGTGCTCGGCGGGCTCGTCCACACGCTCGAGCCGGTCAGCACCATCAAAGTGGTGGCGTCATGCTCGAACGCCAGCGAACTGATCACGGCGCTCGAAAAAACGCCGTGCGACGTGGTCGTGTCCGACTATTCGATGCCGGGCGGCGAGTACAGCGACGGCATGGCGCTGTTCGAGTACCTGCAGCGCCACTATCCGGACACCGGCATCGTCGCGCTCACGGTCATGGACAACGCCGCGGTGATCCAGTCGCTGATGGGCGTCGGCATCAAGTCGGTCGTCAGCAAATCCGACCCGACCGGCCACATCATCACGGCGATCCACGCGAGCTATGCCGGCGGCGCCTATCTGTCGCCGACCATCGAGGCCGCCATCAGTCATTCGGCCGACCCGACCTCCGGCGCGCAAATGCTCACGCCGCGCGAGAGCGAGGTGGTAAGACTGTTCGCGTCCGGCCTGTCCGTCACCGAAATCGCGAAACGCCTGAACCGCAGCAAGCAGACGGTCAGCACGCAAAAGATGGTCGCGATGCGCAAGCTTGGCGCGGCCAACGACGTCGAGCTGATCCGCTATGCGATCGAAACCCGCCTCGTCGCGGCCTCGCAGCCGAGGGAGCAGTAACGCCCGCCCCGGCGGCGCAACGCGCCGCCTCCATGCCCACCTCATACCGCCCGCTTCACTTTAGGATAAGTACGAACCAATCCCACCGAAATCCGGTCCCCAGTACGATATCGGCTCCCCGCCGATGTCCCTAGACTTGCCTGAGCGCCTTCCGGCGTGCACGGGTACGAGAACGACGAAACCTTCCCGGCTGCGCGCGGCGGGCGCGCCGCCGTCGATCCGCCCGCCCTCGCGTATCGCACGCCTCGTCAACACCGGACATCCCCGCATGCAGAAATTCGCCATTCGCGTCGTGATCGCCGACGATCATCCCGCCGTCCTGATCGGGCTCGAGCAGATCCTCGCCGCCGTCGACACGATCCAGCTCGTCGCCGTGTGCCGGAACTCGACGGAACTGGTTGACGCGCTGCGCCGCACGCCGTGCGACGTCGTGATCTCCGATTACGTGATGCCGTCGGGCGACTACGGCGACGGGCTCGCGCTGTTCGGCTACCTGCAGCGGCATTTCCCGGACGTCGGGCTCGTCGCGCTCACGATGATGAACAACCCGGTCGTGATTCGCGCGCTGGCCGCGCAGGGCGTGTCGTCGGTGCTCAGCAAGGCCGATGCGATCGGCCACATCATCACTGCGATTCACGCGAGCTTCGCGCACGGCACGTACATGTCGCCGAACGTCCGGGCAATCCTCTCCGAGACCAGTCATGGCACGGCCGGCATGGCGCAGGATCTGCTTCCCCGCAATCTGTCGCCCCGCGAGGCGGAAGTCGTACGGCTCTTCATCTCCGGCTATTCGGTCGCGGACATCGCGGCCCACCTGAAGCGCAGCAAGCAGACGGTCAGCACGCAAAAGCGCAGCGCAATGCGCAAGTTCGGCGCATCGACCGATGCCGAGCTGATCAAGTTCGCGCTCGAGGCGGCCAGCGACGGATCGGCCGACGTCGGCGGCATCAACCAGGCTTGACGAACGCGGGGGGCGCGTCGGAAAGGCGCTGATTCGCGTCGATGCATCAGGCCAGGCGCCGCGCCAACGCGGCGCGCCGCACGCGGGTTTGCGATACGCGGCACGCGGCGAGTCGCCCGCCGCGTGCCGCGCCGGCATCAGAACTTGTGCCGGATCCCCGCGTGGACCATCAGTTGCTTCGACGACGACGACAGATCCTGCGCGCCCGGCACGTAAGCCTGATCGAGCGACGAGCCGGTCGCCGAGCCCGCGACCTTCTGGTATGCGCCGAGCAGATAGACGTCGGTGCGCTTGGACAGGTTGTAATCGGCCATCAGGCCCACCGAATGGATCTTCGGTTTCACGCTGCCCGTGGTCGCCTCGTAGCTCTCCATCGTATAGACGTACTGCGCGCCGACGAAGAACGACGGCGTCACCTGATACTTGCCGTTCACCTCGAAATTCTGATACTTGAGCGACGTGAGCGTCCCGCCCGCGAGCGGCCCGCTCACCGGCTGGATCGTCTCCGTGCCGAACAGGTAGCCGACGTTTTCCGACGGGCGGCTGATGTTGCTGTTCGTGTACGCGAACCCGACCGTCGCAGGACCGGCCGTGTAATTGATGCCCGCGCCGAAGATCCGCAGCCGCGACGACACGAAGTTCGCATCGGCGCCGACCGTCCCCGAGCCCGCGATCGCGCCGCCCGACGTCGCGCCCGGATTGTCCGCGTTGAGGAACGCAGCCGCGACGAGCAGCCCGCCGTTCTCGTACTGCGCGCCGACGCTCCACTGGCGATTGTTCGCGAATCCCGTATCGTTGCTGAAGCTGTAGGTGCCGCCGAACGAGAAGCCCGAGAAATCCGGGCTCGCGTACTTGACCGTGTTATTGACCCGGAACGAGTTGCCGGTGTTGTCGTTGTCGAACGGATGCGAGAACGGATACACGCCCCAGCTGCCGTTCGCGGTCGTCGGCGCGAGATAGTCGACGAGCGAATCGTACTGGCGGCCGAGCGTCACCGTGCCGTAGCGCGTGCTGCCGAGACCCACGTAAGCCTGCCGGCCGAACGCGCGGCCGCCCTGCGCGAGCGTCCCGGTGGCCCCGTTGAAGCCGCTCTCGATCTGGAACAGCGCGGAATATCCGCCGCCCAGGTCCTCGTTGCCCTTCAGCCCCCATCGGCTACCCTGCGCGAAGCCGCTCGCCATCTGATAGTCGCTTTTTCCGCCGACGTTATTCGTATAGCCGATGCCCATATCGATGAGCCCGTAGAGCGTCACGCTGCTCTGCGCGAACGCGGGCGCCGCGAACATCGCCGGAACGATGACGGAAACCAATCTCCACTTCATTTGCATACCTTATCAATCATGGCCGAGAACGGCCTGTTTTTACGACTTGCCCGTCGAGCCGTCAGTGCGGCTCGACGTCCCCTTCCGCCATCCGGCGCATGGTCTTCGGCACGCCGCCCGCGTCACGTCGCCTGACGATGCGCGGGCGCCATGCGGCGTTCATTTCGCGCCGTAAATGTCGAAGTCGAAATATTTCTTGTTGATCCGCGCGTACGTGCCGTTCGCGAGAATGGCCGCCAGCGCCTGATTGAACGCCTCGCGCAATGCAGCATCTTCCTTGCGAAGCCCGAGGCCGTCGCCGAGCCCGAAGTATTTCGGATCGTCGATCGGCGCGCCGGCGAACGCGAAGTCCTTGCCTTGCGGCTTCTTCAGGAACCCGTCGCTCGCCGCGATCGATGCCTGGAACGACGCGTCGAGCCGCCCCGACACGAGATCGATGTAGACCTGGTCCTGGTTCTGGTACGACACGATCTGCACGCCCGCCGGCTGCCATTTCGCGATTGCATAGTCCGCCTGGCTCGATCCCTGCTCGACGCCCACGCGCTTGCCCTTCAGCGCTTCGGCGCTCGGCAGCAGCGACGAGCCCTTTCGCACGACCAGCCGGGCCGGCGCGTTCGAGATCTTGTTCGTGAACGCGATCTGCTGCATGCGCTTCGGCGTGATCGTCATCGACGACGAGATCACGTCGAACTTGCGCGCGAGCAGGCCCGGAATCATGCCGTCGAAATTCGACTCCACCCACACGCAGCGCGCACGCAGCTCCGCGCACAGCGCGTTCGCGATGTCCACGCCGAAGCCGGTCAGCTTGCCGTCCGCCAGCTTGTATTCGAGCGGCGGATAGGTCGGATCGACCGCCAGACGGATCTCCTTGCCCGAAAAATCGTCGGCATGCGCCGCACTCGTTCCCGCCGCGAGCGCCACTGCGAGCGCCGCCATCCACTGTTTCATTGCCTGTCTCCTTGAATGAACCGAATCCGTCATCGGCGTGCCGCGACGCCGTTCTTGCCCCGTCGACGCGCCGCGCGTCACCGGAGAAACCGCTCCGCCAGCGTGACCCAATAGCTCGCGCCGACCGCGAGGCACGTATCGTTGAAATCGTATTCCGGGTTGTGCAGCGCGCAGCCGGCCTCGCCTTCGCCGTTGCCGATCGACAGGTAGCTGCCGGGGCACGCGTCGAGCATGAACGCGAAATCCTCGCTCGCGGTGAGCGGCCGCATCTCGTCGATCAACGCATCGGGGCCGCCCCATTCGAGCGCGACCTTCCGCGCGAACGCGGTCTCCTCCGGGTGATTGACCAGCACCGGATAGGTATGCCGATAATCGATCTCTGCCTCGGCGCCGAAGCTCGCCGCCTGCCCGTGCACCGTTTCGCGGATGCGTCGCTCGAGCAGCGCGCGCACGTCGGCCGACAGCGCGCGCACGCTCAGTTGCAGGTCCGCATGCGCCGGGATCACGTTCGACGCGGTGCCCGCGTGGATCGACCCGACCGTGATGATCGCCGCGTCCTGCGGGCTCACGTTGCGCGCGACGATGGTCTGCAGCGCCATCACGATCGACGCGCAGACGACGACCGGATCGACCGTCGTCTGCGGCGCCGCGCCGTGCCCGCCGCGCCCGGTCACGCGTATCCGGACCTCGTCGGCGGACGCCATGAACGGCCCACTGCAGAAACCGATCTTGCCGGCCGGAAACCCCGGCACATTGTGCATCGCGAACACCGCGTCGCACGGGAACTGCTCGAACAGGCCGTCCTCGATCATGCGCCGCGCGCCGCCGAGCCCTTCCTCGGCCGGCTGGAAAATCAGGTTCAGCGTGCCGCGGAACCCCTCGCGGCCCGCGATGCAGCGCGCCGCGGCCAGCAGCATCGCGGTGTGGCCGTCATGGCCACAGGCGTGCATCACGCCGTCGATCCGGCTCGCGTACGGAAGCTGCGTCGCCTCGCGGATCGGCAGCGCGTCCATGTCGGCACGCAGGCCGAGGCGCAGCCCCGTCCCGCGCGTCAGCGTGCCGACGACACCCGTGCCGCCGAGCCCGCGCGTCACGCGATAACCCCACGTTGTCAGGCATTCGGCAACCAGATCGCTCGTCGCGCGCTCCTCGAAGCCCAGCTCCGGATGCGCGTGCAGGCGGTGGCGCAACGCGATCATCTCCGCCTCGATTTCCGCCATCTCGGGCAGCACGCACTCACGCTTCACGTTCCCTTCTCCTTGAATTCGTCTCGCCGTCGCCCTTTGGCCGGCGGATCGTGACTGGATCGTATGCAGCGAAAATCCGTTGGAACAGCCGCAGTTTTGTTATGATGACAACCGTTTGTTGTCACATATCGTCACGATGAAGCTGCATCAACTGCAGGCGCTGGTCGCCAGCGCGGAGGCCGGGAGCATTCGCGGCGCGGCACGCGCGCTGGGACTGTCGCAGGCCGCCGTCACGCGGGCGCTGCGCGAGCTGGAGGCCAGCGAGCGCCTGCCGCTGCTCGTGCGCGCGCCGGAAGGCATCGGGTTCACCGAGTACGGCAAGGCGCTCCTCACCCACGCGAAACTGGTGCTCAACCAGCTCGAACATGCACAGAACGACCTCGCGCGGATGCGTGGCCGCGTCGAAGGGCGGCTGAGCGTCGGCGTCACGCCGTGGGTCACGCTGACGTTTCTCGCCGAGACGGTGCGGCTGTTTCGCGAGCGCATGCCCGACGTGCGGCTGGAGCTGTACGAGAGCCTGATGGCCGTGGCCCAACCGCTGCTGCGCGACGGCAGCATGGATTTCGCGCTCGGCCAGTTGCAGCCGAGCGCCGCCGCGCAGGAATTCGCGAGCGAGCCGGTGCTGACCTACGAGACGTCGGTGATGGTGCGTGCCGGCCACCGTCGCGAGCAGGCGCGCTCGATTCACGAGCTGCTCGACGAGGATTGGGTGCTCAATTTCGCGCCGGACGGGCAGGCGGCGCTCGTCGACTACCTGTTCACGCGGCACGGCGCGCAGATCGACGATCGCCGGATCGTCCGCGCGCAGTCGCTCGCGATGCTGCAGACGATGCTCGAGCAGGCGGACATGTGCAGCTGGTGCCCGACCATCCTGAGCCACGTCCAGCCGTTCGGCGGCCGCATGCGCGCGCTCACGCTGAAGGAAACGTTCGAGCCGAGACAACTCGGCATCGTCACCCGCCGCAACAGCACGTTGAGTAGCGCCGCGCGCTGCTTCATCGACTGCTTGTTCCAGGTGATCCGGCGCCACGCGCGCTCGGCCAGAAAGGAAGACCTCGCGTTGTTCGAGACGCTGGCGCTGCTGATCTGACGCCGGCGGGCGAGCCGTTGGCGGAGCCGGGTAACGCACGGCGGAGGCACGCGCGCGGCAACCCGGCGAAGCGCGGCCGGCCCCAAAAAAGGTTCATCGAGGATTACCGGGGAGCACGGCGCAGACCGTCCGCGTTCGGCCAAATTCGAACGTTCGACGCGGTGATGGAATCGGCCGAACCCCAATCAGAACCGGTCGCTCAAACCGTTAACGATTCGAGATTGAGGGTGTTCGACGTCAGGTTGATCCCACGCGTGGCGCTCGCTTCCGGATTGAGACGTTCGCGGGACGAGCCACTGACGTACGAGGCGATTTGACGGGTCTGCGTAGATCCGTCCGATCAACGCGCTCAGGCAGGTAGAAAGCAGCAGATAGCAGGCCACGAGCCCCAGCTTCTCATCGCCTGTCACGTCGGAAGGAGGAAAGAGCGTCCGCAACATGCCAAGCACGATGAGGTGAAACAGATAGTCCGGTTTCGCGTGCCGGCGCAAGTCATGCCGCGCTCGTGGCCCACTGCACGAACGCCGTGCCCGCTTCGCGCAAAACGGCCTCGCGCGCGTCCATGCCGATGCCGGGCGCATCGTAGTAGACGGCGACGAGCAACGGCGCGCGCCCGGGCGGGCGCACAAGCGCGTAGTCGTTGGTCTCGCTCTCCACGCGGGTTCCGGGCCGGTCGGCGGCCAGCCAACCGGCGGGCAACACGGGGCGAATCCGGTTGCGGCCCGGCTTACAGTCGATCATGCCGCGCTCCAGTTGCGCGCGCGAACGGGTACTCAGGACATCGCCGAGCAGAAGGCGCTGCGCCGTGGTGGCGATGGCCTTCGGCGTCGTGGTGTCGATGCGAATGGTCCGGTCGTCGGCCATGGTCAATGGCGGAATTCTCCTGCGTCACTGGAAAGCGGGTCACGTCGGGTTTGGCCACCTGATCTGAAATCGATGTCATCGCTAGATTAGCTACAGTCGTGAGAGCGACACAGTCATCTCGCAGAAGAGCTCGCATTCGCGGGTGCGAACCTCATGTTGAACCAGGACGCACCGCACCGGTAGCGTTGTTGCCGAAGTCTCCGCTATGGATGGCTACAGGGTGAACACTGGGCTCGGGAAATGACGAGTGGCTGTCGCGGATGGACTCCGGATAACGCCGTTAGTCGAACGTTTCAATTAGTTTGAGTCCTTCAGGCCAATCGCCGAGGCCGCTATCGCCATTGAGATGCCCCCGCGCTCCAACTTCGATCAGTCCGCCACCCCAGGCTGCTGCGCGGGCGCGTGCGAAGTCTGCGCTGCCATAGGGATCATTGGTGCTGGACACGACGATCGTCTGAAACGGTAGCCGCTCCGATGGCAACGGAATGAATCCGCTCGCGGCCACCGCGGGAAATGCCGGCGCGGCCGGATCCGGCACGGCAACCAACAGCGCACCACGGATCCGGGTTGCGTGGCGGACGGCCCAATGCACCACGGCCAGACATCCGAGGCTATGCGCCACGATGACTGTTTCCTCGCCGATTTCCGCTACCTGACGTTCGATCGCCGACACCCAGTCGTCGCACACGACCTGATCCCAATCTTCGACTTCGAGGCGCCGCCAATCCGAATGCGCCGCCTGCCACATGCTCTGCCAGTGCAATGGACCGGAGTTGCCGATGCCTGGAACAACAAAAACGGGGTAGTCCATCTGCCAACTCTCCATCAGTGAATGAGCAACCAGTGTAAAAGCTCACGAATTCAGGCAACATCGCGAATCAAATGAATTGATGGCGATATATGTCTAAATTGACGGAAATTGAGGGCTCCCACAAATGAAACCAAGGCCGGTAACGTTGGACAGGCTTGACTGGCGGATACTCGAAGCGCTCCAGCGCAATGCACGCATCAGCAACACCGAGCTTGGGAAGCAGATCGGACTGTCGCAACCAGCCGTCACTGCCCGCATCAAAAGACTCGAGGAGCAAGGCGTCATTGAAGGTTACGCGGCGCGGATCAATCCGGGTCTCGTGGGCCGCGGCATCGCCGCGATCGTGCGGATTCGCACCACCCACGCTCAGATAAAGCACTGCCTCAGCGCCTTCGAAGCGATGCCTGAAATCGTCGAGGCGCACCGGATCACCGGCGAGGACTGCTTCATGGTCCGCATTGTGGTCGAAGAGATGACACAACTCGAAGTGGCAATCGATGCGCTGGCCAGATTCGGACCGGTGACGACCTCGGTCGTGCTGGCCAGCTATCCACCGAAGACGATCTGCGGATCTCAACCTTGACCGGCTACCATGTGGATATCGGCCGCACCCTACGCGTTGGCATCTCCTGTCGCCTGGCCCTGAACGTCTCTCGGCCGAAGGATTTTCTCAACGAGGCGTGCCGACATCTCGCGACTCAACAGCCTTTGCAAATTGGCAAGCAGCCGGTTCTGCGTCCCGACAATCCGATAGCTCCGGTTGCGATCCAGCGCCCACAATGCATCCTGCACCACACTCGCGACAGGCATCGGCGTGCCGACAGCCGCCTCCTTCGCGCCAACGACATCGAAAAAAGCGGTTTGCGTCGCGCCGGGACATAGCGCGACGACCCGGATGCCGCGATGCCGGTTCTCAGCCCAAACGGCTTCTGAAAATGACAAAAGAAAGGCCTTGGTTGCGCCGTAGACGGCCATATAGGGATCGGGTTGGAATGCGGCTGTTGACGCGACGTTGATAACCGCACCATCGGATCGCGCCTGCATCCCCGGCAGCAGAAGATGAGTCAGCTCGATTGCGGCCATGCAGTTCACCAGCACTTCATCGCGTTGGCGCGTCCATGCAATCGTTTCGAAGCGCCCGTAAGCTGCAAAGCCCGCATTGTTGACGAGTACATCGACGAGCGTGCCGGTAGCCTTCAGGTGATGACCGATCGTGTGTACGGCGTCAGTTGCGCGCAAGTCGACCGCCAGGAAATCGGCGTCGCACGCATAGTCGCGTCGCAGTTCTGCAGTCAGATCGCGCAGCTTGTCGTGAGAGCGGGCGACCAGCAGAAGTTTCGCACCACGTCTGGCCAACGCGTAGGCGAACCCGCGCCCGATACCCGACGATGCACCCGTGACAAGGGCTGTTTTTCCGTGAAAATCGAAACGATTTCTCATAGCCAGCTGATGGAGTGGAAGGTGAACTGGACTGTAAACCGTTGACTAAAGGCAACGGTCAAGCCTTAATGACGGTCCACCACATTGAATGGAGGCAGCATGCGCATCGGCGAACTATGCAAGCGGGCGGGCGTTTCGCACGATACCGTGCGCTACTACGAGCGGATTGGTCTGCTGGACAAAGCAACACAACCTCACGCGACCAATACGTACAAGCGCTATTCCGAACTCTCGTTACAGCGGATACGGCTGATCATCCACGCGAAGGCGTTGGGCTTCACCCTCGCGGAAATTGGCGATGTCATTCATGTATGGGATAGTCCGGCGTTCGGTGTCGCGCAAAAGGTCGCGTGCCTGCAAGCGAAGCTCACGGAACTCGACGAAAAGAGCCACGCGCTGACCACGCTGCGTGCAGGGCTGCTGAATGCGCTGGCCAAAGTAGGCAGCGATTGTGTCGAAGGACAAATCGCGTGGTGAGGCGCGGTTGGTGAAAGCGACAAGCCGCCTCAAGCAAAAAGCGTCAATGGCCACTTCGGTTCCAGGCGAGAGTCCGGTTCGGGTCGAATGTTGCTCGACGCGGCCGCATCGACGATGCCTACGTCGCCATGTCTCGCATCGGGTCGTGGTCGGCCAGGAGCGGTCCTCGACCATAAACGCTTCGCAGTCCTGCGAGTGTCGGCTTTCACGCAACGGCAGCCACGCAATGCCCGGAGCTCTTTTGGTCCGGGCAAGGGGCTTTGACATTGAGATCCGCGCAATGCATAGGCAGGGATGCGTTCGGGAGAAGTTGAACGGCTATCTATTGACGGCCATATCAACGCTTCCGAAGCCAATTCCACCGTCAGCCGTTCGCGTTATTTGAATGGTGAGTTTCGAGAGATATTTCGCAGGCGTTGCAATCCATCGCATGATCGTCGCCTTTTCATCGCCGCCTGGGATATCTTCCCCGGTCTCATTCTGAAGCAGTAAATCCTGTACAACACCCGCAGCCAAATCAGGCACGCTCAACAGATCGTCCAAATGGCCTTTCTCCTCGAAGGACTTCGCAAACCCGACGACGTCGAGCCTGTGCGACAGGTACATGCCAAGCACTCGGACGAGTATTTGCTGGGTATTCGTGAAATTCCACTTTCTACCGTCTTCGTTGATCACGTCTTTGTCGCTGTACCAGAGCAACCTCTGGTTCTCGTGCGTCAGCAACGACGCAAATGCCGCGATGATGTTGACTATGCGAAGAACCTTTTCGGCTCCCGGGCCATGCCATTCGCCGAGGCCTTCCTCTTTCAGTTGCGTCACCATGACCGAATGAGTCTGCTTCTTTTGTGCACCGAATACAGTCTGAATCCGCTTGTCGATCGCGATGGTAATGATCGCACCGTGAATGAAACTGTCGACCAACTGCAGATACTCGGGAAGCGCGCGTGCCTTGGCACCTGATGAAAGCTTCTTGTATGCGAACTCGCTGTAATGTTCGAGCAGGCCATACTTCTTTCGCAGCTCCCTTATCTTCTCTTCGAATGGCCCGACCTTGTTGTATGCAAGGAAAAGGAACGAGTAGGTGTGAAACTTCGCGCTCGAATGTTCACCACCGAAGTCTGACATTACAGCGATCTTGCTGTCGTCGGAGAAGTCCGGGAGCTCTCGAATCGATTGTTGAACGATTAGGTTCAAGAGGTGTGAGAAATACGGGTATTCGTCCGTCACCTTCGAAAGCTCAAATGGCCCGATTTTTTTGATTTTCTGTTCGACAGGGACGACTACAACGGAGAACTTCGTCGAGTCAGGTGCATCAGTTTCGGGCGATTCCGTAGCTGCACCAATTATTGTCTTTTTGAATGGAGGCTTCATTGATTCCATTGGGGCGCTCAGATTTCCAGGGGTTTGAAACACGCCGCTGCGCGTCAAGCTGTCGCCGAAGCCATGCCTTTTTGTATATCAACCCGCTTAGGCCAGCATTGCACCTGCTGTCACACCCACCCCAAGTCCTTGAGTGACCTCAAGTCCTGCCGTACCAATCGTGCTAAGTACTTTCGCTCCCATAGTTTTACCCTCCTTGGCGCTCAAAGTCTGCGCCTGACGTGAAGCTAGTAGATGGTTTTTAAGCACTGCAACCAACAACACAAGAAGGACCTGGAGCGGGATGAGCCAATGGGGAATCGAACCCACGATGCCGACCACTAGCCTAAACGGGCTGAAACTGCGCACGATTTTCCGTGTTTTGTACTGTCGGCGCAAGGGGTTCGCGGTCCACTACTACAGCACATACCGCGCCTACTGCCGGACTGAAAGGGTGAATCCGGGGGGCTGTCGGATTCCGTCGGTCGCCGTCGCGGCATCAAGGACACTCGCCCGATTGCTCCACTCGGACACCGAGCCTTCGAGGTGAGCGGCACTCAACGGAGGTAAAGGGTTGCGTTATGCCTTTGCATGCCACGCGCGGGAGGCGAACTTCGTGCTCGGTTGCCGGTCGGTCAGAAGCGGCCACTCGCGAAAACCAAGCCAAGTGACCGCTTCGGGTCGGGATCTGCCATCCGTGTCCGCGGCCTCCGACGATACGGTACGATCTTCGTCGTCGGGGCGCATTCGGCCGATTTGGGACATCCGGCGGGGCGCGCCAATTGTTGACAATCACACCCTCGACGCATCGCGCATCGGCTCATGATCGCCGTTCGTTCGCTCGTGCTACGATTCGCGGTGCCTGACTGACAAACGAAAGCAGGCAATGACCAACCCGTAGCCAACTGAAAAATCCACAATCGAGCAATGTACGCAGCTGCCTGGCCTCCTTCGAAAACGCACTGAACACCTGCGTCGATGCAGTGATTGCATCCACCTTGGTATTCGTCCCGGACCTGTTGTAAATAACGGTCCGGCGATGTCGCTCGAATCGAGTTATCACATCCAGATTCGTGCGCCTGCATTTTCAAGAGACCACAAACATGCGTATTCTCAATACGATGGCGGCTCGCGCCATCCCGCTCGTTCCCCGTTCGCTGATCCGTAAGATCTCCCGCCGCTATATCGCGGGCGAAACACTCTACGATGCCCGCACGCGCATTCAGGCGCTCCACACAGCAGGTTTCCGAACAACCGTCGATGTGCTCGGCGAGACTGCGTCCTCGTCTGATCAGGCAGAGTCGATGACTCGCGACTATCTCAATCTCGTCCAGGCGCTCGGTGCGGAAAATGAGCCCGCCGAGCTTTCGATAAAATTGACCGCACTGGGGCTGCATCTCGACGAAGACGCGTGCATCGCACGAGTCTCGACGATTCTGCGATCGGCAGCATCACACGGGATCAGCGCATGCATCGACATGGAAGACATTAGTTGCACCGAGAAAACGCTCGACGCGTTCTTGAAGCTCGAAGCCGACGGATTTGCAGTCGGAATCGCACTACAAGCGTATTTGAGGCGCACGAACAATGACATCGTTCCACTGCAGGCGCGCAAGAGCCGCATGCGCATTTGCAAGGGAATTTATGCAGAGGCAAACGAATATCTCGTCGACGGTGCATCGAAGGATCGGGCAACGATCAATGCGCACTTTGTTCGACACGTATCGAGCGCGATTCTGGCGGGATCATTTGTGGGCATTGCAACCCACGATGCACAATTGATCGATGCGTTGATCAATTGGCTGCAACGCGAGCGGATCGACAGATCACGATTCGAGTTCCAGATGTTGCTGGGGGTCTGCGAAACGCTGCGTGACGCTCTGCTTGCGCAAGGATTTAACGTGCGCGTATATGTGCCATACGGTCATGACTGGTACGGCTACAGTACCCGGCGAATCAAGGAAAGTCCGCGAATTGCAGGATATATCCTAGCGGCGATGATACGCGGCGATCGGGCGCGCTAACAGTTACAGCAGCATCGGCGGAGCGGGACCGATCAGGTCGATGGTTCCGCTCTTTGCGTTTATCGAAGATGATCGTAAAGCCATTGCGCTGCGCAAAGCGGTCTACGTATCGAACGGCTGCTTTCGAGAAGTCCGGCAGGCCGCTTCGGGTCGGTGCACGACATCCACAGAAATCCACGAAGAACAAAAAAAGCGCGCGACGGCCGCAACCGTCGCGCGCTTTTCCGTTGGGTGCCGTCAACGCCGCGAAGCGAGTCGCCTCACGACCGACACGAGCGCGTCGACCTCGTCGCACGTGTTGTAGAACGCAAGCGACGGCCGCACCGTCGCTTCGAGCCCGAAGCGGCGCAAAATCGGCTGCGCGCAGTGATGGCCGGAGCGCACCGCGATGCCTTCCTCGTTCAGCGCCCGCCCCACTTCCTCGGTCTCGTAGCCCTTCAGCACGAACGACAGCACGCTCGCCTGGTCGCGCGCGGTGCCGACGAGACGCACGCCCGGCACCGGCGCGAGCACGCTCGTCGCATATGCGAGCAGGTCGTGCTCGTAGCGCGCGATGTTGTCGATGCCGACCCGGCTCACGTAGTCGAGCGCCGCGCCGAGCCCGACCGCGTCCGCGATGTTGCCCGTGCCGGCCTCGAAACGGTTCGGCGGCGGCTGGAACAGCGTGCGCTCGAAGGTCACGTCGGCGATCATGTTGCCGCCCCCCTGCCACGGCGGCATGTCGTCGAGGATCGCCCGCTTGCCGTACACGACGCCAATCCCGGTCGGGCCGTAGATCTTGTGCCCGGAGAACACGAAGAAATCGGCATCGAGCGCCTGCACGTCCACCCGCATGTGCGAGATCGACTGCGCGCCGTCGACCAGCGCCTTCGCGCCCGCGCGATGCGCAAGCTCGACGATCTCCTTCACCGGCACGACCGTGCCCAGCGCGTTCGACACCTGCGTGACGGACACGATCTTCGTGCGATCGTTGAGCAGCTTCCGGTACTCGTCGAGCAGGACCTGCCCCGAATCGTCGACGGGAATCACGCGCAGCGTCGCGCCCTTCTGCGCGGCAAGCTGCTGCCACGGCACGATGTTCGCGTGATGCTCGAGATGCGACACGACGATCTCGTCGCCTTCGCCGACGTTCTGCGCGCCCCAGGTCTTCGCGATCAGGTTGATCGCCTCGGTCGTGCCGCGCACGAACACGATCTCGTCCGACGACGCCGCACCGATGAAGCGCCGCACCGTATCGCGCGCATGCTCGTAGGCATCCGTCGCGCGACCGGCGAGCGTATGCGCGGCGCGGTGGATGTTCGAGTTCTCGTGCGCGTAGAAATACGCGAGCCGGTCGATCACAGCCTGCGGCTTGTGCGTCGTCGCGGCGTTGTCGAACCAGACCAACTGCTTGCCGTTGACGCGCTCCTGCAGGATCGGGAAATCGCGGCGGATCGCGTTGACGTCGAACGGCGGATGCGCGCCGCGATACGCGTCCCCTTGAGGCGCGCCGCCCGCGAGCGCATGCGGCTCGACCGCGCGTGCATCGTCGATGAAGTAGCGCGGCACGTCCTGGCCCGCCGCGCGCGACAGCGGCACGTCGCGACGCAGCGCCAGCAGCTCGCGCAGCGCGTCTTCGTCGGGCAGCCCGAACGCGCCGGCCGACGCGGGCCCGTGGTCGGGCACCACGATGTCCTGCGCGCCCGCTTGCCAGCCGTGCTGCGTCGCATCGGTGAAGTAGTACGGCGACGGCGTGGCGGGCGCGGCCGCGTCCCGCGACGCGAGGCCGTTCGCCTGCGGCACGCCGAGCAGCGCGCCGCCGACCCGCGGCTCGAGCGCCGGGGCGACCGATACCGCGTTGTCGGGCAGGCCGTTCTGCGCGGCCGCGTGCGGCGCGAGCGCCGGCGCGCGGTTGCCGAGCGACAGCACGTGCGTCGGCGCGGACGGCGCGAGGTTCGCGCCCGGCACCTTGCCCTGCGGCAGCGCGAGGCCCGGCACGCCGGTTCCCGTGCCGCCCGGCCCGGCCAGCGGCGAGCCCGCGGGCGCGGGATTGCCGACCGACGCGAGGATCGGCGCGGCAGCCGGCAACGCCGACGGCACGCCGCCCACGGCACCGCTGCCGGCCGACAGCCCCGGTGCGGCAGCCTGCCCCGGCAGCGCCGAGAAGAACTCCGTCGCGAGCCGCGCCAGCGTGGCCGGATCGGGCAGCCCGGCCGGCAGCGGCGCGTGCGGCAGCGCGTCGGGATTAACGGTAGGTGTCGGGGTAGTCATGGTACTTGCCGATTTCCACGTCATCGAGGACAGCCAGCGCATCCGGCGAATGGACCGCGAGCGAGCAGTACAGCGAGATCAGGTAGGACGCGATCGCCTGGTTGTTGATCCCCATGAAGCGCACCGACAACCCCGGCCCCTGTTCGCCCGCGACGCCCGGCTGATACAGGCCGACAACGCCTTGCCGCTTGTCGCCGACGCGCAGCAGCAGGATCTTGGTCTTGCCGTCCGCGACCGGCACCTTGTCCGACGGAATCAGCGGAATGCCGCGCCACGTGAGGAACTGCGAACCGAACAGGCTGACGGTCGGCGGCGGCACGCCGCGCCGCGTGCATTCGCGGCCGAACGCGGCGATCGCGAGCGGATGCGCGAGGAAGAACGCCGGCTCCTTCCACACCTTCGTCAGCAGCTCGTCGAGATCGTCGGGCGTCGGCGCGCCGGTCAGCGGGAACACGCGCTGCTCGTCCGCGACGTTCGCCAGCAGGCCGTAGTCGGGATTGTTGATGAGCTGGCTCTCCTGCAGCTCCTTGATCGTCTCGATCGTCAGGCGAAGCTGCTCCTTCACCTGGTCGTGCGGGCTGCTGTAGAGGTCGGAGATCCGCGTGTGAACGTCGAGCACCGTGCTCACGGCGTTCAGGAAATATTCGCGAGGCGTTTCCTCGTAAGGCACGAACGTGCGCGGCAGGATGCGCTCGTCCTCCAGCTGCGTGCAGGTGGCCCGCACGGCTTCGGGATTCTTCACCTGGTTCAGGCGATAGATGCCCGCCTCGACCGGCACCCATTGCAGCAGGTGCGTGAGCCAGCGCGGCGTAATCGTGGAAAGCTGCGGGACGGTCTTGGTGGCGTTCGCTAGTTGGCGTGCGGCGTGATCGCTCAGTGCCGCCGAACCGCTTGCTGCAGTCGACATGTGTGGCTCCGGGTTCCTAAGATGAAAAACTGCTTTGCTTATGACAAGCGCTGATTATCGGAAGCACGACCCGGCCGGCTCAACATGCTATAGCCGGCAGGTCGCGCGTTTGGGGTTATGGACGGGAAGGCGCGCCGTGTCAGGCGACGAGCACGCCGGCCGCGGCAGGCAGCAGCGTCGCGATCGACACGTCGAAGGCCCGCGCGAGCTTGAGCGCGGTGACGATCGACGCGATCGACTCGCCGCGCTCGATCTCGCCGACGTACGAGCGATTCAGGCCGGCGTATTCGGCGAGCTGCTCCTGCGACCAGGTGCGCGCCTCGCGCAGCCGGCGCACCGTCGCGCCGAAGGTACGGATCAGTTCGGTCATGATGCAGCCCCTGCGACAGAAAGTTGGGCGGCCGGCGCGCGGTGCGTCTGCGTCGCCTCGCTGCGCAGCACCGCTTGCGTGACATGGCTGCCGGCCGGCACGTCCTGCGTCAGCCAGACGTTGCCGCCGATCACCGCGCCGCGCCCGATCGTCACGCGGCCGAGGATCGTCGCGCCTGCGTAGATCACGACGTCGTCCTCGACGATCGGATGGCGCGCCAGCCCCTTTTCCAGATGGCCGGCCGCGTCGCGCGGGAAGCGTTTCGCGCCGAGCGTCACCGCCTGGTAGACGCGCACGCGCTCGCCGATCACCGCGGTCTCGCCGATCACGACGCCGGTGCCGTGATCGATGAAAAAGCCGCCGCCGATGCGCGCGCCCGGATGAATGTCGATGCCGGTCTCCGCGTGCGCCTGCTCGGCGATGATCCGCGCGAGGAGCGGCAGGCCGAGCCCGTACAGTTCGTGCGCGAGGCGGTGGTGGATCATCGCGAGCACGCCGGGGTAGCACAGCAGCACCTCGTCGACACTGCCCGCCGCCGGATCGCCATGAAACGCCGCCAGCACGTCGCTGTCGAGCAGGCGGCGGATCTCCGGCAGCCGCGCGGCGAACGCCTGCACGGCCGCATCCGCGTTCCCGGCGCCGGCCTCGTCCGAATTGCGCTGACGCGCGGCGTAGCGCAATTCCAGCTTCACCTGCGCGAGCAACGCATGCAGCGCCGCGTCGAGCGCGTGGGCGACATAGAAGTTTTCGCTTTCCTGGCGCAGATCGGGCGGCCCGAGGCGCATCGGGAACAGCACTCCCTTCAGCGCGCCGACGATCTGCGCGAGCGCTTCGCGGGCCGGCAGGTCACGCCCGCCCGGCTCGAGCGAGCGCCGCTGTTTTTCCCGCCAGGCGCGACGCACCGTCTGCAGGGACTGGACGATGTCGTCGATGTCGAATGCGGCCACAGTCTGGTTCTCCGTTCGGTTGCGGTTCAATCCTGGCGCCACGGCAGGCCCTGGAAGCGCCAGCCGTTCTGGCCGCCGCGGCGCTGGCGCGCGTCGAGATCGCCCTCGAAGCCTTCGAGCACGTTGAAGACCTGCGTGAAGCCGGCCTTCGCCGCCGCGTCGGCCGCCTGCGCCGAGCGGTTGCCGCTGCGGCACAGCAGCAGGATCACCGCGTCCTTGCCGGTCCTGGCCTCCAGCTCGCGCGCGAAACGCGGATTGCGCGTCAGGCTCGTTCCCGTCGCCCACGGCACATGCAGCGAGTCCGGCACGTGACCGACGAACTTCCGTTCTTCCGCGGTGCGCACGTCCACCAGCAGCGCGTCGCCGGCAGAAAAAAGCGCCCACGCCGCCGTCGGCGTCACCCCGCCCGCGTATGCGAGGCCGGCCGCCGCGGCTGCGTCGCGCGCGTCGTCGAGCGCCCGTTGCGTCGCGGTGCGTTCTTCCAGTGCAAACGTCATGATTCTTCCTTCCCGATTGGTCCGATTCGCGTTTTTCCCGGCGGGGACAGTGGCCTGCTGTCTATAGCCGTCAAGGCAACTATGCGAGGGCGGCCTGCGAAGCGGAACCAATAAATTTTCATTTCCAAATCAGCGCGGCGCGAAACGGAATCGGGGGGGCGGCTCGGGGCGAAGTGCAGGCGACGGTATGCGTGCCGGGTGTCGCCGGACGCCGGGACGTCGGCGGCCGCTTCATGCCGTCCGATCGCGGACGCCGGATCGCAGGCGCGATTCCGGCCAGTCGAGTCAATCAGGATCACTTACTAAAATTAAGCAAGGATGAAAGCATGGCAGTCATCGGCCGTGACCGCGCTGAGGTCAGGCCGATACGCATGCAATGGATGGAATGGAAGCAGTCGACCGGGCGTCCGGGTCGGAATATGCGCCGTTGCGCGTTATGACGTCGGCGCTCGGAAGGAACCAAGCAGGGATCGAATCGCGGACGAGGATGCGCCCGCCTTGCTCGAATCCCCACGGGGCGCGAGCGGTGCGGCCACGCGCGCCGTGCGTGCCGTGCGTGCGACGCTCGTGCGTGAGCGTGTGCCGCGACCGGGAGGCAATGCGTGCGCTTACAGCGCGCGCACGATGCCGCCGTCGACGCGGATGTTCTGCCCGGTGATGTAGCCCGCGCCGTCGGACAGCAGGAACGCGACCGTCTTCGCGATTTCCTGCGTCTTGCCGAAGCGTCCCGCCGGAATCCGCGCGACGATCTCCGGCGTTTCCGGCCAGCTGTCGATGAAGCCCGGCAGCACCGCGTTCATCCGGATGTTGTGGGCCGCATAGCACTCCGCATAAAGGCGCGTCCATGCATCGAGCGCGGCGCGCAGCGTCGACGACACCGGCATCGGCTGTTCGGGCGCGACCGCCGCGAAGCTCGAGATGTTCACCGCCGCGCCGCCGCCCTGGGCCAGAAAGATCGGCGTCACGCGGCGCATCACCCGGACGACGTTGAGCAGCAGCAGATCGAGCGCGCCGTGCCAGCTCTCGTCGGCGATCGACAGCAGGTCGCCCTTCGGCGGGTGACCGGTGTTGTTCACGACCGCGTCGATGCGGCCGTAGCGCGCCATCGTCTCGCCGATCAGCCGCTCGATGTCGGCGTCCTCGGTCACCGAGCCCTCGAGACCGAACCCGCCCAGCTCGCCAGCCAGCGCAGCCGCGCCGCCGGACGGCGACATCAGCGCGACGCGGTAGCCCGTCGCCGCCAGTTCCCGCGCGATCGCCGCGCCCATGCCCTTGCCTGCTGCCGTCACGACGGCCACTTTTTCTACTGTCACAATGCGCTCCAGAATGTCGTTGCCGCGACGCATGCCGGTATTTCACGCCGCATCGTGGTACTTTAGGTACGCCAGTTCGCGCTGTCGAATCATTATTTTTTCGCTCAGACAATAGATTTTCTACTGCCATACGATGCATGCCAAACGTCCCGCCCGGCTGCCGCCGCTTAATGCGCTTCGTGCGTTCGAGGTGTCCGCGCGGCACCTGAATTTCCGTATCGCCGCCGACGAGATCGGCGTGACGCAAGGGGCGGTCGCGCAGCAGGTGCGCCATCTGGAAGACGCGCTCGGCGTCAGGCTGTTCGAGCGCGTGCCGCGCGGCCTCGCGCTGACGCTCGACGGCGCGGCCTATTTTTCGGACGTGCGGCGCGCGCTCGACGCGATC
The DNA here is from genome assembly GCF_000687455.2 of Burkholderia sp. lig30. Taxonomy (GTDB): domain Bacteria; phylum Pseudomonadota; class Gammaproteobacteria; order Burkholderiales; family Burkholderiaceae; genus Burkholderia. Next base: position 44,509 of record NZ_JGVW01000066.1, read on the forward strand.
GCCGACGCGACCGACCGGCTGGCCAGGCGGCGCGCCAGCCTGACGATCAGCACGACGCCGTCGTTCGCGTCGAAGTGGCTGATCCCGCGCCTGTCGAGTTTCACCGACGCGCATCCGGCCGTCGACGTCAGGGTGATCGCCGACCAGCGGCTGGCGACCTTCCGCGACGACGGCGTCGACCTCGCGATACGCTACGGCAAGCCGCCGTTCGGCAAGGGATTGGCCGCCGACCTGCTGTTTCCGCTCGACGTCTACGCGGTATGCAGCCCGTCGCTGCCGGCCGGGCCGGACGCGCTCGCTCGCCCCCGCGACCTCGCCGGCCACGTGCTGCTGCATGACGCGCACGATCTGTGGCCGGAGTTCCTGGCCGCGCTTCCGGAACCGGTCGCGGTCGATTCGGCCAAGGGGCCGCGCTTCAACCAGTCGTCGCTCGCGATCGACGCCGCGATCGCAGGCCAGGGCATCGCACTCGCCAGCGATCCGCTCGTCGAGCGCGACATCGCCGCCGGACGGCTGCGGCGCCTGTTCGACTTCGCGTTTCCGCTGTCGCTCGGCTTCTACATCGTCTATCCAGTCGAGCGCCGCGATGCCGGCGACGCCGCGACGATGCGCGACTGGCTGATTCTTCAGGCGCGACGGGAAGCCGGCCCGGCAGCCTGAGCGTGCTTCGGCGCGAAGCGTCGGTTGCCCTTGAGTGCGCGGAGGCTGCTGAGAACGACGGCAACGGACATTTGTGCGGCCTGCCGGGCGCGCGTGCAAACAAACGTTGCCAGTCGAATGAGTGACATGAATCGCGTTTCAATACATCAGCTTCCTACCTTCACCGGCGGCAGGAATTTTCCGGGCACGCCCGGTTGTTGAAAGAGAATTGTTGCGATGTCTCCGTCAGCCACGGCGATATCCGGCTTCCCGTCGCCGTTCAGATCGGCGATTGCAACGGACAGCGGCTGCAGCACGCCTGCATAGTTGACGGCAGGCAGGAAGACGCCCGGCCGGCCGGGATCCTGCAGCAAGACCGATACGCTGCCGGTCGTCGATAACGCCCCCGCGTTGGCCACCACGAGGTCGGGTTTGCCGTCGCCGTTGAGATCTCCGATCGCAACGTCCTGGGAACGTGCGCCTGTGGGATAGTTGGCCGGAGCCAGAAAGCTACCGGGATGTGCCGGATCCTGAAGCAACACGGACACGCTCGCCGTATCGGGATTGGACGGCGTACCCTCGTTCGCGACGATGACATCAAGCAGGTGATCGCCATTCACGTCCGCCAACTTCAGTGCCACAGGCTGGGCGCCCGCCGCAAATTCCGTTGGAGGAAGAAAGCTTCCCGGGTGCGCTGCATCTTGCAACAGCACCGCGACATCCCCGTTGCCATTGTTGTCCTGGGTCAACGCGACGAGATCCTGCTTGCCATCCCCGTTCACGTCACCAATGGCGACTGCGACAGCCGATTTGCCAACCGCCACCGAGGTGGGCGGCAGGAATGACCCCGGCGGGCCCACTGGATTCTGAATCAGGACTGCCAGATTGGGACTCACTGTGGCCACAACGATGTCTGGTTTACCGTCACCATTCAAATCGCCGACGGCGAGGCCGGTGGGGTGCCCGCCCACCGGCACGACAACAGGCGGCAGGAAGGTCCCGGGATTAGCGTGATCCTGGATAAAAATCGATACGCTGCCGGCGCCGTTGTTGGAAACCACAAGATCGAGCCTGCCGTCACCATCCAGATCAGCGGCTACGACCATCTGCGGATCACTACCGGTAGCGTAGTGCACACCGGGCGCGAATGTGCCTGCCGCCGATGGGCGCTGGAGAACTACCGCGACAAATCCCGAGTGTGGCGGCGCTGAACTGACGAAGGTCGTTGCAACGGCGAGGTCCTGCAGCCCGTCCGAATTGAAGTCTCCGACAACAATGGAAGAGGGGAGATTGAAGGGGGCTGGCCCCCCACCACCACCATCCCCTCCTCCTTCGCCGCCGCACGAGAGAAGCAGAATCGTGGCTAGTACGATACATGCACGCAATTTTGGCCGCATGTCCGTCTCCTTCGCACTCTTACCGCATGACCTGATTATAGAAACTGAATTTGCACGGACATAGTCGCCCGACGGGACGGAGGCGAAAATAGCCCGTCCAGGCGGCGGGTTATTTAAAGCGGCGTGAGTGGCGCACTCACCGGATGCGAACAGCCAGATTAGTGGCCCATGCTGCTGATCGGCACGACTGCTTTTAACATGGCAGGACTTGATGAATCACTGTTTCACCCACTGCTCAACGGATTCATCGACTGGACACGCAATCAACCGGTCGCGCCGAAAAAAACCAGCAATCGCGCAGTAGGCAGGCCCTTCAAAGCCTCGATTGTTTCGACGAATGTGCGTTGCCTGCTGGAGAGCCGACATACAAATGTCAGCGTGAGAACCGTGGCCAGCGTCGGCAGCTGGCCGGATCCCGCCCGATGTCGAACTTCCCGGTCGACGCCGAGCGACCACCCGATACTCCACATAGCGGCCATTCAAACCACACGCTTTCATGCACAGACATTCAAGAAACGGCCACCGGACTGGACTTGCGCCATTCCTCCCGGCGGCCGTACGCGGTGCCGGTCAGCATTCGCCCTTTTTCGCGTGCCCGGGCGGACAGTGATCGTGCCCGTGATGGTGGCGACGCTCCTCCCATTCGTCACGGTCCCAATAGCGGCGCCCGTCCCAGTAACGGTCCCCGTGCCATCCGGGCGACACGACGACCACCGGTGCCGGTGCGACCACGACGGGCGGCGGTACGCCAATATTGATGCCGACCGCAACGTCGGCGGCATTCGCAAGTCCTGACGCGCCGATTCCAATACCCGCTAGCGCCGCGGCGATGAAGAGCTGTTTCATGTTATCCCCCGAAAGAGCAGCAACACATTGTCGGTCGACCATCTCACACGTAGCCGCCGTTGTTCAATCTCACGTAGTGTGCGGCGTTGTCATGTCCGTTTCAATGCGAACTTGTAATAGCTTGTGCGACTGATAGCGAGCAAGGCAGAAGTCTATGAGCTCGCGCGTCGCCAGCCACAATATCAGAATGGCCAGAAGAGGAAGTGGCGATGATGTCGCGCGCGAACCGCGCGAGGGGGCCGCGTTTCGGGGCCGAGTCGAGCACGGGGATCGATGACTCGGGCACGCAGCGCCATGTCATAGAACGCACCCACCATCGGCAACGCGCTGTGCGCCCCTTCACCCCAATAGTCGTTGCCGAGCGTCACACGTGCATCGTCGAAACCCACCCACGCGCCCGCGACCAGTTGCGGATGCATCAGGATGAACCAGCTATCGGTGTTGTCCTGCGTCGTGCCCGTCTTGCCGGCAACGTCGGCGTGAATCCCGAAGCGGGTTCGGATGCCCGCGCCGGTGCCCCGGTTCACGACGTCGCGCATCACGTCGACGAGCGTTTGCGCTGCGCTGGCCGGTAGCGCCGGTTCCGGCGACACGCTCGGGAATGCTGCGAGTACCTTGCCGTTGTAATCCTCGATGCGCGTCACCATGCGCGGCTCGATATACGCGCCGCGGTTTGCAATCGTGCAATACGCCGAGACCATTTCTTTCAGCGTGACCGGGCTTGTGCCCAGTGCGAGCGACGGCACCGCTTCGAGCGGACTTTCGCGCACGCCCATCGCGCGCGCAAGCCGTGCGACCTTCTCGGGGCCTTCCTTTTGCATGAGCTGAGCGGTGACCCGGTTGCGCGAATACGCGAGTGCGTCGCGCAGCGTCATCGGTTCGCCAGTGGGCGGCTCCGCGTCGGTCGGCCGCCAGATCGCATGTCCGCTCAGGGGAATGGCGACGTTCCGGTCGACGATCGTATCGCCCGGCCGCGCGCCGTCCGCAAAGGCCGCGCCGTAGACGAACGGCTTGAACGTCGAGCCCGGCTGACGCCGCGCCTGCTGCACGTGATCGAACGGCTCGTCGCCGAAGTCGCGACTGCCGACCCATGCCTTGATATCTCCGTTGCGTGGATCGATCGCGACAAAGCCCGCCTGGATCTGCGCTTTGCTCCGGCACAGTGCGCGGATGAACGTGGGGTCCGCGGCGAGCTTCCTGAGCGCGGCCCGATCCGACTGACCCGCGTCGCGCGCGGCGCGGTAGTCGGGCGTCTGCCGGATCAGCGACTGGAACAGGTCGTTGCCCGGCGCGCAGCCCGTGCGTTCGTTCCATGCCGCGTTCGCGATCCATTGCAACTGGTTCGTCTGCCAGTCCATCGCCTGCGTCGCCATTGCCTGCAGACGGGAATCGATGGTCGTGCGCACGACGAGCCCGTCGGCATAAATGTTGTAGCCGTTGCGATCGGCCCATCCGGTCAGCCACTTGCGCAATTGCGCTGCAAAATGCGGCGCGGGGCCCGGTGACGCGGTTTGCCGCTCGAAATCGACGTTGAGCGGTTGCCGCTTCAACCATTCATACGCAGCGGGCTTGAGCTTCCCGTACTTGTTCATCTGCCCGAGCACCGTGTTGCGCCGCTGCAAGGCGCGCTCGGGATTGAGCACCGGGTTATAGGCGCTGTTGGCCTTCAGCATGCCGACTAGCGTTGCGCTTTCGAGGATGTCGAGCTGAGCGGCCGATTTGCCGAAGTAGGTGCGTGCGGCCATTTCCACGCCGTATGCGTTATACAGGAACGGCACCGTGTTCAGGTACGTCTCGAGAATCTGGTCCTTGCTGTACACGGCTTCGATCTTGAATGCCGTAATCGCTTCCTTGAGCTTGCGGGTGAGGGTCGGCGCACGGCCGATTTTGTCGGGATACAGATTGCGCGCGAGCTGCTGCGTGATCGTCGAGCCGCCTTGCCGGTCACCTGAAAACGTGTGCAGCGCGGCCGACGCGGTGCGCGTCCAGTCGATGCCGTGATGCTCGTAGAAGCGCCGGTCTTCGGTCGCGGTCAATGCGTCCACCACATAGGGCGAGATCTGCTTGAGCGACACCCATTCGCGATTGAGCGGCTTGAATTCTGCGAGCAGTTTGCCGTCAGCGGACACGAGCAACGCGGGTCGATCGACACGGGCTTTGCGGATGTCGCCGATGCCGGGTGTAAACGGCACGAGCGCGAGCACGTACAGCAGGAACAGCGCTGGCACCGCGCCGACTGTCAGCGCGATGCCGCGTCGCGTCGGGTGCCTCAAGCCGCGCAGCGCGGCAATGAAGACGAGTCTGGCTTTCGTTCTGCCGGCAGCGGCCAGCGGCTGGATGCGGGCGAGCCACCTTGTGCAATGCTGACGAAACAAGGACAGGTATCGGCGATTCACGGTGACGACGCGCAGGCGGAAAAGGCGGGATCGTACCAAAGCGCAACGGCGTTTCTGCCGTCCAAACAGGGCTGCCGCCCGCGCCATTAACAGACGATTACATTTGTTTCGAGTGGATGACCGTCGCTGCTGCGGCCCCGTTTCGGGTCTTGGAAACACGTCCACTGCAACGGCGGCTCTCGCGCTACAGTGAACATCTTCCCGATGCTTTTGAGTCAACCGCCTTCACACGAAAATTGACGCGAGGTCGAGCAATGCAACTTCAAACCGGTAACCTGTTCAGCTTCGAAGGGACGCGCGGCGGCGACGAGCGGATCGACATGCTTGTCACAGGTCGGCACGTGAATGTGGAGCGGATCGTGTCGATGGGACACGCGAGTCCCGAGGGGTTCTGGTATGACGACTCGCGCGCCGAATGGGTGGTGCTGCTGTCGGGGGCGGCCGTGCTCGAGTTCGAAGAGGACTCGACGCTGCACGACATGCGTCCGGGCGACTACGTGCTGATCGAGCCGCATTGCCGGCATCGCGTCGCGTGGACGCATGCGGAAGAGCAAACCGTCTGGCTCGCGATCTATTGCGAACGCTGAATCGAGCGCCAATTCATATGTATATCCGGAGACCCGATCTGACCGGTTGCTGGCCGCCACTCGCCTGATGTGACAGACAGCCGTCGACCATAGAGCGTCCGTTTTTTTCTGTCGTTTAAAGCACCGTTCGCAGGGCAACGGCGCGCTCCGACGCCCACGTGCGGCATTAGCTCGTCAGGAAACCGGTGGCAGTCACCTTGGAGTAAGCCGATGCTGGCCGTCAGCCACGACGCGACACAAGAGCATGGCCAAAAATTCAGCTCCCGGTTGTAAATCAACCTATACTTTTCAAGGATTGGTCGCACGTCGACGATCCGATTCCCCCGGAGTCCAGTACAAGTCCCATGCCGACGGCAGTCTGCAGCCCGTGAATAAGGATGGAACTACAATTCGGACGTGAACGCTCAAGAACCGAAAGCATTATGCCTTCCTCTCATCTCCTGACTGGAGAATTGACGTCATGAAGCCATTAATCATTGCGGTTCTGGCGTTCGTGCTCGCCGGATGCGCTGCGAACCAAAGCATGTCAAACAATGCGCCGGCGTCGCGCATGGAAAGCTGCAAGGTCACGTCAGATCAAGAGATTGCGGCGTTGTTTGATCGATGGAATCAGTCACTGCAAACCGGTGATCCCCACAAGGTGGTCGCCAACTATGCGGAGCGATCGATTCTTCTTCCAACGGTATCCAACAAGCCGCGCTTGACCGTCGCTGACAAAGAGGAATACTTCCATCATTTTCTACAAGATGGCCCGTCCGGAAAGATTGACTTCCGCTACATTGAACTGGGGTGCAATTCTGCTGTGGATGCCGGTCTTTACACATTTACCTTCGCAAGAACTGGAGCGGTTGTTAAGGCCCGCTATACCTACACATATCACTGGGATGGGGTGCAATGGCTAATTACAAGCCATCACTCGTCGGTCATGCCGGAGAAGAAGTAACAGCGGCATGCATTTAAGTTACCTGTGGACAAGAAGGTGACTTGACGAAGAAAGGGCGGATTTGCTGAACGGCCGCCCTGTTGCTTTTGATCGGTAGTATTCGACGCCGAGTTACCCTGAAAACCTGGTTGGCATATGGACGGCTTTCGATCGGCTTGTGAAAACGTGTTGATCGCCTATAGTTAGTCAATGCGTTTTCCGACGGTGGCCCACGAAGGGATTCATCAAAAAGTGCAAGGCAGGCGGATACCGTTGGCCGAGGCAAAGATGTTCGATGGTTTAATTGTAGCGTTCGGAGTCCTATCCTCGTCCGCACGATGTCGACCTCTCCTACATGGCTCAAGGAACTCGCCAACGGCGCCCGCGATACGATCCCGATGATGGTCGGCGCGGCCCCCTTTGGCGTAATCTTTGGCACGCTCGTCACCTCTGGCCCGCTGCATCTCTGGCACGGCCAGCTGATGTCGCTCACCGTCTTCGCCGGCTCGGCGCAGTTCATCGCGCTCGGGCTCCTCGCCGGCCACGCAAGCCTGATCGTCGTCTGGGCAACGACTTTCATCGTCAATCTGAGGCATTTACTCTACAGTGCGACGCTCGCGCCTTACGTTGCACGACTGTCTCCACGCTGGCGCTGGACGCTCGCCGCCCTCCTGACTGACGAGGTGTTCGCCGTCACCTATAACCACTACCGGCTTGCGCCGCCCGGCGCGATCGGCCCACATTACTTTCTGGGCTCTGGTCTTGCGATGTACGCCAACTGGCAGATCTGGACGCTCGTCGGGCTGCTGTTCGGCGCCGCCTTTCCACACCTGCAGTCGCTTGGCCTCGACTTCGCGATGGTCGCCACGTTCATCGCGATCGTCGTGCCGCAACTCGTTGCACTGCGCTATATAGCTGCGGCTGTGGCCGCCGGCGCGCTCGCCTGGCTCTGCCACGACTGGCCGTACAAGCTCGGGCTGCTGGTTGCCGTAGCAGGCGGCGTGGCTGTCGGCGTCGTGCTGTCGCGATCCCATGAGCGGCTTGCCGCGACAAGGAGTGAGTGAGGCGATGAGCTACGTCGTTCTTATCCTTGGCATGGCCATCATCACCTGTCTGATTCGCGCAGCCGTCTTCGTGCTCGGCGAACGCGTCGTCTTTCCGCCGCTTGTGCGCACCGCGCTTGAGTTCGTGCCCGTCACCGTGCTCACGGCCATCATCGTGCCGATGGCCGTCGCGCCGCACGGCGGCGACGCCGAACTGACCTGGCGCAACCCGCAGCTCGTCGGCGCGCTTGCCGCATGCGGCGTCTCGGCGCTCACGCGCCGCCCCCTGCTCACGATTGCCTTCGGACTGGCGGTGTTTTTTGTCTGGCAGAGCCTTCTTGCCCGCTAAAGCGTAAAGATCTAACAAGCGGTGGACTTGAGCTGCTCCACTTGCAGCCCGAAGAGCGGACGAAGACGCGTGCCAAGCACGTTTCCGAAAAATGCCGCCGTGAGCCACAGCCAGGCGTGCAGGCTCCCCGAGACGATGCCGCTGAAGTACGCGCCGATCGTGCAGCCATACGCGAGCTTGGCACCATAGCCAAGCAGCAAACCGCCCACGATGGCGGCGACGAGCGAGCGCACCGGCAACCGCCATACCGGCGCAAAGCGGCCGGCCAGCGCTGTTGCAAGCATGCCGCCCAGCACGATGCCGACGTCAATAACGGAGTTCACGTCATGCGAAAGCGGCGCCGCGAGCGCCGCGGCCTGGCTGTTGCTCGCCCAAAATGGCCAACTTGCAACGTCGACGCCAAGGGCCGATGCCGTTTTCCCGCCCCACAGCGCGAAAGCCGACGTGAGGATCAGCGGCTGCCCTGACAGCGCCAGCACGATGAAGTTGAGACCGGCGAGCGCAACCGCTCCCGTCATGAGGGGCCACGGTCCGTGCAGCCACGTCGACGTATTGCGGCCCGTTCGACTGTGCGCTGCGACGAGTCGGCCGTGGCGTCGCCTTTCAATGAAAATGGTGAGTGCCACGATGGCCGCGAATACGATCCAGTTGACTGCAAGCGCGGGCCAGACGCCAAGCGCCTCGATGAGCGAAAACGCCTTCAACGCAGGCAGCGCGGCCCAGAACGCCATATGCGCGGTCGCCATGAGCGCGCCTGCGATGAATGCGCCGAGCGTCACGATCTTGCGCGTGCCGCCTCCGCCCACGGTGTACAGCGTTCCGACGGCGCATCCGTCACCGATCTGCATACCGACACCGAACAGGAACGCACCGACCGCCACCGAGATGCCCGCCGGAGACACATGGCCAGTCACCGGCATGCCGAATAGCGAACCGGCCGAGAGGACAGGAAAAAATAGCGTGACTGCCACAGCGAGCATGACCATCTCGGCGCGCAGACCAGCGCCGCGACCGTCGGCAATGAATAATCGCCACGCCGACGTGAAGCCGAACGCGGCGTGATAGAACACAACGCCAAGCAATGCGCCTACCAAGTAAAGCGCGGCCTGCCGGGCATTGACGGTTTGTGCGAGATACCACGCTCCGGCAATGATCAAGATAGCGGCGACGCCGAGCGGTTTTGGATTGACGTCAGTACGGCGCGGTATCGGCGGGGCTACATCGCTCATTTCGGGCTCGGGAGAAGTGAGCAGCTATCAGTCCAGCAACACTATGACGACCCCACTTCGACAACCTGATGGAAGCTTGTTGACCTAACGAGGCATCAGGACTCGGTGAGACAGCGAAGCCTGACGAGGGCAGCGTACGGCGCCCCGATCCCGTTTTATTGGTGCACTTAAGTTTGAACTTCCGAATCTTCTCGGCAGGTGTTCGACATATTCAATGGAGTATAGGCTGGGCGCTGCAAGAATTCTGGTCTCGGAAACAAGTCCACTGCAACGGCGGCTCCCGCGCTACAGTGGACGTCTTCACGACGCCTTTGAGTCAACCGCTTTCACACGAAAATTGACGCGAGGTCGAACAATGCAACTTCAAACCGGTAACCTGTTCAGCTTCGAAGGGACGCGCGGCGTCGATGAGCGGATCGACATGCTTGTCACAGGTCGGCACGTGAACGTGGAGCGGATCGTGTCGATGGGACACGCGAGTCCCGAGGGATTCTGGTATGACGACTCGCGCGCCGAATGGGTTGTGCTGCTGTCGGGGGCGGCCGCGCTCGAGTTCGAAGAGGACTCGATGCTGCACGACATGAGTCCGGGCGACTACGTGCTGATCGAGCCGCATTGCCGGCATCGCGTCGCGTGGACGCATGCGGAAGAGCCAACCGTCTGGCTTGCGATCTATTGCGAACGCTGAATCGAGCGCCAATTCATATGCCTATCCGGCGCCCCGATCTGACCGGTTGCGGGCCGCCACCCGCCTGATGTGACAGACAGCCGTCGACCCACTGCCGACCTTCGATCAATGCCGGCCAATGCCCGCTTCGCATCCGGGTTTGGTCGCACGGTAAATGAACGCGAGATCCGTGCCGAACAGACCGAGAATGCTACCGCGCGCGGCTCGAATTTTTCGCTCGTGACTTAAACCGCGCAACCTCTTTGTCGGTGAGCACGTAATCATTGCAGTCATGCAGGCGGGCAAAGGCGAGATCCAGAAATGCCCGCACTCGTTTGGGCTGAGCAGTCCGGTTTCCGTAGTAAAGATGCAACCCGATGTGAGTGCTCATATGCTCGATGAGAACCGGCACCAGTCGTCCAGCCCGGATATGGGATGCCGCCGAGAAATTCGCAAGCTGTCCTATAACCTGGCCGGCGAGAACGGCCTGCAGTTCGAGTTCACTGTCGTTGGTCGCGAACGCAGGGGACATCTGCCGGTGTTCGAGCTTGCCATCCACGCTCAGGTACCAGGGTGCTACCTTGCCAGTGACCGAATGGCGGAACACACTACACCGGTGTGCCGTCAACTCATCGAGAGTCGATGGTGTTCCGTGCAAGTCGAGATATCGCGGCGCTGCACACACGATCATCTGGATCGGAAAGAGCTGCCGACCGATTACCCCCTCACTGGCCGACACCCCGATCCGGAAGCCAGCATCGACACGATCGAGCACCCAGTTGCCGATGCCATCATCGAGTTGGACATCTGGCTCAATACCAGGGTGCTCGCGACAGAACTCGTCGAGCAGCGGCATGAGGATATCGTCTCATCGACACCGCTGCGTCCTATAAGAATGAGGAGGCCACCGGGCGCGGCCTCAAGCGTTGCGGGGTTCCGCGCGACCAGCTTTTTGTCACGAGCAAACTGTGGGTTGAGGATGCTGGCTACGAACGCGCCCGCATGGCCATCGACAAGTCGCTGAAGCGACTCGACCTGGATTACCTTGATCTGTTCCTGATCCACCAGCCATTCTCGGACGTTCACGGCGCGTGGCGCGCGATGGAGGAGGCGCATCGCGCGGGCAAATTGCGCGCGATCGGACTGAGCAACTTTCAGCCGGATCGACTCATGGACATCACGGCGTTTAACGAGGTCAAGCCTGCGGTCAACCAGATCGAGATCAACCCATTCCACCAGCAGGCCGAGAACGGCGCAGCATGAACAGGAACGGCACGATCGCGCAGCCGATGAAAAACGGCACGCGCCAGCCCCATGCACCGATCTGCTGCGCGGACAGCCATTGGTTCAGCGCGTAACCGATAGCCGCCGCCACGACGATCGCAACCTGCTGGCTCGCCGACTGCCAACTCGTGTAAAAGCCCTTGTTATCGGGCGTCGCCATTTCCGCGAGATAGACAGACACGCCGCCCAGTTCCGCGCCCGCCGAGAAGCCCTGCAACAGACGCCCGAGCAGCACGAGCGCTGGCGCGAGCAGGCCGATGGTCGCGTACCCCGGCACGCAGGCAATCAGAATGGTGCCGCTCGCCATGATCGACAGCGTCACGATCAGCCCGGTGCGCCGTCCGACCTTGTCGATATACGCGCCGAGAAAGATCGCGCCGAGTGGACGCATCAGAAAGCCCGCGCCGAACACCGCGAAGGTGAGCATCAGCGAGGCGAACTCGCTGGTGGACGGGAAAAAGATCTTCGAGATCGATGTCGCGTAGAAGCCGAACAGAAAGAAATCGAACTGTTCGATGAAATTGCCGCTGGTCACGCGCAATACGGCGGCGGCCCTCGCCATGGGCGAAACGCCGGACGTAGCGGCGATCGATTCTGTGCGGTTCATTGCGTCTCCTGCTTCTTATCTATAGTGATGGGCGCCCAAGGCGCCCTGGTGACTGCTAATCCGAACTGAGGCTCAGTGTGTTGCGTTGCCGCTTCTCTATCGACGATTTGAGCAACGCCGCCGAGCGGAAGATGCCGTGCGCGAACTTGCCGTAAGGCAGCGTGGCGAACAGCGCCATCACGATGCCGAGATGAATCGCGAGCAGCGACGGCATCGCCGAGGTCGTGCGGAGCGCGAGCAGCGCGAGACCGGATGCGCTCGTCAGAAGCAGGAGCGCGATGAAGCCGCGGTCCATCGGACGCTGACGGGCATCGCCCCGCTCCGGAACGCGTTTCAGGTTCAGCCACAGCAGTCCCGCCGGCCCCGCAATCAGTCCGACGCCGCCCGCGGTTCCCAGCAGCACCGGCACGCTCAGAAACGGATACGGCGCTTCCAGACCGAATGCATAGTGATAGAGCGTCGCGACTGCGGTTGCCGCAAAGCACAGCATGAAGCCGTAGAACGTCAGGTGATAGAAACGGCGCCGCGCCAGCGTGAAGGCATCGTTCTCTTCGTTGCAGCCGTCGCCATGGCCGCCGTCCAGGTACTTGAGCGTCAGCGCGTTCTTGGCCGCTTCCGCGACGGCTGGCGCGCTCGCACTCGCCGTTCCTGCCGACACGTCGCGCCAGAAGCGCGTGACGCCCACGCCGAGCGCGAGCATGGCGAACAGGAAAACGATGCCAAACATCGCCGCGAGCAGGTTGTGCGGGAAGATCGCGTAGAAGTTCGCTGGCGCGACATCGCCCGACAAGCCGCCGTGCAATGCCGTACCGAGCAGCAGAAACAGCACGAGTCCGGCCGCCAGTGCAACCGACAAAGTCAGGCCGTTGCGCTTGTACAGCGCGCCGAACGACGCGGGAAACGCGTATTCGGTGTAGGTTTCGAGCCGGACTTCGGCCATCGCTTTCGGCACGTTCACGCCGAATTCGTGCGGCGGCGCGTATTGGCACGCGTGATAGCACGCGCCGCAGTTGTGGCAGAGATTCGCCAGATAGTTGACGTCCGACTTGCCGAATTCCAGGCGGCGCGTCATGGCCGGGAACACGGCGCAGAAGCCTTCGCAGTAGCGGCAGGCGTTGCAGATCTGCATCTGCCGTGCCACTTCGGTTTCGCCGGCGCTCATCGGCACAATGGGGATCACGCGCGCCGTGCTGCCGTGTGAAGTTTTTTTCGTATCGACCGATAACGCCGTGCGCGTGCGTTCGGGCGCGAGCGCGTCAGACTGCTGCACTGATTGCCTCCGTTGTTTTGAGTGCGGCGCGCGCGGCCTGCGTCCCGGCAATGCGCCCGAAGGCCGTGCCGATCGACATGCCGACGCCCGCTGTATAGCCCTTGCCGAGCACGTTGCCGGCCATCATTTCGCCGGCCACGAACAGGTTCTCACTGGCTTTGCCGCCGAAGTGAACCTGCGCGCGGTCATTGGTCTTTAGTCCGAGATACGTGAACGTGATGCCTGGCCGCAACGCATAACCGTAGAACGGCGGCGTCTCGATGCGGCGCGCCCAGTGCGTCTTGGGCGGCGCGAGACCTTCGGTGTGGCAGTCGTCGAGCGCGGTGTGGTCGAAGGTGCCGTCACGACATGAATCGTTATAGCGCGTGAGCGTTTCCATGAAGCGCGCTTCCGGCAGCCCGAGCTTGCGCGCGAGTTCCGGCAGCGTGTCGGCCTTTTCGCCCGGAAACACCGGCGGCATGAAGCGGCCGATTGCTTTCGAGTCGATGATCGAATAGCCGATCTGCCCCGGCTGATGCGCAACGAGCCGCCCCCAGATTGCATAGCGCTTCGGCCAGAAATCCTCGCCTTCGTCGTAGAAGCGCTCGGCGTCACGATTCACCACGACGCCCAGCGACACGCAGTCGATGCGTGTGCAGATGCCGCCGTCATACAGCGGCGCGCGTGCATCGATGGCGACGCAGTGCGACTGCGACGGGTCGCCGATCATGTCCGCACCGGCGTCGGTCATATGCTTGATGAGCACGCCCTTGTTGAAGCGCGTGCCGCGAATCAGGAAGTTGTCGGCGGGCCATTCGCCGCGCTCGTTTTGCCCCCACGCTTCGCGCAGCCATTCGCGATTTGATTCAAAGCCGCCTGCCGCCAGCACGCAGGCGCGCGCCTCGAAGCGCTGGCTGCCGCTGCGCGCCGCGATGAAGAGGCTGCCGTCGAGTTCAAGCGAATCGACGGGCGTTTCATAGCGGATATCGACGCCGAGCGCTTCGGCGCTGCGGTAATACGCGTTGACGAGCGCCTTGCCGCCGCCCATGAAGAACGCGTTGGTGCGTGCCACGTGCAGCGCGCCGGACAGCGGCGGCTGGAAGCGCACGCCGTGCTTCTGCATCCACGGCCGGCACGACGACGACGCGCGGATCGTCAGCCGCGCGAGATGCTCATTCGTGATGCCGCCGGTGACTTTCAACAGGTCCTGCCAGAATTCTTCTTCCGGATAGGCATCGACGAGCACGTCTTGCGGCGCATCGTGCATGCAGCGCAGATTGCGCGTGTGTTGTGAGTTGCCGCCGCGCCATTCGCGCGGCGCGGATTCGAGAAGCAGGACCGAGGCGCCCGCTTCGCGCGCCATCAATGCGGCACACAGCGCGGCATTGCCTCCTCCGATTACGAGCACATCGACCATCTGACTTGTCTCCTTTTGGACAAATCGTAAAGGTCTCGTGCCCGCGTCGCTACCAGCCAGCCGTCAAGAGGTCTTCACTTTTTGTGAAGGCCGAGGCTCCCGCAGCCGCGCACCGGGCCAGCGGCCTTCCTGCACCAGTTGGCGGGCGACATCGGCGAGCACCACGCGCGCAGCGAGACCGGCGGGAGACAGTTCGTCGTCGGAGATGCTGGCGAGCATGTTGGGCCGCGTGGCGTATTTCTCCGCGACGGGCACGCTCGTCAGTATCACGTTCTCGGGCCTTGCGAGCGCCGCGCCAGGCTGTATGGTCGCGCCGATGCCGGTGCGGACGAAGTCCATCAGGAGCGCAAGGCCGTCGACTTCGGCGACGATGTTCGGCTCGTATTCGGCGCGCCTGAACGCTGATAACAACAGCGAACGCAGCCCGTGCGTGCCGCTGGGAAGAATGAGCGGAAGCCTGCCGAGATTTTTCAGCCGGACGGATGCGCTCGTCCAGCAGCGGCATCACGCTCCAGCGTTGCGCGGACTCCTCACTGAACAGCACGGCGAGATCGATCTGACGCGCGCTCAGCATGGACGCAAGATAGCCGGAGAGACTTTCGACCATGTGCAGCCGCACATCGGGATAGCGCGAGCGCATGGCCTGCATGAATGCGACACCTAGCACGCTCGCCGTGCTCGGCGCCATGCCGACGCTGACATGGCCCGACAGACGGGCTGAGCGTGCAGCGAGCGCGGCATCGTCGATGTGACGCAGCGCGAGTTGCGCCTGACGCCAGAACGCCAAACCTGCGTCGGTCGGAACGACGCCGCCCGAGGTGCGTTGCAGCAGACGCGTGGACAGTTCGCCTTCGAGACGGCTGATCTGCTGACTCAATGCCGAGGTCACCACGCCGAGTTCCAGCGCTGCCTTGCCCATGCTTCCGTGTTCCACGACGCTGAGAAAATAGCGTAGTTGTCTGAGTTCCATTCCGCGATCGGTCAGAAGGATTAGGCGGGTATTTTGACAGAACGTCGTCGGACAATCCTCCGCCTCGAGGTCGGATTTTTACAGCGCGTGCGCCTTTGAAGCAGCCGCTCATCTCAAGCAACAGGTCCAACAAACACATGGCGAGATTGCATGGAACGTAGCCAACACAAGCCAGGTTGAGCATCCAACTTAGCTCAAGTATTCGAATTGCAGACTATGCGTTTCCAAGACCGCCATACCTGAAGCTAACCACTCGTAGCCTTGCCAAAAGATATATCCGCGGCATCGGCGCCACAACGCGTCCCCTGTAGCGTCTGCGACCGGTGTGAAAACGGACTCTCGAATGACCTTCCAACGGCTCGGCTGAACGACCGCTCATGGCCGAGCGTGTGTAAAAACGCACGCCAAACGCTCCATTGGAAAAACACCACGCTCCAGATCGTCGTGCATTGGCTTGGAAGCGGTCTGGGAAGGGTGAAGCGACACCCGAAAACCGAGTGGTTTCGCGTTTTCACACGCCCTCGGCCGCTCCCGACCACCGCGGCTGGCCCGACTACGGTCATTCGCTGCCCATCGCGGTCGCCCTTGTTATGCCGGGGGCAGTCGGATCTTGGAAAGAGTAGACTTGCCCACTCCCATTCGCCGTTCAAGGTAGTCTCTATGTTGATAAAAGCCCTACGCGTCGGTCTCGGCCAGTTGATTTTACTCAGCGACGCCGTCAGTCGCCCACGCCCGCAGCGCCGTGGGGCGCAAGGTCAGGCGATTGTAGAAAAAGAAGCGGCGCGGCTATCGCTGTATCAGTTCCATTCGTGCCCCTTCTGCGTCAAGACGCGGCGCGCCCTGCACCGTCTGAATGTGCCGATGACGCTGCACGACGCCAAAAACGATCCCATCGCACGGGATCGTTTGCTGGCTGGCGGCGGCAAGATCAAAGTGCCTTGCCTGCATATTCAGGAAGAGGGCCAGTCGCGCTGGTTGTACGAGTCCAACGCCATCGTCGCCTATCTAGAGCAACGCTTCGCCGGAATCGCGTAACCCGTCGCGCGCAAACGTGAGGCGGGTATGAAAGCTTCCGGCCCAAGTTCGCTCCGTGGCATCGAGCTTAGTTGTCTACGGCTCCAGATTCCAGCTGACATCGGCCGTATGACGGGCCGGGGCTTGGTTTATGCTGCTCCTCCAAGGGCCGCTACCGCCCCGATGCAGACCTTCGACGATATTCGTCGTCAGGGGCCGCTCTCAAGGTCAAGCGGACATGCCTTCATGTGCGCCTGCGACAGGCTGCGAGCTTCATAGCGGGAGGCTCGTCGAACGCTTGATCTCCTTCAGTGAAAACCCCGTGTACATCTCCTTGATGTTGCCGAGCGTACGGATCCGGTGCATCGCGAGCTGATGGAACGACTCCATGTCCCGAACGACCACCTGAAGCAAGTAGTCGTATTTGCCGGATACGTTGTGGCACGCCACCACGTTCGGTAGTGCCATCACGCCTGCCTCGAACGCATGCATGGCCTTCTCGGAATGACTGTCGAGCATGATGTTGATGAAGGCAAACAGTCCCAACCCCAACTCCTGCTGATTCAGGGTTGCGTGGTAGCCCAGAATGACCTGCTTTTCCAGCCGCTTGAGCCGTTTCCAGCAAGCGGGCGCTGACATACCGATCTTCTCTGCAATTTCGGCGTTGGTCAGCCGGCCATCGACCTGCAGCAACTCCAGGATCTTCCTGTCCGTATCGTCCAGTTCCGTCATTTCCACTCTCCTCCATTGCACTGCCGCATCACGGCGGTCGCTCATTCGCGCGCCGAAAAGACGCTACGCGCCCTGTCCCGATGCGGATTCGCAGCGATCCAGCACCGGTTAATTATATTCTCGCCAAACATCGAAATGGTTATCAGGAAGAAATCTTATTAACCACGCTATCGATGATCATTAACCAAACAAAGGCAGAAAAGAAAGGGGGGCGCGCTGCAACGCGAGGCGTCCGAACCGTGTCTGCGATGTCCGAACGGCGGCGCCCACTAAAGGCGCCTGCCATCTATACACAAGAAATGGAGGAGCTGGATGAGTCTGTTCAGAACAAAGGATCTGTCGGCGATGCTTGCCGCCAGTCACGCGCCACATGGCCTGAAGAAGGTGCTTGGGCCCTTCGATCTCATCCTGATGGGGATCGGGGCGATCGTCGGCACCGGAATCTTCGTATTGACGGGCACCGGCGCGCTGACTGCCGGACCCGCGTTGACCGTGTCGTTCGTCATTGCCGCGCTCGCGTGCGGATTCGCAGCGCTGTGCTATGCGGAATTCGCGTCATCGGTGCCGGTTGCCGGCTCGATCTATACCTACAGCTATGCGACGCTGGGCGAGCTGGTCGCGTGGATGATCGGATGGGATCTGATGCTCGAATACGGTCTTGCGAGCTCGGCTGTGTCGGTGGGCTGGTCGGGGTACTTCCAGTCGCTGATCGGCGGATTCGGCCTGCATCTTCCCGCCGTGCTGTCGGCCGCGCCGGGTGCGATTCCCGGCGTGCATACATGGTTCAACCTTCCGGCATTCCTCGTCATGCTGGTGCTGACCGCACTGCTGTCTCTCGGCGTGCGCGAATCGGCACGACTCAACAACGTGATGGTCGGGTTGAAGATCTGCGTCGTGCTGCTGTTCATTCTGGTCGGCGCGCGCCACGTTCAACCGGGAAACTGGCATCCGTTTACGCCCTTCGGGTACTCGGGCGTGTTCAGCGCGGCCGCGCTCGTGTTTTTCGCGTTCATCGGATTCGACGCGGTCACATCCGCCGCCGAGGAGGTGAAACGGCCGGCGCGCGATCTGCCGATCGGCATCATCGGTTCGCTGGCTGTCTGTGCGGTGTTGTACGTCGCGGTGTCAGCCATCATGACCGGCATCGTTCCATACCCGAAGTTCCTCGGCGTGGACCACCCGGTGTCGCTTGCACTGCAATACGCGGGCGAGAACTGGGTTGCGGGATTCGTCGACCTCGGCGCCATTCTCGGCATGACCACCGTCATTCTCGTGATGACCTATGGGCAAACGCGGATCGTCTTCGCGATGTCGCGCGACGGCCTTTTGCCGAAAAAACTGTCGCGCGTCCATTCGAGTCTCGGTACGCCGTTCTTTGCTACCTGGATCGTCGGGATCCTGTTTGGCCTGGTCGCGGCCGTCGTTCCGCTCAACGTGCTGACCGAACTCATCAACATCGGGACGCTGGCGGCGTTCAGCCTGATTTCCGTCGCCGTCATCGTCCTGCGAAAAACCCGCCCCGATCTGCCGCGCGCGTTCCGCTGCCCTGCCGTGCCGCTGGTGCCTCTGCTTGCGATCGCGTTCTGCATCACGCTGACCGTGTTCCTTCAAGCCACGACCTGGATCGCGTTTCTGGTCTGGCTCGCGATCGGGCTCGTCGTGTATTTCACGTACGCGCGGCAACGCTCGCTCCTCAACTGACTTCGGGACCTCGCCCGGGGATCGGCCCGGGCGGCCTTTTCACTGAATGACTGAACGCATATGGATTACGACTTTGATCGCTTGATTTCCCGCCGCGGCACAAATGCCCTGGCGGAGGACGGCTTCGAAAACTATCTGTTCGGCGCCGGTGCGCCGGCACCCGCGCTCGATGTGCCGAGGGAAGAATTGATCTCGATGTGGGTGGCGGACATGCAGTTCGCCGCGCCGGATGCGGCAATCGACGCGATCTCCGAGCGCCTGAAGCACCCGGTCTTCGGCTACACGATGAACTTCGACGATCAGCTCTATGACGTTTTCCATGCCTGGTGTGTCGAGCGATACGATTGGCGCTTCGCCCGTGAGGAGATGCAGGTCTCGCTAGGCGTCATCCCGGCGCTCTTCGGGCTGGTCGAATACCTCTGCCAGCCCGGCGACAAAGTGCTCAGCCTGTCGCCGGCTTATGGCTACTTCAAGCATGCGACGGTTTTGCGCGATCGCGAATTCGTGACATCGCGCCTGCTCGCCTGCGACGATGGCGACTACGCGATCGACTTCGACGACTTCGAGGCAAAAGTCAGCGATCCGGCCGTGAAGCTTTTTTTCCTTTGCCATCCGCACAACCCGACCGGCCGGGTGTGGACGAATGACGAACTGCGCCGCATGGGCGAGCTCTGCATCGCAAACGGCGTCAAGATCGTTTCCGACGAGATCCATTGCGATCTGCTCAGAACCGGCGGCCGGCATACGCCGTTGGCCAGACTGTTCCCGGGCAGCCGGGACATCATCACCTGCATGGCCGTCAGCAAGACCTTCAACCTGGCGGGGATGATGATCGCGACCGTGATCATCTCCGACCCGGAATTGCGCGCGGAATGGAAACGGCGGCACTACCCGTTCGTGAATCCCCTCAGTCTCGCGGCTGCCATTGGCGCGTATCGGAACGGCGCACCGTGGCTGGATGAGTTGCGCGCGTATCTGGACGGTAACTTCGCATGGACCCAGCGATTTCTGAACGAGCACTTGCCCAAGGCCAAATTCCGCATTCCGGATGCGACCTATCTGGCATGGGTCGACCTGCGTGCCTATTTCGACGGGTCGGTCAACCTCACCCGGTTCTTCCTTGAAAAAGCGGGCGTCATCCTCGAGGGCGGGGAAATGTTCGTCGAAAACGGCGATGGCCGAGTCCGGCTCAATCTCGCATGCCCACGATCGCAGGTACAGCGGTCGCTGGAAAAAATACGTGATGCGATCGTTGGCTTCCACGAAGACCGGACCATCAATAGCAATAGCTCCCCCTCAACCAACGTCCGTCACAGAGGAAACTCATGAACGATTGGAACGAGTATCGCGAGCAACTCACGCTCCGGCTACGCGAGTTCTCCAAACTTGCCCCGGAAACCATGAAGGGCATCGCGTCACTAGGTCAAGCGGGAGAAAAGACAAACCATCTCGACGCGAAGACAAGGGAACTGGTCTCTCTGGCCGTTGCCGTGACCACACGCTGCGATGGTTGCATTGCGTTCCACGCGAGTGAGGCGAAGAAAGCGGGCGCGACGGCGGAAGAACTGTCGGAAGCACTCGGCGTTGCCATCAACCTAAATGCTGGTGCTGCTCTGGTCTATTCTGCCCGCACATTGGATGCCTTCATAAAGGCCTGATCAGAAGCGGATAACAAATAGAGGCGATTCCGTTGCAGGCGGTGGCACCGTCAGGCGCCACCATCGATATCAATTGCTCCAATGCGAAGGCTTAAAGGGTTGGTATTAATGGCTGCACTCAGATGCATAGCCAACGCTCGAACGACCGACTGATCGTGTCGGCCACTGACGCCTAATGGCCGCCTGTTGCCTGTCGCAGCCACACGTTTGATCCGGCGCAAGCGCCCCGCGATCACGGCTCTCGTGGCCGCAATGGCGAGTACACTGAGACCGCAATAGATGCAGGAGAATGTGATGACTGACTTTGACCCCCAAAGCACCTTCCGAGGGCTGCCGCTTACCGTGGAGCAGGATGCGGAAGTGAGGCACTACATAAAGGACCGAACTCGGCGTGGGCTGCCATGGGACACGTCGGAGTTGAGCTCGATGCTCAAGGACATGCTGCAGCCCCCAGGTGGCGGCGACGGAGATGACGCCTCCCCGGCAGACGAAACCCGAGCGGCCGCCGAGCGCGCATCGGCGTCGGTTGACGAAGCGATGGATCCCATCGAGGCGAGTGAGGAGTGGAATGCGGCCATGGAGGCGGAAGGGATGAAAGGACCCAGACGATAAAACGAGGGAATACGTGATCGGCGACGAAAGCGATTGGCTATAGCATTTCAGGAAAGACCTCGAAGCGGGCGCCTTCGATCAACCGGAATGAGATCCCGAATTCCGTCGAAGCGTGGGTGAAAGATGGTCGCCTGCGTGAGCCGCCAAACACGAATCTGATAGCGCAACCGCTCGCCCGTCTACCCCGCGTCAGTTGGCTTACGAAGGTCCGTTGACTGGGCGAAACCGACGTGCGAGCGTCCGTGTGAAAGCGCAGACGAACGGCCGTCGTTGGCCGACTACAGCCTGCTCGCAAGCGCCCTCGCCGGCAATCCGCGAAGATGGTATGACCGCGCCTCGTCCCAAGCCATTGCGCGCTCCGGCAGTCGGTCGTTCGTTCCACGACCGGCGCGAGCCGGCCGCGACGCCATTCAGCGCGCCGCGTCGCCCCCCGACAACAACGCCCCGCTGTCGGCCACCGCCGCCCCAAACGCCCCCGCGAGCCGTCCGACGCCTTCCCGGATGGCCTCGACGCCCGGCGCGGCGAACGACAGCCGCAGCGTCGCATCGTCGACGTTGTCCGCGAAGAACGCGTTGCCCGGCACGAACACCACCTTGTTCGCAATGGCGTGCTGCAACAGTGACGCCGACGGCACTGCGCCGATCCGCGCCCACACGAACATCCCGCCTTCCGGCCGGTGAAACGCGATCGCATCACCGAGACCGTCGCGCAGCGCGTCGCACATCGCATCGCACTTGCTTCGATACGCGTGCGTGATGCGCGGCAGGTGGCGTTCGAGCGCGCCATCGGCAAGATACTCGGCGGCAATCGCCTGCGTCCACGGCGTGCTGCACAGATCGACCGTCTGTTTCGCGATCACGCAGCGCCGTACGATTTCCGCGGGCGCGATCGTCCAGCCGACCCGCAGCCCGGGCGCGACGATCTTCGACAGGCTCGAGAAATGCACGATCCAGTCGCGCGCGCCGTCCACCTCGCCGGCGAGCGCGAGCATCGACGGCACCGGCTCCCCGGCAAAACGCAGGTCGCCGTACGGATCGTCCTCGACGATCAGGAACCGGTGGCGCACCGCCAGCCGCAGCAACGCGATGCGGCGCTCGCGCGTGAGCGTCGCGCCGGTCGGATTCGCGAACGTCGGCACCGTGTACAGCAGCTTCGGCCGCGCGAGCGTGCCTGACGCGAGCATCGCGTCGAGCCGCTCGACGTCGAGGCCGTCGCGATCGACCGGCACGGTGACGATGCGCGCCTGCTGCAGCTTCATCGCCTGCAGCGTCGCAGGGTACGCCGGCTGCTCGGTCAGCACGACGTCGCCCGGTGCGACCATCACGCGCAGCAGCAGGTCGAGGCCCTGCTGCGAGCCGGTCGTGACGAGCAGTTCGGCGGGCGTGCACGACGCGCCGCGTGCCTCCATCAGCGCGATCAGCGCGTGTTTCAGCTCCGCGAGGCCGTCGGTCGGGCCGTACTGAAGACAGCGGGTCGGCTGCGCGTAAGCGCGCGCGGCGGCTTCGTTCAGGCCGTCGACGTCGAACAGCTCGCTGGCCGGATAACCGCCCGCGAACGAAATCATGCCGGGCTCGGCGAGATACTTGAACAGTTCGCGGATCGGCGAACCGGCGGGATTCTGGAAAGAAGGCGTGAACGCGTACATGTCGTCGTGGGCGGGTTGCGGTCGGAGAGCGGCGCGTCGGTCGCACGACCGTGCGGCGTCGCGCATGTCGTGCACCGTCAAAAATCGAGCGTCGACGCGCAATGCGTCGATTGCGAATGTGACGCGTCGATTGTGGTCAGTCATTCACGCCGCATCAAACGATATCTATTCACAACGTCTTGACGTTTGCTCATCAACTCGGCCGAAGTGGTCGTCTGGAGCCCGGCAGACCTGGTTTCGGGGTAACGGCCAGACAATGGCGCGGCGTATCCCCAAAGGGGCATCGAGGATTACCGGAGAACGCGGCGCGGACCGCCGGCGTTTGGCCGATTGCCGTCACCTGTAGCGTCTTCACGGCAGTCCATCGGAAAAATGAAAGCTGTCGCCCAACACAGCGCAGTTGACACGAATTTTTAACGTGTCAATGGTCCTGGCCGGTCGTCCCGGACGTTGGCGTTTTGCCTTGTACAAGGGATATCCCCACCCCGGATAGTCCTAAAGAAAATCCTAAGCATGCCGAAAACTCCGATGTCACAACCTCCCCCAATTCCGGTTCGCCATAACATGCTAAAAACCATTCGCGCACGCATCATCGCGCTATGCGTTGCAATCGTTGTCGTCGCTGTCGCGGCCAGTGCCGCCCTCAACTACTTCGTCGCCTATTCTTACAACTCTGATTCGATCCGCAACACCCTCTCGGCTCTGGAAGACAGCCACACCGTTGCTGTTGCCGACTGGGTTGCGACCCACGCCCAGATGGTCAATTCGCTGCAGGACGCGGCAATGCAGCCCGATCCGATCCCGGCGCTCAGGCACGTTGCGGCGGCCGGCGGCTTCTCGGACGTGTACATTGGCTACGCGGACAAGACCGCAAAATTTTCCGATCCAAACGGCATTCCGCCCGGCTATGATCCGACCTCCCGCCCTTGGTACCAGCAGGCCGCCTCCGCACGCAAGGGCGTCGTGACGCCGCCTTACGTCGACGCCGCCAGCGGCAAGCTGGTGGTCTCGTTCGCCGTCCCGGTGATTCAGGACGGCGCGGTAAAGGCCGTCATATCGTCTGATCTTTTCATGGACAGCGTGATCGCGAACGTCAAGGCGATCCATCCCACGCCCGGCAGCTTCGGGATGGTGGTCGACGCGAACGGCGTACTCATCGCGCATCCGGACCCCAAACTGACGCTCAAGCCGGTGTCCGACGTGGCGCCCGAGCTGACCGGCGAGCGGCTCGCGACGCTGCTGAGCGCGTCGAACCCTATGCCGGTCGACGTCGGTGGCAGCATCAAGCTGATGCGCGCGGAGCCGATAGCGGGCACCGACTGGCGCCTGATCGTCGCCCTCGACGAGTCCGACGCGACCGCTGGCATGCGCTCGCTGCTCCGTGTGTCGCTGATTGCGTTGATCGTGATCGTGGGCCTCGCCGCGGCCGTGGTGGCCGGCGCGACGGCCGTGTCGTTCAAGCGGCTGTCGAATGTGCGTGACGCGATGGAAGCCATCGGCAAGGGCGAAGGCGATCTGACCCAGCGCCTGCCGGCAGGCGGTAGCGATGAGGTCGCACAGATCGCGCGCGCCTTTAATGCCTTCATGGACAAGCTGCGCGACGTCATGCGCCACATCCGCGACGCGAGCGAGTCGGTGCGTACCGCGAGCGACGAAATCGCGGCAGGCAACGTCGACCTGTCCAGCCGGACGGAATCGGCAGCGGCGAGCCTCGAACAGACGGCCGCATCGATGGAGGAGATCACCGCGACGGTGGGGCAGTCGGCGAGCGCAGCGAACCAGGCAGATACGACAGCCGCTGCGGCCTCGCAGGTTGCCGCGCGCGGTGGCGCGGTCATCGCTGACGTCGTGACGACGATGGGCGAGATCGAAAACGCTTCGGTGAAGATTGCCGACATCATCAGCGTGATCGACGGCATCGCGTTCCAGACCAACATTCTTGCGCTCAACGCAGCGGTCGAAGCGGCGCGCGCGGGCGAGCAGGGCCGCGGCTTCGCGGTGGTGGCGGCAGAGGTGCGCAGTCTCGCGCAGCGCAGCGGACAGGCCGCCAAGGAGATCAAGGACCTGATCGAGTCGACAGTGACGAGCGTCACGTCGGGCTCGCAGCTCGTGCGGCGCGCGGGTGACACGATGGCCGAGATCGTCAGCAACGTGTCGAACGTGACGACGATCATCTCCGAGGTCACGCACGCGGCCAGCGAGCAGACGCGCGGCATTCAGGAGGTGAACCGCGCGGTCAGCCAGCTGGACGAGATGGTCCAGCAGAACGCGGCGCTCGTTGAGCAGTCGACGGCGGCGGCGGCCGCGCTGCGCTCGCAGGCAGGCGCGCTTGCTGATGCGGTGGGGAGGTTCAAACTGAACTGAGCGGATACGGCCATGACAGTTGTTAAAGGTCATGGTCGACACGGATCGCGACATCCGGGGCGAGGGGCAAGGCGATAGCGCCCAGCCGGCTGGTCAGTCGCGTTCGTGAAAAACCGGGGCAATTCAGCAGCAAGGACCGCGCGAAGCGGTCCTTGTTGTTTATGCCGTTTCCGCTCGTTCGACAGGCTGATGGTATGGCTGCTCCCGCTGCGCAAGCTGGCTGTAGTCCGGCGAGATGTTGATTTGCCGAGTGACGTGGTTGATGGAGAGGAAGACGCGGTCACCCGGTTCGAATCCGAACAGCTTGAAGTGCGCATCGATCACGCTCATCCAGGGCATGTACGGCCCGCCTTTCCTTGGCCGGTCAGGTGTGCTGCGGAGGGTCATCGCAAGCACAGTGCTCGGCTCGCGCGGTTTACGCTTCTTTGGTCGTGACTTACTATTGGCGTCAGCCATGGTCAACTCCTGCTCTGAGTTGGTTGTGGTCAGCGGGTCGTATGGGTTGCCGCCCATGCGGCCCGCGCTTTTTGCTACCGTGAATTCCCTGCTCCCCTTCCTTCGCTACGCCTTGTCGTGCAAGACGACTTTTCCGACCGTCGGCGCAAACTGTTCTCCGTTCAACAACCGACACTCGAGAAGCAGGGCTTCGGGATTAGTTTAGCTGTACTGGTGTCTCGAAAATCGGGCGGCCATCAGGATTGGCCGAAGGGTATATGGGGGGGGGGGGGGGGGGG
>NZ_JGVW01000067.1 GCF_000687455.2 Burkholderia sp. lig30
CCCACACGCCCCTCCCCGGTCACGCCCGCCGCACCCAGCACCACGCCGACATTGCGGATCGCACCGCTGGTCTGCGAGAACAGCCCCACGTTGACGGTCCACGGCAGGTTGATTTCGAGCCCGGTAATCTGGTGCCCCAGGCCATCGAACACGCCGGCGAAGGCCCCGACATTCGTGCCAAACATCCCGATCGGCGTGAAGGCGCTGGTCAGCGCCACGTCGCTGCCCAGGTAGTAGTAGCCGTTCAATGACAGATTTTGCAGGTCCGCCTGCGACGTGATTTGCGTGTAGGTATTGCCG
Organism: Burkholderia sp. lig30; assembly: GCF_000687455.2. GTDB lineage: Bacteria > Pseudomonadota > Gammaproteobacteria > Burkholderiales > Burkholderiaceae > Burkholderia. Next base: position 301 of record NZ_JGVW01000067.1, read on the forward strand.
TTGATGGTCAGGCTGCCGCTCGAATTGAAATCGACGCGTCCCTTGAAGCCGCTGGCATCCAGGCCGACGCCCATGCGCACGGTACCGGTAAGCACAGAGTTGGCCTGGGTCCCGGTAGCGGTGTTCATCACCAGCGAGCCCTGTCCGCTCACGCTGGCCACGGCGTTGAAGTTGATGTTGTTCTGCGCGTTCAGCGTCAGCGTGTTCACGTCCCACGTCACGGCATCGTTCACGTTGATGCTGCCGTTGTCGGTGGTACTGGTCCCCGCCGTCGCGCCGTCGCTGGAACTGATCGTGACATTGCTGCTGGCGAGCTGCGCGCTCAGCGCCGCACCGGTGATGTCGCCGCCCGACGCAGCAATGGTGTAGTTGTTCGGATCGATCAGCCAGTTCCCGGTCCGCCCCTGCGGCGCGCGCGTGTCCACCATTGCGCTGTCCGCAATCTTCACCTGCGACCCCGATGTCTCCACGAAGCCCCCATCCCCGCCCAGGTCCCCCCCGCGCGCACTGATGGTGCCGTCCACCGTGGTCAGGCTGCCGGCGTTACCCAGGTCGGCGATCACGCTCACCGTGCCGCCCTTGCCCGCGCTCTGCGCGGCGGCGTCGGCGTTGATGGTGCCGCTCTGCTGGACTGTGTCGCTGGCCAGCAAGCGCACCGTGCCGCCATCACTGGTCAGGCCGGTGGCTTCCAGCGTCCCGCTGTTCTGCACCACGCCGCCCTGCAGACGGTCGGCCGCCTGCGCCGACAGGATGATCAGCCCTCCCGGCGCACGCACCGCGTTGCCGTTGGCGACCAGCGCCGCGATGGTGGCGGGCGTCACCTGGATATTGGCCAGCGTGTGGCTGCCGCTGAACTGCAACTGGTAGGTCTCGCCCGCCGCCAGCGCCACGGTGCCGAGCTGCGCGACCACCACGCCGTTGTTGCGCACCTCCGGCGCCAGCAGCGCGACGTAGCCGCCCAGCGCGGCCTGGATCTGCCCGTCGTTGACGATGCTACCCGTGGCGCCGTTGCGCGCGAAGCTGTAGTTGCCGGCCATGAAGTCGGCATCGCTGATGCCGTGCGTGGTCGCCACCAGGCTGCCGACGTTGACGCTGGCCGTGGGCCCGAAGTACATGCCCGCCGGGTTGACGAAGAACACCTGCCCCGGTGCGTTGATGTGGCCGTAGATCTGGCTGGGGTTGCCGTCCAGCACGCGGTTGAGGATGGCCGCGCTGGCCGAGGGCTGCTGGAAGTTGACCGTGGCCGCACTGCCGACGTTGAAGTTCTGCCAGTTGACCACCGCGTTCGGCGAGGTCTGCTTGACGTTCATGGTGTTGCCGCTGCTGCTGATGGCGGCCTGCCCGGCGGCCACCTGTCCGCCCGTGGGCAGTTGGTTCGGCAAGGGCGGCACAGCATGGGCCGGCAGGGTACCCGCGAGTGCCAGGACCAGCGGTTTGACGACAAAGCGATGGCGCAACACATTCAATGCGCCCGTGCGTGCGACCGCACTGCGGCCACCCTTGCCCCGGCCACGTGCGGTCTCGGCCACAACCACCCAGGCACGCGTGAGTTCGCTCCAGATCAGGCGATAGATCTTGTTCATAAACGGATTCCTGCAAACTTAGAACGACAGGCTGCCAGTCAGCCAGACGCGGTTGCTGATATGCGAGCCGTCCTGGTCCTTGCCGAATGCCGTGGCGTTCGGGTTGGCGCCGATGCGGTGCGCCCAGGTCACGCCCAGGTTCACCCCGCGCCCGGGCTGCCATTGCACGCCAAGGCCCGCGCCCTGCAGCTGGTAGCTGTTGAGCGGCGACGCACCCGGGAAGTTGTTGTCGTGGTTGACGGTGACGTGGCCCCAGTCATAGAAGCCCGACAGCGACACCCCGTAGCGCAGCCGCCAGCGCAACTCCAGATTGATCAACTGGCCGTCGCTGCCGCCGCCTTCGCCGATCGGGTAGGCGCGCACGCCGCCCGGCCCGCCCAGGTAGAACTTCTCCGACGAGTCCAGGTTCTTGCTCGCCACCTGGCCGGACAGCGTAGCCACGGCCGACAGCGCGTCGGTCAGCACCTGCTGGCGCGACATGGCGTAGCGCATCTTGAGAAACGTCCCTGCCGTGCGCAGCGTCATGGCGTCGGCCGGCTGCGTGGGCGACTGGCCCAGATTCAGGCTGCCACCCGTCAGCATCATGCTGGCCGTGTTGGCCCCGCCGCCGCCCAGGCCGTCGAACAGGTTGCCGCTCAGTCCCACGCTCAGCGTGTCGTCGAAGTAGCGGCTGGTGGTGATCTCACTCGCCTCGTTGTCGTAGGTCTTGTGGTCGTAGTTGAGCACCAGGTAGAGGTTGCGCTGGCGCGCCCGCACCAGCGGGTAGCTCGCTTCCAGCCCCACCGTGTTCGAGTAGCCCCGCGCGTTGAGCGCCTCGAAGTCGTCCGTTACCAGCCGGTAGTCCAGGTGCGAGGCGTTGACGCCCACGCGCCAGCCGTCATAGCCCACCGGCACCGTGTAGCCCAGGCGCAGGTAGTGGTAGCCCTGGCTCAGCAACCCGTTGGCCAGCAACTGGTCACCGATGCCGGCCAGGCTGTTGACGCTTGCGTTGGCCACCAACCGCGCCGCCCCGGTCGAGCGCGCGCCCTGGTTGTCCACCCCGATATTGCCCGTCGCCAGCGGCGTCTCGACGAAGTTCAGCGCGAGGTCGGTCTCCTGCTCTTGCGCGCCCGGCTGCAAGCGCCCCACCAGCGACACGCCCGGCAGGTCGTTGGCCAGCAGCAGCGCGCGGTCCAGCGCCGCGGTGTTCAGCGGCGCGCCCACCGCCTGATGCGCGGCGAAGCCGGCCTCGATGCGCTCGCGGCTGACCCGCTGCGGGCCCTTGCCCTCGATGCGCACCCCGCCGAACATGCCCTCCACCACCTGGATAGTGATGATGCCCGCGCGCACGTCCTGCGCCGGCAGGTAGACCCGCACTACCCAGCCGGCCGCGCGGTAGACCTCGGCCACCGCGGCGGCAGCCGCCTGCAGTTCGCTGAAGGACAGCGGCCGGTTCAGAAAGCCGGCCACCACCGGCGCGAGCTGCGCGTCGCTAAACTGCTTGTTGCCGGCGAAGCGGAAGGCGCTCACCGTGACTGTGGCCTCCGCGCGCGGGCGCATCGGCGGTGGCGGTGCGGTGCGGTCCGGCGCCACCGGGCGCGGCAGCGCCGGCGGCAGTTCCGGCTCGATCTGCTGGCGCAGCGCGCCGGCGTCGGGCGGCATCTGTGCCAGCACCGGGGTGGCGGCCAGGGCGGTCAGCCATAGGCCAGCGAACCGGCACGCGCGGCGCGCGACCGGGAAACGGATAATGGAATGGCGCATTGGACGGCGGCACTGGTTGCATTTGTACGGGTGCCGATGTTAGCGAGCCGCCTGCGCGAAAAGCTGACAAATCCTGACATTGGTCCGACGACACCAACGACGCGTGCACTTCGGCCTCCTGATCACACGCTCGATCGTGCAGGCGACCAAGCGCGCCGATCCCCCGCACCAGGAATCGGCGGCGAAGCATCCACGGGTGAAGCCAGGCTAAATTTGTTGCGGATGTACGCAGGCCTTGCAGATAGGATGGCTGGCCCGCCAGTTAATCGTCGCGCCGCGCGCGGTCGTTGCTCAGGTGGTGGGCCGGGTGGCGGCATATTGGAGCGCCGCCGGGAGCGCCTCGATCTCGCTTCAGAGTCTGGCGGCGTAAGCCGGGTTGCGTGAAAGTCTGGTCTCTGTCGGCGGCAACTATTACAGCGTGCCCGATCACGAGCACACACTCGATGTTCACAGTCCGGCTCACGAGATCCGCATCTTCGAGGACGGCGAGCTGTTGGCCGGGTACCCCGTTACTATCTTCCCGCCCCGATAATCGGCGCCCTGCGCCGCGCCGCGCCACATCGCGTTCGACCGGGTATTTCTACTCTACCGTTCCAGCGCTCGGTAGCCCAAATTCTGCGCTGACGACAGTAGTCATCCCCGAATCCCGTCGCTGTCGTCCAGTCGTAAATTTGTCTTTAGCTTGAACCAGGCCGCCCCGATCAAGGGCGACCGGGTCTTTTTTACCTGAACATCCCTACGCAACACGAAAAACGGGCCGGCGCGGCAAGCGAGCGAATCGCCCGCTTGCCGCGCCGGCCCATCCCGTCCCGTTATTACGGTTGCGCGGCGTAGTACTTCGCGACGCCGTCGATTTCCTCAGGCGTCATGTGGCGCGCGACGTTGCGCATCTGTTCGTTGATGTCGTTGCGACGCTCTCCGCTGGCGAATGCGCGCAGTTGCGTGCCCAGATACACCGCCGACTGACCGCCCAGCCACGGAGCGGCGCCCTTGCGGTCCCGCTCGCCGTGACACGCCGCGCAAGGCGCCATATTGCGCATCGGCGAGCCTTGGTTGACGAGCTTCCGGATATTCGCGTCGCCGTCGAACGCCGTTGCGACGGACACCGGCCGCGACAGCGTCGAGTAGTAGTTCGCGAGATCGTGCAGGTCACGATCGCCGAGACTGCTGACGATCGGCTGCATGATCGCGTTCCCGCGCGCACCGCTCTGGAAGTCGCGCAACTGCTTGTACACGACGTCCGCATGCTGCCCGGCGAGCACCGGCGCGGTCACCTGAACGGCGCTTTCCACGCCGTGGCACATCGAGCAGTTCTGCGCGAGCGTCGCGCCGCGCCCCGTCGACACGACATCGGGATCCGCACGGCGCAGCGGCGGCAGCACGACAACCTCGCTCGGCGCGGGGCCCGCGACGTTCGAGCTTCCCGAGTACCACGACGACGGCGCGCCCGCCGCACTGCAAATTGCCGCCCACAGCCCGCGCTGCGTGAAGTCCGGATGCTGGGACGGAAGCCAGACGAAGCCGATCAGGATCGACACCGCGGCCACCGCGACGACACCGGCGACACTGGTCGTGAACCACCGGTTGCTCAACGTGAATACGCGTTCCTGGCTCATCAACGTGCTCCCACCGCCACTGCGGGCACCGAGGTTTGCTGGAGGCGCAGCAACTGCCCGATCGGCACGCTGTAGTTCACGATCGTCAGGCCGATCATCAGCGCAACCCACAGGCCGAAGGTATTGAGTGCGGCCGGCACGCGATCGACGGGCTGCGCCGGCGCGCTGAAGGTGAACGGACGCGGTTGCTCGACTCGACCGAACTGCCCCTTCACGAGGATATAGATGAACAGCAGGCCAGAAACCACGAGAATCAGGCCGCCAATTGCGGAGACCGTCACCCAGATCGCCTGCGGCGCGATCGCCGGGTCGCTGTAATCGTAATAAGCCATCCGGCGCGGCGCGCCGAGCAGGCCGACGTAGTGCCACGGCAGCGTCACGACCATCATGCCGATGAACCACAACCACAGCTGGGTGCGGATCAGGCGCAGCGAACCGAGCGCGCGGCCCGTCAGCTGAGGCCACAGCTCATACGCGATCGCGAAATACATGATGACGATCGCACCACCGAAGATCAGGTGGAAGTGTCCCGTGACCCACTGCGTGTTGTGCACCGTCTCGTTCAACTGGTAGCTCATGTTGATGAGGCCGCCGGCGCCGCCCAGCCCCAGCATGATGAACGAGAACGCAATGACCAGCATCATCGGGTTGTCCCACGGCAGTGCCTTCAGCCAGCCGAACGCTCCCTTGCCGCCGCGCAGGCGCCCCGCGATCTCGACCGACGCGCAGATCGTGAACACCGTGAGCAGCGTCGGGACCGACACCATGCCCGTAAACACCGCGTGCAGGAACTTGAAGCCCGCGCCGACCTGCGGATCGGCATACAAATGGTGAATGCCGATCGGCATCGCGAACACGAGGAACAGGATGAACGACACGCGCGCCATCGCATCGCTGTACAGGCGTCCGCCGATCGCGCGCGGCACCAGCGTGTAGTACGCGATGTACGCGGGGATCAGCCAGAAATACACGATCGCGTGCAGCGTCCACGAGAACAGCACGCGGGCGAGACCGGCGTCGATCGTGGACTTCAGGCCGAGCGCGACGGGCAGGATCTGGAAGAGGATTTCCAGCGCCGCGCCGATGGCGGTCCATGCCCACAGATAGGCGCCCGCCACGTTCGCGTACATCGCGAGCGGCACCGGCTTGCCGGGGTTGGCACGCTTCCATGCGCGCAGATTCACGTGCATCAACGCGACCCAGATCCACGATCCCACGACGACGAGCACGACGCCGATGTAATAGAGCGGGCTGGCGATCATCGGCGGATAGAACGTAAAGAGCACCGAGGCCTGGCCCATCGAAACCGGCACCATCGCCGTCACCGCGCCGACGGCCAGCATGATGAACGCGGCCCATGCCCACTTGAGGCCGATGAGGCGCTGCTGCAATGCCAGCTCGACAATCGCGTAGCCGAAGCCCATCGCAACGAGTGTCGGCAGCACATAGGCCATCACGGTGCCGTGTGCGGTCACCGAGCGATAGTACAGTTCGGGGTCGCCGATCCACTGATGCAGCGGGCTGCGCACCACCATTTGCCACGCGCCGAGCAGCAGCGCGATGGCGAAGGTGATGAACGCCAGCCAGAAATGCGCGAGTACGAGTCGCTTAGCGTGAAACACAGCTCAACCTCCGGTTTTGTTTTGCCTGCGCGAAGAAGGTGGCCTTGTCGACTACCTTCACGTGCGCCCACATCGTCTGGTGACCGAAGCCGCAGTATTCGTGACAGGGCATCAGGTGCTCGGCCGGTTTGTTGAACACCGTCGAAAACGTCGCGACATAGCCCGGCACGACCATCGTGTTGACGTTGGTGTCCGCGATCAGCAGGCCGTGAACGACATCGGCGCTGGTCGTGCGGAACGTCACCGGCGTATCCGCCGGCACCACCAGGCACTGCGGCGTGAACGAATACTGCTGCGCGACGAAGCGCACGATGACGCTGCCGTCCGGCTCGACCCCGCTGCCGAGGTTGCTCTCGACGAATTCGCCGGATAGCTGCAGGCGCGACGGGTCGATGGTCTCGACCCGCGACGGCGGCATCATCGCCCAGTGCAGCCCCACATAGACGATGACGGCCAGCATGAAGACGATGAGCGCGACAGCGAAATACGCCCAGTTTTTTTCCGCGCGCTCGGAAACGGCATGACCGCCGTTCGGGGAATGGGAAGGTTGGGTCGACATATTCAGTAAATCGTGCCTCGCGGCAAAAACACGAGGAAATAGAAGCCAATCCAGATCGCCATGACGATCACGGTGGCCACGCTCGCGACGGCGATTGCACCGCGCGGTCCTTCCGCGACGATGCGCCCCACTTCGTCGTCCGAAGCTGAAGCACCGCCGGAGTGGTCGTTAAGTTCCATCTGCTCGTTCTCCGGGAACAGGGTTTGAACGGGTAAATCGTGTCTAGCGCTGCGGGGCCTTGCGCAGCTCGTTGACCTGTGCTGCGGTCACCGGCTGGCCGTGATTGCCCCATGCCGTGCGGATATACGTGACGACGGCGGCCGCATCCGCATCGCTCAGTTCCTGCGCGAACGGCGGCATGCCGTAAGGCTCGGGATTGCGGCGCGTGCCCGGCGAGAAACCGCCATTGAGCACGATGCGGATCGGATTGACGGCGGAATCCATTTCGATCGACTGGTTGCCCGCGAGCGGCGGATAGTGCTGCTGCTTGCCTTCCCCGTTGTCGCCGTGGCACGCCGAACATTTCGCCATGTAGATGCGCTTGCCGTTTGCCGCCACCGCCGGCTCGACCTTCGCGGGCGGCCCGGCCTTGCGGCCCGGATCGTTGTCGGGCAGCGTCTTCAGATAGACGGCCATCGCCTTCGCGTCGTCATCGGTCATGTACTGGAGGCTGTGATACGTCACCTCGGCCATCGGGCCATAGACGGCGCCACGATCCGAAATGCCCGCCTGCAGCAGGTCGACGATGTCCTTCGTGCTCCAGTCGCCAAGACCGCCGTCCTTGTCGGAGGTCAGCGACGGCGCATACCAGTTCTGCACCGGAATCAGGCCGCCCGCGAACTGCTCGTCCTTCGACGAGCCGCCCAGCATGTTGATCTTGGTGTGGCACATCGTGCAGTGGCCGAGCCCTTCGACCAGGTAGGCGCCGCGGTTCCATTCGGCCGACCGCTTGGTGTTCGGCTGGAACTCGCCCTCGCTGAAATACAGCGTGCGCCAGCCGATCAACAGCTCGCGCTGATTGAACGGAAAGCGCATGTCATGCTTGCGGTTGGCCTGATGCACGGCCGGCACCGACTTCAGATACGCGAAGATCGCGTCGGAATCCTGGCGCGTGACCTTCGTGTATTGCGCGATCGGCATCGCCGGATAGATCAGCTTGCCATCCGGGCTCTTGCCCGTATGCATCATTGCGTAGAACTGGTCGGCGGTCCACTTGCCGATGCCGTACTTGCTGTCCGGCGTGATGTTCGGCGAATACAGCGTGCCGAACGGCGTCTCCATCGCGAGGCCGCCGGCGAACGTCTTGCCGCGCGGCGCGGTGTGGCAGGCGATGCAGTCGCCGGCACGTGCGAGATATTCGCCGCGAACGACGACTTCGGGGCGTGCATTGGCCGCCACCGCGGACGCTTCGGCCGCCTGCGCGGCGCTGACGAACGGCGATGTCGGCAGGATCGCTGCGAGCGTGAGCACGGCGAGCGCGACGATCGGCTTTGCCGCGCGGTGGGTAAGGTGTGCAGCGCGCTGCATGTGACTCCCGACGCTGAGGGTGCTGAAGGTTTTCATTCCGGTTGACTCCCGCATACGAGCGGCAGCTTGCCGGGCAGTCGAGGCACAGGCCGCGGGTCAGCGGGGCGCGGCTGACGCGCGAGCCAGCTCGACACCGCGGTGATGTCCTTGTCGTTCAGCTTGACGGCAATCGAGTGCATGCAGTCCGGGGCAACCGCGTGACGCGTGCCCGAGCGCCAGGTGCCCATCTGCCCGGCGATGTAGCTCGCATGCAGGCCGAGCAGGCCGGGTATGCCGGGCTGCTGCCCGGTCAGCCGCTCGCCGTGACACGCCGCGCAAGCGGGAATCTTGCGAGACGGATCGCCTCGCATCACGAGTTGCTGGCCGAAGTCGAGCGTGGCCTGCGGCAGCGGATTGGCATCGGCATTCGGGAAAGGCGGCTGCCGATCGGCGAAGTACTGGCTGATCTTGCGCAAGTAGTCGTCGGGCAGGAATGCCAGCAGATAACCCATCGGCGGATACGTGCGACCGCCGTCGCGGAACGCGGTCAGCTGGTTGAACAGGTAATCCGCCGGCTTGCCCGCGATGCGCGGAAAGTAGTCGTTGTCGCGCCCCTCTCCCTGCGTGCCGTGGCACGTCGTGCAGGCATGCATCTTCTCGTCCATTGACGAAGACATCGGCGCCTGGCTCGCGGAAGCGAACGCGGCGCCCGCGCATAAAGCGCAAAACAGCAACAGGATCGAACGGACGACGGCTCTGCGATGCACGACTGACCTCGTATAAAAAAGGTATTCAATGTACTTCATTAAACGCGGAAGGAAGCGTATCGCACCCCTTTCCTCACGTCTGCCGAATCCGTCAAGGCAGGCTCACATTACTGCCGGGAAACATTGCGTCAGGTTGACGCAGCGAATCGCCGCGCCGTCATCGCGGACAGACATCGTGAGCATCGCAATTCGAATCGATACGGCATGCGACTCATCTGACGTCGCCTGCAACACACGTTGAGACACATTCGGACAGACGTAACGCTGTTAACGGCAAGCACACCGACAACTTGAGGCGCCCGTAGTCGCCCGAACGCGACTTCGAATAAATATTGACCTGCATCAATCGAGGCACTCGAAAACGAAGCTCGACATAAAAATTTCGCATGCCGGACCACATCCCGCCGCGCATCGCTTCGGAAAGCATCATTTATCGATTGCGACATGCTTTACCCGCCATGGCCGGGTCGTTCAAGCCACCCATCCGGCGAACTGGCCGGGTGCCGGACCGGGCTTCCCGCTAAAATCCCGCACTTTCCATCTTGACCGGCCCTTCCGCCATGCAACCCGCGTCCCCCACCAAACCCGCTTTCCACGGCGCCGACGATGCCGACCCCGCGCACGACCTGGTCTATGGGCCCGACGACCGCCCCGCCCCGACGGTCGCCTTCGTCGCCGCGCTGCAGCACCTTCTGGCCATCCCGGTGCCCATCGTCACGCCCGGCCTGCTGATTTGCCAGGCGCTGAATGTGTCGAGCCGCGACACCACGCTGATCGTGTCGATGTCGCTGGTGATCTCCGGCATCGCCACGTTCCTCCAGTGCAAACGCATCGGCCCGCTGGGCGCCGGCCTGCTCATCGTCCAGGGCACCAGCTTCAACTTCGTCGGCCCGCTGATCGCCGGCGGCAGCCTGATGGTCAAGCAAGGCACCCCGGTCGAAACCGTGATGGCCGCCATCTTCGGCGTCGTCATCGCAGGCTCGTTCGTCGAGATGTCCGTCTCCCGCATTCTGCCGTTCATCAAGCGCCTCATCACCCCGCTGGTCACCGGCATCGTGGTCCTGCTCATCGGCCTCACCCTGATCAAGGTCGGGCTCGTCAGCATGGGCGGCGGCTACGGCGCCATCGCCAAGGGCACCTTCGCCAGCGTCGACAACCTGATCCTCTCCGGCCTGGTCCTCGGCACCATCATCGTGCTCAACCGGGTGCCGGTCGTCTGGGTGCGCAGCACCGCGCTGGTCATCGCGCTGGCGATCGGCTATCTCGCGGCCGCCGCCATGGGCCGCCTCGACTTCACCGGCGCACGCGAAGCCGCGCTGTTCCAGATCCCGACGCCGCTGCGATTCGGCATCGGCTTCTCGTGGTCGCTCTTCGTGCCGATGCTGATCATCTATCTGGTCACCTCGCTGGAAGCCATCGGCGATGTAACCGCCACCAGCAAGATCTCCAGGCAACCCGTCGAGGGCCCGGTATGGATGCGGCGCATCAAGGGCGGGGTGCTGGTCAACGGCGTCAACTCGCTGCTGGCGGGCGTCTTCAATACCTTCCCCAGCTCCGTCTTTGCGCAGAACAACGGCGTGATCCAGCTCACCGGCATCGCCAGCCGCCATGTCGGCATCTGGATCGCGGGCATGCTCGTGCTGCTGGGCCTGTTCCCCGCTGTCGCCGGCGTCCTGCAAGCCGTGCCCGAGCCGGTGCTGGGCGGCGCCGCCATGGTGATGTTCGGCGCGGTGGCCGCGTCCGGCATCAACATCCTCGCCGGCATCCGGCTGGACCGCCGCGCGCTGCTGATCATCGCTGTCTCGCTGGCGCTGGGTCTTGGCGTGTCCCAGGTGCCGGAGATCCTGAACAGCCTGCCGCATGCGCTGAAGAACGTGCTGGAATCGGGTGTCGCGACGGGCGGCATCTGTGCGGTGGTGATGAACTGGTTCCTGCCGGAGAACAAATAACGCGCGCGTGGCGCGACCCGGCGGCACGGCCAGCAACACGTGCCGCTTCGTCGCCGGGAGCGGCCGGCCAGCCGTCAAAAGAGGCGAAGCGCTGCTGTGCGAAAATCGGCGCCTCGGAGTTCTTCACCCCACACATCACAGGGTTCACATGACCACGACGATCACCCTCGAATTCACCGAACAGGCCGCGGAAGCAATCGGCGATCGGGCGCACGACAGCTTGACCTACGGAGAAGCAGCGCATCTCCCGCAACCGGGCGACTTCGTCGAACTCGAGCACCTGGAAGGGCACCAGACGTTTTTCGTCATCGGGCGCGTGTTCTCGCTCAAGGCCGACACGACCGCAGTGAAGCTGGTCCTCGATCTTCCCCCGGCGGACGAACATCAGGATTTCGATCCGGCATTGTGAAAGAAACCGGGCGAGTCACGCCGTCGTTTTCATCCCCAATCGAATGGCTGGCGGCTGACATGCAACGCGCACCGTCAGCCCCCCCCCGTCTGACGCCCCTGCCCCGGGCGACGATGCGCAGCCACTGAGGCGCGACGCCTCCGTCACGTTCCCGTGACAGCAACGCTCGACGACGCGCTCGCCAGCCCGATCCGCTCCGCTACTCCGCGCTTCGTCACGATCGCAAGATCCCCCGGCTTGCACTGCAACAGTGTCGTTCTGGCTTCGCCCGTCACGCTTGCGTTCGCCGCTCCCGGCCATAACATTTGTGCATATGCAGAATCAGAACCGGGAACGACGGCGCACTCGATGGAATCAGTCAATCGTTTGACGGAGCCGGATTGCCGCACCCGGCTCCGCTGTGTGCCGCGCATGAATATAATAATTAACCACTGCACGACCCAATTCCCGAAAGGGATGAAGTTTATAAAATGAAGAAGATTTTCGTAATTACCACGTTATTGCTGGCCTCAACGCGCGCATTTTGCATCACGACGTACGCCATGGACGAATTCCACAGGATGACCAGGGTGACGTATGACCAGTGCGCCATCAATGCAACGATGGCAATGGTTTCGAGGTCGGATACGCCTTACGACACCCAGAAGGTGAAGGCGAGATCCGAGGAGACCGTTAGTTGCGTAATGAAGTCAATCCAGATCTCGCAGGACTCGTACCAGAAATCACTTGCTTCGGTTGATCAAATGCCTACCGTATCGGCAATGATCAAGGAATACTATTCGATGTGGATCGCGGCGATTCAGCAACTGACGACGATGCAAACGGAGACCAGCGACACGTTCTACACCCACCGCGACGAGGCGGTACGAAAGCTGCGGCAGCAGTGGGAACGCATCACCGTCGAGTGAGCGATCGCTGGCTTCGGGATTGGCGGCATCACCGGCCGGCGCCCGCTGCGTTCGCTAAGCGCTGGCGCAGGGATTCGGCGAGTACGTGACAAGGGGATTTTGTTTTTTGCGGGGGGCTGGCTGGGCATCGGAGCGATACATTTGAGGAGCTGGCGACATGGTGAACGCGCAAGGCAATTGCCGCCGCCCGAAAGCCGATAATCGACAAATGGAGTGAGGCCAACTCACATGCAAGGGAGCTTTACCATGTTGCGCTATCCGGCCCGGTTTGAGCCCGAAGACGGTGGGTATGTCGCGACGTTCCGGGACATCCCGGAAGCGATCACGCAGGGCGACACGCTTGACGAAGCGCGAGAGATGGCGGCGGATGCGCTGTTGACCGCGATGGATTTCTATTTCAACGACAAGCGCCCGGTTCCGGCGCCGTCCAAGGCCTTGAATGACGAGACGCTTGTTGCATTGCCCGCGAGCACATCAGCGAAGATTCTGCTGCTCAACGAGATGTTGACTCAGAAGGTCACGCCCTCGGAACTGGCGCGGCGGCTCAACACACGGCCGCAAGACGTGAATCGCATCGTCAATCTCGGGCACGCCACGAAGATCGACACGATCGCAGAGGCACTCGCCGCGCCGGGGAAGCAACTCGAAATTCGGGTGGTTTGACGCGTAACCGGAACCGGCAGCCTAGGGGACGCGTCATTTGCGTAGGTTGGAGAAGGGTGCGATGGCAAGGCTGGAGTCGATAGCGGACTAGAATCGGATGGAGGTCGAGCCCCCCCTACCGCGAGCTGCGACGCAATGAGGAACAGCCACGCACTGACGAACCGGAGCCGAAAGACTTCCAGGCATTCGCTGCCTGGGTCGCATCGCTCGGTCGTCAACACGCGGTGATCGGCATGGCCGCGGAATATGCCGCGCCCGCCGGGAATCGCAAGGTCGGTTTCATCGACTTGATGTGGCCGCAGATCGACGAGAAGACCGAGATCATCCGGGTGAAACGTGCAAAGCAGCGCGGCGAGAAGATAGAGCACGTCGAGATCACGCCGGCGATCACCGAGCCAATTAGCCGGCTCTGCGCGGCGCGGGAGGATGACTGCCCATACGTGTCCTCGAACCGGTACGGAACCCACTTCACGCCGCAGGGATTCAAGCCGATTGAGGCGAAGCGGATGAGCGACGCGATCGAGAAGAAGGTGATCGCGTGCCGCTTTACATTCCACGATATGCGGGCCTGCTACGTCACTCGACATAACGCCGAACGCGGCGCGTTCCGGACCCTCACGCCAATCCGGAGACGTCTGCGCGCGCACGACCGGACGAAAATCGCGAAACGCAAAGGGATGTAATTCCCAAAACGGGAATTCAAAAGCAAAAACGGCACTGAAAAAAATTCAGTGCCATTTTCTAAAGCGTTGATCTGCTTATGAATTCTTTGGGGTGGCTGATGGGACTCGAACCCACGACAACAGGAATCACAATCCTGCGACATTTTGCATATGAATCAATGCGTTAGGCGCATTCATTGGAATATGGGCGTACCGGAAAGCCCTGTCCTGTAATGGGCTGCTAGACCATCTTCCAAAAAATTTCCGGTCGTTTTCCCCGACTTTCGAGCTGCCGTCGCCGCCACCCGGTCGGCCGGCAGCAGCACGACCGCTGACCGTTTCTCGCCCCGAACGGGTGCCGGATCGTCTCGCGATGCAGCAAATATATACTGCACATCCATACAGCGCGTCGCCAGCATCGCATCATGAAACCCGTCTGGGAATACCGATGGCAGTACACGGACGAGCGTTCGGGCACGCCCGTGTTATCCGCCACCTGGCTGACCGATGACGAGGTGATCTACTGGTATGGGAACGGGATGCCAGATGCTCACCGCCTCGATGAGACCCGGCGCGACCGGAATCTGCACCCGCTGCCCAAAGCAAGGCCATGGCGCGCCACCCTGCCAGAATTCGAGGCTCCGCGCCTGGATGAACTGCGCGAGTTCTGGCAGCGATACCGCGGCAACCCGGATATTGAGCGCCTGATTCTTGAGGTGGTGACGCTCCGGCGCGCGCTGCGCGAGATCGAGGAATGGCGAAAGCTCGCGGAGCAAGCCCCGGACAAAGGTGACATCGGGCGGGCCCGGGGGCCCCTTTTTCTTCTGCGGAACATGCTGCGCCGGCAACGCGAGCGCACCGGCGATGAATAGCCGGGCACCATCGGCGCTACGCGACGCGCGAACAGGCAGGCGCCGAATCGCCGAGTACATCGACCTGCTCTACAATCGCCACCGTGGTGGTGAGCGGTAGCGACGCAGAGCTGCGTCTACTAGACGACAACTGCATCGTGATCGACTGCCTCCAGAACAACGCGATCATAGACGGTAGGATCCATGCATTCTCGTTCCGTGATGAAGCGTGCACGAAGCGGTTGTTCAAAGAGATTGGCAGCAGCGTGCTGTATCAGCATCGACAACCTATGGACGACGTGCTGCCCTAGCACCTTAGTGTCATCGGCATGATCGTAGCGGTAAGTAGCCGACTTTAAATCTGAAGCGTTTTATACAAATGAATAAAATAAGTGGAAATAGATTAGATTCTCTTGATCAAATTAGAGCAATAGCGATTTTATCCGTCATCATCTCCCACTACCATTCGCCGTGGCTACCAGGCGGCGGCGTGGGAGTCGGCGTCTTTTTTGGGCTATCTGAATTTTTAATTGCATCACTGCTTAGCGAGGCACGCCCATCACTTGTTGGGATGATGCAATTTATTATTCGAAGATGGTTCAGAGTCTACCCGTTGTTCATTGCATCGATAACAGTAATTTTTCTGTCACTACCAATTGCGTGGCCCGACAAAACACATCAATTTCTTGAGTCAATCCCGAGGCTAGCACTCATGCTAGGGATGCCGAACGCATGGTTTGGCTATAGCGTTGGTGTTCTTTGGACGCTTCAAATTGAGTTTCTGTTTTATGTCTCGACACCATTGCTAATTTTGCTACTCGGGAAGAAGCGAGCTTTATCAATCCTACCCGCCGCCCTTGTTGCAACCAGCCTGTGTTCTTTCTTTTTTCCGACCGAATTGCAAAAAAGCAATAATTTCTTGTTTAGATATATCTACTGGGGAGGCGCCCTTGGCATAGGGGCGATGCTTTCGTTACTCATGAAGTCAAATACTTCAAGTAGCAATATGATAAAGAAGTTTGTGACAGATAGGGCGATGAGTGTGGCGGCCTTAAGCCTAGCAGGTATCGTTATCCTATTCTTCTTCGAGCCATCACCTATCGAAGCGTGGCATCTTCAGGTCTTTATTGCTGCCATTTGCGGATGCGGTCTGATAATTGCTTACTTATGCAACAGCAAGCTACCGGTCATAGGTGCACTTGTATCGATTGGACGAATATCGTACTCAATGTATCTCACCCATGGCCTATTCCTTGACTACGGAAGCCAGGTATTTCACATCTCAGTTTATGGACACTTTGCGAAATATATATTTGTTGTTATATTTTTGTCGTATATCACTTACTACGCAATCGAAAGACCCGGTATTAAACTTGGTCGAATTGCGGGAAACACTTTGCTCCGCACAAGAACAACGGTTCTTGAATTAAAACCCTAGCCCATCATCCGCGCGCTACCTTACTAGCAGCCCACTGTAGCCGACCGCGCCGCGCACGTACAGCCCCGCAGTTCCTGAATAGCTGCGGCCGTCTCCACATACCCGTCATCATACAGGCGCTGCCGCGTCGCGGACGGCATGTCCCGGTCGAACGAACTGGCGTAGCCGGTCGGCACGCTGATGATGGTCGCGCCGCTCCCGCCGTCGAGCGCCATACGCGCCTCCTCATTCGAGGACAGCATCAGGTCGATGATCCGCGGCGCGAGCGGCGCGTCGTCCGATCGCAGGAAGATCCCGACGCGCGGCGCCGCGTCGACCGTCAGGTCGCTCACCGGGATGTTGTCCGTCGTGCCGCCGTCGACCATCAGGCCGCCGGCCGCAGCGACCGGCGCAAACACGATCGGGATGGACGCGCTCGCTCGCGCGGCCAGCGCGACCGGCACGTCGGGCGTCGCCGCGCGCGAAAACTGAAACTCGCGCTCGGTCAGCAGGTTCGACGCGACGACCTTCAGGTCGACGCCGAGCTGCGCGAACGTCTTGCCGCCCGTGGCGTCCGTCAGGAACGCCAGCAGCTCGTCGCCCGCGCAAAGCGCCTGGTGGCGCAGCACGGGCCACGGCGAGAAGCGCATCATCCGCGACCAGTCCATCTCCATGCACAGCCGGCGCATGTCGGCGAGCGACATGCCGCTTGCGAACAGGCTGGCGACGATCGAACCGCCGGACGTGCCGGCCAGCTCGACGATTTCGAGGCCGGCATCGACGCTCGCCTGCAGCGCGCCCAGGTGCGCGCCGAGGCGAAAGCCCGAGCCGCTCAGTGCGACGCGGATCGGCTTCACTGGAATGCGCTCCCGGCCAGCGGCGCCGACGCCGGCGCAGTCGTGGCGGCCGTCGCGGTTGCCGCCGGGAATGCCGTGTCGATCAGGCCCTTGACCGTGCCGATCGCGATGATCACGGTCACCTTCTGGTCGGCCGGCAGGCTCGATACCTTCACGATCGAGGCCAGCAGCGGCACGGCTGCGCTCGAGATCGACTGCACGTTGACCTGCGTCACGGTCGCGCCCTTCGCGCACACGGCGTCGACGGCCGGCGTGATCTTCTTGTTCAGCGTGTCCGCTGCGCCGCCGGTAAACAGGCCGGCCGCCGACAGCGTGTCGAGTTCGGCGGTCAGCAGCGGGCAGACGTTCGCCGCGACCTGCGCCGGGGTTTGCTTCGGCGCCGGGGTTTGCTTCGGCGCCGGGGTTTGCTTCGGCACCGTGCCGCACGCGGCAAACAGTACGGACGCGGCAACGCCTGCCGCAAGCAGCATCGAAAAACGCTTCATGGGATTTCCTTACTTGAGGGTCTTGAGGGCCGTCACGGCGGCCGACGTGGCTGCAGCGACGACGTTGGATGCCGCAGCTGCGGCGGTAGCTTGCGCTGCGAACGCCTGAACGTCAGTTTCGCGGAGCGAGATGCTGTAGGAGCCGTCAGGCGCCCGGGTGAAACCCGCGTCGACGGCCGCCATCTGCTTGCCGTTCCAGACGCGCAGCACGCAGCACCCGGTCGGCGCGCCGGCCGTGTCGACGAGCGGCGGGATTTCGTAGCGCGCGATGCCGGCGTAGCGCAGCGAATCGCAGCCGGCGAGCGTGGCGCACGCGGCGAGCGCCAGAACGGCGGCCTTCACTGAACCGCCGTCGGCGCCGCCGCGACGATCGGCGCTGCCGGGATGGGCGCGGGCGGCACCAGGTCGAGCTGCGGCCGCTTCTCGCCCCTGCGCTTCGACATCAAGGTGCTCGGCCAAAAGACCGTCGAACGCGTCGAGACGGTCTGGGAAAACGGCAATCGCAGCACGATCACCAAGCAGGTGCCGATCATCGACAAGGTCTGCGTTGCATGGGCGACCGAGAAGGAAACCGGCGAGCAGATCGAGTCCCCGGCCGTGTCGATCGAGATGGCCGTGAAGGAAGGCCGGTACACGAAGAACGGAAGCAAGTGGCAGACGATGGACGAGGTCATGCTGCGCTACCGGACCGCTTCGTTCTTCGGGAAGTTGTACGCGCCCGAGCTGCTGATGGGGCTGACGAGCGTCGAGGAAGTGGCCGACATCGTCGACGTGCACGACGACGGCAGCTACTTGATGAATCGCGCAACGCTCGACGAGCTGCGCGGCAGCCGCACGCAGCCAGCCGAAGAAGTACCGCGCGCCGCCACGCCGACCGGGAACGCGGCCGCCGCCGAGCCGCCCGCCGACTCCGAGCCGCCCGCGCGCGAGGAAGCCGGCGCGCCGCCGGCCACCGACGGCCAGCAAGGCGGCTTCGGGTTCGACGTTTCCGGCCTGGTGCGCGGCATCAGCGAGGACATCGAGTCCGCCAAGACGCCCGAGGATCTCGACCTCGCGCGCAGCGCGATCACCGGCGTCCCGGACGAGGCCGCCAAGGCCGAGCTGAACGCCCTAGCCTCGGCTCGCATGCGTGCAATCAGCGCCGCCGAGCAGCTGGCAGACAAGCCCGCCACCACCCAATCCGCGCCCGCCGCGCGCCGCACGCGCGGCCCGATCAGCGCCGAGTAACGCATCGCGACGAAATCATGAAGATCACCGACATCTGCGTGCAGAACGTGCTCGGGGTCCGCGCCGCGGATCTGCGCTTGTCGAAGCCGGTCGCGCTCTTCGCCGGCCAGAACGGCGCGGGCAAGAGCAGCCTGCAGGAAGCCGTGCGCATGGCGCTGACGGGCGACACCGTGCGCGTCGCGCTGAAGAAGGAGTACGGCTCGCTCGTCACCGAGGGAGCCGAATCCGGCCAGATCGTCGTCGCGTGCGGCGAGCAGGCGAACAGCATCGCCCTGCCCGCCGGCAAGTTGAAGCGCGAGATCGCCGAGGATGCGCGCCTGCCGCTCGTCCTCGACGCGCAGCGTTTCGCGCGGCTCGCGACGGCCGAGCGCCGCGCGTTCCTGTATGACCTGATGGGCATCAAGGTCGGCGCCGACGAGATGCGCCGCCGGCTCGTCGCGCGGCTCGGCATGAAGGCGGACGCGATCCCTGCCCCGGCAGCCGCACGCCTCGACGCGATTACTCCGCTGCTGCGCGCCGGGTTCGACGCGGCCCACAAGGAAGCCGCGGACCGCGCGCGCGGAGCGAAACAGGCGTGGCGCGCGACGACCGGCGAGACCTACGGCAGCCAGAAGGCTGAGACGTGGCGCCCGGCGGCCGTCTCGTTCGACGCGGCCGCGCTGCTGAAGCTCGAGGGCGAGCGCGCGTCGATCGACGGCCAGATCGGTGAGTTGCGGCAGCAGATCGGCGCGGCCGACGCCAGCGAGACCGCCGCGCGCGGCCGTGCCGCGAAGATCGCAGCGCTGCGCGAGGTGGCGGCCGGCTACGCCAAGGCTGCCGAGCTCGCGCAGCTCGCCGACGACCAGGTCGACGAGTTCCTGCCGAAAGTCGAGGCGCTGCGCGCGCGCACCGGCGCCGCGCCGACGGGCGTCGAATGCACGTGCCCGGAGTGCGGCGCACTGCTGCGCTATCTACTCGGCACGCTCACCGCGGCGACGGCCGGCGCCGAACGCGACGAAGACGCCGTTGCGAAGCTGCCCGAGTACGAGCGCAGCCTGAGCATGCTGCAGAACGCGGCGCGCAACCGGCGCGCCGACCTCGAAGCCACAGACGCGGCCGCAACGCAGCTCAAACTGCTCGAGGACGAAGCCGCAGGCAACGACACGCCCATGTCGCGCGAGAGCGTCGACGGTCTGCGCGGCGAGCTGGGCACGCTGCAGGCGCGCCGCAAGCAGCTCGACACAGACATCAACGCCGCGCGCGACGCGGAGCGCCGCGCGGCAGCTGCTGCCGATCTCGCGAAGAAAGCCGCGGCGCTGCACAGCGACGTCTGCGCGTGGGATGCGATCGCCGACGCGCTCGCGCCGAACGGCATCCCCGCCGATCTGCTGCGCGAAGCGCTCACGCCGATGAACGCGCGCCTGACCGCGCTCGCCGAAATGTCCGAATGGGCGGACGTCACGATCACGCCCGAGATGGAGATCCTCGCGAACGGCCGGCCGTACGACCTGCTTTCGGAGTCCGAGTGCTGGCGCGCCAACGCGCACATCGCGGCCGCGATCAGCCACTTCTCCGGCCTGAAGCTGCTCGTGCTCGATCGCGCGGACGTCCTCATCGCGCAGGAGCGCGACCGCCTGCTGTACTGGCTCGACGACCTCGCCTACGCCAACCAGATCGACACAGCGTTCGTGTTTATGAGCCTCAAGGCACCGCCGAGCGGCCTGCCCGATGGCATCGAAGCATTCTGGGTCGAGAACGGCCAGATCACGGCCGCCGCGCAGCGCCATGTCCGGGAGGCCGCATGAGAATCGACATCGAACGCGTCCTCGGCGCGAAGCCCGACGCCACCGCGAAGGCGATCGCCGCTGGACTCGGACTTCCTCAGCTCGAGGTCACGAAGGAGCTGAACAGGATGCTCAACGACGGCACGGTCGAGCGCGAGAAGCGCGTCGGCGGCGGCAACGAATACGTGTACTGGCTCGCGCGCGCCGCCGCGCCCGCGCAGCCTGCTGTCGACGCGCCGCCGGCCGCCGTGGTGACGGAGACACCGGATGCCGCCGCGTCGCCCGACGTGATTGACGCGAACTTCGTCATCGGCGGCCTGCGCGCCGACGTCGCGCGCCTCACCACCGAAAACGAGACTCTCGTCGCGGATGTGGCCGGCCAGATCTCGCAGCTGCAGATCGAGAACGCTGAGCTGAAGCAGGAGGCCGAGACCTGGCGCACGAACTGCGCCGCGCTCGAGGCGCGCATCGACGAGCTGACGCTCGGCCCGGTCGGCGCCCGCGCGCCACTGTTCGTGACGGTCGGCCGGAACTGCAAGCCGCAGCGTCACGACTCGCTCGAGAAAGCGCAGAAGCGCGGCCGCGCGCTGGTGCGCGCCGACAAGGAATCCGAGGTGCTGGTGCTCGAGCCGGTCGGCCGGATCGTTCGCGGTACCGAATGGAGGACGCAATGACCTACGCCCCATTCAGCCAACTGCAATCAACGCGAGCGGGAAAGCTGTCTCGACCAGCTATCGAACTGAGAGCGAGCCGCCTCTGCAATATCTCGAAGGCGCTCGAGCTCCTCCTGTTCAAAGAGCCAGTACCTCATATGCATATCGGAAGTCATGTCGCCGGACGGAAAGAATTCGAGACTTGCCGCTGTCGCCGAGCGCAGCTCCAGGATAGATGCGCGCAGTTCGAACGGCTCGACTTCCGGCAGGTGTATTGCATTGAGCGCGTCGAAGGCGATTTCACGAGCAATACGATTTTTACGTACAAGAAAATATTCCCGTGCCGCCTCAATCGTCGAGGATTCTTCATGTGGCAATTCCAGCAGAAGATTGATCGCCTCGCGGGTGATCGCATACCACCCGTTGAACTTCCGTTTCACCTCACCCATCGCCTTCACGGCCTCGCGGCGTCTATCTTCGACGCGCTGATGCCACGCGATGAATATTGCAACAAAGATGGCGCCAATCGAGCCAATGGCTTGTACCCACGCCGCAACATCACCAGATCTATGTGGCCGGTAGTGCACGAACACCGGAATTGCAATCGTGAATACAGCGCAGCCCAAGATCATTACCCACTTGTCAATCTTCACGCTTTGCCCTCGCTTTTCCGAGGAATCCTAGCATGAGCGACTATCTCACTGCCCACGAGCTGGCCGATCTAGTCGGCTGCAAACCGAATCGGCGCGCGGCGATGTCCCGCTGGCTCGACCAGAACCACTGGCGCTACGTCCTCGACATGAACGGCGTGCCGAAGGTCGCGCGCGCGTACCGCGACCAGAAGCTCGGCCTCTCCACGAAACCCAAAGCGACACGACACGATGCCGGCCCGAACCTCCAAGCCTTCTGCTGAAAACGAATCGACCGGGGTCGACCGGCTGTACCGCCGCAACGGCGCACGCAAGGTGTCGTTCTGGTACAAGTACCCAGACGGCCGGTCCGAGACCCTCGCGACCGCGCCGCGTGGCGACCGCGCCGCCCTCGTCGTCGCCGAGCGCACCGCGAAGCGCCGCGCGCTCGATATTCAGGAAGGCGCCATCATCGCCGGCACTGTCGGCCAGGCGATCGAGCGGTTCCGCGACGAGATCGACCCGCAGCATTACCGCGACCAGTCGCGCGACGGCAAGGCCGTGCGCACGTCCGCGTACGACCGCCTCACGAAGTTCTTCGGCCGGATGGCGCCCGAGCGGCTCGAGACGATCCACGGCTACCAGTACCTCGACGCGCGTGCGAAATCCGGCGCGCCGATCGGCGCCAACAAGGACATGGCGCTGATGTCGACGATGTGCAATTACTGGATCCGGTGGGGCGTCATCAAGGCGAACCCGTTCACCGGCATGATGCAAAACAAGGCCGAGAAGGACGTGCGCGCGATCGAGCGGCACCAGGTGCTCAGCTTCTACGTGTGGGCGCTGCGACAGAACCAGGCATACCGCACGATGGGCGTCGCCGCGATGTTCTGCTACCTGACTGGGTTCCGTGCGGCCGAGGTTCGCCCGTACCACATGGGTGGCCTAACCGAGGGCGGCGTGAAGGTGATCGCGGCGAAGCGGAAGAAAGGCGAGGCGCAGACGGTGAAGCTGCGGCACTGGTCGCCGCGGCTGCGCGCCGTGGTCGAGCGCGCGAAGCGCGACCGGCAGCTCGACAGCGACTTCCTGTTCCCGAACCGGCGCGGCCAGATGTACTCGAAGAGCGGCTGGGCGTCGGTGTGGCAGGACGCGATGTACGCCTTCATCGGCGAGCGAGATCCGGAGATCGCGAGGGAGCAGGAGGTGAAGAAGATGCGAGAGGCGGCGCAGCGGATCGCGAATCGCATCAACCGGCCGGTGAAAGGCGGGATGGAAACGATGCTGACGAAGCACCCGGATTATTTTTCGCTGCAGGACATTCGCCCCGCCGCCATCACGACAAAACTCGCGAATCGCGACGCGGATGCCTATGATTTCGCGGCGCACGCGAATCCCGGCACGACGCACCGACACTACGATAGACGGAAGGTAAAAGCCGCGGACGCAACAGAGTGAATTCCGAAATTGATATTTCCGTTCCGAAATTCAGATCGTGAAAAGCAAAACAGGCGCCTAAGCGCCTGTTTTTACTTGAATTTTTTGGGGTGGCTGATGGGACTCGAACCCACGACAACAGGAATCACAATCCTGGACTCTACCAACTGAGCTACAGCCACCACTGACATCTACTGTTTCTTCGTCGCTTTCGTTTGCTGCTCAACAACGAAGAAATAAGATTATACAAACCCTTTTTAACTTTGCAAAGCTTTTTCTTCAAAAATTTCGTCGACGCTGTTTTCGGTGCTGTTCAGGTACGCGCGCGCCTCGTCGAAGATCGCCAGATCGCCGCGCGCCAGCTTCTTGTTGTCCGACAGAATGCGCCGCCAGCCGCGCGCGCCCGCCACCCCGCGATACAGCCCGAGCGCATGACGGACGATCGCACCGAGGTACGTGCCGCGCTTCAGCTCCGCTGCACAGTACGCGATCAGTGCCGCCTCGGCCTCTTCGCGCGTCGGCGCGGGTTCGGTCGCGCCGTAAAAGCGCGCGTCCACGCCCGCGAGCAGGTACGGGTTGTGATACGCCTCACGGCCGATCATCACGCCGTCGACGTGCTCGAGATGCTGCGCGACTTCGTCGAGGGTCTTGATGCCGCCGTTGATCACGATCTCGAGCGACGGGAAATCGCGCTTCAACCGATACGCGTAATCGTACTTGAGCGGCGGAATCTCGCGGTTCTCCTTCGGCGACAGCCCCTTCAGGATCGCGTTGCGCGCATGCACGATGAAGACTTCGCAGCCCGCTTCGGCCACCTTGCCGACGAAATCGCGCACGAATGCGTAGTCCTCGACCGTATCGACGCCGATCCGGTGCTTGACCGTCACCGGCACCGACACCGCATCGCGCATCGCCTTCACGCCATCGGCCACGAGCTGCGGCTCGTTCATCAGGCACGCGCCGAACGCGCCGCGCTGCACGCGCTCCGACGGGCAGCCGCAGTTCAGGTTGATTTCATCGTAGCCCCACTGCTCGCCGAGCTTCGCCGCGCGGGCGAGATCATCCGGCTCGCTGCCGCCGAGCTGCAGCGCGATCGGCGATTCGCTCGGCGTGAACGCCAGGTGACGCTGCACGTCGCCATGCAGCAGCGCGCCGGTCGTGATCATTTCCGTGTAGAGCCACGTATGGCGCGAGAGAGTGCGATGGAACGACCGGCAATGACGGTCGGTCCAGTCCAACATCGGCGCGACGGAAACGCGGCGCGGGCTGAGCGGGGGCGAAACAGACATGAAATCGGGCAAGGTACGGCACAGGAACAATCGGCGATTCTACCGCAATGTGCGCCCTGCCCGCCCGGCACTATGCGCCGCCCGTGTCCGCCAGTTCCGCGTCGACTGCGCGCCGCGCCTCGTCGAGCACCTGCTCGATGATCCGGTGTTCGGTCAGGATCAGGCCGTCGACTTTCACGAGCCGCCAGTCGATGCGCACCGCGTCGCCTTGCAGCACGCGATAATGCACGCGCTCGCCGTCCCAGACCTGCTCGGTCTTCACCTCGATCTCGAAGCCGCGGTACGGCTCGCTGAAATCACCGAGGTCGCTGCCTTTCAGTTCCATCGCACGCTCTCCCTGTTCCGTGGACACGCCCGTACGCCGGCGCAACCGGATCAGTCGTATTCATCAGACAAACACGTGCGCCCGTCATCGGTGAGATCGACCCGGCCGGGCGTCGGCTCGTAGATCAGCCCTTCGCTGATCAACACATAGACGATGTCGCTGAACGCGGCCGGAAACGGCCGGCTGTCGCCGAACTGGTCGATCCACTTCAGCGCTTCGATGGCTTCGGGAGTAAGGATGGGGGACATGCGCCGCCTCCGGCATCGTTGTCGCTCCATCCTAGCACTTCGCCCGGACGACGAACATCAATGCATACGCGGCGCGACGTTGCGCGCGCATGCGGCGGGCAGGCAACGCTCGGCCCGCCGCATGCCAGCCCTGTGCCCGGCACTCACAGCCGGGCGAGCGACACCTCGGTCGACTTCACGAGCGCAACGACTTCCGCGCCGACCTTCAATTCGAGTTCATCGACCGAGCGGGTCGTGATGACCGACGTGACGATGCCGAACGGCGTCTCGACATCGACCTCGGACACCACGGGACCGCGAATGATCTCCTTGACCTTGCCCTTGAACTGGTTTCGCACATTGATCGCGGTAATGCTCATCGCGTTGACCACTCCCGAAAAAACGTCTGAAAACGAACGGGCGAGCGCCTGTCCGCGCCAACGACAGGCCCTAAACGGCCCAGCGAATCCGCCCGGCCGGCAGCCCGTCGCTCGCCTCCCGCGCAGGCTGCGCCGATTGCGCCGTCGCCGTGCCACCTGCGAGCACCCGCTGCAGCACCCGGTCCTCGAGCGCCGCGAACCCCGCCGACGCGCGGCCACGGGGCCGATCCAGCGGCACCGCCTGATCGAGCGCAACGCGCCCTTCCTCGATCAGCAGGATGCGATCGGCGAGCGCGACGGCTTCCTGCACGTCATGCGTGACGAGCAGCGCGGTAAAGCGGTGCTCGCGCCACAGCCGCTCGATCAGCGCGTGCATCTCGATGCGGGTCAGCGCGTCGAGCGCACCGAGCGGCTCGTCGAGCAGCAGCAGTTGCGGCCGGTGCACCAGTGCACGCGCCAGTGCGACGCGCTGCCGCTGGCCGCCCGACAGCTGCGCCGGCCAGTCGTTCGCGCGTTCGAGCAGGCCAACCTCGTCGAGCACCGCGCGCGCGTCATCGCGCCCCCCCCGGCCGAGGCCGAGCATCACGTTATGCAGCACGGTCTTCCACGGCAGCAGGCGCGCGTCCTGGTACATGATCCGGGTGTCGAGCGCGCCGCCCGCGTCGCCGTGCGCGGCAAGCGTGCCATCGCTCGGCGTCTCGAGGCCGGCCACGAGGCGCAGCAGCGTCGACTTGCCGCAACCGCTGCGTCCGACGATCGCGACGAAACTGCCGCGCTCGATGCCGAGATCCACGTCGGCGAGCACCGTGCGCGCGCCAAAGCGCTTGCTCACGCCGCGCAGCGTGACCGCGTGGTCGTCGCGCGCGCCGTTCGCCGCGCCGCGCCGCGCGAGCGGGACGACGGCCGCGCCGCCGTCCCGCTCGAGGATCGCCGCATCGCGGGCGTTGCCGTCCGCGATGCGCGCATGCGCAAGCTCGGTTTCGAGATCGGCGCCGGAAAGCGGCCCGTAGACGGCCGCCGAAGTCGTCGCATTCATGCCTTCGCTCCTGGTTGATAGGCGGGGTGCCAGCGCAGCGTCGCGCGCTCGATCCATTTGGCCAGCACGTCGGCCAGCTTGCCGAGCACCGCGTACAGCAGGATCCCGACCACCACCACGTCGGTTTGCAGGAATTCGCGCGCGTTCATCGTCATGTAGCCGATGCCCGATTGCGCGGAGATCGTTTCCGCGACGATCAGCATCACCCACATCAGGCCGAGCGCGAAACGCACGCCGACCAGGATCGACGGCAGCGCGCCGGGCAGGATCACGTCGCGATACAGCGCGAAGCCGCGCACGCCGTAGCTCTTCGCCATCTCGATCAGGTTCGCGTCGACCGAGCGGATGCCGTGGTAGGTGTTGATGTAGACCGGAAAGAACACGCCGAGCGCAACGAGGAACAGCTTCGCGCTCTCGTCGATGCCGAACCAGAGGATCACGAGCGGAATCATCGCGAGCGCGGGGATGTTGCGGATCATCTGGATGGTCGAGTCGAGCGCGGTCTCCGCGGCCTTCGAGAGGCCGGTCGCGAGGCCGAGCGCAAGCCCGACGCCGCCGCCGGTCACGAAGCCGAGGAGCGCGCGCCACGTGCTGACCTTGACGTTCGCCCACATCTCGCCGGACGCGACGAGCCCCCACGCCGCGCGCACGACGGCGACCGGCTCGGGCAGCACGCGGGTCGACAGCCACCCGACGCGCGCGGCGAGCTCCCATCCGGCCAGCAGTGCGAGCGGCACGAGCCACGGCGCCACGCCGCGCCATGCGTGGGCGGCCAGCCTGCCGCCCGTTGCCGATAGTTTCGTTGTCATCGTGCGCCTCCGTCGCTCAGCTCTGGCTCGCCCTGGGCACGTAGTTGTTGCCGACGATCTCGCCGCGCGGACCGGACAGCGCCCCCGTCGAGTTCGCCGCGTCGCGCCCCTTGATCAGCGGGAACACCAGTTCGGCGAACCGGTACGATTCCTCGAGGTGCGGATAGCCCGACAGGATGAAAGTCTCGATGCCGAGTTCCGCGTATTCGCGCATCCGCGCGGCCACCTGCTCCGGATTGCCGACGAGCGCGGTGCCCGCGCCGCCGCGCACGAGGCCAACGCCCGCCCACAGGTTCGGGTACACCTCGAGCTCCTTGCGGCCGCCCCGCTTGCCGCCGTGCAGCGCGGCCATGCGACGCTGCCCTTCGGAATCCATGTTCGCGAACACCTGCTGCGCGCGCGCGACCGTGTCGTCGTCGAGGCGGCTGATGAGCCGGTCGGCGTCGGCCCACGCCTCTTCCTCGGTTTCCCGCACGATCACGTGCAGGCGGATGCCGAACTTGATCTGGCGGCCGCGCTCGGCCGCGCTCGCACGGACGTCGGCGATCTTCTTCGCGACGGCCTCGGGCGGCTCGCCCCAGGTCAGATAGGTGTCGATGTGATCAGCCGCGATCGCGTGCGCGGCCGGCGACGAGCCGCCGAACCACAGCGGCGGGTGCGGCCGCTGCACCGGCGGATAGAGCGCCTTGCCGCCCTTCAGCTGCAGGTGCGAGCCGATGTAGTCGAACGAGCCGCTGTCGTGCGACGCGCTCAGCAGCCCGCGCCAGATGTGCAGGAAATCGTCGGTGATCCGGTAGCGCGTGTCGTGATCGGCGAACAGCCCGTCGCCTTCGAGCTCGGCCGCGTCGCCGCCCGTCACGACGTTGATCAGGAGCCGCCCGCCGGACAGCCGGTCGAAGGTCGCGGCCATGCGTGCCGAGAGCGCGGGCAATGCCACGCCGGGCCGCACGGCGACGAGGAACTTCAGGCGGCGCGTCGCCGGAATCAGGCTCGATGCGACGACCCACGCATCCTCGCAGGAGCGCCCGGTCGGCAGCAGCACGCCTTCGTAGCCAAGCGTGTCGGCCGCGACCGCGACCTGCTTGAAGTAGTCGTAATCCGCGGCGCGCGCGCCTTCGGTCGTGCCGAGATAGCGGCTGTCGCCATGCGTGGGGATAAACCAGAATACGTTCATCTGCTGCTCCTGCCTGACTGGCCTTACCAGGAATTGAGATAAAAGCCCGCCCTGCGCGCGTCACCGGCGGGTGGCGCGCACGTCGCGTGCGCTCGAATCGGGATGTCTCGCCGGTCAGGCCGCGCGGCGGGCGAGTACGCGAATGCGCGGCTGTTTCTGGGAAATCAGTCTAGGGATGGGGGTAGCGCTTTGGAACGATTTTTTTGAGCTTAGGTTTTCCGCTTTCGTGATTAGGGTGTCGCTGGAACGAAGGTCGTCCCGAGCGCCCCTATAATGGCGCATCCATCCGAACAATTTCACGGGTGCGGCACGCGCCGCGCGCGTATGCGGTGTCACCGATGCAGAAAATCATCCTGCCTTTCCTTTCCGGCTTCCTCGCCGCCCTGTTCTTCCGTGAAGCGACGCTCGCGCTCCTGCACACGGCGAACGTGATCGACGCGACGGGTTTCTCGACCCTCCCGCTCTTACCGCTCGGCATTCCTGAATTTGTCGCAAACGCGCTGATGAGCGCAGGCTGGGCGATCCTGCTGGCGTGGCTGCTGCGCGTGTCGCGGGAGCAACATGCGCCGTGGATCGGCGCGTTCGTATTCGGCGGCGTCGTGCTCACCGCGGCGCGCGTGTTCGCGATCGACCCGCTGCGCGGCATCTGGCCGTCGGGCAACATGCTGCCGCCGCTCGCGGTGGGCTTCGCGGCGAATGCGATGTGGGGCTGGGGCACGCTCGTGTTCCTGCGTGCGTTCATGTCCGACGACGCCGGCGAGGACTGAGCCGCCCACATGCGCGGCGGGCGGCAGATTGGCCGAGGTCGCGCTCGTTGCCTGCATGCGCAAGCTTCTGACCATGCTCAATGCCATGGTCAGAACCAGCGCGCGTCGGCACGCTTCACTTCATCGGGCTTGACCCGGAAGACGTTTGCTCAGTCCTTCAGATCCCGCAGCGGATGCGTCTGCGGCGTCCACGGGCTGTCGAACATCGCGAGCACGTCGGCCCGGCCGACCTCGCCGATCGACTTGAATCGCCACACCGGCTGCTGATCCTTGTCGACGATCAGCGCGCGCACGCCTTCGATCACGTCGCCGCGCGCGAACGTCGAGCGCGTCAGATCGAGATCGCGCCGCAGGCAATCGGCCATCGTCGCGCCGCGCGCCCGCTCGACCACCTCGAGCGACACCGCCATCGACAGCGGCGACAGTTGCCCGCGCATCGCGTCACCCGCCTTCTCGACCCATGCATCGACCGCCGCGCAATCCTGCTCGCCGTCGAGCGACGCGAGAATCGCGACCAGATCCGGATGCGCGAAATGGCGGTCGATGCCGGCACGCGCGTCGGCAAGCGCGGACGTGTCGGGCGTCGGCACGACCTTGTGCGCGGCGGCCGCCGCGGCGACGCATTCGACGACCTGCGCGCCGCTCGCGAAAGGCTCGTGCCGCAGCGCATCGAGCAGCGCGGGCAGCGCCGCATCGGGCAGATAGACGTCGGCGAGCTGTGCGTACAGCGCGCCCGCCGCGTCGAGCGTGGCGCCCGTGACCGCGAGATAGCGGCCGATCGCGCCGGGCGTGCGCGCGAGGAACCAGCTCATCCCGACGTCCGGAAACAGGCCGATGCGCGTTTCCGGCATCGCCATCTTCGTCGAGTCGGTCACGACGCGCAGCCCGCCCGTATGGCGCGCCGCCTGCGAAATGCCCATCCCGCCGCCCATCACGACGCCGTGCATCAACGCGATGTAAGGCTTCGGATAGGTGAAGATCGCGTGGTTGAGCGAGTACTCCTCGATGAAGAACGTATCGACCGCGTCGCGATCGCCGCGCCCCCACGCATCGTGGAAGAAGCGCACGTCGCCGCCCGCGCAGAACGCGCGCGGATGCGGGCTGCAGACGACGACGGCGACGACCTCCGGATCGTCGCGCCATGCGTTCAGCGCCGCGTGCAGCATGCGGATCATCTCGACCGACAGCGCGTTGAGCGCCTTCGGCCGGTTCAGCTCGAGAAAGCCGATGCGGTTCGCGACGAAGGCGCGCACGTCGGGCTGGGCGATATCGACAGTGGAATCGGTCATGAAGAAAATCCGGCAATCGCAGGCGCGCCGGTCAGTGCGCCTGCATCCTGGAGAACAGGTTCAGCACCACGACGCCGGCGATGATCAGCGACAGGCCGATCATCGCCGGCACGTCCGGCACCTGGCGGTAAAGCAGCATCGCGACGAGCGTGATCAGCACGATGCCGGCGCCCGACCAGACCGCATAGATGATGCCCACCGGCATCGTCTTGAGCGTGACCGACAGGCAATAGAACGCGGCGGCATAACCCGCCACGACGATCAGCGACGGCCCGAGCCGCGTAAAGCCGTCCGCCGCGCGCAGCGCGGAGGTGCCGATCACCTCGGCGACGATCGCGATCGCAAGCCACGCATATCCCGGTATCTGCATCGCTCAGCTCCTGTCCAGCGCGAGCGCGGCGTAATCGCAGCCCAGCTCCGCGCACAGTGCTTCGACCACCAGCTCGTGGTCCGCGCGTTGCGGCAACCCCGACACGGTGACCGTGCCGATGACGCCCGCCCCCGCCACCGTCAGCGGAAACGCGCCGCCGAACGGCGCGTATTCGGCGACCGCCAGGCCGTACTTCGCGTCGAGCGTCGTGCCGGCCTGCTGCGCGCGCAGCCCGACCGCATACGAGCTACGGCGAAAATGCGCGACGACGTTGCGCTTGCGGCGCACCCAGTCGACGTAGTCGGGCGTCGTGCCGGCCAGCGCCGCGAAAAAGAGCGGCTGGCCGAACGTGCCGACATCGATCGCGACCGCATGGCCGCGCGCGGTCGCGAGCGCGTGCAGCCGGTTGCCGAGCGCCCACGCGCGGGCCGGATCGAAATGGGGAAAAACGAGCGCCTGTTCCTGCGCGTTGATCGATTGCAGATCGAGAGCGATATCCATGAACCCTGCCAGAGCGAGAAGAAGACACAGACGAGGCCCGATCCGCTCGCGCGCGCCTCGCTGCCAGAGTGACGACACAAACCGCACGATTCTAGCGCACGCGCTTCGCGCGCCGGCCCAGCGAGCCGTTTATAAAAAACGCTTGCACGCCACGAGGTTCGTCCCTATAATTCAATTCTTCGACGGACGCGGGGTGGAGCAGTCTGGCAGCTCGTCGGGCTCATAACCCGAAGGTCGTAGGTTCAAATCCTACCCCCGCAACCAATCGTCCCGAATCGATGCAAAAAGCCCGGCCCTCGCGCCGGGCTTTTTGTTTTTCCGCGCCCCGGGCGGCATGCCGCCCGGGGCCACCGGTTCGAGAATGCCCCGCCCGGGTGATACACTCGCATCACCTCGTCCCTTCCACTCGACATGAAATTCTGCTCCGTCTGCGGTCACGAAGTCATCGCGCGCATCCCTCCTGGCGATAACCGCGAGCGCTTCGTCTGCGATCACTGCGGCACGATTCACTACCAGAATCCGCGTAACGTCGTCGGCACGGTCCCCGTCTGGGGCGATCAGGTGCTGCTGTGCCGCCGCGCGATCGAGCCGCGCTACGGCTACTGGACGCTGCCTGCAGGCTTCATGGAGATGGGCGAGACAACCGCCGAGGCCGCCGCACGCGAGACGCTCGAGGAAGCGGGTGCACGCGTCGAGGTGCAGAGCCTGTTTACGCTGCTCAACGTGCCGCACGTGCACCAGGTCCATCTGTTCTACCTCGCGCGGCTGACCGATCCCGCGTTCGAGGCGGGCGAGGAAAGCCTCGAAGTGCGCCTGTTCGACGAGGCGGAAATCCCGTGGGACGAGATCGCGTTCCCGACCGTCAGCCAGACACTGCGCTTCTTCTTCGCCGACCGCGAAGCCGGCGACTACGGCGTCCACACCGGCGACATCTTCCGCTCGCTGCGCAGCGGCTGAGCACCTCCCCTCATGGTTCCCTGGCTCGCCCCCGACGACCCGTTCCCGCCCATCGAGCGCGCGCTCGGCGAGGGAACCGGCGCGCCGGGGCTGCTTGCCGCCAGCGCCGACCTGCTGCCGGCGCGCCTCGTCGACGCCTACCGGCGCGGCATCTTCCCGTGGTATTCCGACGGCCAGCCGGTGCTGTGGTGGAGCCCGGACCCGCGCATGATCCTCGCGCCGCGCGAGTTCAAGGTGTCGCCGTCGCTGAAGAAAACGCTCAGGCGCGTGCTGCGCGAGCCGGGCTGGGAAGTGCGCGTCGATCACGATTTCGCCGGCGTGATGCGCGCGTGCGCGCAAGCGCCGCGCCGCGGCCAGCGCGGCACCTGGATCACCGCGGAGATCATCGACGCGTATTCGTCGCTGTATCGCGCCGGCAGCGCGCACAGCATCGAGACCTGGCACGACGGGCAGCGCGTCGGCGGGCTTTACGGCGTCGCGCTCGGCCGGATGTTCTTCGGCGAATCGATGTTCGCGAACGTCACCGACGCATCGAAAATCGCCCTTGCCGCACTCGTCGCGCACCTTCGCGAGCACGGGCTGGAAATGATAGACTGCCAGCAGAATACGTCGCATCTGGCGTCGCTCGGCGGCCGCGAGATCGCACGCAACGCATTCGTCGCTCACGTGCGCCGCGCAGTGGCCGAGCAGCCGATTCCGTGGCAGTTCGACAAGCGCGTGCTCGTCGGGCTGACGGGCTGCAGCGAACCCGCTGCCTCGCACGGCATCGTGCGCTAGCGCGGTACTTCACCCCTGCATCGAGAGCTGCCCATGACTCATCCGACTGAGCTGCCGCTTTCACCGCTATCGGCGCTGCAATTCTATGCGACGGCCCCCTACCCCTGCAGCTATCTGGACGGGCGCATCGCGCGCTCGCAGGTCGCCACGCCGAGCCACCTGATCAATTCCGACATCTACACCGAGCTCGTGAAGGCCGGCTTCCGCCGCTCGGGCGTGTTCACCTACCGCCCGTATTGCGACGGCTGCCGCGCGTGCGTGCCGGTGCGCGTGCCGGTCGCCGCGTTCGTGCCGAGCCGCACCCAGCGACGCATGTGGAAGCGGCACCGCGCGCTCGTCGCGATCGTGTCGCCGCTGCATTACGACGAGGAGCATTACGCGCTCTACATGCGCTATCAGGCCGCGCGCCACGCGGGCGGCGGCATGGATCGCGACAGCCGCGACCAGTACGAGCAGTTCCTGCTGCAAAGCCGGATCAACTCGCGCCTCGTCGAATTCCGCGACCTCGACGCGACCGGCGGCGGGCCCGGCACGCTGCGCATGGTCAGCATGATCGACATCCTCGGCGACGGGCTGTCGTCGGTCTACACGTTCTTCGAGCCGGACGAGCCGCACGCGAGCTACGGCACGTACAACATTCTCTGGCAGATCGAACAGGCCAGAAGCCTCGGCCTGCCGTACGTCTACCTCGGCTACTGGATCCGCGAAAGCCCCAAGATGGCCTACAAGGCGAATTTCCATCCGCTCGAGGGGCTGGTCGACGGCCGCTGGAACGTGCTCGATCCGGCGCGCATCGACCTGCCGCCCGTCGACGCCGCGTTCGCGCGCGCGCCGCTTCCGGGCGGCCATTCCGGCGCCGACTGAGCCGTCGCCGGCCGCCGCAGCCAGCCAAAATCCGCCACGCCACCGGCTGTATCCGCCGCTTCGCCCAGTCTCGCGACATCGGTTTCGCGGTGCCCGGCCGCGCCGCCGTCCGGTGCACGCCGGCCTGCCCGCACCCGGGAAAGCGAGCCCCGGCCGTACAACTCCCGGTAAAATGACGGGTTACCAATTTTCTGGCTGCCCGCCCTTTCGCCGTGTTCAGTTCCCTCTATCCGCTCGCCCGCGCATCCCTGTTCAAGATGGATGCGGAAGATGCCCACCACCTCACGCTGCGCGCGCTCGGCGCCGCCGGCCGCACCGGCCTCGCGTGCGCGCTGTCGGCCCGCGTGCCCGACGCCCCGCGCACCGTGATGGGCCTCACGTTCCGCAACCCGGTCGGCCTTGCGGCCGGTCTCGACAAGGACGGCGCGGCGATCGACGGCCTCGCGGCGCTCGGCTTCGGCTTCATCGAGGTCGGCACGGTCACGCCGCGCGCGCAGCCCGGCAACCCGCGCCCGCGCATGTTCCGGCTGCCGCAGGCCGACGCGCTGATCAACCGGATGGGCTTCAACAACAGCGGCGTGGACCAGTTCGTGAAGAACGTCCAGGCAGCCCGCTACCGCGGCATCATCGGCCTGAACATCGGCAAGAACGCCGACACGCCGATCGAGCGCGCCGCCGACGACTACCTGTACTGCCTCGAACGCGTCTACCCGTTCGCGAGCTACGTGACGATCAACATCTCGTCGCCGAACACGAAGAACCTGCGCCAGCTCCAGGGGGCGGGCGAGCTCGACGCGCTGCTCGCGGCGCTCAAGGACAAGCAGCAGCGCCTCGCCGACCTGCACGGCAAGCTCGTGCCGCTCGCGCTGAAGATCGCGCCGGACCTCGACGACGAGCAGATCAAGGAGATCGCCGACACGCTGCTGCGCCACAAGATCGAAGCGGTGATCGCGACCAACACGACGCTGTCGCGCGCGGCCGTGCAGGGCCTGCCGCACGCGGACGAGGCCGGCGGCCTGTCGGGGCGCCCGGTGTTCGAGGCGTCGAACCAGGTGATCCGCAAGCTGCACGCCGAAGTCGGCGACACGGTGCCGATCATCGGCGTCGGCGGGATCTTCTCGGGCGAGGACGCCCGCGCGAAACTCGCGGCGGGCGCGTCGCTCGTCCAGCTCTACACGGGCTTCATCTACCGCGGCCCCGCGCTCGTCTCCGAATGCGTGAAGGCGATCGCCCGCGAGCGGACGTCGTAATATAGAAACAGGCAAACGATATTTCCATATCAATTGCCTTTTTGCTATCGTCGCCCCCAGTGCATTGACCCGAAAGCGGGCAAGGAATCCACACGATGAAAATGATGCTGCTGAAGAAACTGATGGTTTCCGGGCTGATCGGTGCGTCGTTTGCGGCCGCGACCGCGCACGCAGCCGACCTCCTCGACGAAGTGAAGCAACGCGGCACGCTGCGGGTCGGTCTCGAAGGCACGTTCCCGCCGTTCAATTCGAAGAATCCGCAAGGCGAGCTGGTCGGCTTCGACGTCGACATCGCGAAGGCGGTCGCGGCGAAGCTGGGCGTGAAGCCCGAGTTCGTCACGACCGAATGGAGCGGCATCATCGCGGGCCTGCAGGCCGGCAAGTTCGACGTGATCGTCAACCAGGTCGGCATCACGGACAAGCGCAAGGACGTGCTCGACTTCTCGCCGGCGTACACGTATTCGGCCGCGCAGCTGATCCAGCGCAAGGACGACGCGCGCCAGTTCAAGTCGCTGGAAGACCTGAAGGGCAAGAAGCTCGGCGTCGGCCTCGGTACCAATTACATGGACATGGCGAAGTCGGTGCCGGGCATCGACGTGAAGACCTACCCGGGTGCGCCCGAATACCTGCGCGACCTCGCGGCCGGCCGTCTCGACGCGGCGCTCAACGACCGCCTGATGCTCGCGTACCTGCTGAAGAGTTCGCAGCTGCCGTTGCGCACCGGCGCAAGCGTCGGCGCGGGCAACCCGTCGGGCATTCCGTTCAGGAAGGGCAACCCGAAGTTCGCGAAGGCGATCGACGACGCGATGACGCAGCTCGAGGCCGACGGCACCTTCGCGAAGATCTCGGACAAGTGGTTCGGCATCGACGTGACGAAGCCGCTCAAGTAAGCACCCCGACATTTCCCGCCACGCCCGGCGGGACGAGGGCGGCATCCGCAACGATGCCGCCCTTTCTTTTGTTTCCGCGGTTTATGATTGCGCTTTCGCGTATTCATCCATTACATGTCCACCACCACCCTGCTCGTCCAGTCGCTGCCGGTTCTCGCCCAGGGCGCCGTGCTCACCGTCAAGTTCGCCGTGCTGTCGATGGTGTTCGGTCTCGCCGGCGCCGTCGTGCTGGCGACGATGGGCATCCGGCAGAGCGACGGGCTCGTCGGGTTCAAGCGCTTCTGCGTCAACGCGCTCGCGGCGATCGCACGCGCCTACGTCAGCGTGATGCGCGGCACGCCGCTGCTGGTGCAGATCTTCGTCATCTATTACGGTCTGCCAAGCCTCGGCATCTCGCTCGACCCGACCCCGGCGGGCGTCATCGCGCTGTCGGCGAACGTCGCGGCCTACATGTCCGAGAGCATGCGCGGCGCGATCAACGGCATTCATCGCGGCCAGTGGCTCGCGGCGTACAGCCTCGGGCTGTCGTGGGGGCAGACGCTGCGCTACGTGATCGGGCCGCAGGCGCTGCGCATCGCGGTGCCGAGCCTGTCGAACAGCCTCATCAGCCTGATCAAGGACACGTCGCTCGTCTCCGTGATCACCGTGACGGAACTGCTGCGCAGCGCGCAGGAAATGATCGCGGCCACCTACCAGCCGCTGCCGCTGTATCTCGCCGCCGCCGCGGTGTACTGGGTGCTGTGCCAGATCCTCGAATGGGTGCAGCGCTGGTACGAGAAGCGGCTCGCGCTGCCCGCGCGCCACTGAGGACGCCCGGCGCGGGCCGGGCGCAAAGCCGTCCGTGCCGGCGGCGCCGAAGCCTGCCGGACCGGCCGGAATCGAGATCGCCCGTCCAGGGTAGCGCCCCGCCCGCTCGACACTGAGCGAAACGCGACACGCCGGCGGCCGGCCGTCAGGATCGACGGCCGGCGCGCGCCGGACGAGCGAACCGCACGGCTCAGGCGCGCATCGGCACGTCGACGGAGAAATCGCGCGAGATTTCGTCGGCGCTATAGTCGATCAGCGCGAGCGAAGCCGCCTCGGCCTCGCGCGGATCGCGGCGCTCGATCGCCTCGACCACACGCGCATGCGCCTTGAGCGCCACCTCGTGCGCGCCTTCCTTCTGCGCGAGGCGCGGATTCACGAGCCGCACCGCGCCGCGAACGATCGCGGCCATTTGCTGGAAGAACTGATTGCCGCTCGCGTGAACGATGCGCGTGTGCAGCAACTCGTCCGCGGCATCGTAGCCGGCGTCACCCGGCTGCAGCACCTTGAACGCGTCGAATGCCTCGCGAATGCCGGCAATCTCCACCGCGCTCGCGCGCACGGCTGCCTGCGCGGTCGCGCGCGGCTCGATCAGCATGCGGAATTCGATCACGTCGCGCATGAACTGCGGATCGGGCTTGGCCCGAAACCGCCAGCTCACCACGTCCTCGTCGATCATGCGCCAGTCGCGCATCGGACGCACGCGCGTCCCGACTTTCGGGCGCACGTCGAGCATGTCGCGCGCGAGCAACATCGACAATGCTTCGCGCATCACCGTGCGGCTCACGTCGAAATCCTTCGACAGCACGTCCTGTGGCGGCAGGATGCCGCCGTACTTGTCCTCGACAATGCCCGCGACAAGCCCATCCATCACTTTGGCGACCAGTGACCGGTCTTTTCCCTGCTCCATGACACCTCCCCGTACGTCTATTTGCGAAAAACTGCTCCGCAGTTCCGCCGGCCCTGTCACGACTTTGTTCTTATGATCTATAAGTTGATGAGTTTCGGGGCTATTTCGCTATCTGGTAAACACCTGACAGGGTTATCCCTCTTTTGATTCAGCTGCTTTATAAGGTCTCAAAAAAAGCCCGGGAAGCGCTCTGCGCTCACCGGGCCACGACTTCCGCAAGATTCGGGCACATGGCGCACAACACGCGCCACACGCCGTCCGGCTCAACCGCGCGGCGGATAAACGATCGTCTCGACGCCGTCAGCCGTGCCGAGCAGGCACAGGTCTGCGCCGCGCACGGCGAACAGGCCGACCGTCACGACGCCCGGCCAGCCGTTGATCTGCGCTTCGAGCGCGCGCGGATCGGTGATCTGCAGCCCCTTCACGTCGATGATCTCGTTGCCGTTGTCGGTGATGTACGGCGCGCCGTCCTGGGTCACGCGCAGCACCGGCACGCCGCCGAGCGCGGTCACGCGGCGGCCGATCGCCGTGCGCGCCATCGGCACGACCTCGATCGGCAGCGGAAACGCGCCGAGCACCGGCACGCGCTTGCTCGCGTCGGCGATGCAGACGAACGTCTGCGCGACCGACGCGACGATCTTCTCGCGCGTCAGCGCACCGCCGCCGCCCTTGATCATCGCGCCGCTGCCGTCGATCTCGTCGGCGCCGTCCACGTACACCTGCAGCGATTCGACCTCGTTCAGATCGAAGACCTGGATGCCGTGCGCGCGAAGGCGCTCGGTCGTCGCGATCGAACTGGACACCGCGCCGCGATAGCGCGACTTGACGGCCGCGAGCGCGTCGATGAAGCAGTTGGCGGTCGAGCCGGTGCCGACGCCGATCACCGAGCCTTCCGGCACGTGCTGGATCACGTAATCGGCCGCGGCCTGGCCGACGAGGCGTTTGAGTTCGTCTTGAGTCATGGGGGATCTGAAGCTGTCAGAGTGCAAAAACCACAAGTTTACCGGATTACCGCCAGCGGCCCGGACTACGGCGCGGCGGCGCCCGACGCGTCGGCCGGCGGCGCCGCGCCGGGGAAATACTTGTCGAGCAGCGCCTGCGCGATCGCATCTGTTTCGGCATCCGGATTACCGGCGTAGTCCGACGGCCGGAAGTGCATCTGGAACGCCGCGAACACGCGCCGCGTGCGCGCGTCGAGCACACCGTCGACCGGCACGTCGTAGCCGTAGCGCGCGAGCTTCCACTGCAATCCGCGCACGTCGGCGGGCGCATTCGGCGCGCGGCCCGCGAGGCGCGCGGCGACCATCGCGCCGTCCGGCCACGCGCCGACGCCTGCGTCGGCGAGCGCGTGCCACGGAAACAGCGGGCCCGGGTCGAGCTTGCGTTGCGACGCGATGTCGCTGTGCGCGACGACGCGCGTCGGCGGGATGCCGTAGCGCGCGACGATGTCCTTCGACAGCCGGATCAACGCATCGACCTGCTCGCGCGGGTACGGCTGCCAGGTGCGGCCCTGCGGCGTGTCGACCGGGCCGAGGTTGACGTTCTCGATGCCGATCGACGCCGCGTTGAGCTCGGTCGCGCCCTGCCACGCGCTCGCGCCGGCATGCCATGCGCGCTCCGATTCGGGCACCAGCTGGTAGACGACCGGCACGCCGCGCTCCACGTGCGGATGCTCGGGCACGAGGTAGTGCGAGCTGACCGTATCGCCCGTCAGCACTTGCAGCGCGCCAGGCTCGCCGATCTGCGTGTAGTGCATCACGAGAAACCGCACGCGCGAATCGACGCCCTTCGCCGGATGACGCGTATCGGCGTAGTACGTCCCGCGATCGGTCAGCCCCGGCGCCGCGCACGCCGCAAGCACGGCGATCGTCGCAAGGGACGCGGCGAGGCGAAGGCGCGCGCGCACGATTGCCGCTCCGTCAGGCCGCCTTCACCCGGCGCTGCCGCACGGCTTCGTACAGGCACACGCCGCTTGCAACCGACACGTTCAGGCTCTCGACGCTGCCGGCCATCGGGATGTTCATCACCTCGTCGCAGGTATCGCGCGTGAGGCGCCGCATCCCTTCGCCTTCGGCGCCCATCACGAGCGCGACCGGACCATCGAGCTTCGTCTCGTAGACGCTCGCCGATGCGTCGTCAGACGTGCCGATGATCCACACGCCCGCCTCCTTCAGCTCGCGCAGCGCCCGGGCCAGGTTCGTCACCGTGATGTACGGCACGGTGTCGGCCGCGCCGCTCGCCACCTTGGCCGCCGTCGCATTCAGGCCGACCGCGCGGTCGCGCGGCGCGATCACCGCGTGCGCGCCGGCGGCGTCCGCCACGCGCAGGCAGGCGCCGAGGTTATGCGGGTCGGTGACGCCGTCGAGCACGAGCAGCAGCGCCGGCCCGTGGATGCCGTCGAGCAGCTCCGACAGGTTCTGCGCGAGCGGAATGTCCTCGACGCGCGCGACGACGCCCTGGTGACGCTCGGTATGCGCGAGCCCCCAGAGGCGCGTCTCGTCGGCCGCGATCAGCCGCACACCCGCTTCCTTCGCGGCGTGCAGGAAATCCTGCATGCGGCGATCGCGGCGGGTCTGGTCGTACAGCACCTCCGCGACCGTCGACGCATCGTGCCGCAAGCGTGCGGTCACCGCATGAAAACCGTAAAGAACCTTCAGACGTGACATGACTGGAACAACCTTCGATCAAACGCGCGACCGCGCAACGCACGGCCGCAATCCATGGAAATGTAAAGCGCCGCGTTCCCGGCCCGTGACCGGCAACGCGGCGTCTCGATACCGCCGGGCGCCGCGCAGGCGCCGCCCGGAACGGTCAGTACTTCTTGCGCGCGCGAACCTTCTTGGCCGTCGGCTTGGCCGGTGCCGCGCCTTTCTTCTTCGCGGCGACGCGCGCCCCACGCGCATCCTTGACGGCGGCGCTCGGCGCGCTCGCCGCCCGGTTGCGGCGCGCCGGCTCCTCCGCCGGCGGCAGCGCGCGCACGCGCGGGCCGCCGCGCTCGGCGCCGGGCGCAGCAGCCGGTGCCGCCACGCGCGGCGCCTTCACCGGCGTCTCGCGCACCAGCCGGAAATCGATCTTGCGCGCATCGAGATCGACGCGGCTCACCTGCACGCGCACACGGTCCGACAGGCGATAGCGGATACCCGTGCGCTCGCCGCGCAACTCGTTCTTGATTTCGTCGTACTGAAAATAATCCGAGCCCAGTTCGGTGACGTGCACAAGCCCTTCGATGAACAGCGTGTCGAGCTGCACGAAGATGCCGAACGACGTGACGCCGTTCACCATCCCGCCGTATTCCTCGCCGAGCTTGTCGCGCATGAAGTAGCACTTCAGCCAGGCCTCGACGTCGCGCGACGCCTCGTCGGCGCGGCGCTCGTTCGCCGAGCAATGCAGGCCCAGCTCCTCCCAGATCGCCGTGTTCGACGGCTTGCGCGAGCGCGCCTCGTCGTCGGCCTGCTGCATCGCGCGGGCACGCGGCGAAATCGCCGTGTTCAGCGCGATGCCGTCCGGCGCCTTCGGCATGTACTTCTTGCCCGACAGGATCGCGTAGATCGCGCGGTGCGTGAGCAAGTCCGGATAACGGCGGATCGGGCTCGTGAAGTGCGCGTATGCCTCGTACGCCAGGCCGAAGTGGCCGATGTTGTCCGGGCTGTAGACTGCCTGCTGCATCGAGCGCAGCAGCATCGGCTGCAGCATCTGCGCATCGGGCCGGTCGCGGATGTGCGCCATCAGCGCCGCGTAGTCGCTCGCGTGCGGCGTGTCGCCGCCGCCGAGCGTGAGGCCCATGCCGCGCAGGAATGCGCGCAGGTTCTCGAGCTTCTCCGCGGTCGGCCCCGCGTGCACGCGGTACAGCCCCGGATGCTTGTTGCGCTTCAGGAAGTCGGCCGCGCAGACGTTCGCGGCCAGCATGCATTCCTCGATCAGCCGGTGCGCGTCGTTACGCTGGCGCGGCAGGATCTGCTCGATCTTGCCCTGCGCGTTGCAGACGATGTACGTCTCGGTCGTGTCGAAATCGATCGCGCCGCGCTTCTGGCGTGCGGCGAACAGCGCCTTGTACACGC
This sequence comes from Burkholderia sp. lig30, assembly GCF_000687455.2. Classification (GTDB taxonomy): domain Bacteria; phylum Pseudomonadota; class Gammaproteobacteria; order Burkholderiales; family Burkholderiaceae; genus Burkholderia. The sequence goes on from NZ_JGVW01000067.1 coordinate 42,278, forward strand.
CGTACAGGTTCTGCAGGTGCGGCAGCAGCTCCGCGCGGCGCGTCGCCTCCGGCCCCTTCGTGTTCGACAGCACGGCCGCGACTTCGGTATACGTGAGACGCGCGGCCGAGTGGATCACCGCCGGATAGAACTGATAGGCCTTGATGTCGCCGCGCGCGGTGATGACGATATCGCACGCGAGCACGCAGCGGTCGACCTGCGGATTGAGCGAACACAGCCCGTTCGACAGCTTCTCCGGCAGCATCGGGATCACGCGGCGCGGGAAATAGACCGACGTGCTGCGCTCGACCGCATCGGCGTCGAGCCCGCTGCCGGGCTGCACGTAGTGCGACACGTCGGCGATCGCGACGATCAGCCGGAAGCCGTCGCCGCGGCCGACCTTCACCGGCTCGCAATACACGGCATCGTCGAAGTCGCGCGCGTCCTCGCCGTCGATCGTCACGAGCGGCACGTCGCGCAGGTCGACGCGGAAACGCAGGTCGGCGGGCCGCACCTTGTCCGGCAACGCGGCCGCGCCGTCGAGCGCGGCCTTGTTGAACTCGTGCGGCACGCCGTACTTGCGCACCGCGATCTCGATCTCCATGCCCGGATCGTCGATGTCGCCGAGCACTTCGAGCACGCGGCCGAGCGGCTGCGAATGGCGGCTCGGGAAATCGGTCAGCTCGACCACCACCACCTGCCCGACCTTCGCCTTCTTCGCGTTCTGGGTAATCAGGATGTCGTGGCCGATGCGCTTGTCTTCGGGCGCGACGATCAGCGCGCCGTTCTCGTTGAGCAAGCGGCCGATCACGCGCTTGTTCGCGCGCTCGGTGACCTCGACGACATGGCCTTCCGGCCGGCCGCGGCGGTCGTAGCCGACGATGCGCGCGAGCACGCGGTCGTTGTGCATCACCTTCTGCATCTCGCCGTTCGGCAGGAACAGGTCGTCCTGGCCGTCGTCGCGGATCAGGAAGCCGTAGCCGTCGCGATGGCCCTGCACGCGCCCGGCGACGAAATTGGACGGATGCGTCAATTGATAATGGCCGCGCTTGTCGAGCCGGATCTGGCCGTCGCGCTCCATCGCGGCGACACGCCGGAAGAACCCCTCGCGCTCCTGACGCTTGATCGTTAGCGCCTCGGCAATGTCGTTCGCGGCGAGAGGCGCGTCACTCGTACGCAGCACGCCGAGAATCTCTTCGCGGCTCGGAATGGGGTACGGATATTTGCTCAAGGGCTTGTCGATGGTTGTTCTCGTTGCGTTGGCGAGCGGTGTGCCCGATCGGGGCGGCTCGCGGGCCATTCTAACACCCGCCGCCGCGGCCCAAGCAGTGTTGCGTGTTGCGACCCCCGCCCGACACGCGGGCACTCACGAAACAGACGAATTCAAAAAAAGTGTTGACGCCCTTCGAGAGTGCTCTATAATGGCGGTCTTTCGCAGCGCAGTAAGCAGTCAAGCGAAACGTGCCCAGGTGGCGGAATTGGTAGACGCACTAGGTTCAGGTCCTAGCGGTGGCAACACCGTGGAGGTTCGAGTCCTCTCCTGGGCACCATCTGTTTTAAAAAGGTCGGCTTTATGCCGGCCTTTTTTCATTTCCGGCCCAAGGAAGCAAAGCGAAAGCGCTTGCTCGCTTTGCGCGATGCCTCGAAAGGCCGCACGCGAATCCATGGCGCGCCACCCCATCACCTCGCCCGACACTCGCCGCACCGCCGAATACCGCAATCCGCATCACGCAGATCAACGCAAACGGCACGTTCGCGCGCAGTTCGCACCACAGAGCCTCGACAAGCAGCTCGACCACACTCTCCTGCACGAATACCGGTCCGCCCACTGACGAGCGCAGCGCACGCATCGGTGGATTTCGATATTTTTTCGGAGAAGCGCCCGAAACCTATTGACACATTCTGAAGATCGTATATAATTACGGTCTTTCGCGATGCAGCAGTAAGCAACTCGACGAAAAACGTGCCCAGGTGGCGGAATTGGTAGACGCACTAGGTTCAGGTCCTAGCGGTGGCAACACCGTGGAGGTTCGAGTCCTCTCCTGGGCACCATCTGTTTTAAAAAGGTCGACTTTATGCCGGCCTTTTTTCATTTCCAGTCCAGGAACGCCGGCCCGGCGAAGCATGGCGCGTATCGTCACCTTCCACCGGCCGAGCACGATCTGCACACCCTCCTCCCCCGCCTCGATACCGCACACATCGGAACGCACGGCGACACGCTTTCACGCGCCGGAAATATTTTTCGCTCGCGGCCCCAAATAGCGTTGACATACCCGCTGACTCATTTATAATTTCATTCTTTCGCAGGCAGTAAGCAGTCAAGCGAAACGTGCCCAGGTGGCGGAATTGGTAGACGCACTAGGTTCAGGTCCTAGCGGTGGCAACATCGTGGAGGTTCGAGTCCTCTCCTGGGCACCATCTGTTTTAAAAAGGTCGGCTTTATGCCGGCCTTTTTTCATTTGAAAAAGCCTGCATCCGCGGGCTTTTTTGTTTTTCAACCGACGTCCGTCATCACATGGATCCCGGCATCACCGATGCCGGCGACGCGGGATCGACTGCGACCGCCAATCCCGCCCCCTCCGCTGCCACGCCGCCCGTCACGACGCGCGCGCCGCCATCAATTGCTGCAGACTTTCGTCGACGCTCAGTTCGTACATCGAATCCGCGCGCAGCATGTCATCCGCCGCGCGATGCAGCGCCCGCAACGTGTGCAGCTTGAGCCGCACCAGCACGAACCGCTGCCCATGCGCTACGCATTCGGCGGCGAACGAGCGCAGCGACTCGATCGTCGTGCCGTCGACGTCCGGCGTCTCCTCGAGGCTCAGCATCACCGTCTGCGTGCCGGGCGCCGCCTTCAGCAACAGCCGGACCTGCCCCAGCATGCGCTCCACATTCCCAAAGAAAAGCTGCGCCTCGGGCCGCGCGATCAGGACGCCGGGAATCGCCTTCGCGTCCGGATGAATCGAGACGTCGACGAAGTCGTGGCTGTCGCGCAAGCGGCCGAGCACGCTCACGTTCGGCTCCGACAGCTTGCGCAGCGTCACGAGCAGGCTCACGCCGATCGCCGCCAGCAGACCGTGCAGCACGCCGAAGATGAGCACGGCGAGCAGTGCGGCGATCACGACGAGGCGATCGCGGTGCCAAGTCCAGTACGGCCTGAATACCGACGGATGCAGCGAATGGCTGACCGCGAAGATCACGATCGCCGCAAGCACCGGCTCCGGCGTGAGCGACAGTTGCGGCAGCAGCAGCCAGACGATGATCGCGATCACGCCCGCCGCCCACAGCCCGGCAAAGCGGCTCTGCGCGCCGGCCGCCTCGTTCGCCGAGGTCGCCGAGTAGCCGGCGCCGACCGGCATCCCGTGAAACAGCCCCGACACGAGATTCGCGCAGCCGAGCGCGACCAGGTCGCGATTCGTCGACACGGTGTCGCCATGCTTCAGCGCGAAATTGCGGATCGAGCCGTACGACTCCGCATAGAGGATCAGCATCAGCGCGAACGCGAGTTCGGCAGTCTGCATCCACCCGCTCCGGTCGAGCAGCGGAATGCCGAATTCGACGTGCTGGAAATCGATGCGTCCGACCACCGCTATCCCGTAGTGCTGCCAGTCGACCACATAGCCGGCCGCGATCGACAGCACGATCAGGATCAGCGTGGCCGGCACGCGCGACCCGCGCCCGAGCACGAACAGCAACGCGAGCGAACCGGCGCCGAGCGCGAGGCTGGCCGGATTGCCGTGCGAGAAACCGTGCACGATCTCGTACGCCAGGCGCGGCGCGTCGCTGTACTGCACGTGGATCTCGAGGATCTTCGGCAGTTGCTTGATGACGATCGTGAGCGCGAGCCCGAACGTGAAGCCGCGCAACACCGGCCGCGCGATGAAGTTCGACATGCCGCCAAGCCGTGCGACGCCCGCCAGGATGAACAGCACGCCCGTCATCGCGACGAGTGCGGCCGCGAGCGCGAGTTGCTCGGCGAGCCCCAGGCCCGACTCCGCGAACACCGTCGCGGCAAGCACCGCGGCGGACGACGAGGTCGACGATACGATCGCGAACCGGCTGCTGCCCGTCAGCGCGTACACGACGAGACCCGACAGCAGCGCGATGAGGCCGGCCTGCGGCGGCAGATTCGCGAGCCCCGCATACGCGACGGCTTCCGGGATCAACAGGCCCGCGATCGACACGCCGGCAAGCGCATCGCGCCCGACGCGCCGCATGCGCGGCAACGGTGGCTCGTTGAGTGCTGCGAAGTGCTCGGGACGCTGCGGATCGGCGTCCGTGGGGTTCAAAGGCATCGGCATGCGTTCGATTGGTGCGGGACTCACGTCAGGGTTTGGGCGCAATGAGGCCCGACCAGCCGGGCAGGTAACGCGCGTCCTGCTCGTGCGCGTGGCTCAGTGCGACGTCGAGCGCCTGCTCGAAATGCTTGTCGATCATGTCGAGCGCGACGCGCGGGCGCAGGAAATCGGCCCACAGGAATTCGCTGAACGGCGTCGCATCCTTCGCATAGCCGCCCGCCGTGCGCAGCTCGCCCGCGAGGCTGCGATACGGATCGTCCAGCAGGCCGGTCAGCACCTTGGGCAGATGCACGTAATCGTGGCGCGCGCCGTCGGGACCGAACGGATGCACCCACTGGTTATGCTCCATCATCCGCCAGAAAATCGTCTCGTCGAGCCACGACAGATCCTTGAGGAGCATCGCCTTGACGTCGCTCACCTCCTCCTCGATCAGCGCGAGCCCCAGATGATGATGGTCGACGATGTAGTGGTGCCCGCCCGGCCCGAGCACGGCGGGAAACCAGTGCGATGCGATCGCGGCCTTGCGCGCCGCCTTGTCGAGCGACTTCCAGTGCTTGCGCTTGGCCTTGACCTCGCGATAACCGACCGTCATCTGGGTCGGGCGCAGCGCGTCGAGCTTGACGGGAATGAGATGAACGTCGTGACCGAGTGTCATGTGGTCGTTTCCTGTGCAACGAATTTCGCCAACGATACTCCGGTTCGGACGTGCCGTTAAGGCCATGGCATCGCGGTCCGTGCCGCGTCGACGATCGCCGGCCTGCGCGATGCCCGCGATCAGGCGCTCAGGTCGGCGCGCTCGAGCCGATGGCGGACGTACGGCACGCGATCCTGGACGACACCGACCCGGCGCATCCCGAGCTTGCGCGCGACGTTCAGCGAATTCGCGTTCGCCGCCGCGATGTCGGCAACGAGCCGCGGCAACCGCACGGTATCGAACGCGTGGCGCACGAGGACGGCGGCGGCCTCGCTCGCGATGCCGCGCCCCCATGCCGTGCGCACGAGCCGCCAGCCGATCTCGACGTCGCGCGCCCCGCCCGCGAAGTCAGGGATCAGCAGCACCCAGCCGATGAACGTGCCGGGCGCCCCCTTCTCGAAAATCGACCAGTAGCCGAGCCCCGGCGGATAGTCGCGCTTGATGCGGTGTGCGACGAAGCGGCGATGCTCGACCGGATCGTGCCACGGGCCCGCGATGTACCGCGTGACATCGGGATCGCGGTCCATCGCGACGCACGCATCGAGATCCGCCAGCACACGCGGACGCAGCCACAGGCGGGCAGTTTCGAAGCGCGGAAGCGTTGCGGTGGGATCGGCCGGCATCGGAATTCCAGATTCTGCGGCGCGCATGCACGCGCCAGCGCATGACAGAGCGGATACGGGCGGAAATTCTAACGCATTGGCCTGCGCGCCCGCCGCGCCCGCCACCCGATCGGGATCGTGAATTTCATCGGGATTATTCCGGATCGTGATCGCCGTGCCGATCCTGTTCAGGCGCGAACGGCGCGGCATCGCCATGACGCAATCCGTCAATACACGTACGGCCGCGGCCCGAGCGCGCGCTCTTGCGCGCTGCATCACGCCGCGCGGCCCCGGCTGGCGCGGCCGCGCGGCGCGCGTGCTGCATGCGCACACGAGCGTAGAGGATTCGGTCGAGAATCAGCGCTTGCCGGCACCACCCCAGGCTTTTTATCTTAATCAAAACAGTTGTTTGAATTACATAATCGCAAGGGTGGTTCGCAGCCGGGCGACCGGCATGGGAGGCGGAACATGGCAGTGGGTCAGGCAGGCCACAGCCGGCAAGGCAGCGGCACGAAGGCGCGCATCCTCGATGCGGCCGAGGATCTGTTCGTCGAGCATGGTTTCGAGGCGATGTCGATGCGGCAAATCACGTCGCGCGCAGCGGTGAATCTCGCCGCCGTCAACTATCATTTCGGCAGCAAGGAAGCGCTGATTCACGCGATGCTGTCGCGTCGGCTCGACCAGCTCAACCAGGAACGGCTGCGCATCCTCGACCGCTTCGACGCGCAGCTCGGCACGCACGTCACGTGCGAGCACGTGCTCGGCGCCATGTTCATTCCCGCGCTGAAGGCGTCACGCGACCCCGGGCGCGGCGGCCGCGCGTTCCTGCGGCTGATCGGCCGTGCGTACACCGATCCGTCGTCGTTCGTGCGCAACTTCCTCGCCGCACACTATGCGAGCGTGGCCGGGCGCTTCTTCGACGCTTTCCAGCGCGCGCTGCCGAACCTGCCGCGCGCGGAACTGGGATGGCGGCTGCACTTTGCGATCGGCGCGCTGTCGGGCGCGCTCGCGGGCGCCGAAACCGACAGCCTCATCGACGATTTCTCGCAAGGCCGCACGATGGACGACGTGCAGATGATCGCGCGGCTGTCGTCGCTGATCGTCGCGGCGCTGAAGGCGCCGATGCCCGACAGTGCGGAGCTCGCGATATTCTCGGCCGTGCTCGATGACGCGGACGCGAGTGACGCGCCGGCCGGGCGTCCCGTCGCCGACGCGACGCCGCGTCACGCGGCATGACGCTCGCACGGGTGCCGCCGCGAGCGCCGCCCGCGCGCTGCCTCACCCACCATTCAGGAGACAAGCCATGCCGGCTCCCGCAGCACCAGAAGCAGCCCAGATGCCACCGAACACCGACGGCATCTGGTACGCATCGTATCCCCCCGGCGTGCCGCGCGAGATCGACGTCACGCAGTACGAATCGCTGGTCCAGTATTTCGACGAATGCACGGCGAAGTACGCCGATCGCGTCGCGTTCGTCAGCGCCGGCGCGTCGCTCACCTATCGCGCGCTGGCGCAGAAGGTCGAGGCATTCGCGTCGTACCTGCAGACAATCGGCGTGAAGCCGGGCGACCGCGTGGCGATCATGCTGCCGAACACCTTCCAGTATCCGGTCACGCTGTTCGGCACGCTGAAGGCGGGCGCGATCGTCGTCAATGTCAATCCGCTCTATACCGCCCGTGAACTCGCGCATCAGCTCAAGGACAGCGGCGCGCAGACGATCGTCGTGTTCGAGAACTTCGCGCACACGTTGCAGGACGCGCTGCCCGACACACCGGTGAAGCACGTGATCGTCACGGCGCTCGGCGACCTGCTCGCCGACGGCTTCAACGCGAAGGGGCGGCTCGTCAATTTCGTGCTGAAGCACGTCAAGAAACTGGTGCCGCCGTACCGTCTGCCGCAGGCCGTGCGCCTGCGCGCGGCGCTCGCCGCCGGCGCGCGCGGCAAGCCACGGCCCGTGCCGCGCACCCGCGACGACATCGCGTTCCTGCAATACACGGGCGGCACGACGGGCGTCGCCAAGGGCGCGATGCTCACGCACGGCAACCTGATCGCGAACCTGCTGCAGGCGAAAGCCTGGACCGCCGGGCAGATGACGGGCGAGGCCGAGACGGTGCTCACGCCGCTGCCGCTTTATCACATCTATTCGCTGACGGTGAACGCGCTGATCTTCCTCGGGCTCGGCGGCCGCAACATCCTGATCGCGAATCCGCGCGACACGAAGATGATGATGAAGATCATTCGTCACGAGACGTTCACGGGCATCACCGGCATCAACACGCTGTACAACGCGTTCCTCGACAACGAAGCATTCCGGCAACGCGATTTCTCGAAGCTCAAGCTCGCGATGGCGGGCGGCATGGCGATGCAGCGCGCGGTCGCCGAGCGCTTCCAGCAAGTCACGGGGCGGCCGATCGTCGAAGGCTACGGCCTGACGGAATGCTCGCCGATCGTCACGATGAATCCGGTGAACCTGGATGACATGGCCGCGTTCAGCGGCTCGATCGGCCTGCCCGCGCCATCGACGACCGTGCGCTTCCGGCGCGAGGACGGCACCTGGGCCGGCATCGGCGAGCCCGGCGAGCTCTGCGTGCGCGGCCCGCAGGTGATGCACGGCTACTGGCAGCGTCCGGACGAGACCGCAAAGGTGATCGACGCCGACGGCTGGCTCGCGACCGGCGACATCGGCGTGATGGACGAGCGCGGCTTCACGCGCCTCATCGACCGGAAGAAGGACATGATCCTCGTGTCCGGCTTCAACGTGTATCCGAACGAGATCGAGGAAGTGCTGGTGATGCACCCGGGCATCAGCGAGGCGGCGGCGATCGGCGTGCCTGACGAAGTGCATGGCGAACGGATCAAGGTGTTCGTCGTGCGCCGCGACCCGGCGCTCACCGCCGATGACGTGATCGCCCATTGCCGGAAGAACCTGACCGGCTATAAAGTGCCGAAGCTCGTCGAGTTCCGCGACGCGCTGCCGCAAACCAACGTCGGCAAGATCCTGCGCCGCGCGCTGCGCGACGAGGCGCTCGCGCAGGGCAAACCGGCCGGTCACACCTGATGTCGCGTGTTTCAGACGGCGCCGTCGATGAATGACTCAACCAGACGGCGCGCATGGCAATCGCGCCGGCATGCGGCGGCGCCAGGGCCGCGCAGCAACGCACACTCGCGAAGCGCGTCGCCCTGACCGGCGAGACGCCGGCCGGGCGGCGCATCGATCAGTCGTCTTCGTCGTCGTGATGCTTGCGCCAGTGCTTGTACTCGTGCCTGCGCCACCGGCGGTAGCGGTCGTCGTCATAGCCGTCGTCGTAGCCATAACCATAGCCCGGATACGCGACGACGGCCGGCGGCGGCGCCACGTAGACCGGTTGCGGCTCGACGTAGACCGGCGCGACCGGCACGCCGATGCCGACCGCCACGTCGACGTGACCCGCGATCGCGCTGCCGGACGCCAGCCATGCCACCGCCGCCGCTGCCAACCCGAGCACCATTCGCCTCTTGTTCATGTTCCCGCCCTCTGATCCGCCGGCCATCCGGCGCGCGGGCACGACTGTAGACGAGATGCGCGCGCCCAGGTGCAACCGCAATGCGAGAGACGTAACGCAACGTAACAATGTTGGCGCCGGCCATTCGGCCGAATCGCGCAAACGTCCGCGAGCGTCTATAGTGGGTAACGGCTGGACACAAACGCAAGCGTACGCGCCGGGATCGAACAGGGTAAAATCGTGCCGATCGCCTTGCGTTTTCCACGCTACGCACACACGCACAACATATTTTCTGACGCCGGCTCCTGCCGCATCTCAATGGCCAATCCCGCAGAATCCCATCCGCAAAACGACTTCATCAATGCGGCGCGCAAGGAACGTAAGCGCGTTGAAATCTATCTCGTCAACGGCATTCGCCTGACGGGATGCATCGAGTCGTTCGACCAGTATCTGGTGATGCTGCGCACCCCCGTGGGTCTGCAAGGCATTTACAAGCGCGCGATCTCGACCATCCAGCTCGATACCGGCGGCGCCCGCCCCGGCGGCGGCGGCCCGCGCGGCCCGCGTACTGGCGGCCCCGGCGGCCGCAGCGGTGGCCGCGAGGGTGGCGGGCACGGCCCGTACGGCTCGCATGGCGGCTCCCGCCCGCCGCGTGACGACGCCGCGCCGCGCGACACCTATGGCGCGCCGCGTGACGCTTACGGCGCACAGCGTGATGCATACAGCGCGCCGCGCGACGCTGGCGAGCCGTCCGCGCCCGCATCGACGGAACCGCGCAGCAGCAACGGTCCCGTCATCGTCACACGCCGCCGCCGGCCGATCGTGCCGGACGGCCAGTAAAAAGCAAAAGGGCAAGCCAGACGGCTTGCCCTTTTTTCTTTGCGCGGCTGGCGCGGCATGTTGCCGCGCCAGCCACCGTCAGTTCATCGCGCCGCCGGCAGGCCGGCATCAGCCTCCCGCTGCAACGAGTGCACCTGGTGACGCAACGTCCGCAATTGCGATTGCAGTTGCGCCTCTTGCGCCTGCAGCGCGACCGTCTCGTTGCGCGCCGCCTTCTGGCGATCGGCCACCGCGGCCTGCTGCTCGCGCGCAATGCTCAAGTCCGCCTGAAGCCGGCGTGCGCGTGCCTGCGTCACTTCGATCATGCGATCCGTCTGTGCCTTTTGCGCCTCCAGCTTCGCCGCGCGCAATTCGTTCGTCGCCAGATGCGCGGCGTTATGCGCGAAATCGCGATAGATCGCTTCCGCCCTCGCCTCGTTCGACGTCTTGATCACGCGCCAGAATGCCTTTTGCTGGAACAGCGTGACGTAATACGCACCGTCCTTGACATTGAACAGCAGGCTCGCGCCGTAGCTGCCGTTATAGGTCGTGCGCATTTCCGTCAGCTCGTGCGCCTGGATCAGGCGCTGCAGTTCGTCGACCGTGCTCGGGCCTGTCGACTCGCCCGGCTGAACCTGTGTATCAACCGGCGGCGTCGCGGTGACGACCGCCGATGCCGGCTGAACCGGTTGCGGCGCTGCGTCGCCGCCTGCCACCCCTTGCGCTTGTGCGCCCTGCATTCCCACAATCATGGCGAACATGACGCTCGCCCGCCCCAACCCCGTCATTTGGATCATGAAGTGATTTCCCGCACCGACTCGTTGTAATTGTTCCAGCAAACATCGCATTATTACTCAGTTTCGCGTGCTTCGGGCTTTTCATCGAAAATCTGGTATTTCCTCATTTTTTCCCACAACACCTTGCGGCTGATGCCCAGCTGCTGCGCCGTGTCCTGGCGCCGCCAGCCGTTCGCGTCGAGTGCCGCAATCACGCGGCTGCGCTCGGCCATATCCCACTTGCTGCGATCGACGAACACCTCGGCCACGCTCTCCGCCGGCACCGGCTGCGCGGCGCTGCGCGCGTGCGCGATCAGGCGCTGCAGGCGCGCGGCGTCCCAGCCGCCCGTCTGGCGCACCGTCACGCCGACACGCTCGGCCAGGTTGCGCAGCTCGCGCACGTTGCCCGGAAAGTAGCTGTCGGCCACCGCGTCCGCGAGCCAGTACGGCAGCTCCGGCAGTTCCGTGAGCCGGCCCTCTCCGACCACCTGCGCGACGAATGACTTGAACAGCGCGATCTTGTCGACCGCCCCCCGCTCCTCCAGCGACGGAATGCCGAGCTCGATCACCGCGAGCCGGTAATACAGGTCGGCGCGGAACAGGCCGTCCTTGACGAGTTGCGGCAGCTTCTTGTTGCTCGCCGCAACGAGACGGAAATCGACCTTGATCGGCGCCGTCGCGCCGACCCGCAGCACCGCGCCGTCCTCGAGCACGCGCAGCAGCTTGACTTGCTGGTAGAGCGGCAGATCGCCGACTTCGTCGAGAAACAATGTGCCGCCCGCGGCTTGCTCGAAGTAACCTTTATGCGCAACAACCGCGCCGGTGAACGACCCTTTCGCGTGGCCGAAGAACAGCGATTCGAACAGGCCGTCCGGAATCGCGCCGCAGTTGACCGGCACGAACTCGCCGAGACGGTAGCGTGAGTGCTTGTCGTGCAGCAGTTGCGCGATGCGCTCCTTGCCGACGCCCGTTTCGCCGTGCAGCAGCACGTTGGTGTCGCAGTCGGCGAACGTGTCGACCTCGCCCAGCAGCGCCTTCATCGACACCGAGTGCGCGACGAGCTCGCTCGGCCGCTGCGTCTTGGCTGCGTGCGCGCGCAGTTGCGCGGCGAGCTTGCCGACCATCCCGCGCAGTTCCGCGCCGGTGAAGTCGAGCGGAAGCACATGCGAATACTCGGGCGGATACTGCGACGGGTCGTTATCGCGCGCCGCGCCGACCCATACGACCGGCATGCCGATGTTGGCCTGCCAGTCGCGCAGGAAGGCTGCGCCGCTTTCGATCATCGTCACGCTGATGATCGCGAGCGACGACCGCATCGCGGTGCGCTCTGGCGAGATTTCGGCGTTGTCGGCGCGGATCACTTCGACGTCGAAACTCGCCATGCACCGGGCGACGCGGTCGACAATGTCCGCCTTGCCTTCCCAGACGTACAGGTCGAGCTCTTCAATAGCGGGCGTGGTTCTCATCTGATTGGCCTGGATTTCTTCTAATTCACGATTTGCGCGACGCCGCACGTCAGCGATACGTTGTGTACGGTCGCGCTACCGATCTGCGCACCGAGCAGGTTGAGCAGCGGCACGATCACCTGGTCCAGCGCGGCGAGCAACGGGGACAGCGCCGCCGTGAGCAGCCCGACGACAGGCGCAAGCAGCGTCCCGACCGGAATCGCCAGCCCCGCCACGTACAGTGCGAGCCCGTTGGGCGCCGCGAGGCTTTGCGCGACGCCGGACAGCGCGTTCGTCAGCACCGAGCCGACCGCGTTCGAGTTGGTCGACTGGTAATAGTCCGTATCACCGTGGAATACCATTGTCGTGGCGCTGCTGGCTGGCACCATCGCGGGCAGTGCCACGTTGGCCTTGACCTGAAGGAGCGGCGGCAGCCCGAGCACGCCGACGCTCACGAGCGTCGCGGGATTCGGGCAGCTGAACTGTGTCGTCGCCGTCATGCCGGTGGGCGCGTCGCCGACGCACAGATTCGCGAGCCCGGTCTGCACGCCGACCACCGCGAGGCTGGCCGCCTTCGTCGGCGCGCAGCTCGTCGACTGAAGCCACGCCGTGCCGGGCGACACCTCGAGATAGAGCGGCAGGTGCACGTCCAGCTGGAACAGCGCGCCGAGCAGCGCGACCACCGGGAACAGCGGGCTCAGCAATCCCGGCTCGAAATTGCCCGTCGTCCCGAGATCGACGTTCAGGAACAACCGTACCTGCGCGGTGCTGGCCTGCGTGCGCCAGACGCCCGCCGGCGTGCGGCCGCCCTCGCCGATCGCCATCACGGGCGGCTGGACGATCTGCAGTTGCAGCGTCGCGTTCAGCACGCCGAGGTTGATGCCGGTGTTCACGTTGATCGGCGGTTGTCCGCTTGCGGCCGCGTTCGCCGCCGCGACCTCGGCCGCAACCATCACCGCGTCGAGCAGGTTGATCCGCGCGTCGGCCGCGGCCTGCCTGTTCGCGAGCCCGATCGCGAGCACGCCGGGCGTCGAACCGTTGCTCAGCACGTTCAGGCTGGCGCCGCCCGTCGCCAGCGACACGATCGTCTGCAGCGCGCCGCTGGCCACGCTCGCGTTCACGTTGGCGACCTGCGTGCGCGACAGCGCGTTGACCAGCAACTGCGCGAACTGCCCGGCCGTGACCGACACGTTCGCCAGCTGGTCGACCGTCCCGACGCCCGCTGCGACGACCAGATCCTGCAGCGAGATCTGCGTCGTCGCGAGTCCTTGATAGGACACGGCCGTCAGGTTGAGATTCGCGCCCAGCAGCGCGCCGAGCACGGAATTCAGCAAACCGTTCTGCAACGACACGAGCGACGTGCCGATCGTGAATGCGTCGGGATTGGCCGCCTTCGCGGTCGACGTCGCGCTCACCGTGCGCGCCGGCCCGAAAAAGAAGTACGGCACCTGCTTCGTGACCGTCACCTGCACTGCGTTCAGCTGGCCGGACGCAGCGGCGAAATAAGGCGGGGTCGGGTTGGCCGACACGTCCCATCGTCCGCACACGATCGACAGCGACTGGCCCGACGCCTGCGGGTTGAAGCCGTTCGATGCAGCATTGGCATTCGCGGTCGTGACCGGCTGCGCGCACTGGTCGTCCATGCGCTGGGCTGCCGCGAGCGCCGCGACGTCCGCCACGCGCTGCAGGTCGCGCCGCGTGAAGAACACGTTGCCGATGTCGATCGCGCCCAGCGCTACGATCGCGACGAGCGCCCAGACGGCCGCCAGGATGGACGCGGCGCCGCGTTGGCGCCGCGCCCGCGGCGGAACGCGTCGGAGCGTGCGGAAGGCAGGAGAGCGGGACGGACTCATCGCTGCCTCAGTATTGCGATGCGCCCTGCCCGCCGGACGACTGGCTGCCGGGCGACTGGCCGGCGCCGTCCGGATTCAGCGGCGAGCCCATCGACGCCGGAATCTTGTTCCTGAACGAGTCGAGATAGCGCTGATACGCAAGCGACGCGGCGTCGCCCAGCATCGGCAGTGCCGGGCCGGCCGCGCGGTTGTCGCGCTGCAGCGCGAGCCATGCGTCGGTCGATCCGCCGACGTCGGACGCGCGCGGCGCCCGCTCCTCGCCATATGCGACCGTCGCCGTGGCGGCGCCGATCAGCGCGAGCAACGCGGCGCCGCGCCGGACGGTTGTCCTGTAGCCGTTCATGCTAGTTCCCCCGGGTGTCTTGTCGTTGCGCGAACCGCTGCAGGAGCGGCGCGGTCGGGTCTACGGCCTGGCCGCCCGCGACGGCCGTGGCCTGCTGTGCGCCGGCGGGCGCCGGCACGGCGGCGGTCCGCCGCCACGTGTAGGACGCCGCGCCGATCCGGATCGCGTCGTTGCGAATGTCGTTGCGGATCTCCGCCGGCAGCTTCTGCTCGTTCATCAGCGACTGCGCGTCGTGCGGGCGGCCTGACGCGAGCAGATAGATCGCCAGGTTGCTGATGATCCTGGGATTGTTCTGATCCAGCTCGACCGCCTTCATCAGCGGTACGCGGGCGCCCTGAACGTCGCCGCAGCGCAGTTTCGCGTACGCCAGATCGGACAGCATCGACGCGTCGGTCGGCGCGAGCAGGGACGCCTGCGACAGCGCCTGCGACGCCCGGCTGAAATCGCCGGCCGCGCCGGCGATCAGACCGAGCCCGCGATAGCCGCGCGCCGCGAGCGGCGTCTTCAGCAACTCGGCATAGGCGGACGCGCTGGCGGCCGGCTGGTCGGTCGCGCGCAACGCATCGGCACGCAGCAGGATCGTGTCGGGCGACGCGCCGTACTGTTTCTCGTACGCATCGATGTGCGCCAGCGACGCGTAATAGAGCCCCTGCGCCTGCATCCGCTCGATCAGGCCGAGATACATGCCGGGCGTATCAGGCACGGCCTGCTTCTGGTCGGCCGCCTGCATCAGCGCGGCGCGTTCCGCCTGCGCGCCGATGCCGTATCCGCTTTCCTTGAATGGCGCGCACGCGCCCAGGAGCAGCACGACCGACACCGTGCCTGCCCGCCTCGCCATTTCCCCGTATCGCTTCATGTTCTTTTCCTTACGTCCGTCGACTCAGCGCTGCGCGTCGCTCAGCGCGTGCAGCACCGCGATCATGCCGGGGCCGGCCGTCACGATCAGCAGCGCCGGCAGCAACGTGACGATCATCACGCCTGTCATCTTCACGGTGAGGCGACCGATGCGCTCGCGCAGCATCGCGCGGCGCGTCTCGCGCAGGCGGTCGCCGAACTGCTTGAGCGGCTCCTGCACCGCGCCGCCGTGCTTGTCGACCTGGATCATCAGCCGCACGATCGCGCGCAGGTCCTCGTTGTCGAACCCGGCGGAAAGCCGCTGCAGCGATTGCTCGCGCGTGCGCCCGGCGGCGAATTGCCGCTGCGCGAGCCCCATCTCCGACGACAGCACCGGCATCATGCCCTTGAAGTCGTTCGTCACGACCTGGATGCTCTGGTCGAGCGACAGCCCGACGCCTTGCAACAGACGCAGCATGTCGACGAGGAGCGGCAGCTCGTCGTCGACGCAGCGGCGGCGCGCCGCCGCGCGACGCCGGACATGGATCTTCGGCAGCATGAAGCCGAGCGCGAACGCCACGAACATGCCGGACAGCCACTGCCCGCCGTTCAGGCGCGCACCGCCGACTGCGGCGAGCACCATCGGCAGGATCAGCGCGCAGGCCAGCCGTGCGCTCAGGAACAGGCCGCGCGTGCGCGCGTCGAGGTATCCGCACTGCTCGAGCAGGCGGCGGTCCTCGCCGGCCACCGCGTACTGGCCGACGCGCGTGTCGAGCCAGCGCATTCCGGTCGCCGACACACGCTCGAGCAGCGCCGACACGCGCGTTCGCCGCGCGCCGCCGGCCGGCGCATCGCCCTTCTGCCGGGCCCCGTCCGCGTCCTGCGCGGCCCGCACGCCGGCGGCCTCGAGCGCGGCGGCGCGCCGGTCGAGCGCATCGGCGAGCGCCCGCGCGCTGCGCGTCGTGTCGCTCGCGCGCAGCAGCGCCAGCAGGCCGAAGAGCAGCACGCCGAGCGCGGCGAGCGCCAGTGCAATCGATCCGAGTTGACTGGATGTCATCGCATCACCTGAGCCGGGCCATACGATAGAGCCACGCGCCACCCGCCGCCTGCAGCCCGGCAGCCAGATAAAGGAAACGCTGCCCGGTACGGTCGTGCCACATCGTGTCGAGATACGCGGGATTGGTCGCGACCACGAAACCGCCGATCGCAACCGGCAGCAGCGCCAGCACCCAGGCGGACAGGCGTGTTTCCGACGACATCGCCGCCAGTTCGCGCTCGGCCTGTTCGAGATCGCGCATGAACACCGACATGCGGTCGAGCATCACGTCCGCGCGCCCGCCGTATTTCACCGACAGCCGGAGCACCGAGCCGACCAGCTCGAATTCCTTCGTGCGATAGACATGCGCGACGTGCAGCATCGCGCGATCGATTTCGACACCCGTGCGCAGCATCCGCGACACATGATCGAGGCAGCCGCGCAGCGGTGCGTCGGTCGTCAGGAGCGCGG
Source organism: Burkholderia sp. lig30 (assembly GCF_000687455.2). Lineage (GTDB taxonomy): Bacteria > Pseudomonadota > Gammaproteobacteria > Burkholderiales > Burkholderiaceae > Burkholderia. The sequence goes on from NZ_JGVW01000067.1 coordinate 58,910, forward strand.
CCTGGAACGCGGCCGGCACGCTGTTGCCGAGCGTCACGAGCCGCACGATGCCGTCGAGAAACGATGGCAGTTGCCGAATGATCCGCAAACGGCGGCGCTGGATGCGCGACACGAGCCAGAACGTAAGGAGCGCGATGCCGCCCGCGAGCGCCGCGGCGCTCGCCAGCAGGCCGCCCTGGCTGCCCGCCACCAACGCGAGCGACACCAGCGCCGTCATGGCAAGCAGCGCCTTGCCGCGCGCATCCTCGATCCCCGAGCGGCTGACGAAATGGGACCGGTATTCGGCGAACGCGTCGCGCCAGCGCGCCGCACCCGATGTACCCGATGTACCCGATGTACCCGATGCACCCGATGCACCCGACACGTGTGGCGCCGGGCGCGTGCCGGCGGGCGCGCCATGTGCCGGCGCCGCCACGCGCGGGGCCGGCTCGATCCGGCTGTCGATGAAGCGCTGCGCGTCCACGCGCTCCCGCTTCATCTCGCCGTGCCGCCACAGCATCAGCGCTCCCGCGACGCACACCAGCGCGAGCGCAAGCGCCCAGATCGCGACGCTAAACATTGAAGCCCCCGCCGCCGCGCCCGAAGCCGCCGAAGCTGTCCGCACCGAAGCTGGCCGCACCTAAACCGCCGCCCGACAGCGTCTGGCGGAAGCGCGCGAGCTTCGGCGAGTGCGGATGGATGCCGAGCGATTCCCAGTGGTCGAGTTCCTCCCCCTCCTGCGTCACGCGCGCCTCATAGCGATACAGTTCCTGCGTCGCGATGATGTTGTCGGACAGCCCCGTGACTTCCGTGATCGACAGAATGCGCCGCCGCCCGTTCGACAGTCGGCCGATCTGCACGATGAAATCGACCGCGTTCGCGATCTGGCGGCGCAGGCTGGATTCGGTGCCCTGGAAGCCCGCGAAGCCGGCGAGCATCTCGAGGCGGTACAGACACTCGCGCGGCGAGCTCGCATGCACCGTGCCCATCGAGCCGTCGTGGCCGGTGTTCATCGCCTGCAGCATTTCGAGCACTTCGCCGCCGCGGACTTCGCCGACGATGATGCGGTCGGGCCGCATCCGCAGCGTGTTGCGCAGCAGATCGCGGATCGTCACGACGCCGGTGCCGTCGAAACCACCCGGCCGGCTCTCGAGCCGCACGACGTGCGGGTGGTTGAGCGACAGTTCGGCCGTGTCCTCGATCGTCACGACACGCTCGGGCTCCGGGATGTGGAAGGCGAGCGCATTGAGCAGCGAGGTCTTGCCCGAACTCGTGCCGCCCGACACCAGGACGTTGCAGCGCGCGGCGACCGCGGCCTCGAGCAGCGCGGCGATTTCCGCGTTGAACGTGCCGTTGCCGAGCAGGTCGGACGGCTTGAGCGGGTCCTTGCGGAATTTCCGGATCGACACGACCGGCCCGTCGATCGACAGCGGCTCGATCACGACGTTCACGCGCCCGCCGTCCGGCAACCGCGCGTCGACCATCGGGTTCGATTCGTCGAGACGGCGACCGATCGGCGCGAGAATGCGCCGGACGATCCGCAGCAGATGCGCGTTGTCGGTGAAACGCACCGGCAGTTTCGACAGCACGCCGTGGCGCGACACGTAGACGTCGCTGTAGCCGTTGATCAGGATGTCCTCGACGAACGGATCGGCGAGCAGGTCCTCGATCGGCCCGAACCCTGCCAGCTCCTTCGTCAGCGCCTCCGCGATCGCGCGCACCTCGTTCTCGTTGAGCGGGATGCGGCGCAGGCGCACGAAGCTGTCGATCTCCAGATCGACGAACTGGTTGATCGCCTGCCGCGACCAGCGCCCGAATTCGGCGCCGAGCTCCTCGATACGTGTCAGCAAATGCTCGTGCGCGGCATTCTTGATGTCGTGAAATTGCTGCGTCTGCGGAAACGGCGCTGCGCCGTCGGCGAATTGAATGTCGTGTGCCATCGCTTACGACCGCCTGGACGAAGGGTGAATGAAGCGCTTGAGCGCGGAAAGGCCCGACGCGGCACGCGGCGCGGCCGCGCCGATCAGTCGCTGGGCGAGCGGTTCGATCGCGCGCACGTAAGGATCGCGCTCCGTCAGATCGACGATGAGGCGCCCCTGGTTCGCCGCATGGCCGATCGCCACGCGGCGTGCGGGCAGCGTCGCGAGCAGCGGAAGCCCGAGACGTTCGGCGATCTGCGCCGGCGTGAGGCCGAGCGCCGGGTGATACTGATTGACGACGAGACGCACGCGTGCCGTGTCGACGCCCGCGTCGCGCAAGCCCTCGAGCAGATCGACCGCCGAGACGATCGACGCGACGCCCTGGTCGCAGACGAGCCATGCCTCGTCCGCTGACGCGGCGACCTGCGCGACGAACTCGCGGTTGGAGAATCCGCCGAGATCGACGACCTGCTGGTCGAAGAACGCGCGCAGGCGATTGAGCAGGCCGACGCACGACGCATACGACACGTCGCGCAGATCGGCGAGATTCGGCGGCAATGCCGTCAGCGCGACGCCGCTCGCGTGACGGGCCAGCGCGGTGTTGACGAACGTGCGGTCGAAACGGCGCAGATTGCGTACGGCCTCGACGAAGTGGAACTCGCAGCGCGTATTGAGAAACAGCGCGCCGTCGCCCGCCGGCAGGCCGAGATCGACCAGTGCCGTATGCCGGTCGTGGCGGTCGTGCCCCGCGGCGCCCGCCGACGCCTCTGCCGCGCCGTGCTTTTGCAGCCACACCGCGAGGTTCGCGGCCAGCGTGCTCACGCCCATGCCGACGCGCGCGCCGAGCAGCGCGACGACCTTGCCGTGGCGGCTCGCCGGCTCGGCGACGTTGTCGAGCAGGCCGCGCGTGATGCGCAGCGCATCCGCGGCCGGCGCGGAGATGTCGACGAAGTCGCGCACACCGGCGCGCAGCGCGGCGAGCGCGCTTTCCGGCTCGGCGATCGAGCCGAGCGCGACGACCGGCAGCCCGGGATGCGCGGCGCGCACCGCCGCGGCGGCCGTGCTCGCCAGCGCCGCGTGTTCGCCGGAAAAGTCGATGAAGACGAGGGTCGGGTTCAGTCCGGCAATGCGCTGGGCGAGCGCCGTCGGGTCGTACGGCGCAGCCTCGACCGCGCCGGCGGACACCAGCGTCTCGGCCAGCCAGCCGACGTGCCTGTCGTGCAGCGACGCGCACACGAAATAGTCGGTCACGGCAGGCTCAGCCAACGAATCGGTTCGAGCATTCATGTTGAAGCCCCCCGGTTACGCGCGGCGCGTCGGCACGCTGCCGCGCATGATGCACTGCGCTCATTTCGAAAACCCCGGTGCCGCGTCCGGTGACGCGATGCCGCCGAGATACGACCGCCAGACCGGGCCGTTGCGCTGTTCCGACAACTCGCCCGGCGTGGCCGGCAACGACGCCCCCTTCGCGATCGGCGCCACCAGATGCGGCGTGACGATGATCAGCAGCTCCTTGTCGCTTTGCTGGTAGTTCAGCGTCTTGAAGAACGGACCGAGAACCGGCAGGTCGCCGAGGAACGGCACCTTGTCGACGTTCGACATCGTTTCGCGATCGACCAGCCCGCCGATCACGAAGCTCTCGCCGTCGCCCAGCTCGACCGTCGTGTCGGCGCGGCGCGTCGTGATCGCGGGCACCGACACGCTGTTGATCGTCACGCCGTGCAGGTAGTCGAGCTGGCTCGACTCCGGCGCGACCTTCAGCGCGATGCGGCGCGCGCCCAGCACCGTCGGCGTGAGCGTCAGGCCGACGCCGTACTGCTTCCACTGGATCGCCGTCGAACCGAGCGCCTGCGGCACCGGCACCGGGATTTCACCGCCCGCGAGGAAGCTCGCGCTTTGCCCGGACAGCGCGACCAGCGTCGGCTGCGCGAGCACCCGCGCGAGATTGTTCGCCTCGAGGATCGAGATGTCGGAGAAGATTCCGCGGCCCGCCGCGTTCACCACCAGGTTGAACGCGGACGCCATCGGCGTGACGAGCGTCGGGATATACGACAGCGTTCCCGGACCCGACGCGGCGGCCGAACTCGTCGACTGCGACGAACCGTTGAAGCCCTGCAGCCCACCCGGCGCCAGCGAACCGAACGAGAAACCGTTGCTCTGCTTGAAGAAATTCAGCCCGGCCTGCTTCAGCACCGAACGACTGAACTCAACGACGCGCACGTCGACCTGCACGACGTTCTTGTCCCCGACCGTCGACGCGTCGACGATCGTGCCGTCCTTGCCGCTCATGCTCTTGCCGACCGCGACGGCGCGTTCGTGCCCGTCGAGCGTCTCCGCCGCGCCGCTCAGCACCGATGCGTCGCCATACGCCTTCACGTCGGGCGTCGAGCCGTCGCGCACGGCCTGCGCGGCCGCGCTGACGACGCTGACGTTCCACGCCACCGGCTCGTCATGGCCACGCTCCCACAGCATCACGTTCGTCGCGCCGGGCGCCTTCCCGACCAGCAGCACGGTGCCCGCGCGCGCGCCCTTCACGATCAGCACGTCGGCGACCGACGGGTCGCCGACCGCGATCCGCTGCAACGCGCGGCCGGTGGCGATCTGGCGCTGGGCGCCGACCGCAAGCTCGATCGCGCCGTGCGTGCCGGCGGCGGCGGCCAGCGACGCGAATGTCATGGCCCAGATGGCAATCGCGAATGCAATCAGTGTGTTCTTCATTATGTCGGTGACCGTCGACCGGCCCTCTCCTTCCGTCGCTGCTCTCGATGACTGCTCGTTTCGTTCAATAGGCGACCGTTTCGACTCGCCCGCCGCGAATCACTTCGATGCCGCCGCCCGGCCGGGCCGGCGCCACCGGGCGCGGCGCGCGGACGTCACGGGGAGGGCCCGCGCGCGACGCGGCCAGCTCGTCGAGCATCATTCCGGCGGCGGCGACCGCCGACGGCGCGAGGCCGTTCGCCGCGCGCATCGCGACCGTCTGCGCCGCCGTCTCGTCGTCGCGCGGATTGCGCAGCGCGAGCGTAAGGCGGCCACTCGCCTCGGCGAGCGTCAGCGCATCGATCTGCGCGGTCGGCACCGACAGCACGACGGTGCGCGCGCTGCCCGTCGGGCCCGATACGCCATCGCGATCGGGCGTCGCATCGCCGAACGCCAGCACGCGCACTTTCGACAGCAGCAGACGCGCCTGCGAGCGCGGGATTTCCGCGCTCGACTGGCCGAACCCGCCGCCCTCGCGCTTCAGGTTCATGAACACGTCGACGAAGTTGCCGGGCCGCAGGCGATTGCCGACCGCATTGGTCTCGTCGACCTTGACGGCCACCGCCCGCTCGCCGGGCGCGACCAGATCCGCAAGCCCGGACGTCAGTGCAGCGGCCAGCACTGGCGATGCGGCCATGATGTCGCTCGCGGGCAAGCGCCCGACGAGCGAGGCCGGATCGCTGAATGCGCCCGTCGGCAGCACCGGCGTCTGCTCGACTTTCAGCGCATCGGCCGTAATCGGCTGACCGGCCGGCAAGAGGCGGGCCGCGACCACCATCGGCACCGCCTTGGCGGCGGCGGCCTGGGGCGCGGCCGCGATGGCCGGCTGGGCCTGGCCGCGCCCGAGCATCCACGCATAGATGCCCAGAAGCACGGCGATTGCGATCAACAGCCCGGCGATGATCTTGGTCATGTTGTTGGCCATGGTGAATATTCTGTGCCGCCCAAAAATGCTGACTCGGTCTTCGTTGGTATCGGTGTCACGTCGCTTTCATGGCCTGGCGCAGGTTCCGCGCCGCGTGCCGTGCGTCATATGATGTTGGCCGGATTGAGCTGCACGGTCGCCGAACTGGCCAATGTGTTCGGCAACACGAAACCGAGCAGCGGCAACGCCGGAATCAACGGGGACTGCGAATACGGGTAAGTCACCGTGACGGTCACGCAATACATCGACGGGTCATAGCTGCACGCCGACGACGCGGGCGGAGGCACGCTCACGTTCGGCAGCCACTTCGTGAAATTCTGCGCGACGGTGCGTGCCGCGTTTGCCCGGTCCGTCAGCGCCTGTGCCTGCGACCCGCTCGGCTCATGGATGTAATTCAACGCCGCCCGCGCGCCTTCGGTCGCCGCAAGCGTCAGGTTCTGCTGAACGGCGAAGATCAGCCCGAACGTGACGATCGCGTAGAAAATCAGGAAAAACAGCGGGAACACCATCGCGAACTCGACTGCCGTCGCCCCCCGTTGACGCTGCCGCGACCGCCTCTGCACCGGCCTGCTCATCGCACGCTCCCCGACACCACCAGATGCATGAGCCAGACGGCTGCCGGCACCGCCAGACACGCGGCATACGGTGTCGAACGATGTCCGCCGAGCGCGAACGCCGGCGCGCCGCGCCGCCATAGCGCACCGGGCGACGTACGCGACAGCGCGATCAGCCCGAGCGCATGCGCGCCGGCCGCGAGGCTCGCGACGACCCAAAGCCAAAGCAACGCATGGACGCCGCACCACGCACCAAGCACGGCAAATACCTTTACGTCGGCCGCTCCCATTACGCGAAAGGCGAAAAACGGGAAAAGGCCGGCGAAACCGACGAGCATGCCGATCAACGCCTGATTCGGGAAAACACCAAATGGATTTGCATTGGCAAATGTGCTTGAAAATGCCGCAATCAAACCCGCGACGACAAGCGAATTCGCGACGCGTCGAAAGCGAATATCGCCGGCGGCAACGAGCGTCACCCAGGCCAGAAAGAAACCGATGCTGAAAAGACGTGCCATGTCATGCCCCAACGCGAACGCAGACGCGAGCGAGTCGCCGAAACGACTCGCTCACTGCGACAACGGAACACAACAATCAGCTGGCGGCTTGCTGCAACTGGTTGGCTATCTTCGTAAACAGCGAGGTGACACTGGTGCCGATACTCGAGACGCTGGTGATGATGACAACAGAGATCAGACCCGCGATCAGACCGTATTCGATCGCGGTTACCCCGGTTTCTTCCTTCAGGAAGCGATGCAACAGTGCTTTCATTTTTTTCCTCGTGCCTGTGTATGACTATTGTCTCAGGCCGCCCGTGTGCGCCCGGCACCTCCGGCCCGCGCCGCGCAACGCCACGTATGGGAACGTGCGGCGGCAGCTTCTTTATAGCCCGCCCCTGGCGGGACATATCATGAACTGATGCAAGTTGACATTCGCGCCAATAACCCTCCTCTAACGTCGGGTACTTATCATACGGAACTCGCATTGCTGCCGATCTTATCTCCAACTCCGTAACAGCTCAAACCTCTTTTAACAATTTTCATCAGATGTTTTGTTTTCGACGATGCAACTTTGTACGGCGTTACGTCCCCGGCAACACATAGGATTTACGATAGGTTAGATTCGAACATCTAATCCACCTATAAAACAGACGAATCGAGCGGCGCGCCCTTCGCTGGAACGGCACGTTACGTCGCTCGCGTAACGCTTCACGTATGACGTTACGTTACAAGCGGGCGAAATTCACGCTTGCTTCCGTCCATCTGGCGATTTTCAACATTCTTTCAATTCCCCTGACGCCTTTTCCAATAAGGAATCATCTGGTATCAGGTGAATTTACCGGCACCCAATCATTGAAATGGCACGACAGTTGCAGAGTAGTCCGCGCAGCACTCAACACAACACAGCTAATGCGAGGACGAAATGGACATTCAGGCAATCACCCATGGCACGCTCCGGACGACTCTGATCTCGGCCACCGTGGCAGCCATGCTCTCCCTCTCCGCATGCGGCGGTTCCGGCACCATCAGCAAGGGTCTCGACAGCACGAGCACCGACAGCAGCGGCGGCGCCATTTCCAGTTCCGGCGGCTCGTCGGGCACGAGCGGCACGTCTGGCGGCGGCACTGGCGGCGGCACCAGTGGCAGTACCAGCGGAACCACGAGCGGCAACACCAGTGGAAGCACCAGCGGCACGTCGGGTGTGTCGTCCAACGCACTGGGCAACGTCCTGGCCGGCAGCAGCAACGTCGTGACGGGTGCGGGCTCGACCGTTTCGGGCCTCGGCAGCGTCATCGGCAGCCAGACGCTGCCGGGCGTCAACCCGCAGACGACGCAGGCACTGGGCGGCGTCGTGCAAAGCGTCGGCGGCGCCGTATCCGCGCTCGGCAATGGCCTGGGCAACGGTCTCGGCCAGCTCGGCGCGACGAACAACCCGCTCGGCACCACGCTCGCCAGCACGGGCAGCGCAGTCAGCCAGCTCGGCGGCGCCGTGACCCAGACCGGCAACCTCGTCACGAGCCTCGGCAGCGGTCCGCTTTCTCCGCTCGCCCCCGTGACGTCGACGGTCGGCGGCCTCGTCGCGACGGTCGGCAATGCTGTCACCGGCGGCGGCACGACGCTTGCCAATGCGCTGTCGACCGGCCCGGTCCAGCAAGTCACGCAAGCGCTCAGCTCGGCGATCACGCCGATCACGACGATGGTCGGCACGACCACCCAGACGGTCGGCACCACGACCGGCCTCGGCACGCCGGTCAATACACTGCTCGGCACGCTCGGCAACGGCCTGAACCAGGCCGGCGCGCTGATCGCATCGAAGGGCGGCAACCCGGTTACGACCGGTCTCGGCAACACCGTGTCCGCAGTGGGCGGCACCGTCGGCTCGGTCGGCGGATTGCTGACGGGGGGCACCACCAATCCGCTCGCACCGCTCACCGGTCTTCTCTCCGGCGCGACCGGCGCGCTCGGCGGCGCAACGGGCGGTAGCGGCACCAATCCGCTCGCCCCCGTCACCGGCCTCCTTTCCGGCGTGACCGGCGCGCTCACCGGCGCAACCGGCAGCAGCAGCTCCAACCCGCTCGCCCCCGTCACCGGCCTCCTCTCCGGCTTGACCGGCGCGCTCACCGGCGCAACCGGCAGCAGCGGCTCCAGCCCGCTCGCCCCCGTCACCGGCCTCCTCTCCGGCGTGACCGGCACGCTCACGGGCGCAACGGGCAGCAGCGGCTCCAGCCTGCTCGCCCCCGTCACCGGCCTCCTCTCCGGCGCGACCGGCGCGATCACGGGCGCAACGGGCGGCAGCGCACTCGCACCGGTGACCACCGTGGCCTCCAACGTGACCGGCACGGTCAGTGGCGCGACGTCGAGCGGCTCGGCGCTCAGCGGTTCCACGGGTGCGTCGTCGAATCCGCTCGGAGCCGTCACATCGTTGGTCGGCGGCCTGCTCGGTGGCCGGACCAAGTAAATTCCGCGCCCCATCCATCGACAGGACAGCGAGGAGGCAATCATGTCCCAGCAGCGTAATCTTTCGTCGGCGGCGCGCCGTCAGTGGCGCGCGCCTCTCACGGCAATGGCTGTTGCCTGCATGCTGGCCGCATGCGGCAGCGGCGGCGTCACGGCTCCGTCCGCCAGCACCACCGGGAGCAACAACACCAGCGGCACGAACGACGGCAGCTCGAGCGGCTCGTCGTCAGGCACCATCGGCGCCGTCACGACGGTCGGCCAGGCGGCCTCGACCCTCGGCAGCACGATCGGCAGCACGAACGTGCCCGGGCTGGGCAACGGCGTGACGCAAGGCGTCGGCAGCACCGTCTCCGGCACCGGCACCGTTCTCAATGCGGCAGCCGACGCGATCAGCAACGGGCTCGGACAGATCGGCTCGACCGCCAATCCGGTCGGCACGACAGTCGCCGGTCTCGGCAACGTCGTCGGTGCGACCAGCAACACCGCCGCAGGCCTGAGCGCGACCGTGAAGGCGCTCGGCGGCGGTCCGCTGTCGCCGCTCGCGCCGGTCACGACACCAGTCGGCACGGTGCTCGACACCGTCGCCAACGGCCTCGGCGCGGCCGGCACGACCCTCGGCTCGGCGCTGTCGTCCAGACCGGTGCAACAGGTCACGCAACCGGTCAGCTCACTGGTCACGCCGCTCGTGATCACCGCCGGCCAGATCACCCAGACCGTCGGCACGACCACCGGCCTCGGCCAACCCGTGTCCGGCCTGCTCGGCCAGATCGGCGGTGCGATCAGCTCGGCAGGCACCAAGGTCAGCGGCAGCGCGTCGCAACCGCTCGTCGGCGATGTCGGCCAGCTCGTGACGGCGGTCGGCAATACGGTGACCAACGCGGGCGGCCTCGTCAACCCGAACGGCCCCAACGGCGTAGCGCCGATCCCAGGCCTGATCACGAGCCTCGTCGGCGGCTCGACGGCCACCGTGCAGAGTGGCTCGCCGTCCGGCTCCGGCGCCGGCTCGGGCACGATCAATCCGCTCGGCGGCCTGCTGTCGGGCCTCGGCTCGACCCCGCTCGGCATCACACCGAACGCGCCGGGCGGCAGCGCCGTCTCGGGCGGCGCGAGCACCGCGTTCTCGCCGGTCACGGGCCTGGTCGGCACCACGAGCGGCAGCAATCCGCTCGCGCCCATCACGGGGCTGGTATCAACCGTCACCGGCACGCTCGGCGGCGCGGCGGGCAGCAGCAACCTGCTCGCTCCCGTCACCGGGCTGGAATCGACCGTCACCGGCACACTCGGCGGCGCAGCGGGCAGCACCGGTAGTGCAAACCCGCTCACGCCCGTCACCGGTTTGCTGAATACTGTCACCGGCGCGTTGGGCGGCGCGACGGGCAGCGGTGGGACGTCGAGCGTGCTCGCGCCGGTCACGGCGCTCGCCGGCGGCACGAGCACGGCGTCGACGGGCAACGCTGCCGGCCTGCTCGCACCGGTGACCGGGCTGCTCGGCGCACTCGGCGGGGTGGGCAAGTAAGCACGAACGACGCGCGCTCGCAGCGGGAGCGAACGCACGTCATGTGTCATGACGAGCAGTATCGCGGCACGCGACGCGCGGCACCCGGAGTGCCGCGCGCAAAAACCAGAAGACAAGAACAATAAGGCCAACGAGGAATAACAATGACATCCAGACTCGATGCATGGACGATGCTGCTCGCTCTCACGGCAGCCGCAGGCGTCGCGCATGCGCAGACACGCGCAGCCGGCAACCCGCTCGAATCCCTCCCCCAGATCAATGCGCCGCAAAAAGAGCCGAACGTGACCGTGCAGGTCGTGCCGCAAGTCCCGCCGTTGCAGGCCCTGCTCGCCCGCCACCTGACGCCGGCCACGTTCCAGGTCGAAGGTGTCAAGTCGGTGCCGTTCGAGGAGATCTCGCGCCGTTTCACGCCGCTGGCAGGCAGGGACATCACGATCGCCGACCTGATCGAGACCGCCAACGGCGTGACGAAGCTCTACCAGGAGCGCGGCTACGCGCTGTCGTTCGCCTTCATTCCCGCGCAGACATTCGAAGGCGGCGTCGTGCGCGTGACGGTCGTGGAAGGCTATGTCGCGGACGTGAAGGTCACCGGCAAGCCCGGCGCAATGGAATCGAAGATACGCGCGATCGCCGAGCACATCACGGCAGACCGCCCGCTGCGTCGCGCGACGTTCGAACGCTACGTCAACACGTTCGGCCTGCTGCCCGGCGTCGCGGTCAAGGCGAACGTGCCGCCGCCGCAGACGACCGACGGCGCGACGACGCTCGAACTGAACGTCGACCGCAAGCCGTTCAACATCGGCACCGGGATCGACTTCAATCATCCGGGCGTACAGGGCCTCGTCACCGCGACCGAAAGCGGGCTGACCTCGCTCGGCGAGCAAATGAGCATTTCCGCACTGCTGCCGAAGGGACGCGACAACCAGACCTATGTCGCGCTGAGCGGCGCCGTGCCGATCGGCAGCAATGGCCTCGTCGCCCGCGTCGACGCCTCTCACTATCGCGGCAACCCGGTCGACAACCCCGGCCTGCCGTCGTACGTCAAGCGCACCGTCGTCAACGAGAAACTCGGTCTTTCGGCATCCTATCCACTGCTGCTGAGCAACCAGCGAAGCCTGCTCGGCACCATGTCCGGCTATGCGGCGCACAACGAAGACAGGTACCACAACGACATCACCGATGCGAGCCTCGGCATGCGTTCGCAGGTGCGCGTGCTGCAGATGCAGCTCGACTACACGAATGTCGAACCCGGGCAGGTGCGGAAGCTGAGCCTCAACGTCGCGAAGGCATTCGATATCCTCGGCGCGTCGAAGTCCGCGGATATCAGCACACCGGGCGCGACCGCGACCAACCCTGTCTCGCTGACGTTCGTGCGCACCAGTGCGACGGTCACGCAGACCAACGAATGGCCGTTCAAGATCGGCACCTCGCTGTCACTGACGGGCCAGTACAGCCCGGACTCGCTGCCGACGTCCGAGCAGATCTCGTTCGGCGCGCAACGTTACGCGCTCGGCTATCAGCCGGGCGAAACGTCCGGCGATTCCGGATGGGCGATGTCGGTCGAGATCAATCGCGCATTCGCGCCCGGATTCACGTACCTGAAGACGATCACGCCCTACATCGCCTATGACATGGCGCGGGTCTATCTGCACAGCGGCACGCCGGCGCCGAACCGGCTGGCGTCGGTCGGCGTGGGCGTGCGCCTGTCGGACGGCCGTTTCTACAACCTCGACCTGTCCATCGCGAAACCGGTGGGCGACGCGCCGATCGAAAGCGCGTCGCGCAGCCCGCGCGTCAACGCCGCGTTCTCGTACCAGCTGAACTGATCGTGCCCTCGGCAGCCCGCCGCCGCGGGCTGATTCGATTAGAGTCTTCTCTATCAGACGCACCGCCCGGTTTCACGTATTCTGCAGGCAGCTCGCGAGATGACGCCGTCCGATGCAGACGGCCGCGCGAGCGGCTCGAATACGACAATGCGATACAAGGAGGAAGACGATGGTTCAACTCACTCGCCCGCTGCGCTCGATCGCCGTCGCCGGCGCGCTGCTCGCGTGCGCCGCTCACGCGTTCGCGCAAACGGACAGCCCGCTCGGCACCTGGCAAACGATCGACGACAGCACCGGCAAGCCGAAGGCGCTCGTGCAGATCACCGCTGACGCGAATGGCGCGTTGTCCGGCAAGGTCGTCAAGGGTCTCGGCGAAAACGACACGCCCGACCGCCGCTGCTCCGCCTGCACCGACGAGCGCAAGGACCAGCTGATCAAGGGCATGACGATCATCAAGGCGATGAAGAAGGACGGCGACAAGTGGGACGGCGGCAACATCCTCGACCCGGAGAACGGCAAGGTCTACAAGTGCAAGATGACACTCGAGGAGGCCGGCCAGAAGCTCGTCGTGCGCGGCTACATCGGCGTGTCGCTGCTCGGCCGCTCGCAAACCTGGGTCCGCCAGCAATAACCGCCTGCGCCTGTGCCCGCGCCAGAACGAATCGGCCTGCGACATCGTCGTCAGGCCGATTTTCATTTTGCGGCGGGAACGGAGGCAGGCCGTCACGCCGCCGGACTCAGCGCCTCCGACGCATAACCCGGCACCGCCGCGTGCACCGGCATCGTCAGGCTGCGTACTTCAGCGGCCTTCGAATTCACGTGGTTGCGCATCCGCGCGGCAAGCGTGTCGCACAGATTCTCGCCTGCTTCGCCATATAACGTACGAAGCACCTGTTTCAGCGTGCCCGTTTCATGCCACAACTTGAAACGGCGATGGCAGGTCTGATACGACGGGTAACGGCGCGGCATCGCCGACCAGGTCGCACTGCTATAGATGACCCAGAGCACGCCGTTCAGCACCGCTCGCGTGTTGGCGAGCGGCCGCCCGCGCAGCTCGGCGCGCGGGCGCAATTCCGGCAGCAGCGGCACGATGCACTGCCACTCGTCGTCGGTAAGATCGCGATACGGTGTCATGAATTTCTCCAACCTGAGGAACCATGACACAACGATATCGACTCGCATTCGCATTGAATATAAGACCAATCCGAAACTGAAACGAGATGCGACTGACTTGACCGAATTTAACGGGATTCAACAATTGAACGGCGCCGCCCGCTCAGGTCAACGAAGTATCAACCACGCGGCGCGGCGTCTCGAGATACTCCTTCGACTGCATCTCGACGATCCGCGACACGGTGCGGGTAAATTCGTTGGCCATCGGGCCCTCGACGTACAGATCCGCGGCGGGTACTGCCGCCGACATCAGCAGCTTGACCTTGTGGTCGTACAGCACGTCGATGAGCCAGGTAAAGCGGCGCGCCTCCGACGCCATCCGCGGCGACATCTGCGGCACGTCCGACAGCACGATCGCATGAAAACGGCTCGCGAGTTCCAGGTAATCGTTCTGCGAACGCGGACCACCGCACAGCGTCGCGAAATCGAACCACACGACGCCGTCGGCGCGGCGCAGCGCCTTCAGCTCGCGCTTTTCGATATGGAGGATCGGGCTTTCGTCCGGCACCGCCGCGAGCTGCGCGAACGCATGCCGCAGCGCGCGGTCCGCTGCCGCCCCGAGCGGCGTGTGATACATCTGCACCTGCGCGAGCGTCCGCTGGCGATAATCGACGCCCGCGTCGACGTTGAGCACGTCGAGACGCGCCTTCAGGAGCGCGATCGCCGGCAGCATGCGGTCGCGATGCAGGCCGTCCGGATACAGGTCGTCCGGATCGTAATTGGACGTCATGACGAACTGCACGCCGTTCGCGAACAGACGGTCGAGCAGACGATAGAGGATCATCGCGTCGGCGATGTCCGACACGTGGAATTCGTCGAAACAGATGAGCCGGTAGCGCTTCGCGATGCGCAGCGCCAGCTCGTCGAGCGGGTCGGCCTGCCCTTTCAGCTCCTCCAGTTCGCGGTGAACCTCGCGCATGAATTCGTGGAAGTGCAGGCGCGTCTTGCGCTGCACCGGCACGACCGCATAGAAGCTGTCCATCAGGAAGCTCTTGCCGCGCCCCACGCCGCCCCACATGTAGACGCCGCGCGGCAGGTCCGGACGAATGATGAGCTTCTTGAACGCGTTCGAACGGCGCGCCTTGTACGCGACCCATTCGTCGTAGCAGCGCTGCAGGCGCTCGATGGCCGCGCGCTGCGCGGGGTCGGTACGGTAGCCGCGCGTAACCAGCTCGCGGTCGTAGTATTCGGTGACGTTCATCAGGCAAACCGGAAAGCACGAAGGCGAGCGGGAAACCCCGCCCGCCTTCGTCGTGTTACGGCAGCGCCGGCCGGCAGGCCGGCGCTTCGTGCGCGCTTAGCTGTTCAGCGAGCGCTTGTCGACGGCGAGCGCCGCCTCGCGCATCACTTCCGACAGCGACGGGTGCGGATGACAGATGCGGGCGATGTCTTCCGACGCCGCCTTGAACTCCATCGCGACCACGGCTTCCGCGATCAGGTCCGACGCGTTCGCCCCGATCACGTGCACGCCGAGCAGCTCGTCGGTCTTTGCGTCCGCGATCATCTTCACGAAGCCCTCCGGCGCGTCCATGCCGAGCGCGCGACCGTTGATCGAGAACGGGAACTTGCCGCTCTTGATTTCGCGGCCTTCCGCCTTGAGTTGCTGTTCCGTCTTGCCGACCCATGCGATTTCCGGCGAGGTGTAGATCACCCACGGAACGCAGTTGTAGTCGATGTGCGGCTTCTGGCCGTCGATGACTTCAGCGACCAGCACGCCTTCGTCCTCGGCCTTGTGCGCGAGCATCGGTCCGCGCACCACGTCGCCGATCGCGTAGACGTTCGGCACCGCCGTGCGGCAGTGGTCGTCTACGTCGATGAAGCCGCGCTCGTTGGCCTTCAGGCCGATCGCTTCGAGACCGAGGTTGTCGGTGTTCGGCACGCGGCCGACCGACACGATCAGGCGATCCGCTTCGAGCGTCTTCGCGTTGCCGTCCTTGTCGGTATACGCGATCGACACGCCGTTCGCGCCCGTCTTCACCTCGCCGATCTGCACGCCGAGATGGATATCGAGGCCCTGCTTCTTGAACAGCTTCGCCGCTTCCTTCGCGAGCGCTTCGTCAGCCGCGCCGAGGAATGCCGGCAGCGCTTCGAGCACCGTCACTTCGGCGCCCAGGCGGCGCCACACCGAGCCGAGCTCGAGGCCGATCACGCCCGCGCCGATCACGGCGAGCTTCTTCGGCACCGAGTCGAACGACAGCGCGCCTTCGTTGTCGGCGACGATCTTGTTGTCGACCGGGATGTTCGGCAGGTGACGCGCCTTCGAGCCCGTCGCGATGATCACGTTCTTCGCGGTGACGACTTCGGTTTCACCCTCGCCGCTGACCTCGATCTGCACGCCGGCGTCGGTCTTGCCGGTGAACTTGCCGTGGCCCTTCAGCCAGGTGATCTTGTTCTTCTTGAAGAGGAACTCGATGCCGCCCGTCATCTTCTCGACGATCGCATCCTTGCGGCCGAGCATCTTCGTGACGTCCATCTTCACGTCGCCGACGGTGATGCCGTGGTCGGCGAGATGGTGTTGGGTCTTCTCGAGCTCTTCCGACGATGCGAGCAGCGCCTTCGACGGAATGCAGCCGACGTTCAGGCAGGTGCCGCCGAGCTTCAGCGCGCCGGCCGGGTTCTTCCACTTTTCGATACAGGCAACGGTCTTGCCCAGTTGAGCGGCGCGGATCGCGGCGATGTAGCCGCCGGGGCCTGCGCCGATCACGACGACGTCAAATTCCTTGGACATGGCAATCCTTTTTTCTTGTGGCGCCGCACGGGCGCGCGGTGTCGCGCGCCCGTGCGGAACGGTTCAATGCGGGTGGCTTGGCTTACAGGTCGAGCAGCAGACGTGCCGGATCCTCGAGCGCATCCTTCATCGCGACGAGCGACAGCACCGCTTCGCGGCCGTCGATGATCCGGTGGTCGTACGACATCGCCAGGTAGTTGATCGGACGGATCACGATCTGGCCGTTCTCGACGACCGGACGCTCCTTCGTCGCGTGCACACCCAGGATCGCCGACTGCGGCGGGTTGATGATCGGGGTCGACAGCATCGAGCCGAACACGCCGCCGTTCGAGATCGAGAACGTACCGCCCGTCATTTCCTCGATCGACAGCTTGCCGTCCTTCGCCTTCTGGCCGAACTCGGCGATCTTCTTCTCGATCTCCGCAAGGCTCAGCTGGTCGGCGTTGCGCAGGATCGGCACCACCAGGCCACGCGGGGAGCCAACGGCGATACCGATGTCGAAGTAGCCGTGGTAGACGATGTCGTTACCGTCGATCGACGCGTTCACCAGCGGGAACTTCTTCAGCGCGTGAACGGCCGCCTTCACGAAGAACGACATGAAGCCGAGCTTCACGCCGTGTTCCTTCTCGAACTTGTCCTTGTACTTCGCGCGCAGATCCATGACCGGCTGCATGTTGACTTCGTTGAACGTCGTCAGGATCGCGTTGGTCTGCTGCGACTCGAGCAGACGCTCGGCGATACGCGCACGCAGGCGCGACATCGGCACGCGCTGCTCCGGACGGTCGCCGAGCCACGTCGTCGCCGACGCCGGCACCTTCACTTCCGGCAGCGCCGGCTTGGCGGCTGCGGCCGGAGCGGCCTTCGCCGGCGCCGTGCCGGCGGACAGCACGTCGCCCTTCGTGATGCGGCCGTCGCGGCCCGAGCCTGCGACCTGGCCTGCCGACAGGCCCTTCTCGGCCATCAGCTTGGTGGCGGACGGCGATGCGCTCGCCGAGCTCGACGCGGCGACAGCGGCCGGTTGCGCGGCCGGTGCCGGCGCCGGCGCGGCAGCAGCAGCAGCCGGCTGCGCGTCGGCGGCGCTCGCCTTCGCTTCGGTGTCGATCGTCGCGATCAGCTGATCCGCGACCACGGTGTCACCGTCGTTCTGCAGCACTTGCGCCAGCACGCCGGCAGCCGGTGCCGGCACTTCGAGCACGACCTTGTCGGTTTCGAGTTCGATCAGGATTTCGTCCTGCGCGACGGCTTCGCCGGGCTTCTTCTTCCACTGGAGCATGGTGGCTTCCGAAACCGACTCCGAAAGCTGGGGAACTTTGACTTCTACGATAGCCATGAGAATTTTCCTGGATGCTTAATCTGGGTAATGACGAGATTCGCGCGAGTCTTTCGGCCGTCGCGGCGCGGTGCGCCTGCTGCACGCCAAAAGATTCGGGAAAGCGCATGGCGCTTTCCCGTTTCGCTTCGTCGGTTATTTCGCGATTGCTGCGCTCTTCAGGCGGCCGAATGCACCTTCGATGAGGGCCTTCTGCTGCTCGTAGTGCTTCGCGTAGTAGCCGACTGCCGGCGAAGCCGAAGCCGGACGGCCGCTGTATGCCAGCTTCTGTCCTTCCTTCAGGCCTTCCTTCAGGTGGTGTTCGACGTAGAACCACGGGCCCTGATTCTGCGGCTCGTCCTGCACCCACACCACTTCGGTCGCGTTCTCGTACTTCTTCATTTCAGCTTCGAACTGCTTGTGCGCGAACGGATAGAGCTGCTCGATCCGCACGATCGCGATGTCGTTCGCACCCGTTTCGCGGCGATGCGCGACGAGGTCGTAGTAGACGCGACCCGAGCAGGCCAGCACGCGCTTGACCTTCTTCGCGTCGATGCCGCCGTCGACTTCGCCCAGCACCGGCTGGAACGAACCGTTCGCCAGTTCCGACAGGTCCGACACCGCTTCCTTGTGACGCAGCAGCGACTTCGGCGTCGCGATGATCAGCGGCTTGCGGAACAGACGGATCATCTGACGGCGCAGCACGTGGAAGATCTGCGCCGGCGTCGTCGGCTGAACGACCTGCATGTTGTGATCCGCGCACAGTTGCAGGAAACGCTCGATACGGGTCGACGAGTGTTCCGGACCCTGGCCTTCGTAGCCGTGCGGCAGCAGCATCGTCAGGCCCGACACGCGGCCCCACTTCACTTCGCCCGACGAGATGAACTGGTCGATCACGACCTGCGCGCCGTTGACGAAGTCGCCGAACTGCGCTTCCCACAGCACGAGCGTGTTCGGCTCGGCGGTCGAGTAGCCGTATTCGAAACCCAGCACCGCTTCTTCGGACAGCACCGAGTCGATCACCGTGAACTTCGCCTGGTTCTCGGCGATGTTCTGCAGCGGCACGTACGTGCCGTCGTTCCAGCGCTCGCGGTTCTGGTCGTGCAGCACCGCGTGACGGTGCGTGAACGTGCCGCGGCCCGAGTCCTGGCCGGTCAGGCGCACGGTGTAGCCCGATGCGACGAGCGACGCGAACGCGAGGTGTTCGCCCATGCCCCAGTCGAGCGGCTGGTCGCCACGCGCCATGTTGCGGCGGTCGTTGATCACGCGCTCGACGAGCGGGTGGACCTTGAAGTTTTCCGGAACCGTGGTGATGCGTTCGCCGAGGCGCTTCAGTTCGGCGAGCGGCACGGCCGTGTCGGCCGCGTCGGTCCACTTGCGGTTCAGGAACGGCACCCAGTCGACCGCGTACTTGCTCTTGTAGTTCGACAGCACCGGATCGACGGTGTGGTGGCCGTCGTCCATCGCCTTGCGGTACGCCTTCACGTAGCCGTCGACGTCTTCAGCGGCGATCACGCCCTGCTGCACGAGCTTCTCGGCGTACAGCGCACGGGTGCCCGGGTGCTGCGCGATCTTCTTGTACATCAGCGGCTGCGTGACGGCCGGCGTGTCCTGCTCGTTGTGACCCAGCTTGCGGAAGCAGACGATGTCGATCACGACATCCTTGTGGAACTGCATCCGGTAGTCGATCGCGATCTGCGTCGCCAGCACGACGGCTTCCGGATCGTCGCCGTTCACGTGCAGCACCGGCGCCTCGATCATCTTGACGACGTCGGTACAGTACAGCGTCGAGCGCGCGTCGCGCGGGTCGGACGTCGTGAAGCCGATCTGGTTGTTGATGACGATGTGCAGCGTGCCGTGCGTGCCGTAGCCGCGCGTCTGCGCGAGGTTCAGCGTTTCCATCACGACGCCCTGGCCCGCGAAGGCCGCGTCACCGTGGATCTGCACCGGCAGCACTTGCAGGCCGTCCGCGTCGCCGCGACGGTCCATCCGCGCCTTCGCCGAACCTTCGACCACCGGGTTGACGATTTCGAGGTGCGACGGGTTGAACGCGAGCGACAGGTGAACCGGACCGCCTTCCGTCGATACGTCCGACGAGAAGCCCTTGTGATACTTCACGTCGCCGGCCGGCAGGTCGTCGACATGCTTGCCTTCGAATTCGGCGAACAGGTCTGCCGGCATCTTGCCGAGCGTGTTCACGAGCACGTTCAGACGGCCGCGGTGCGCCATGCCGATGACGATTTCCTGCACGCCCTTCTTGCCCGCGTGCTGGACGACTTCGTCCATCGACGCGATGAAGCTCTCGCCGCCTTCGAGCGAGAAGCGCTTCTGGCCGACGTACTTGGTGTGCAGATAGCGTTCGAGGCCTTCCGCGGCGGTCAGGCGACCGAGGATGTGCTTCTTCTTGTCTGCGGTGAAGCTCGGCGTCGCGCGGATCGACTCCAGGCGCTCCTGCCACCAGCGCTTCTGTTCCGGATCGCTGATGTACATGAATTCGGCGCCGATCGTGCCGCAGTACGTGTCGCGCAGACCCTTGACGATGTCGCGCAGCGATGCCTGGTCGAAACCGAGGTACAGGTTGCTCGCGCTGAACGTCTGGTCGAGGTCGCCCTCGGAGAAGTCGTAGAACGCGGGTTCGAGCTCGGGGATCGCGGGACGCTCGCGGCGCTTCAGCGGATCGAGGTTAGCCCACTGCGAGCCGAGGAAGCGATAGGCGCTGATGAGGGACTGGACGTGAACCTGCTTGCGCGCGGTTGCCAGGTTGCTGGTGCTTTCGCGCGGGACGAAGGCGTTGGCCTTGGCGCGCTGGGCAAAAGATTCGACGATCGGGAAATGCGCCACGTCGTTGGCGTTCGAACCGTCCGTTGCAGGAACGTTCTGCAGCGCGTCGAAATATTCACGCCAGTTCTCGGGCACTGACGCCGGATTATCGAGATATGCATCGTACAGTTCTTCTACGTACGAAGCATTGCCGCCGAACAGATACGAGTTCAGCTGAAACTGCTTCATTACATCTGACATTTTACGCTCACCTTTCTTCGAGCTTCTCGAGAAATAGCGGGTTACTCAACCTTCCGCGACACGGCCTGACCGTTTAGCGGATTGCGCGAATCAAGTCTTGCTTGGAAGGACCTAAACTTTGCGTGCGCGCAGCATATCACAGAACAGATGGCGCGGCTCACGCGGAAAAGTGTGAGGAAGCGTGACAGGACGGGGGTTCGCCGGGATTTCGCCGGATTGCCACCACACCACGAAAGATACCTTTACGCGCAACGCGCGGATATGAAAAAAGCCGCCCGAAGGCGGCTTTCTTTTTTGCGCGAGACCCGGCAAAGGTTAGTCGATCGCGCCTTCGCGGCTTGCGCGACGGCGCTCGTGCTCCTTCAGGTAGCGCTTGCGCAGGCGAATCGACTGCGGCGTCACCTCGACCAGTTCGTCGTCGTCGATGAATTCGACCGCATACTCGAGCGACATCTGGACCGGCGGCACGAGGCGCACGGCCTCATCGGTGCCCGACGCGCGCACGTTGGTCAGCTGCTTGCCCTTGATCGGGTTGACGACCAGGTCGTTGTCGCGGCTGTGGATGCCGATGATCATGCCCTCGTAGAGCGCGTCGCCCGGCTTCACGAACATGCGGCCGCGATCCTGCAGCTTCCACAATGCATAAGCCACCGCCGCGCCGTCGTCCTGCGAGATCAGCACGCCGTTGCGGCGCTCGCCGACCGAACCGTCCTTGACCGGTGCGTACGAATCGAAGATGTGGCTCATCAGGCCCGTGCCGCGCGTGAGCGTCATGAATTCGCTCTGGAAGCCGATCAGGCCCCGCGCCGGAATCTTGTATTCGAGACGCGTACGGCCACGGCCGTCGGAAGCCATGTCGAGCATTTCGCCCTTGCGGCGACCCAGCTCTTCCATCACGCCGCCCTGGTTTGCATCCTCGACGTCGACGGTCAGCAGCTCGTACGGCTCGTGCTTCACGCCGTCGATTTCCTGCATCACGACGCGCGGACGTGACACCGCCAGCTCGTAGCCTTCACGGCGCATGTTTTCGACCAGGATCGTCAGGTGCAGCTCGCCGCGGCCCGACACCTCGAACACCGTCTCGTCGCCGGTGTCCTTCACGCGCAGCGCGACGTTGTGGTTCAGTTCCTTCGTCAGGCGGTCGCGGATCTGACGGCTCGTCACGAACTTGCCTTCCTTGCCCGCGAGCGGCGACGAGTTGACGAGGAAGTTCATCGTCAGCGTCGGCTCGTCGACCGTGATCATCGGCAGTGCCTCCGGCGCCTCGACCGCGCAGATCGTCGCGCCGATGCCCACGTCCTCGATGCCGTTGATCAGCACGATGTCGCCCGCTTCAGCCGACTCGACCTGCACGCGCTCGAGCCCCTTGAACGACAGCACCTGGTTGATCTTGCGGTTCAGGATCTCGCCTTCCGGGCCGAAGCGCATCACGACCGACTGGCCGGGCTTGATGCGGCCGCGCGTGATGCGGCCGACGCCGATCCGGCCGACGTAGGTCGAAAAGTCGAGCGACGTGATCTGCAGCTGCAGCGGCGCTTCCGGATCGGCCGGGCGTACCGGCACGTGCCGCAGGATCGCTTCGAACAGCGGACGCATGTCGCCTTCGCGCGCCATCGGGTCGAGCGACGCATAGCCGTTCAGGCCCGACGCGTAGACGATCGGGAAGTCGAGCTGCTCTTCGGTCGCGCCGAGCTTGTCGAACAGGTCGAAGGTCTGGTTGATGACCCAGTCGATACGCGCGCCCGGACGGTCGATCTTGTTGACGACGACGATCGGCTTCAGGCCGAGCGCGAGCGCCTTCTTCGTCACGAAGCGGGTTTGCGGCATCGGGCCCTCGACCGCGTCGACGAGCAGCAGCACCGAGTCGACCATCGACAGCACCCGCTCCACTTCGCCACCGAAGTCGGCGTGCCCCGGGGTATCGACGATGTTGATGTGCGTGCCTTCGTATTCGACGGCGCAGTTCTTCGCGAGAATCGTGATCCCGCGCTCCTTTTCGATGTCGTTCGAATCCATCACCCGTTCGGCGATCTGCTGGTTCTCGCGGAAGGTGCCGGACTGGCGGAGCAGTTGGTCGACGAGCGTGGTCTTGCCATGGTCGACGTGGGCGATGATGGCGATGTTGCGAAGGGCGCGGGTCATAGAAACCTGAAATCGATTGAACGCGCAACCGCGCACGCACGTGTTGTGTGACGTGGGCGCGCGATGCAGCTTGGAAAGCGTGGAATTATAGCACGCGCGAATGTCGGAAGCCGCTGCGCATTGCAGCGCAGCACACGCCGGCGCCAGACAGACCCGACCCTGATTTGCAGCGCCGGCGGCCGCGCGGCAAAGACCCGCATTCGTCAGGGGTATTACGCGACGGTCAGCGCCGCCCTCCCGCTTCGATTAATATTTGCCGAGGCAACGAACTCTGCCTATACTGCTGCCTAGTCAACTATTGCAGTCACATGATTTATGTCGGACGCCCCCTCCTCCAAACCGCAAAACCTGTCGCTTTCTACGTACCAGGTCAATGACAGCGTCGGCTACCTGATGTCACGCGTGAAGTCGCTGATGACCAACCTGGTCACGCAGCGCACGCAGGACGAGCTCGGCATCACCGGCACGCAGGCGAGCATGCTGTTCATGGTCGCGGTCGGCAAGTGCTCGACGGCCGCCGAGCTCGCCCGCGAGTACGGCATCGACGCGAGCGCGGTGACGCGCCTGCTCGACCGCGTCGAAAAACGCGGCCTGCTGTCGCGCGTGCGCAGCATCGAGGACCGGCGCGTCGTGCACCTCGAACTGACCGACGAGGGCCGCGCGATCGCGGAGCGGCTGCCCGACATTTTCTGCGGCGTGCTGGATCAGTTGCTCGCCGGCTTCACGCCCGAGGAAGTCGGCTTCCTGAAGAGCATGCTGCGCCGGATCCTGGGCAACTCCTGCGACGCAGCCGGCGGCGTCAGCAGCGGCGCATAATTCTTGCCATAACAATCAGTTTTGAGAGATCGATGTAAGGAAATCCTTGCAATGTCCATCATTCATTCCGAGTCAAACAACCCCGCGATGAACACCTCCCCGCTATCCGTGCGAGCCGGGACGCGCCGCACCGCCGCCGCGGTCGCCGTGCTCACGCTCGCCGGCTGCGCGAACTACATTGGCATCAAGAGCGACAAGCAGATCGCCCCGGCATCGCAATTCGCCGCCTCGCAGAGCCTGCCCGCCGAAGGCGGCCCATGGCCGTCGCTCGACTGGGCCGGCCAGTTCGGCGATCCGCAGCTGCCCGCGCTGATCGCCGAGGCGCTCGACGGCAGCCCGACGATC
>NZ_JGVW01000068.1 GCF_000687455.2 Burkholderia sp. lig30
AACGCGACCTGCCCGGGCAGGCGACGTTTGCGTATTTTGCGGCACACCCCGGACGCACAGATTGCACGAATGACCGAATTCCCTGTAGAATTATCCGTTCTGCGGGCGTCGTATAATGGCCATTACCTCAGCTTCCCAAGCTGATGACGTGGGTTCGATTCCCATCGCCCGCTCCACTTTCTTCAGGCTGCCTCGCAGCCGCGCGCAAGCCGCCTCGTCGAAGGCGGCTTTTTTGTACCGGGCGCCGCATCGCGCGCCGCCCCGGCCGCGCGGCATGCGACACGCGCACCGGGCTCTCGCCCGCAACCGAGCCTTTCTGTCACCGATGATGCACGATCCGAACGAAGCCGGCCTGCCGCCGCACGACGACGCAAGCCCTGACGAAGCCGCCGCCGGCAACGACGATGTCAATCCGCTGCACCACCGCCGCATCCGCAGCTTCGTCACCCGCGCCGGCCGCGTATCGACCGGCCAGCGCCGCGCGCTCGACGATCTCGGCCCGCGCTTCGTCGTGCCCTACGCACCGGAAGCACCCGACTGGCAAGCGGTGTTCGGCCGCCAGGCGCCGCGCATCCTCGAAATCGGCTTCGGCATGGGCGCGTCGACCGCGGAAATCGCCGCGCACCGTCCCGGCGACGACTTCCTCGGCGTCGAAGTGCACGAGCCGGGCGTCGGCGCGCTGCTGAAGCTGATCGGCGAGCAGGATCTCACCAACATCCGCATCATCCAGCACGACGCGGTCGAAGTGATCGAGCACATGCTCGCGCCAGAAAGCCTCGACGGCGTGCACATCTTCTTCCCCGATCCGTGGCACAAGGCGCGCCATCACAAGCGCCGGCTGATCCAGCCGCCGCTTGTCGCGCTGCTCGCATCGCGCCTGAAGCCCGGCGCATACCTGCACTGCGCGACCGACTGGCAGAACTATGCGGAACAGATGCTGGAGGTGCTCGGCGCCGATCCGTCGCTCGAGAACACCGCCGACGGCTATGCGCCCCGCCCCGATTACCGGCCGGTCACGAAGTTCGAGCGGCGCGGCCTGCGGCTCGGCCACGGCGTCTGGGATCTCGTTTTCCGGAAGCGCGCCGGCTGAACGCCGCGCAACGGCGCCCGACGCAACGGCGGCCGGCAACACGGCCGCCCCGTCCCGAGCCTGTTCACGCCAATGACAGACAAAAACACAACGGCCCGACCGGCATCCCTCTGCCGATCGGGCCGTCTGCTTTTCCGCACCGGGCTGCGCCCGCTCCACCTCAACCCCAGTCCAGCCAGCCGCTGTACCCGACGAGCAGCACGAGCAGGCCGAACCCGATCCGGTACCACGCGAACACGGTGAAATCGTGCGCGGCGACGTAGCGCAGCAGCCAGCGCACGCACCCGAACGCGCTGACGAACGCCGCCGCCAGCCCGAGCCCGAACAGCCCGAGCGAATCGACCGAGAACGCATGCCAGTCCTTGACCGTCTCGTAGAGCGTCGCACCGAAGATGATCGGAATCGCCAGGAAGAACGAGAATTCGGTCGCGACGCGCCGCTCCAGCCCGAACAGCATGCCGCCGATAATCGTCGAGCCGGAGCGCGACATGCCCGGAATCAGCGCGAAGCACTGCGCGAGGCCGACTTTCAGCGCGTCGGCGGGCGTCAGCGCATCGATCGACTGCACGCGTGGCGGCTCGCCGCCCTCGCGCTGCCGCGCCTCCGCCCACAGGATCACCGCGCCGCCCGCGACGAGCGCGAACGCCACCGGCACCGGCGAAAACAGCACCGCCTTGATCTTCTTCTCCAACAGCAGCCCGAGCGCGACCGCGGGAATCGTCGCGATCACCACGTTGAGCGCGAAGCGCCGCGCATCCGGGCGGCTCGGCAGGCCGGTCACGACCGACGCGATCCTGCGGCGGTATTCCCAGCACACCGCGAGGATCGCGCCGAACTGGATCACGACGTCGAAAGTCTTCTCGTGCGCATCGTTGAAATCCAGCAAACTGCCCGCGACGATCAAATGGCCGGTGCTCGACACCGGCAGGAACTCCGTCAGGCCCTCGACGACGCCGAGGATCAATGCCTTGCAGATCAGTATCCAGTCCATCCGTGGCCCAGTTTCGAAGTGGTCGGAAATGGGCCGCATACGTGCCGCGGCCCGCCCGGCCGCGCGCGGCGCGACGTCATTTCTCGACGATCGCCACGCGTATGCCGTTTGTAAGGATGGTGATTGTACCGGGTTCGTAATTCACGCCGGCGAATTGAAGCTGTTCCGGCTTGAACGTGTAGACCGGGTAGTCGGTCAGCAACTGGGTGGCGATCATGCCAGCCGCCGCGCCGACCTGCTGCGCGAACGCCTGCGCGTCGCCGTCAAGGGTCAGGCCGTCGACCGACGGCGACTTCAGCACGACGGAGCGGCTCGGTGCGTCGTACGCGAGCTGGCCGGACACGGTGAACTTGCCGGTCACCGGCGCGCGCAGGAACGGGCTCGCGAAATGCGCGTCGAGTTGCACCGCGACGCGGTTCTGCTCCGGCTGCAGGCCGACGACCGGATTCGCGAGCGCGACGTCGACGAACTGCGCGACGGTCTTCTGATACGGGAACTTGCGCCCGACCGCCTTTTGCACGTCGCCGCGCGAGAACGTGTAGTGATCGGGGATGAACGGGAACGTCGACGCGCATGCGCCGAGCGAGACGGCGACGCCGGCAGCGGCGGCGCAGGTGACGAGAAAGCGGCGCCGGCTGAGCGTGCGACGGATGGTCATGCGGATTCTCCTGCGAACGGGCGCGACGGTTGCGTCGCGGTTTCGAGCCGGGTGAGCCACGCGAGCGCGTCGGCGCGCGACGCGCCGCACATCGGCTGCTGCGGCTGCAGCCCCGAGCAGCACGCGGGACGCTCGGGCCGGCCGAAGATCAGGCAGCGCAGGTCGTCGCCGAGCTGCGCGCAGCGCACGCCGGCGGGCTTGCCGCCGGGCATGCCCGGGATCGGGCTGGAAATCGACGGCGCGATGCAGCACGCGCCGCACCCTTCGCGGCACGCGTGCGGCGACGGTTCGCCGCCCGACGCCCGCTGGGCAAGCTTTTCTTCAGACACTCGACTCTCTCGAACGGATCGCGGCACCGCACACCGCGTCCGGCCGCCGCACCCGCATTGTGCCATCGCCGGCTGCGACGTTATTACACAATCCATAACAATCGGCCATTTATATACTCGAAAGTATCTAGAAAACGCGCGAGCCCGCGATGACCTCTGCCGACACCCTGTTCCGCCCCGATCTCCTCGCGAAATACAGCACGAACGGGCCGCGCTATACGTCGTATCCGACGGCCCTGCAGTTCACCGACCAGTTCGATCCGGCCGATTACGTCCGCGCGGCGGTCGATCCGGGCGCGTCGTCGAGCGAGCTGTCCCTGTACTTCCACATCCCGTTCTGCGCCACCGCGTGCTTCTACTGCGGCTGCAACAAGATCGCAACCAGCAACAAAAGTCGCGCGCGCCCGTACCTGGAGCAGCTCAAGCGCGAGATGAAGCTGCAGGCGTCGCTGTTCGACCCGGCGCGCACGGTCACGCAGCTGCACTGGGGCGGCGGCACGCCGACCTTCCTGTCCGACGACGAGACAGCCGAGCTGATGGCGGCGACCCGCGAGCACTTCTCGCTCGCGCCCGACGCCGAAGCCGAGTTTTCGATCGAGATCGATCCGCGCACGGTCACGCCGGCCACGCTCGGCCACCTGCGCACGCTCGGCTTCAACCGGCTGAGCCTCGGCGTGCAGGATTTCGATCCGGTCGTGCAGCAGGCGATCAACCGCATCCAGCCGCTCGAAATGACTGCCGACCTGTTGAGCGCGGCGCGCACGACCGGCTATCAGTCGATCAGCGTCGACCTGATCTACGGCCTGCCGCACCAGACGGTGGCGGGCTTCGGCCGCACGCTCGAGAAGATCGTCGAGCTCGCGCCGGACCGGCTGTCGGTGTTCGGCTACGCGCACATGCCGCACCTGTTCAAGATGCAGCGGCAGATCGACGACGCGACGCTGCCGCCGCCCGCGACCCGCCTCGCGCTGCTCGGCCTCGCGATCGAGACGCTCACCGCGGCGGGCTACGTGTACATCGGCATGGACCATTTCGCGCGGCCGACCGACGAGCTGGTGCGCGCGCAGCGCAACGGCACGCTGCAGCGCAACTTCCAGGGCTACAGCACGCGCGCGGACACCGACCTGATCGGCATCGGCGTGTCGTCGATCGGCAAGATCGGCGATGTCTACGCGCAGAACGAGAAGGATCTGCCCGCGTACGGCGCGGCGCTCGATTCGCACCGGCTGCCGATCGCGCGCGGCGTGCGGCTCACCGCCGAGGACCGGCTGCGCCGCGACGTCATCACGCAGCTGATGTGCAACCTCGAGCTGCCGTTCTCGCATTTCGACGCGGCCTACGGCATCCGCTTCGCCGATCACTTCGCACGCGAGCTGGAAACGCTGCGCGAATTCGAGCGCGACGCGCTGCTGACGGTGTCGGGCGACCGCCTCACGATCCACCCGGCGGGCCGGATGTTCGTGCGCAACATCGCGATGGTGTTCGACGCGTACCTCGCCGGCGCGCAGCAGCGCTACTCGCGCACCGTCTGAGCCGCGCCCGGCCGCGCAGGCCGGGGCGGTTGTTGGTACAGTGTCGCCTTGAGCCTCCCTGCCGGATCCGCACGATGCGCACCACCAAAGCGACCCACGCGGTCGAACGCCTGAAGACCCGCTCCGGCAACCCGCACTTCGCAGCGGTCGCAATGCCGGGCGGCCTGTTCTATCTGGTCGACCGCTCAAGCGGCACCGCGGACAAGCGCTGCGACCCGCTGCCGCTCGACGATTTCGTCGCATTCGTCGACGGCTTCGGGCCGAAGAAACCCCGCAAGGCCAGCAAGCTCGACCTCGCATTCGAGGCGCAGATCAAGAACAGCAAGCGATAAGGTGCTTTGCAGGCTTCCCGAAGGCATCCCGCGTGCCCCGTTTGATACAATTGGAAAGTTTTTCTATCCATCGCTGACGGCCGATCCGGCTGCATGACTACCATGAATATCGAACAAGCGCGTTTCAACATGATCGAACAGCAGATCCGTCCGTGGGACGTGCTGGATCAGGAGGTCCTCGGCCTGCTGTCGGTCGTCAAGCGTGAGAATTTCGTGCCGGCCGCGTACCGCGACCTGGCGTTCGCCGATCTGGAACTGCCGCTGCCGGGCGGCCACAAGATGATGTTCCCGCGCGTCGAGGCCCGCATCCTGCAGGAACTCGCGGTGAAGAAGCACGAAAGCGTGCTCGAGATCGGCACGGGCGCAGGCTACATGGCTGCGCTGCTCGCACATCGCGGCCATCACGTCACGACGGTCGAGATCGATCCGGCGCTGGCGAAGCTGGCTGAAGAGAACCTGCGCAACAACGGCCTGACGAACGTCGAAGTCGCGATCGGCGACGGTTCGCGCGGCTGGCCGGCGAAGGCGCCGTACGACGTGATCTGCATGTCGGGCGGCCTGCCCGTCGTGCCGCAGGAACTGCTCGAGCAGCTGAAGATCGGCGGCCGTCTCGCGGCGTTCGTCGGCGGCCGTCCGGTGATGAAGGCGCAGATCATCACGCGCATCGACGAGAAGCAATACCGCGTCGCCGACGTGTTCGAAACCTACGTCGACCATCTGGTCAACGCGATCGAGCCGTCGCGCTTCACGTTCTGAGAGCGGCACGATGCAGATCCTGACCGCCGCGATGCTCGCGGCATGGCTCGCTGACGGAAACCGCCCCGCGCCCGTCGTGCTCGACGTGCGCGAGCCGTGGGAAGTCGACACCGCGAAGATCGCGGGCAGCGTATCGATTCCGATGCAGCAGATCCCCGCGCGCAGCGAGGAGCTCGACGACGACGCGGAAATCGTCTGCGTGTGCCATCACGGCATGCGCAGCGCGCAGGTCGCGATGTTCCTCGAATCGCGCGGCTTCACGAAGCTCTACAACCTGCAGGGCGGCATCGACGCGTGGTCGCGCGACGTCGATCCGTCGGTTCCGCGTTACTGAGCCTCGGCAGCCGCACCTCGCCGGCCTGCCACACCTGACCCGCCACACGGGCGCGCGATGCGCGCCCGTTCCCGGCTCCCGCGTTACTCCGTTTCCTTCAGCACGTCGGCAACCGTCGAGAACAGCTCGACGATCTGCGCCTCCTCGACGATGAGCGGCGGCGAGAACGCCAGGATGTCGCCGGTATAGCGCACCATCACCCCTTTCTGGAAGCACTTGACGAACGCGTCGTACGCGCGCGCGCCCGGCTTGCCGTCGCGCGGCTTCAGCTCGACGCCACCGACGAGGCCGAGGTTGCGCACGTCGATCACGTGCCGCGCGTCCTTCAGCTTGTGGATCTCGCGCTCGAACACGGGCGCCATCTGCGCCGCGCGCGCGAACAGCTGCTCGCGCTCGTACAGGTCGATCGTCGCGCAGGCCGCCGCCGCCGCGAGCGGGTGGCCGGAATACGTATAGCCGTGGAACAGCTCGATGCCGGCCGGCGCACCGTCGACGATCGCGTCGTGGATCGCGCCGCTCGCCGCGACCGCGCCCATCGGCGCCGCCGCGTTGTTGGTGCCCTTCGCCATCGTCAGCAGATCCGGCGTGACGTTGAAGAACTGCGCGGCGAACGGCGCGCCGAGCCGCCCCCAGCCGGTGATCACCTCGTCGAAGATCAGCAGGATGCCGTAGCGGTCGCATAGCGCGCGCAGGCGTTCGAGATAGCCCTTCGGCGGGATCAGCACGCCCGTCGAGCCGGCGATCGGCTCGACGATCACCGCCGCGATCGTCGATGCGTCGTGAAGCGCGACGAGCCGCTCCAGCTCGTCGGCAAGATGCGCGCCCCATGCAGGCTGGCCCTTCGAGAAGGCGGCTTCCTTCAGGTTCAGCGTATGCGGCAGATGATCGACCGACGGCAGCAGCGCGCCGGAAAACGCCTTGCGGTTCGGCGCGATCCCGCCGACCGAGATGCCGCCGAAGCCGACGCCGTGATAGCCGCGCTCGCGGCCGATGAAGCGCGTGCGCTGCCCTTCGCCGCGCGCGCGGTGATACGCGAGCGCGATCTTCAGCGCGGTGTCGACCGCTTCCGAGCCGGAATTCGTGAAGAAGATGTGCTTGAGGTCGCCCGGCGTATGGCGGGCGATCTGCGTGGCCGCCTCGAACGCCACCGGATGCCCCATCTGGAAGGTCGGCGCGAAATCCATTTCGCCGGCCTGCGCGCGCACCGCGGCGACGATCTCGTCGCGTCCATGCCCGGCGTTCACGCACCAGAGGCCCGCGGTGCCGTCGAGAATGCGCCGGCCGTCGTGCGACGTGTAGTACATCCCCTTCGCGGCGACCAGCAGGCGCGGCGCCTCCTTGAACTGGCGATTGGCGGTAAACGGCATCCAGAAGGCGGACAGGTCGGGCGTGCTTGCTTCGTGCGGGCTCATGGCGGGCTCCTCGGAACGAACGGTCGACGCGGCGGTGCGGCGGTGCGGCGGTGCGGCGGTGCGGCGGTGCGGCATCGTAGAGCGCAAGTCGAATACCGAGTGTAGGCACCGCAACGGGGATGCACAACCGTGCACCACGGTGCCCCCGATACTGCACCGCAACGGACCATGTGCGCCGCACGCCGCGCCGCACGCACCGCCGCTCTGCCCGTGCCGGCACGCGTCGGCGACGATTGCCGCGCAACTGGCACATGCCTTGCGTAACCCCTTCCGGTCCGCGCCGTTTCGGCGCACTCATCCAACAACGTCAAGGGGAACTCGATGAATCGTCGCAGTCTGTTGAAGTTCGGATCGATGGCCGGCGCGCTCGCGCTCGCGGGCAAGACCCCGTTCGCCCGCGCCGCGGACGCCGGCACCGGCCCGATCAAGGTCGGCATTCTGCATTCGCTGTCCGGCACGATGGCGATCTCCGAGACGTCGCTGAAGGACACGGCGCTGATGACCATCGCCGACATCAACCGCAACGGCGGGGTGATGGGCCGCAAGATCGAGCCGGTCGTCGTCGATCC
Organism: Burkholderia sp. lig30; assembly: GCF_000687455.2. Lineage (GTDB taxonomy): Bacteria > Pseudomonadota > Gammaproteobacteria > Burkholderiales > Burkholderiaceae > Burkholderia. The sequence goes on from NZ_JGVW01000068.1 coordinate 8,004, forward strand.
CGCGTCGAACTGGCCGCTGTTCGCCGAAAAGGCGCGCCAGCTGCTGACCCAGGACAAGGTCGCATGCGTGTTCGGCTGCTGGACCTCGGTGTCGCGCAAGTCGGTGCTGCCCGTCTTCGAGGAACTGAACGGCCTGCTCTACTACCCGGTGCAGTACGAAGGCGAGGAAATGTCGCGCAACGTGTTCTACACGGGCGCCGCGCCGAACCAGCAGGCGATCCCGGCCGTCGAGTACCTGATGAGCGCGGAAGGCGGCGGCGCGAAGCGCTTTTTCCTGCTCGGCACCGACTACGTGTATCCGCGCACGACCAACAAGATCCTGCGCGCGTTCCTCAAGTCGAAGGGCGTGAAGGATGCCGACATTCAGGAGGTCTACACGCCGTTCGGCCACAGCGATTACCAGACCATCGTCGCGAACATCAAGAACTTCGCGCAGGGCGGCAAGACCACCGTGATCTCGACGATCAACGGCGATTCGAACGTGCCGTTCTACAAGGAGCTCGGCAACCAGGGGATCAAGGCGACCGACGTGCCCGTCGTCGCGTTCTCGGTCGGCGAGGAGGAGCTGCGCGGCATCGACACCCGGCCGCTCGTCGGGCATCTCGCCGCCTGGAACTACTTCATGTCGGTGAAGAGTCCGGCCAACACGAAATTCAAGGAGCAGTTCGCCGCGTGGGTGAAGGCGAACAACCTGCCCGGCGGCGCGAAGCGCGTCACCAACGACCCGATGGAGGCGACCTTCGTCGGCATCCATATGTGGAAGCAGGCGGTCGAGAAGGCGAAGAGCACCGACGTCGACAAGGTGCGCGCCGCGATGATCGGCCAGAGCGTCGCCGCGCCGTCGGGCTTCACGCTGACGATGGACGGCAACCACCATCTGCACAAGCCGGTGATGATCGGCGAGATCCGCGGCGACGGGCAGTTCAACGTCGTGTGGAAGACCAAAACCGCGGTCCGCGCGCAGCCGTGGAGCCCGTTCATCGCGGGCAACCAGGGCAAGCCGGACATCGTCAGCTCGATCCCGGCGTTCCTGCGCCGCTCGCGCGCGGCGCTCGTCTGACGGCCGGGGGCCGTTCGCCCGCGGACGCCGCGCGACGTGCGGCGTCCTTCCCGCGCGCGGTGCGCCGCGCGCCCTTCCCGCCCGCGAGGATCGATCGATGCCCAAGCCCTTTCGCCGCGCCGCCGTCATGCTCGCCACGTGCTGCGCGCTGGCCGGCCTCGCGCCGCCCGCCTTCGCGCTGACGGCCGCCGACACCGCCGCGCTTGCCGGCGACGATTTCGACGCGAAACTCGCCGCGGTCGGGCGGCTCGCCGCCGTCGGCGACGCGCCGTCGGTCGCGTTGCTCGACGCGCTGTCGAGCGGCGATGCGCTCGCCGCCGCCAACGGCCGCCTGCTGATCCAGACCGGCGACACCGCGCGCGATGCGCTGACGCAGGCGCCCGTGCCGGCCGGCGACGCGCAGCCGGTGATGCTGAACAACCTGTTGCGCGCGAAGATCGCCACCGCGCTGTCCGGCCTCGCGCTCGCGTCGCCCGACCCCGCCGCGCGGCGCGACGCGATCGACGCGCTGCTGAAGTCGCCCGATCCGGCGCTCCAGCCGATGATCGACCGGGCCCGCGCGAAGGAAACCGACCCGGCCCTCAAGCGCCGCCTCGACGCGCTGTGGGCGATCGCCGCGCTGCACGATCCCGATCCGGCGAAGCGGCTCGACGCGGTGCGCGTCGTCGCCGCGCGCGACGACCTCGACATGATCGAGCAGCTGCGCCCGCTCGTCGCGAAGAATGCCGACGGCAGCTTCGCGGAAACCGATCCGCGTGTGCGCGATGCGGCGCAGCGCGGACTCGACGCGCTCCATGCGCTGCAGCGGCGCGGCGAGATCGCCGGCACGCTGTTCGCGGGGCTGTCGCTCGGCAGCGTGCTGCTGCTCGCCGCGCTCGGCCTCGCGATCACCTACGGGCTGATCGGCGTGATCAACATGGCGCACGGCGAGTTCCTGATGATCGGCGCCTACGCGACCTACGTCGTGCAGACGCTGTTCCAGCGCTACGCGAGCGGCGCGTTCGACTGGTACCCGCTCATCGCGATTCCCGCGTCGTTCGCCGCGGCCGCGCTGGTCGGCGCGGTGCTCGAACGACTCGTGCTGCGCCATCTGTACGGCCGGCCACTCGAAACGCTGCTCGCGACGTTCGGCGTCAGCCTGATCCTGATCCAGGCGACGCGGATGCTGTTCGGCGCGCAGAACGTGCAGGTCGTCAACCCGTCGTGGATGAGCGGCGGCGTGACCGTAATGCAGAACCTGATCCTGCCGTACAACCGGCTCGCGATCCTCGCGTTCGCGCTCGCCGTCGTCGGCATCGCGTGGGCCGTGCTGACGAAGACGCGCCTCGGCCTGTTCGTGCGCGCGGTCACGCAGAACCGGCAGATGGCCGCGTGCGTCGGCGTGAAGACCGCGCGGGTCGACGCGTATGCGTTCGCGTTCGGCGCGGGCATCGCCGGCCTCGGCGGCTGCGCGCTGTCGCAGATCGGCAACGTCGGCCCGGATCTCGGCCAGAACTACATCATCGATTCGTTCATGGCGGTCGTGCTCGGCGGCGTCGGCCAGCTCGCCGGCACGGTGCTCGGCGGCTTCGGTCTCGGGCTCGCCAGCAAGGCGATCGAGCCGTTCTGGGGCGCAGTGCTCGCGAAGATCGCGGTGCTCGCGATGATCGTGCTGTTCATCCAGAAACGCCCGCAGGGCATGTTCGCCCTGAAGGGGCGCAGCGCGGAGGCCTGACATGACTTCGATCACCGATTCGCTGTCGAACGCCGCGGCCGCGAAACCGCCGTCGCCCGCCGCCGCGAGCGCGGCCGGCGGCTTCGCGCTCGGCCTGCCGCCCCGCCCCGCGCTGCTGTCGCGCCGCGCGTGGCTCGCGCTCGTCGCGCTGTGCGTCGCGATCGGCGTCGGCGTGCCGCTCGCCGCGCTCGTCGCGCCCGAATCGAGCGCGTTCCACCTGTCCGCGTATGCGATGACGCTCGCCGGCAAGCTGATGTGCTACGCGATCGCCGCGCTTGCGCTCGACCTCGTGTGGGGCTACTGCGGCATCCTGAGCCTCGGCCACGGCCTGTTCTTCGCGCTCGGCGGCTACGCGATCGGCATGTACCTGATGCGCGAGATCGGCCGTGACGGCAAGTACGGCAGCGACCTGCCCGACTTCATGGTGTTCCTCGACTGGCACCAGTTGCCGTGGTACTGGCACGGCACCCAGCATCTCGCCTATGCGCTCGCGCTGGTCGTGCTCGCGCCCGCCGCGCTCGCGTGGGTGTTCGGCTTCTTCACGTTCCGTTCGCGCGTGAAGGGCGTGTATCTGTCGATCATCACGCAGGCGATGACGTTCGCGGCGATGCTGCTGTTCTACCGCAACGAGACCGGCTTCGGCGGCAACAACGGCTTCACCGACTTCAAGCGCATCGCGGGTTTTCCGGTCACGTCGCCGGGCACGCGCACGGTGCTGTTCCTGCTGACCTTCGCGACGCTCGTGCTCGCGTTCGTCGCCGCCCGCGCGATCGTCACGAGCAAGCTCGGGCGCGTCGTCACCGCGGTGCGCGACGGCGAGACCCGGCTGATGTTCCTCGGCTACGGCCCGCTCGCGTACAAGCTGTTCGTGTGGACCGTGTCCGCCGCGCTGTGCGGGATCGCGGGCGCGCTGTACGTGCCGCAGGTCGGCATCATCAACCCGGGCGAGATGTCGCCGGGCAACTCGATCGAGATGGCGATCTGGGTCGCCGTCGGCGGACGCGGCACGCTGATCGGGCCGATCGTCGGCGCGTTCGCGGTCAACGGCGCGAAGAGCTTCTTCACCGCGTACTTCGCCGAATACTGGCTGTTCTTCCTCGGCCTGATCTTCGTGCTGGTGCCGCTGCTGCTGCCGCGCGGGATCATGGGTCTCGTCGACGCCGCGCTTGCCCGGGGGAAACGCGCATGAACGGAACCGCGCTCTATCACTTCGTATATCCGGGCGACGAGGAGCGGCTCGCCGAAGCGTTCTCGGTCAGCGGCACCGCCGCGATGTCGCGCGTCGTCACGCCCGGCATCGACACGTCGCACGGCACGATTCTCTATCTGGAGGACATCGAGGTCAGCTTCGACGGCTTTCGCGCGCTGAACAAGCTGTCGCTGTCGATCGACGCGGGCGAGCTGCGCTGCGTGATCGGCCCGAACGGCGCGGGCAAGACGACGATGATGGACGTGATCACCGGCAAGACGCGCCCCGATGCGGGCAAGGTGTTCCTCGGCCAGACCATCGACCTGTCGCGGATGCGCGAGCCGGAGATCGCGCGCGCGGGCATCGGCCGCAAGTTCCAGAAGCCGACCGTGTTCGAGCAGCATCCGGTGTGGGAGAACCTCGAACTCGCGATGCAGACCGACAAGGGCTGGCTCGCGTCGCTGCGCGCGCGGCTCGACCGCGCCGCGCAGGCGAAGATCGAGGAGACGCTCGCGCTGATCGGCCTCGACGCGCATGCGTTTCGTGCGGCGGGGGAACTGTCGCACGGCCAGAAGCAGCGCCTCGAGATCGGCATGCTGCTGATGCAGCGCCCGGCGCTGCTGCTGCTCGACGAGCCGGCGGCCGGGATGACCGATCACGAGACGATGGAGCTCGCCGAGCTGCTGAACGCGCTGCGCGGCACCTGCTCGATGATGGTGGTCGAGCACGACATGGAATTCGTCGCGGCGCTCGCGGGCGACACCGGGCGCGTGACGGTGATGGCCGAAGGCGCGGTGCTCGCGCACGGCACGCTCGATCAGGTCAAGCGCGACGACGCGGTGATCGAGTCTTATCTCGGACGATGATGCGATGCTGAAGATCGACGCGTTGAACCAGTATTACGGTGGCAGCCATATCCTGCGCAACGTGAGCCTCGCCGCCGACGACGGCAAGCTCACGGTGCTGCTCGGCCGCAACGGCGTCGGCAAGACGACGCTGCTGCGCTGCCTGATGGGCGTCGTCGCCGCGAAGAGCGGCACGGTGTCGTGGCGCGGTACCACGCTCGGCGCGATGCCGCCGTATGCGCGCGTCGCGGCGGGGCTCGCGTACGTGCCGCAGGGCCGCGACATCTTTCCGCGGCTGACCGTGGAGGAGAACCTGCTCGTCGGCGCGGCGAGCCGGAAGGCGCCGTCGAAAGTGCCCGACCGGATCTACGCGCTGTTCCCGGTGCTGAAGGACATGCGCGCGCGGCGCGGCGGCGACCTGTCGGGTGGCCAGCAGCAGCAGCTCGCGATCGGCCGCGCGCTGATGAGCGAGCCGCAGCTGCTGATCCTCGACGAGCCGACCGAGGGCATCCAGCCGTCGATCATCCAGGACATCGGCCGCACGCTCAGGCAGCTCGTCGACGAATCGAAGATGACGGTGCTTCTGGTCGAACAGTATTACGATTTCGCGCGCTCGATCGCGGATCGCTACTGGGTGATGAGCCGCGGCGAGATCGTCGCGGGCGGCGACGCGCAGCACATGGAGCGCGACGGCGTGCGCGAGTTGATCGCGGTGTAGCCGAAAGGAGCCGGACTTCCCGTCCGCCTTGCCCGGCGCGCTTCGTCCGCGAGCGTTCGCCCGTTGCTCGAGCGCTCGCGAATCGAGGGGGGAGGCACCACAACGCGCCCCCGATCGGGAGCTCGACGTAGCGCTCCGAAACGCGCTCATTCTGTGAGAATTTCAAAGAAATCAATCATTTCAGCATTTGTTGAAACCGTCAATTTCAATGAAAGTCTTGACGGATTTCACTGCATCAACCATATTCAACAAATGCTGAAACTCGACTCCCCAATGAACGAGACCGGACTCCAGAGCCGTACGGCACTGGAGCAACTTCTTTCGCGGGTGCCGATCATCGAGGTCGATGAGGTACGAGTCGAGCAGCCTGCCGGCGACCGCAACATCGACCTCGTCGTGCAGATTCGGACGGCCGGGCAGCCGTATCGACTCCTGTGCGAAGTGCTGCCGAACGGGCAGCCGCGCTATGTCAGTCATGCGCTGCTGAAGTTACGCGACTACCAGACAAACGTTGCGCCGGACATGGTGCCGATCCTCATTGCCCCTTATTTCTCTCCGGGTACGCGAGCGATCTGCCAGCAAAGCAACGTCGGCTATCTCGATCTCGAGGGAAATGCATCGATTTCGTTTGGCGGCGTTTTCATCGATCGTCAGGTTGCCGACCATCCTGCGGCAGAGCGCCGGGAACTCAGGTCCTTGTTCAAACCGAAGTCGGCGCAGGTGCTTCGCGCGATGCTGCGCGAGCCGCGCCGAACCTGGCGTGTCGCGGAACTGGCGAACGCAACCGGCGTAAGCCTCGGCCACGTCAGCAACGTGCGTACCGGGCTACTGGACCGCGAATGGGCAGAAACCGGCCGCGACGGACTCCACCTGACACAGCCGGATGCGCTGCTCGACGCGTGGCGCGACAGCTACGACGCACCCGCGGGCGAACGAAAGCTGTTCTATACGGCGCTGCACGGCAGTGCCTTGGAACATGCCGCGAGAAATGCGCTGGGCGCGCACGATACGGCGACGCGCCACGCAGCGTTCGCGTCATTTTCGGCGGCCGCCTGGATTGCGCCGTATGGCCGAACCGCCACCCAGTATTTCTATGCGACCGAGGCAGGACTCGACGCACTCAAGGCGGCGCTGAACCTGATGCCTGTCTCGAACGGCGAAAACGTCGTGATCACGCTTCCCAAAGACGACGGCTTGCTGCGGGATACGATCGAACCGGCGCCGGGCGCCATTTGCACCAGCCTCGTCCAGACGTATCTCGATCTCGCCCTCGCCGGCGAACGTGGAATGGAAGCCGCCCGGCATTTACGCGAGGAAAGGATGAGATGGCAGGCATAGTTCCGCAAGATCCCCAGTCCGCAACCGATTACGACGATCGCACCACCGCCGCGGTGAAATCCGTGCTGATCGAGATCGGCCAGATTCTCGGCAGCTTCCGCGGCAAGTTCGCGGTCGTCGGTGGCGCCGTGCCCTGGCTGCTGCTCGATAACGACGAGATGCGTCACGTGGGCACGATCGACGTCGACCTGAGTCTCGATGCCGAAGCGCTGGCCGAAAGGGAATATGCGAGCCTTGTGGCAGCCCTGATGGGAAACGGCTACCGGCAACGAGAAGGCCTGCGACGCTTCCAGCTCGTCCGTCGGGTCCAGACGAACGATAGGGGATCGCCAATCGACGTCATCGTCGATTTCCTGATGCCTCGCCACGCCGAAATCGAACGGAACATTCCCCCGCTGCTCGATAATTTCGCGGTTCAGCGGGCAGACGGTGCCGATCTTGCGACGCGCTTCCATCAAATGACGGCGATCTCCGGATCGATGCCGAACGGCGGCACGAACAAGGTGGAAATCGCGGTGTGCTCCATTCCCGCGTTGCTCGCGATGAAGGGCTACGCGTTGAACGGCCGGCTCAAGCAAAAGGACGCGTACGACGTCTATTTTTGCGTGCGCAATTATCCGGACGGCATCCCGGCCCTGGCAGACGCTTGCCGCCCGCTTCTCGAACTTGAAAGCGGTGCAATCGGGTTTGGACACATTGCCGAGAAATTCGATGTGCCGGACGGCTTCGGCCCGACTTCCGTCAGACGCTTTGTCGAGGACTCACGGATTCTGGGGGAGCGCACGCCCGAACAATGGCAACGAGACGCGTATGGGCAAGTGGACGCATTGTTGCGAGAACTCGGGTTGCGCGGATAGGCATGAATAAGCGCGCCAACTCCCCCATTCAATCGATGTCCGCCCCAAATCCCCACGCCTCGCTCACGCGCGCCGCCAACCCCGCCCCCAAATCCTGGCACGCCCGCCTCGAACTCGGCTTCGACACGCAACACGCGCGCACGACGCTTCGCCACCGGCTGCACGAAGGCCCGTTGCGCGTGCAGCGCCCGCTCTACCCGGAAGGCGACGCGATCTGCCATGCGGTGATCGTCCACCCGCCCGGCGGCGTCGCAGGCGGCGACCGGCTCGACATCGGCATCGCGCTCGGCGACGGCGCGCACGCCGTGTTGACGACGCCCGGCGCTACCAAGTGGTACAAGTCGAACGGCCTCGACGCCGCACAGTGCATCGACATCAAGCTCGGCGACGGCGCGAAGCTCGACTGGCTGCCCCAGAACAACCTGTTCTTCGACGCCGCGCACGCGTCGCTGGATTTCACGCTGACGCTCGGCGCGGGCGCGAGCGCACTCGGCTGGGACGCGACGCAGCTCGGCCGCGTGGCGGCCGGCGAAGCATGGTCGGCGGGCCGCATCGCGTCGACGTCGGCGATCGTCGACGCGCACGGGCGGCCGCTCTGGGCCGAGCGCGCCCGGCTCGACGCGCACGACACGCTGCGCGGCGCGTTGCAGGGGCTCGGCGGCTTCCCCGTCTACGGCACGCTGTGGGCGGCCGGCGCCGCGTGCGACGGCGCGCTCGCCGAGGCGCTCGCGGAACGGATGCCGTTCGACGACACGCTGCGCGCGGGCGTCACCTGCGTCGCGCCCGGCGTGCTGCTCGTGCGCGCGCTCGCCACGTCGATGGAAGACCTGCAGCGGTTTTTCGTCCAGTGCTGGCTGCACCTGCGCCCGATCGTGCACGGTGTCGCGCCGCACCCGCTGCGGCTCTGGCAGACCTGAACGCGCACCACCGCGAGGCATCGCGCACCGGGCCGTGCGCCGCACGCACCACGACGATGCACCCATGCGCGCGGCACGCGCATGGCACATGCCTTGCTGCATCGTTCGCACCCGTCACGCGGCCGCCGGCGCGGTGCTACGATGACCGCGCACCGGTCCGGCCGCGCGAGCGGCACGGAACGAACCCGACGCTTTCCTGAACGATCGCCCACATGAAGCTCACGCCACGAGAAAAAGACAAGCTGCTGATCTTCACCGCCGCGCTGCTCGCCGAACGGCGCCGCGCGCGCGGCCTGAAGCTCAACTACCCGGAAGCGGTCGCATTCATCACCGCCGCGCTGATGGAAGCGGCGCGCGACGGCAAGACCGTCGCCGAAGTGATGCACTACGGCACCACGCTGCTGACCCGCGACGACGTGATGGACGGCGTGCCGGAGATGATTCCGGACATCCAGGTCGAGGCGACCTTCCCGGACGGCACCAAGCTCGTCACGGTCCACCATCCGATTCCGTAAGGAGAACGCGATGATCCCCGGCGAAATCCTCACCGACGACGGCGAGCTCGAACTGAACGCGGGCCGCGCGACGCTCACGCTGACGGTCGCGAACACCGGCGACCGCCCGGTGCAGGTCGGCTCGCACTACCACTTCCACGAAGTCAACGACGCGCTGTCGTTCGACCGCGCGGCCGCGCGCGGCTTCCGGCTCAACATCGCGGCCGGCACGGCCGTGCGCTTCGAGCCGGGCCAGACGCGCACCGTCGAGCTGGTCGCGCTGGCCGGCGCACGCGCCGTCTACGGTTTTCAGGGCAAGGTGATGGGGCCGCTCTGAGCGCCCCGGTCTTCAGGAATCCACACATGACACTACGCTTGAGCCGCCGTGCATACGCGGAAATGTTCGGCCCGACGACGGGCGACCGCATCCGTCTCGCCGATACCGAGCTCCTGATCGAGATCGAACGCGACTGCACGATCTACGGCGAGGAAGTGAAATTCGGCGGCGGCAAGGTGATCCGCGACGGCATGGGCCAGTCGCAGCGCGTCGCCGCCGAGGTCGCGGACACCGTCGTCACGAACGCGGTGATCCTCGATCACTGGGGCATCGTGAAGGCCGACATCGCGATCAAGCACGGCCGGATCGCCGCGATCGGCAAGGCCGGCAACCCCGACATCCAGCCGGGCGTGACGATCGCGATCGGCGCGGCGACCGAGGTGATCGCCGGCGAGGGCCTGATCGTGACGGCCGGCGGCATCGACACGCACATCCACTTCATCAGCCCGCAGCAGATCGACGAGGCACTCGCGTCCGGCGTCACGACGATGATCGGCGGCGGCACCGGGCCGGCCACCGGCACCAACGCGACGACCTGCACGCCCGGCCCGTGGCACCTGGAGCGGATGCTGCAGGCGGCCGACGGCTGGCCGGTCAACCTCGGCTTTCTCGGCAAGGGCAATGCGAGCCTGCCGCAGCCGTTGACCGAGCAGATCGCCGCCGGCGCGATCGGCCTCAAGCTGCACGAGGACTGGGGCACGACGCCCGCCGCGATCGACGCCTGCCTGTCGGTCGCGGACGACACCGACACGCAGGTCGCGATCCACACCGATACGCTGAACGAAGCCGGCTTCGTCGAATCGACGGTCGCCGCGTTCAAGGGCCGCACGATCCACACGTACCACACCGAGGGCGCGGGCGGCGGCCACGCGCCGGACATCCTGAAGGTGTGCGGCGAGGCGAACGTGCTGCCGTCGTCGACCAACCCGACGCGGCCCTACACGATCAACACGCTCGACGAGCACCTCGACATGCTGATGGTGTGCCATCACCTCGATCCGTCGATCGCCGAGGATCTCGCGTTCGCCGAATCGCGGATCCGCCGCGAGACGATCGCCGCCGAGGACATCCTGCACGATCTCGGCGCGCTGTCGATGCTGTCGTCCGATTCGCAGGCGATGGGCCGCGTCGGCGAGGTGATCATCCGCACCTGGCAGACCGCGCACAAGATGAAGGTGCAGCGCGGCGCGCTGCCCGGCGACAGCGCGCGCCACGACAACTTCCGCGCGAAGCGCTACGTCGCGAAATACACGATCAACCCGGCCATCACGCACGGCATCGCGCACGAAGTCGGCTCGATCGAGCCGGGCAAATGGGCGGACCTGGTGCTGTGGGAGCCGGCGTTCTTCGGCGTCAAGCCCGCGATGATCGTCAAGGGCGGCATGATCGCGATGGCGCAGATGGGCGACCCGAACGCGTCGATCCCGACGCCACAGCCCGTCCACTACCGCGAGATGTTCGCGACCCGCGGCGGCGCGCTCGCGCGCACGTCGCTGACCTTCGTGTCGCAGATGGCCGCCGACGCGGACATCGCCGGGCGCTACGGCCTCGCGAAGCGGATCGTGCCGGTGCGCAACTGCCGCCACGTGACCAAGGCCGACATGATCCACAACGCGTGGCGGCCGGCGATCAGCGTCGATCCGGAAACCTACGACGTGATCGCCGACGGCCAGCTGCTCACCTGCGAGCCGGCCTCGGTGCTGCCGATGGCGCAGCGCTATTTCCTGTTCTGACCTGACGATTTCCGACTCATGCGCACGATCGACAAACGCATCGCCCCGAACGTAAAACTCGCCGCGTCGCTCGTCGCGCGCGCGCCGACGCTCACGCTGACCTACGACGCGCGCCGCCGCAGCCGGCTCGCGGCGACGCTCGACAGCGGCGAGGACGTCGCGCTCGTGCTGCCGCGCGGCACGGTGCTCGCCGACGGCGACGTGCTGGTCGCCGACGACGGCGCGCTCGTGCGGGTCGTCGCCGCGCCCGAAACCGTGCTGCTGGTACGCGCGCCCGATCCGCTGACGTTCACGCGCGCCGCCTATCACCTCGGCAACCGCCACACGCCGGTCGAGATCGGCGACGGCTACCTGAAGCTCGAAACCGACCCGGTGCTCGCCGACATGCTGCGGCGGCTCGGCGCGCAGGTCGAAACGGTGGACGCGACGTTCCAGCCGGAAGCCGGTGCGTATGGCGGCGGCCACCGGCACGGCCACGACGCAACGTTCGCCGAGGACTACGCACTGGCGCAGCAGGTATTCGACGAGCACCACGGCGACTCGCACTCGCACTCGCACGATCACGATCACGATCACGATCACGATCACGATCACGATCACGATCACGATCACGATCATCAGCATGGTCCGGGATGCGGACACGGCCATGAACACCACTGAACTCGTCGCGCTGCTGCACCTCGCGTCGCCCGCGCTGCCGATCGGCGCGTTCAGCTACTCGCAAGGGCTCGAGGCGGCGCTCGACGCCGGCCTGATCCGCGACGCCGACACCGCGCGCGACTGGATCGGAAGCGGCCTGTCCGATGTGCTCGCGCGGGGCGAGCTGCCGTTTCTCGCGCACCAGCTCGAGCGCTGGCGAGCCCAGGACGCCGACGCGCTCGCATACGAGAACGCGTGGTTCCTCGCAAGCCGCGAATCGGCCGAGCTGCGCCGCGAGACCGAGCAGATGGGCTGGTCGCTCGCGCAGCTCTGCACATCGCTCGAATGGGGCGACGCCGCGCGCCGCGCGACGCTGTCGGCGCTGCGGCCAGTCGCGCTGCCGACCGCGTTCGCGTATGCGGCGGTCGCGCACGACGCGAGCGCCGACGCGACGCTCGCCGCCTACGCGTTCGGCTGGGTCGAAAACCAGACCGCCGCCGCGTTGAAGGCCGTGCCGCTCGGCCAGCTCGCCGGCCAGAAGATCATCGTCGCGCTGCGCGGCGCGATCGACGCGGCCGTGCGCCGCGCGCTCGCGACGCCGCCCGATCGCATCAACACGTTCGCGCCGCAACTCGGCATCCTGTCCGCGCGGCACGAAACCCAATACTCGCGGTTGTTCCGCTCCTGACTTCGACACGACTCTCCATGAACGCACCGCTCTCCCCGCCCGCCCGCCGCACGAAGAAACTGCCGCCGCTGCGCGTCGGCATCGGCGGCCCGGTCGGCTCCGGCAAGACCACGCTGCTCGAAATGCTCTGCAAGGCGATGCGCGGCCACTACGACCTCGTCGCAATCACCAACGACATCTACACGAAGGAAGACCAGCGCCTGCTGACGGTGGCGGGCGCGCTGCCCGAGGGACGGATCATGGGTGTCGAGACGGGCGGCTGCCCGCACACCGCGATCCGCGAGGACGCGTCGATCAACCTCGAGGCGGTCGACCGGATGCTTGCGCGCTTTCCCGACGCGGACATCGTGTTCATCGAATCCGGCGGCGACAACCTCGCGGCGACGTTCAGCCCCGAGCTGTCGGACCTGACGATCTACGTGATCGACGTTGCGGGCGGCGAGAAGATTCCGCGCAAGGGCGGCCCGGGCATCACGAAATCCGACCTGCTGGTGATCAACAAGACCGATCTCGCGCCGCTCGTCGGCGCGAACCTCGACGTGATGGCGTCCGATACGAAGAAGATGCGCGGCGAGCGGCCTTACGTGATGACGAACCTGAAGGCGCTCGAAGGCGTCGCAGACGTCGTCGCGTTCATCGAAAAGAAGGGATTGTTGACGGTTTGAATAAGTGTCCAGGCAGAACGACATAGCATTTGCGCACGCAAGAGCGAGCCCGCTGCCGAAAAGCCTCCAGCGGCTTTGCGAAGCCAATTGACTCGGCCAGCATCGATTCCTTACATTACTCTTTCTTCGTGAGTGAGGATTTTCGATATGCCGATTCCCGCACATATGTGGCTTAAGGATGACGGCGGCGCAGACATCAAAGGCTCGTCAACCGTCCAGGATCGTGAAGGAAGCATTGAAATCATCAGTTTCGGCCACGGTGTAAATCTGCCGGTTGATAGTGCTGATGGCAAGATCACCGGCAAACGTACACATTCACCGATTGCGTTCGAAAAGGAATTCGACTCGGCGACACCCTATCTCTACAAGGCCGTGGCGAAGGGGCAGACGCTGCAATCGGCCGAAATCAAGTGGTATCGCATCAACGATGCGGGAAGAGAGGAAGTGTATTTCGTGATGCTGCTCGAAGGCGTTAAGGTCTGCGGCATCAATCCCGGCATGGCGAATACCAGACTGTCGCAGGCGTCCGCGCTCAATCACGTTGAAGCCGTCTCCATGATGTATGAGCGCATCACGTGGCACTACCTTGACGGCAATATCAAATTCACCGATTCATGGAATGACATCGGATAAGCGGGAGTGGTCGATGGCTTATACCGGCAGATTTCTGGTGAATAACACCTTTTTGTCACCCCTTACCATTGATGGTTTGGGTACGTTCGATGCGTTCTCCGGCAACGGCATCTATCGGAATCGAGGTGGCTGTACGGCGGTGCCCGATAACGGCCCGATTCCTGCCGGCAAATACTGGATCGTTGACCGTCCTAGAGGCGGTGTTGGGTCTCGCGCTTGGGCTTCGATAAAGGACACAGTTAATTCAGCGATTGGGAGTCCGGTGGACCATAGCGAATGGTTCGCGTTGTATCGAGATGACGGAATGATTGACGATGAAACGCGTATTAATGGCGCCAAGCGCGGACAGTTTCGATTGCATCCGGCAGGTGGTCAGGGCATTTCAATTGGCTGCATTACACTGCCTAGTCGTGTCGATTTCCTGAGAATCCGCACGGCGCTGCTGCATACCAAGAAAATTCATGCCGGCAATTCAGGGCTTAACGCATACGGAACAATCGAGGTCGTCACGTATGGCAACACTTGTCCGTAGACTGTTCAAGGTGACTCTGTTCGTCGGCCTGTTCTGTCTCTCCGTACCGTACGTCCACACATATCCTATACCAATGCCAGAAAGCCAAGCGCTCGCTTGGCTACACGTTGCGAATCGGCTTGGCATTCGCGACCCCGACGATCTATACATTCCGCTCGTCCTGCTGACTAATCTGCTCGTGGCAACGTTCGCTTATATGGCGATCATGAAGCTGTGGGGGCACTATCGCGGGAAAAAAAGCCATGTTGAGAAATAGCGTCCGAAAATGGTCTCCCTTAATCGCATAATCTTGAAGGTTGCGCTGTTTATCGGTCTACTCGCTCTATCGCTTCGTTATGTCCGACCATACCCGTATGAATGGACAGAAATCCAGATGCGCACGTGGCTGCACACATCACAAGCGTTAGGTATCCGTGACCCCGAAGATTTGTATTTCGTGGTGTGGGTAACTATCGAACTGATCGTAGCAGTGCTGGCCTACATAGCGGTCATGTGGGTGTGGCGCTACTATCGCTGGAAAAAGCATGTCGAGAAATAGTGACTGAGAGTGACCGAATTCGTAGATCTTTCAAAATCGCGACATTTCTCGACCTGCTCGCTCCATCGCCTCGCCATGTTCACCCAATATCCCCATCGCAGTATCGGAGAGACGGTTTAATCGACGATTTCACCTGAATCAATGGTCTCCAGCGCGGCCAGTTCCGGTCGCATCCAATGGGTAGCGAGGGGATTTCGCCAGGGCTGCATTACTCTACCGAGCCGTATGGATTCCCGGAGAATCCACACTGCATTGTTGGCCACCAAGACAATTCCGGCTGGCGATTCAAAATTTAGCGCATATAGAACAATTTAGGCCATCACGCATGGCAACATTTTCCCTTAGGTTACTTAATATTTTTCTATTTATCGGGCTATTTCTTATTTCAGCTCGTTATATTCCACTATCCAATGAGTGGACACCAGCCGAAGCGCGCGCATGGTGGCGTGCTTCAGAATGGCTCGGTGTTCGCGATCCCGATGACTTGTATTTCGTAGTGTGGGTGACTATCGAACTGATTGCGGCAGTGTTCGCCTATGTAGCGATTATTTGGCTGTGGCGACACCATCGCAAAAAAAGCATGTCGAGAAATAGCGACTAAGAATGGCCGCACCCATAGACCGTTCAAAATCGCACTGTTTTCGATCTGTTCGTTCTATCGCTTTGCTCTGCCCCCTCTATGGGTAGAAAGAAAGCCGCGCACTTACCCGACTCAAGGCTTACTGGACACGATCTTGCCCCTTCAACTGGTTGCAGGTCATTCGAGCACGACGCGCTCGAATGCAAGTCGCGCTACACCTACTCGTCCGGCGGCGCGTCGTGCATCGCACGCTCGCCGCGCTCCACCGGCGGCAGCAACGCCGCGAGCACATCAACCGAGCGCGCCGTCGCGCCACGATGGCGCGCGGCGAACGCCGCACCCGCCGCGCCCATCGCGACGCGCCGCGCCTTGTCGGCGAACAGCGCGTCGAGTGCGCGTGCGAGATCCAGCGGGTCCTGCACCTGCTTCGCGGCGCCGGCCGCGACCGCATCGGCCGTCGCCTGCGTGAAGTTGAACACGTGCGGCCCGATCAGCACCGGCACGCCGACCGCGCATGCCTCGATCAGGTTCTGCCCGCCGAGCGGCAACAGGCTGCCGCCGATGAACGCGACATCCGACGCCGCGTAATACGCGCCCAGTTCGCCCATCGAGTCGCCGAGCAGCACCGTCACGTCCGGCGGCAGCGGCTGCGCGGCGCGCTGGCCCGCGGCGGGCGCAGCGGCATCCGCCGCCCATGCCGAGCGGCGCACGCACTTGAGGCCGCTGCGCGCGACGAGCGCCTCGACCTCGCCGAAGCGCTGCGGATGGCGCGGCACGAGCACCAGCAACGCGCCCGGCGTGTTCATCGCCGCGAACGCCTGCAGCACGAGCGCCTCCTCGTTCTCGCGGGTGCTGGCCGCGACCCACACCGGACGCGCGCCGATCGCTTCGCGCCACGCGCGGCCGCGCGCGGCCAGCTCCGGCGGCGTCGTCATGTCGAATTTCAGATTGCCGAGCACCGTCACGTCGCGCGCACCGAGCGCCGTCAGGCGCTCCGCGTCCGCCGGGCTTTGCGCGAGCACGCGCGCGAAACCGCCGAACACGTCGTGCACCGCGTCGCCGAACTTCGCGGCACGCTTGTACGAGCGCGCCGACATCCGCGCGTTGGTCAGCACGAGCGGCACGTCCGCGCGGCGGCATTCGTCGATCAGCGTCGGCCACACCTCGGTTTCCATCACGAGGCCGAGCGCCGGACGCCATGCGCGCAGGAAGCGGCGCACCGCGCCCGGCATGTCGTACGGCAGGTAGCAGCGCAGCACGCGCGCACCGAAGATCTGCTCGCCGGTCGCGCGACCGCTCGGCGTCATGTGGGTGAGCAGGATGCGCGCGTCGGGCCGCGCCTTCATCAGCGCGTCGACGAGCGGCTGCGCGGCGCGCGTCTCGCCGACCGACACCGCATGCACCCAGATCAGCGGCGCGGCATCGTCCGGCGCGCGGCCGGCCCCATGGCCGAAACGCTCGCCGATATGCTCGCGGTAGCCGCGCTCGCGGCGCGAGCGCACCAGCAGACGCACGACGGCGAGCGGCGCGACGAGCCACCACAGCGCACGATAGATCGTCCTCAACATACCCGCGTCACCCCGCGTCGTCGCATCCGGCGCGCGCTCAAACCAGCGCCCTGCCCTGCAGGCGCTCGAGAATGCCGAGCGGCGCGCATTCCGGCCGCACCATCGCGTCGACCGGCAGGAAGAACGTCTGTTCGAGCATGAACTGGCCGGACATCACCGCATGCGATGCCTGGTCCGAGAAACAGATCCACACACTGCCCGGCGGGAACGGCTTGGTTTCCTGCGGGGAATGCTTCTGGTAATCGAGATCCGCCTTCATGCAGTCGTGCAGGTTCAGCATCAGGTGGTCGTACGCGCTGCGCGGCGTCTTCGTGATGTGCAGCAGGTCGAGCAGCCACGCCGAGCCCGGCAGTTGCGGCTTGATGTGCGGCAGGAAGCGCTTCGCGACGTCCTCGAACGGCTCGCCGACGCGCCACACGCGCGGCACGCCCGCCGGGTTCACGTTCGTGAACACGCGCAGGATGCGTTCGCCGTAATTCGGCCGCGACGGAAACGCGTCGACGTGCAGGCGGCTGTCGTCCTTGCGCCACGACGTCTGGCGCGTCTCGACCTGCATCAGGCGCAGGCTGGTCGGCGCGGCGCGCAGCTTGCCGCGATATTCGGGAAACAGGCCGTCGACGAGCGCGCAGGCCTGCTGCTGATAGCGTCCGACGAGCGCGCGCACCGCCGACTGCGCGACATCGTCGCCGAGCACGCCGGCGAGCGCGCCGCCGTTCGGCCCGAGACTGATGTTCTTGCGCTTCGGATCGGCGACCTTCGGATCGAGCAGCGCTTCCTCGCCGCCTTCGATCGCAAAGCGCAGATGCGGAAAGAACAGCACCTTGCCGTCCTCGACCGCGGCCAGCAGTTGCTCGCGCGGCACCGACAGGTTTTGCCCGCGCCAGTCGGCGGACGGGATTTCGATGATCTGGGATTCGCTCATGATCGCTTGCCGTATGAGGACCGACTGACGCGACGAACGCGCGTGCGCCATTCGTGTCCTTCGTCCTTCGTAGCCTAGAGGAGACCGAAGCCCGCGAGCGCCGACTTCACCTGCGAAATCGACGGCGGCTGCCCGGCCGTACCGAGGTTGACGACGTTCGGCGACCAGTAGCCGCCGGTACGCCACGCCGTCGCGAAATTGTACAGTTCGACCGTCGGGCGCTTCAGTGCCGCCGCGATGTGAACCAGACCTGTGTCAACCCCGACCGTTGCCGCCGCGCCGTCGATCAGCCCGACGACCGCCGGCAGCGACAGCTTCGGCGGCACGATCGCCGCCGCGCCGAACTCCTTCGCGAGGCGCTCGCTCGTCGCGCGTTCCGCATCGTTGCCCCACGGCAGCACGAGCGACGCGCCGCGCTTCACGAGCGACTGGCCGAGCTCGATCCATGCGGCGTCCGGCCATTGCTTGTCGGCGCGCGACGTCGCGTGGACGAACACCACGTACGGCACCGGCAGGTTCAGGTCGAGCGCGGACAGCGCATGCGCCGCCGCCCGGGTATCGAGGCCGAAATCGACCGGATCGTTCGGCGCGGGCGCCGGATCGCCGAGCGCGGCCGCGACCAGTTGCCGCGAGCGCTCGACGACGTGCGTGCGCGGCGCGATCGGCACGCGCTTGCGATAGAAGAAGCGCACCGGCCATTCGTAGCCGGCGCCGTCGGTGCGATTGCCGAGGCCGACGAGCGGCCCGCGCGCCCAGCTCGCGACCCATGCGGTCTTGATGAGGCCCTGGCAGTCGATCACGAGGTCGTACCGCTCGGCCGCGAGCCGCCGCCTGAACGCGCGGATCTCCTGCCAGGTCGCGCCCGTGAACGGCCGCTTGCGCCAGCGGCGCAGCGAGAACGGCAACACGTTGCGCACGCCGTCGACGAGCCGCACGAGGTCGGCGAAGCCCTCCTCGACGAGCCAGTCGATTTGCGCATCGGGATGATGCCGGCGGATATCGGCGATCACCGGCATGTTGTGCACGACGTCGCCCAGCGACGACACGCGCACGATCAGGATCTTTTGCACGCTGAAAGAACGCCGGCGAAGCGCCGGCACAGGCATAAAGATGCGATTTTATCGCGGCCGGCGGCGCGGATAGACAAAAAGCGGCCACGCGCTTTTCGCGCGTGCCGCTTTTCGGTGAACGCATTGCGATAGCGCAACGCGGCGGCCGCCGGCCGCCTCGCACGCCACCCCGCTCAGAACGGCAGCTGCACGTCCGGCTTCGCGGCCGTCAGCACGCGGCGGAAGTCCGCCTTGATGCGCTCCAGGCCGGCCTGCGTCTCGGCCTCGAAGCGCAGCACGACGACCGGCGTCGTGTTCGACGAGCGCGCGAGACCGAAGCCGTCCGGATACTCGACCCGCAGGCCGTCGATCTTCACCACCTCGTCGGCGCCGTCGAACGTCGCTTCCTTCTGCAGGCGCTCGATCAGGCGGAAGTTCTCGCCCTCCTCGAGCTTGAGCTGCAGTTCCGGCGTCGACATCGCGTTCGGCAGGCCGTTGAGCAGCGCGCTCGGGTCCGCCACCTTCGTGAGGATTTCCAGCAGGCGCGCGCCGGTGTAGAGGCCGTCGTCGAAACCGTACCAGCGATCCTTGAAGAACACGTGGCCGCTCATCTCGCCCGCGAGCGGCGCGCCGGTCTCGCGCAGCTTCGCCTTGACGAGCGAATGGCCGGTCTTCCACATCAGCGGCTGGCCGCCCTTCTCGCGCACCCACTGCGCGAGATGGCGCGTGCACTTCACGTCGTAGATGATCTGCGCGCCCGGATTGCGCGACAGCACTTCCTCGGCGAACAGCATCAGCTGGCGGTCCGGATAGATGATCTGGCCGTCCTTCGTGACGACGCCGAGGCGGTCGCCGTCGCCGTCGAACGCGAAGCCGATCTCGGCGTCGGTTTCCTTCAGCGCGCGGATCACGTCCTGCAGGTTTTCCGGATGCGCGGGGTCCGGATGGTGGTTCGGGAAATTGCCGTCGATCTCGGTGAACAGCTCGACGAGCTCGCAGCCGAGCGCCTTGAACAGGCGCGGCGCGAGCCGGCCGGCGACGCCGTTGCCGGTGTCGACGACGAGCTTCAGCGGCCGCGCGAGCCGGATGTCTCCGACGATGCGCTCGATGTACGCGTCCTCGACGTCGCATTGCTCGTAGCTGCCGCTGCCCGACTCGAAGCGGGCGTCAACGATGCGGCGATAAAGCGCCTGGATCTGCTCGCCATAGATCGCGGCGCCGCGCAGCACCATCTTGAAGCCGTTGTAGTCGGGCGGGTTGTGGCTGCCGGTGACGACGATGCACGAATCGATGCGGCGCTCGCCGCCCGCGAGCGCGAGCGGCACGCTGGCCGCGAAATAGCCGACCGGCGTCGGCACCATGCCGACGTCGACGACGTCGACGCCCGCCGCGCGCAGGCCGTCGGCGAGCGCGCCGACGAGTTCAGGGCCGGACAGGCGGCCGTCGCGCGCGACGACCACCGCGTCGCCGCCTTGCGCGCGCACTTCACTGCCGAACGCGCGGCCGATTGCGCGTGCGGTGTCGGCGTCGAGTGTCTTGCCGACCACGCCGCGAATGTCATATGCCTTGAAGATGGATTGGGAGATCATCGATTCTCTCTCAGTTACCTGCACAGGGAAATTTGGCCGCTTCGCCTTTGGCCGCTTCGCCGCCGGCGCGAGAACGCCGCCGCACCGCCGATTCCGGAACCGCTCCGCCACACGCGGCGGCGACGGATGCGGTCCGGATACAACTTATAATCGCTGGTTTTCCAGAAGCGGATTTCCTCATTTTAATGCCTAGCCGTCCCGCCGCCGCAATGTTGCCGCCTTCCCGCATCGTCCCGGCCACCTCGCGCGCCTGCCGGGACGCCGCATCATGCTGAAGCGCATCGCGAATCCGGACGTCGCGAAGGCGCTCGCGAACCTCGTCTGGCTGGGGCTCGAACGGGTCACGCAGATCGCCGTCGCGATCGCGGTCAGCGGCCTGCTGGCCCGCTACTTCGGCCCCGACGTATTCGGCAAATGGCAGTATGCGAACACGCTGCTGCTCGTGCTCGCGCCGCTCACCTGGGTCTGCGGCGCCGAAATCCTGGTGCCGACCATCGTGCAGCGGCACGGCGCGCCACTCGGGCCGGTGCTCGGCAGCGCGTTC
Organism: Burkholderia sp. lig30; assembly: GCF_000687455.2. GTDB lineage: Bacteria > Pseudomonadota > Gammaproteobacteria > Burkholderiales > Burkholderiaceae > Burkholderia. The sequence goes on from NZ_JGVW01000068.1 coordinate 29,153, forward strand.
GCATTGCGGTTCGCGGTGTCCGCCGCCGCGCTCGCGGCGACCTGGATCGCCATCGCCGCCGGCGCGTTCGATCCGCTCGTCGGCGCGATGCTCGCCGGCCTCGCGGTCACGATGATTTTCCGCGAGCCGTTCGTCGGCGTGGTCAACGCGTGGCTGCAAAGCATGACGTACAGCAAGCCGCAGCTCGTGACCAGCATGTTCGTCGCGCTCGCGAAGGCGGCGCTCGTCTGGCTGCTGGTGCGCGCCGCGGCCGCGCCCGCACGATTTTCCTGGCTCTGGGCGCTCGAAGCCGCCGCGATCGGCATGGTGCTGCTGCTGTATTACCGGCGGCGCAACGGCGGCACGCTCGGCTGGACGATCGAACGCCCGCTGTTCCGGCACTTCGCGACGGCCGGCACCGTGTTCTGGCTCGGCCTCATCTGCATGTACCTGTTCCTCAAGCTCGACCGCCTGATGCTCGAGCGTCACGTGTCGTTCGCCGATCTCGGCCGCTATTCGGCCGCGCAGCAGCTGAACGAGAACTGGATCGCGCTCGCGCTGATGCTCGCGCAAACCATCGCGCCCGCGTTCGTCTACCGCGTGCAGGACGTCGTCCGGCTGCGCCGCAACATCGTGCGCCTGACCGCGATGACCGCCGGGCTGATGGTCGCCGGCGCGCTCGTGCTCGACGCGCTCGCGCCGCTCATCATCGGCAAGGTGTTCGGGCCCGGCTACGAGGCGTCGGTCGACATCCTCCGCTGGGCGGTCTGGCTGTCCGTGCCGGCCGGCATCGAGGCGATAGGCAATCTCGTGCTGCTCAAATATCAAGCCAAATTCGTGTTGTTGACGAAATGGCTGCTCGCGCTCGCGATCGCCGCCGTCGTCAACCTGCTCGCGATCCCGCGGCTCGGCCTGTACGGCGCGCTCGTCGGGCTCGCAGGCGGCTACCTGGCCGCCGCCGCGGTCAACTTCTACTACATCCGTCTCAAGCTGCGCTCATGACGTCCCTTACCCCCTCGCCGCACGAAGCCGGCCCGCTCGACGACGTCGCCGTGCTGATGCCGGCCTACAACGCGCAGAACGACGTCGTGCGCTCCCTCGCGTCGTTCAGCGAGGACGCCCCGGTGCACGTGCTGATCGTCGATGACGGCAGCACGCCGCCGATCGCCGCGCCGGCCATCCCGGGCCTCGCCATCGACGTGCTGCGGATGCCGACAAACGTCGGGATCGAGCGCGCGCTCGAGGCCGGCATCGACGCGCTCGCGGCGCGCGGCTTTCGCTATGCGGCCCGCATCGACGCGGGCGACCTCGCCGCGCCGCGGCGGCTCGCGAAACAGATCGCATACCTCGACGCGCATCCGCGCGTCGCGTGCGTCGGCATGTGGACCCAGGTCGTGTCGCGCGACGGCACGCCGCGCTTCATGCTGACGCCGCCCGCCGACCCGCGCGCGCTGCGCCGCACCCGCTTCCTGCGCTCGCCGCTCGTCCATCCGTCGGTGATGCTGCGGATCGATGCGGTGCGCGAGGTCGGCAACTACCGCGCGCAATACCGCGCCGCCGAGGATCTCGACCTGTTCCTGCGGCTGATGCAGCGCTACGATTGCGCGAACCTGCCCGAGCTCGGCCTCTATTACGAGCTGAACGAAGGCGGGATCAGCGCGACCAAGCGGCGGCGCCAGCTGATGTCCACGCTCGCGCTGCTGCTGCGCCATTTCAACGCGCTCAATCCATACGACTGGGCAGGTCTCGTCAAGAACCTGCTGCACTTCGTGACGCCCTACCGCACGCTGCAGCGCGTCAAGCGCGCGCTGTTCGCCGGCCGCACGTCCGCGTGATGCCTGATCGATCGGTTCATTCGCCTTCATCCATGACTTCGTCGTCCCCGCTGCGCATCGCGCTCGTCTGCAACACCGCCTGGGCCATCTACACGTACCGCCAGGGGCTGATCCGCATGCTCGTGTCGCGCGGCTGCGAGGTGCTCGTCATCGCGCCGCACGACCGCACCGTCCCGCTGCTCGAGCAGATGGGCTGCCGCTACGTGCCGCTGTCCGTCGCGTCGAAAGGCACCAGCCCGCGCGAGGACCTCGGCACGCTCGCCGCGCTCCGCCGCCATTACCGCGCGCTGCGGCCCGACCTCGTGTTCCATTACACGATCAAGCCGAACATCTACGGCTCGATCGCCGCATGGCTCGCGCGCGTGCCGTCGATCGCGGTGACGACCGGGCTCGGCTACGTGTTCATCCAGAAGAGCCGCGCGGCCGCGGTCGCGAAGCGCCTGTACCGTTTCGCGTTCCGCTTCCCGCGCGAAGTCTGGTTCCTGAATCGCGACGACCTCGCGACCTTCTCCGACGAGCGGCTGCTCGCGCACCCGGAGCGCGCCCGGCTGCTGCATGGCGAAGGCGTCGATCTCGAGCAGTTCGCGCCGGTGCCGCTGCCGGGCACGGATGCGCCCGTGTTCATCCTGATCGGCCGGCTGCTGTGGGACAAGGGCGTGCGCGAGTACGTCGAGGCCGCGCGCGCGGTGCGCGCGCGCCATCCTCACGCGCGCTTCCAGCTGCTCGGCCCGCTCGGCGTCGACAACCCGAGCGCGATCGGCGGTGCGGACGTCGACGCGTGGGTGAACGAAGGCCTCATCGAGTATCTCGGCGAGGCGCACGACGTGCGGCCGCACATCGCCGCGGCCGACTGCGTCGTGCTGCCGTCGTACCGCGAGGGCGTGCCGCGCACATTGATGGAAGCGTCGGCGATGGGCCGGCCGATCGTCGCGACCGACGTGCCGGGCTGCCGCGACGTCGTCGCGGACGGCGAGACCGGCCTGCTGTGCGCGGCGCGCGACAGCGCGAGTCTCGCCGACCGGCTCACGCAAATGATCGAACTCGGCCCGGCCGGCCGCGAAGCGATGGGCGCGCGCGGCCGGCGCAAGGTCGCGGCCGAGTTCGACGAGCAACAGGTCGTCGCCCGCTACAGGCATACTATCCATGCGCTAACGGGCATCACACTCTGAGGGGGTATACCGATCATGGCGGAAAAAGGCACGATTCTCGTCACTGGCGGTGCCGGTTTCATCGGCTCGCATACGGCAGTCGAACTGCTCGATCACGGCTATGACGTCGTCATCGCCGACAATCTCGTGAACAGCAAGCGCGAAGCGGTCAACCGGATCGAACGGATCACCGGCAAGACCGTCGCGTTCCACGAGATCGACGTGCGCGACGAAGCCGCGGTCGGCCGGCTGTTCGACGCGCATCCGATCACCGCGGCGATCCACTTCGCGGCGCTGAAAGCGGTCGGCGAGTCGGTCAGCAAGCCGCTCGAGTACTATCAGAACAACATCGGCGGCCTGCTCGCCGTGCTGAAGGTGATGCGCGAGCGCAACGTGAAGGACTTCGTGTTCAGCTCGTCGGCGACCGTCTACGGCGTGCCCGAGCGCTCGCCGATCGACGAATCGTTCCCGCTGTCGGCAACCAACCCGTACGGACAGAGCAAGCTGATCGCCGAGCAGGTGCTGCGCGACCTGCAGGTCGCCGATCCGTCGTGGCGGATCGCGACGCTGCGCTACTTCAATCCGGTCGGCGCGCATGCGAGCGGGCTGATCGGCGAGGATCCGGCGGGCATCCCGAACAACCTGATGCCGTACGTCGCGCAGGTCGCCGTCGGCAAGCTCGACAGGCTGCGGGTGTTCGGCTCCGACTACCCGACGCAAGACGGCACCGGCGTGCGCGACTACATCCACGTCGTCGATCTCGCGCAGGGCCACATCGCCGCGCTCGATGCGCTTGCGCGCCGCAATGGCAGCTTCGTCGTGAACCTCGGCACCGGCCGCGGCTACAGCGTGCTCGAGGTCGTGCGCGCGTTCGAGCAGGCGTCGGGCCGCAAGGTGCCATACGAGCTCGTCGCGCGCCGGCCGGGCGACGTCGCCGAATGCTACGCGAACCCGCAGGCGGCGGCCGAGATCATCGGCTGGCGTGCGAAATACGGCCTCGACGAGATGTGCCGCGACCATTGGCGCTGGCAGGAAGGCAACCCGCGCGGTTTTGTATAATCCGCTGTCCTCGTTCCGGGCTGTTTTATGCTCAGCTTCGCATCCGGCTTCATCGTTTCCCTGCTCGTCACGCTTTTCATCGTGCGGTACGCGCATTTGCACGAGAAATTCTCTGTCGACAGCGATCTGGCCGGCGTGCAGAAGTTCCATGCGCGCCCGGTGCCGCGAGTGGGCGGCATCGGCATCCTCGCCGGCGTCATCGCGTCGGCGCTGCTGCTGATCGGCCGCTACCCGACGATCGCCGGCAGCGTGCTCGGCCTCGTCGCATGCGGCGCGCCGGCGTTCCTGTCCGGGCTCGTCGAGGACCTGACCAAGCGCGTGTCGCCGCGCGCGCGGCTGATCTGCACGATGGGCGCGGCCGCGCTCGCCTTCTTCACGATGCATGTCGCGGTGACGCGCATCAGCGTGCCGCCGCTCGACTTCCTGCTCGGCTATGTGGCGATCTCGGCGTTCGTGACGGTGCTCGCCGTCGCCGCGCTCGCGAATGCGGTCAACATTATCGACGGCTTCAACGGGCTCGCGTCGATGGTGAGCTTCATGATGTTCGCGTCGCTCGCGTACGTGTCGTTCCAGGTCAGCGAGCCGGTCGTGCTGTCGGCGTCGTTGATCATGATGGGCGCGGTGATCGGCTTCTTCCTGTGGAATTTTCCGGCGGGCCTGATCTTCCTGGGCGACGGCGGCGCGTACTTCATCGGCTTCATGCTGGCCGAGCTGTCAATCCTGCTCGTGATGCGGCACCGCGAGGTATCGGCGTGGTATCCGGTGCTGCTGTTCATGTATCCGATCTTCGAGACGTGCTTCTCGATCTACCGGAAGAAATTCATCCGCGGCATGTCGCCCGGCATCCCCGACGGCGTGCACCTGCACATGCTGGTCTACAAGCGGCTGATGCGCTGGGCGGTCGGCACGAAGGCCGCGCACGACCTGACGAAGCGCAATTCGCTGACGTCGCCGTACCTGTGGCTGCTGTGCCTGCTCGCCGTCATCCCGGCGACGCTGTTCTGGCGGCATACGGTGCATCTGTTCGCGTTCGTGATCGTGTTCGCGGTTGCGTACGTGTGGCTCTATATGAGCATCGTGCGGTTCAGGACGCCGAAGTGGATGGTGGTGAGGAAGGGGCCGCGGCAGCAGGCGCACAAGCACTAAAGTCGCCGCCCCTGTTTCAACAGCAACGCCGCGAGCGTGCGGACAATCCCGATTTGCCCGGAATCAACTCCGTATCCTTTCCCTGCGCTTGAGCGGCAGGGCGTCAGTCGGTCGCTTGGGCACCTTCGGAATTCCTGTTCTTTCTTGTTATTCTTGTCACGTCGGTCATGGAGGCGTTCCTTTCGGTATCGTCTCGTAACCTCGGCACACTTGAAATCTGACAGGCATCCAGCATGCCGTCCGAATGAGCGCGGCGACTCCCGCTAGCGCCCCAGACCCAGCGCCTGCGCTTCGGCTTCCTGCTCCAAATACACCCAATCGACGATCTCGTCACTGGGCGTATAGCCGGAAACCAACTCCTCCATCATCAACCGGATGACGCCGACATCCTTGACATTGAGCGCCATCTCCAAGGCGTTCAGCCTGCCCTCGAGCTCGACCCACGGGATGAAGTCCTCGTGTGCCTTCATGATTCTGGGATGCGAGGTGGATTTGGGGTTGTCGCCGATCAGCAGCTCCTCGTAGAGCTTTTCCCCGAGACGCAGGCCAGTGATCGCGATTTCGATGTCGCCATCCGGGTTCTGCTCGTCTTTGACGGTCAAACCGGAGAGCTCGATCATCCGGCGCGCCAGATCCACTATCTTCACAGCCTGGCCCATGTCGAGCACGAACACGTCCCCCCCCTTGGCCATCGCTCCAGCCTGAATGACCAACTGCGCCGCTTCAGGAATGGTCATGAAGTAGCGGGTGATCTCCGGATGGGTCAGCGTGATCGGCCCACCATCGCGAATCTGTTGGCGGAACTTCGGCACCACCGAGCCTGACGAACCCAGCACATTGCCAAAGCGCACCATCGTGAATTTAGTGCTAGGATTCGTGGCGGCCAAAGCCTGCAACGCCATTTCCGCCAGGCGTTTACTGGCTCCCATGATGTTGGTGGGGCGCACGGCCTTGTCGGTGCTGATCAGCACAAAATCAGGCACATCGTTCTCAATCGCAGCCTGCGCCGTATGCAGGGTGCCCAGTACGTTGTTCTTGATGCCTTCGGCCGGGTTGTGTTCAACCAGAGGCACGTGCTTATAAGCTGCTGCATGGTAAACGGTGTCCGGATGCCAGGTAGACAAGATCTCTCCCATCCGGTCGCCATCTTGAACCGAGCCCAGTAGCGGCACCAGCGCGATTTGGCGTTCGGCTATCTTTTGCTCCAGTTCCTGGTGAATCGCGTAGAGGGCGAATTCACTCTGCTCGATGAGCAGCAACTTGGCGGGCCCCACGGCGAGTATCTGGCGACAAAGCTCGCTGCCAATCGACCCGCCTGCCCCCGTCACCAATACCACCTTGCCGACGATGTTCTTCGCGAGCAGGATGTGATTAGGTATGACCGGCTCACGGCCGAGAAGGTCATCGATGTCCAGTTCTCGAAGATCCGAAACACTCACCTTGCCTTGCGCCAAATCCGTCACGCTGGGGAGCGTGCGCACCGAGACATGCGCACTCCGAATCTGGCTCAGGATTTCGTTCCGGCGTTTGCGGCTGACGCTGGGCAACGCCAGCAGCACGTCACTGATGTTCAGAAACACAACCAGGTTGGTCAAATCGCCCGGATTGTAGATAGGCTGACCATTGAGCACGTGGCCATGCAATCGGTCATCGTCATCCAGAAACCCCACCACCTGCATTTCGTGACTGTTGGCCATAGCGGCAGCCAGTTGACGGCCCGTACGACCTGCGCCATAGATGAGCACCTTGGGACGAGACGCCTGTTTCTGAATGCTCTGGTACTGGTCACCCAGCCATACACGAGCCAGCGCTCTCGACGCTCCCACAAACAGAAGCAGAAGGATGGGCTGGATAATACCGACAGTGCGAGGAACGCCGGTGCCCCCAATCGCAGTAAAGATCGACGCATAGAGCAGCCCGTAGATACCCACGGCCCTCGCGACGGCCAGCAATGCGGGCCAACCGCTGTAGCGGAAGATGGCCCGATAGAGTCCAGAGACGATAAATACCGGTAACGCCATCGCCATCGACACACCGACAGCAATCAATGCGCTGCCAGAGAGTGCGACAAACTCACCCAAGCGCAGGTAGTAGGCAAGCCAGACCGTCAGAACACAGAGGCTCATGTCGACCAGCAGAGCGATGATCCGCTTGGTTACCCTTGGCAGACCCAACACTGGGACAACAAGTCGGGACAATATTTTTTTCATAGTTAGATCCCTGTTGAATCGATGTGTGTCACGTTGGTAAGTGTTAACGAGAAACGGATTTCAAACTTGGAGCCAGAACCGTCAAGCAGCGTGCCGAGCTCGACACCGACGGTTTCCCTGACCAAGGTGATGAAGCGCCGCCAGTAGTCGATCGCGTGCTTCCGAGCGATTTCGCTCGAGTTCAGTTCGGGACTATTGGGTGGCAGACGGAAGGACATCAATGTGCTGTCAGATGAGCCGTCGATCCAGCGCCTGCTGATCAATGTCATGATGCATTTTCGCATTGTTGCCGCCCCGCGTCGGCTGATTGGGCGAGGCAGCGTGGACAGCCTCCGGTCCACGAAAGCGCCGAACGCTGGACGATCGATGATCGCTTTGCAAGCCTGGCGACTGATAACATTCGCGCTAAAATCAAACGCACCCGGGAATGTGCGCAGGACCCCGACGGCGGTCGCGATCAGGGCATCTGCCAGCAAACAGGGGACCGCCCTGCTGGTCAGCCGGCACGCCGTACCGGCATCGTCCGCACCAAGCATGGGTCCGGTTGTGGACGGATTCATTGCTCACGTCGAGTTTCAGTTCGATGTCGCGGCCCTGCGCCGGCCGCTACCGAGTTGCGGCAAGGCTCCCTTCCCGCCTCGGGGCAGCTTCTGCACTTCATCGACCATGCCCCGTCAGGCTGAATCGCCTATTTGCCCATCCTCGTCAAATTCGCCTACTTGAGGCACTTGGAACTCGCTACGACTTGATACGGTCGCCCCTGCCCGACCCGGCAACTGTTTGCAGGATGTACCTGAAGTACGCGATCGCATTCAGAGTTTCCAGCATGCGGGCGTCGGTTTCCGCCAGGAGCTTCGGCGTGGACATGTCGATGCCCTGGACCTGAGCCAGCCCGGTAATGCCGGGACGCGCATCGAAGACACCGCGCGCGGCGCGTTCGTTTATCAAGTCCTTTTGATTGGGCAGACAGGGACGCGGGCCGACGAGACTCATATCGCCGAGCAGGACATTCCACAACTGGGGCAGTTCATCCAGCTTGCTGCGCCGAAGGAATCTCCCCAGGCGCGTGACGGCGGAAGGATCGACCAGATGCGTGGCCACCGAAGTGGTGTGCGGCTTCATGGTGCGGAATTTGACCAGGGTGAAAAGCCTCTTGCCGCGGCCCACACGCGTCTGGAAAAACAGTGGAGAACCGGTATCCGCCAATCCGAGGATCAGCAGGAAGAGCAGGACCGGCAGGCCACAAATCAGGCCGAAGGCGGCCAGGAGGAAATCAATCAGTCGCAGCATTCGCCATCTTTCGCAGTTGTTCACCCATGCTCACTTGCGGACGCCATCCGAGCAGATCACGCGTCTTCGAATCGTCTACTGCCAGCGATCCCAGCAGACGATCAGTCGTGGCGGTCTTGCCCAAAAGGCGAGCCCCCAAGCATATCAAACCGACCGGTACCGGAATCAGACGCAGGCTGCGGCCGTAAGCGCCGGCGATCGCGCGCAGCAATTCCGTGGTCGACACATCGCGGCCGTCCGAAACCAGGAAGATCTGGTTGGCGGCCGCTGGCGAGGCGGTGCGATCCGCACACAACGCAGTGAGGCTCAGCAGATTGTCCAGCGCGACCAGCGAACGACGGTTATGCACCGCGCCCAGAGGCAGAGGCAGGCCCTTCCTTACGCATTTGACCAGCGTGGCGAAATTGCCCTTCGCGCCAGGCCCGTACACCATGGGCGGACGAACGATCACGACCTCCAGCTCCGAGGCTCTTGCGATTTCGAGCAGGCCCTCCTCCGCCTCCCATTTGGAACGTCCATAAGGATCTTCGGGCGCCGGAGCATCGGCGGGCCCGAAACTCGTGCCGGGTGCCGTGTGTTCACCATTGACCTTGATCGTACTCATGAAAACGAAGCGGCGCACGCCGGCCTTGGCGGCAAGGTACGCCAAGGCCAACGTGGCGTCCACATTGGCAGCACGAAAGGCCTGCAGCGGATCGACCGCCTGGTCGCGCATCACATGGGCACGGCCGGCCAGATGCACGACGCTGTCGCAGCCCTCCAGCGCGTCCTTCCAGGAAGCCTCATCGCCGACGACATGCGCGCCCGCCATGTCGCAGGGCCGGCGCACTGCCGGCACCACTGCGTGCCCCAGAGACGACAGATACGGACACAAAGCACGACCGATAAAGCCGTTTGCACCACTGACCAGAACCTTCATGGGTGGAGCAGCTCCAGCAGCTTGGCCGGATACTTGGACAATATCTTGAGCATATTGGTGCGCAAACCGTTCTCGCGACAGGCGCGCAGCACTTCCTTATTGAGTTGGATCTTCGCCCGCCAGCCGGCAGTGCTTGCACCGCCGGTCTGCATGTGCACCAGCACCTCCGGCTGATGGCGATAGCGCAACGCGTGGCCATGGAAGGCACGCACGATAAATTCGAAATCCCCGGCTATGCGGTAATCAGACTTGAAGCGGCCAACGCGGCGCACCACTTCCTTGCGCAGAAACAGCGCCGGATGGGCTGGCATCCAGCCCCAGGCCAGCCGCCCCGGATGGAATCGGTCGGAGCGATAGCGCCGCACCATGCGGGCGGGGTCTTTTTCATGGAAGAACCCCACATCGCCCATCAAAGCATCGAGTCTGTATTCGCGCATCTGCGCTGCGACTCGGGACAAGACCTGAAGCGACGCATACTGATCGTCGGCGTTGAGAAAACAGACGATGTCGCCGCTGACGCGATCCAGGCCTTTGTTCATGGCGTCGTAAATGCCCTTGTCGCGCTCGCTCACCACATGCGCCAGACGCGGGCGAAAACGTTCCAAGATTTCAAGGGTGCCGTCCCTCGAACCGCCATCGATAACGACGTGCTGGACCCTTGGCCAATCCTGCTCGGCCACGGACTGCAGCGTACGCTCCAGCGTCGCCGCACTGTTGTAACACACCGTGATGACGGAGATGACTGGATCTGGACTCATGGATCAGTAGCGCAGGAAACGGCGCGCGACTTCCTTTGCCCACATGGGCACGAACTGCTGGACAAAGCGGCGGCCATGCACTTTGGAAGCCGGCCTCAGTCCGCCCCTGAAACCGGGAACCACGGCCCGCACGTCGACGAGGCATTGCTTCAACTCGGTTTCATAGGCTTCATAAACCGCAGCCGGCTCACGGCACTCGGAGGTGTAGAAGGTGGAAAGGCGGTCGAACTTGCCGTTGTCCAGTAGCTGGAACTGATGGAAATGATAGAAAACGAGAGGGGCGCCTTCCACCTTGATCCTCCCGGCCTCATCCTTGCCGAAATGGTATTGCGCGTAGTTCCAGGGCGCGATGCCAGCGCCCGGGTGCATGAGGATGTGGCAGGCCGAATAGCGGCCCGGCCATTCGTCCAGGTACTTCTGGTCGCCCATCTTACCGTCCTCGAGGCGGTAGTAGCACCATTCGATGCACTGCTCGCGCCAGCGCGAAAGACACGCCATACCCTGCTCATCGCGGCGGAAGCTGACCCACTCGACGCAGAAGCGACCGTTGACATCACGGTCCCGGAGTCGTTCGGTGAAGCGGTGCTCGATGATGGCAACGGAAGCGTCGCCGATCTCGTCGAACAATGGCAGCACATTCGAATAGAAGAGCAAGTCCGCATCGAGATAGGTAAGGAAATCGACCTCTGGATGCTGCTGCATGACATACCAGGGCAGGCAGGGCGAGAGCGTCCAGCAGTACTCTGCCACGCCACGGTCGGCCTTAGCCTTGCGCAGTGCCTCGTCCTCAATATCGGCCAAGGAGATGCAGGAAACAAAGGGCAGGTCCAGGCGCTCCAGGATGCACCGGGCCTGGTCATCCATGCACAGCACGAATACTCTGGCGCCGGGACAGAAGCGGGCCAGGCTGCGCAGCATGGCCACCCCCTTGAGCAAATAGCCGCTGTCAAACAGCGTGCAAAAATAACGCGTGGTCATTGGGCTTTCTTCCTGCACACATAGGTGCTGTTGGATCCATCGCTGCGCCGGACCTGTTCGTCCAGGGTATGCGACGTGGCGATCGACTCCTGGCCATGGCGTGACAGCAGCTTCAGGAACTGGAACTCGTTGAAATTTATCCCCACCGCCTCGACTCGGCTGGCCTGCTTGCGGCAGGACGTGCTAGGGTGGCCAAACCCCACCGGGGGGGCGGTTAAAGGATGGGGAGCCCGCGCGGCCACTGCAACGGCCACCTGACACCGGGAAGGCAGCAGCCCGAGATCATCATGCCGAACGCATCGCCACCGCACCTCAGCGACGCGGCATTACCGATATCGAAGCGAAGCGCGGGGTATTTTCGCCGTACCAGCTTGATGAACGCATCAAAGGCCGGATTGACAGGCTCATCGGCGGTCGGCGCCAAGATGCCGCTCGAGAATCGGCACCAGTTCTTCCATGCGGTGCCGGTAGGTGTGTTCGCGCAACGTCCGGGCCTGACCGGCACGGGCAATTGCCTGCGCCTCCTCCGGGTGGGCCAGGTAGTAGCGGATCAGTTCAGCGGCCTCTTCCGCGCTTGAATAGGTCACGACTTCCTTGCCGATTTCGAACAACTCGCCCAGGTTGTCCTTGCGATCAGTCAGCAGCAACGCGCCAACGCCGGTGGCTTCGTAAAGACGCATGTTGTTGGCATTGTTCTCCGCCACATTAATATGGCGGTTCAGCGTGATGCGGCTGCGCGCCTGTGCCCGGTACATGTCCAGGCCCCAGACCTCGCCGTAGTGGCGGGCACGAATAGGTGAGCCGGCGTCCAGGCTGGCCGCACCGTAGCCGAAGAACTTCATGGGGGTGTTGCGGGCCAAGTACTCCAGCACCGGAATGGCCTTGCCATGATGCCTGCTGATGCCGCCGACGAAACTTGCGTCCAGGTCCTTGGGCACATCCCCCAGCTTCTCCAGCACGCGGGTGTCGAAGCCGATGCGGAAATACTCCGACGCCACACCCAGCGCACGCAACTGCGGCACAAAGTGCGGAAAGGAGGTCAGGATCAGGTCGTAACCCTTGAGAAAGGACTCTGGCGGCAACGGGCACGCGATCTGCCCGACGATCATGCGCACATGCTTACGCAGCCGGGCCAGCACCTCCGGAGGGAAAAAGCTCAGGTCCTGGCAATACAAGACGTCAGGAGCAAAGGCTTCCACCTGCGCGACGGCGATCTCCACCAGCCCTGGCAAGGCCGCGAGTCGACGCCCAATCCAGGGTAGCCGGAAGAAACGATGGGGCACCCTCAGGGCCAGCGCGCTGTAGCGGACCCGATGCTCCCGCGCCCACGCTTCCTGCAGCGGCACGCAGTTGACGATCAGATCCTGTGCATCGCACCCGAGCGCCTTGAGGTGGCGAGAATAGAAATCCGACGTGCCAAAGCATCGGTCCAGCAGTTCATCGCGCTGCTGACTGTACGGCGCGTCTTTCAGGTGAGGCCGGTCAGCATAATGGGCCGCCAGGAAAGCCGGGTAGTAGGTATCGACAATTGCGATCCTCATACTTCGGACAAGTATAAAAAGCCCAGGGTCAACATTCCTCTATCGCCTTTGCCTAAATTAAGGGGCACACAACCATGCGACATGCCGATACACGTCCAATGGTTGCAAAAAAATGCGGCGTTACCGGTTCCTGAGTGAACGCCATAAAGACGACAGCTTGGCCCGGATCCGCCCTCCGGCAACTTGGGCACCATGATCAGGCGAATGCGTACTCTTGGTCGTGTGGACCGCGCGAAGTGCTTCTCCGGGCGCATCGATGCCACAGGAGAACGCCGGATCGACTTTCCGGATAGTGTCCAACGAATCCAGGATGGCCGAATCGTACCGATCAAAGATGGGCTTCGGGAAGACCACGCCTTCCATATAGGCGGCAGGCATCGGGATGGACTGGCCGTCCGGCAGGATGCGGTAGCTGTGGAAGTGATAGAAGACCAGTGGCACATCATCGACCCACACTTGGCCTCCTTCGTCACGAATGCGATAGTTGGCGTAGTTCCAGGGACCGGTGCCGGCGCCCACGTGCTGCAACTCATGGACGCCCTTGAACTTGGTGGTCCAGCAGTCAAGGTACTTCTGGTCCCCCATGCGGTCGTCTTCCAGGCGATAGAAGCACCATTCGATGCACTTGTCGCGCCACCAGTAGAGAGTCTCCAAACCAGCGGCATCGCGCCGGAAGCTGACCCACTGCACGTTGTAACGTCCATTGACGATGGCCGACGCGAAGCGCGGCGAAAACCGGTGCTCCACGATCACGCTGGAGGCCGAACCAATCTCCGCGTAGAGCGGCTCCAACGACGAGTAGAACAGCAGATCGGCATCGAGGTAGGTGATGAAATCCACCTCGGGATGGCGCTCCAGCATGTAGACCGGCAGACATGGCGCGCACGTCCAGCAATATTCGGCCACCGTGCGGTCGGCCTTGACGGCGAGCAGGGCCTGGTCTTCAAAGTCAGTTAGGCGAATGAGTTCGGCGCGGGGCAGCGCAAGCCGCGCCAGCAGGTCGTAAGCATGATCATCCATGCACAGGATGTGCAAGCGAAAATCGCCGGCATGCCGCTCAAGCGACTGGTACATCGCCAGTCCCTTGATCAGGTAGTTGCGATCGAACAGCGTGCAGTAGTGCCGCACGCGCGACCGGTCGGTGGAGATGTCGTTCATTTCGTGCGGCGCTTGCGCAGGTAGGGCGTGAGGATATCCACCAATTCGTCCATCCGATGACGATAGGTGTGCTCTCTCAAGGTACGGGCCTGGCCGGCGAGTGCGATAGCGCTCGCTTCCTGGGGGTGGTCCATGTAGTAGCGAATCTTCTCCACCGCCTCCTGCGGGCTGCGGTAGGTGACCACTTCGCGCTCCGGTTCGAACAATTCGGCCAGGTTGGCCTTTTCGTCGGTCACCAGCAGCGCGCCACAACCGGTAGCTTCGTAAAGGCGCATGTTGTTGGCGTTGTTTTCCGCGGCGTCGATATGGACATTGACGGTAATCCGGCTGCGTGCGAGGGCCGTGTACATGCCCAGCGACCACGCCTCGCCTTGATGGCGAGGGCGGATCGGCGAGTTGCGGTCCAAGCCATCCGCGCCGTAGCCATAGAAGGTCATGTCGACCTCGCGCGCCAACTGCTCCAGCAGGTTCAGACGCCCCGCATGGGCCGCGCTGATTCCCCCCACGAAAGTGCATGCGTGGTCACGCGCGGGCTTGCCGATTTCATCGAGCACAATAGGATCAAACCCGATGCGGAAGTACTCGGAAGCAATGCCGCGCTCACGGAAGCGGCCGACGTAATGCGGGAAAGATGTCAGGATCAGATCGAGGCCGTCGAGGTATTCCCACTCCGGCATCGGGCACGCGATCTGCCCCACCGCGATCCCGATCGAGCCTTCGTCACGCAGTTGCTGCAACAAGTCGCGCGAAAACAGGTTCAGATCCTGCAAGTACAGGATGTCCGGCCGGGCGTGGCGAATTTGCTGCAACGCAATTCCCAGCATCGAATCGTTGGCACGCGCAAAACGCCGCACCAGCGGCCAGCGCGCGATGCGGGTGGGCACGCGCAGGCCCGCACGCAGGGGCGTGACGCCGTTTTCCAGCGCCCATTGCTGCTGAAGCGGCTCGCAGTTGAAGATCAGGTCCTGCGCGTCATGTCCGAGGGCTTGCAGGTTACGCGAATAAAAATCCGCCGTGCCAAAACGGAGGCGCAATACCTTCTCGAGCAGGCTTGCATAGTCGCCACCGCCAGACATCACCTGCGGCATGGCCGCGGTGAGAAAGCGCGGATAGTAGGTATCGACGATCAGTAATTTCATAGTCACCGCAACCGTACGGCTGCGAAAAAATGGGGCGGCACAGTCTTGCCACCGACCGGCCTGGCACCGTCGAACGCGCCGGCGGCGGTCAGCGGCACGAACCCGCGCGCAACGGATGGATTGGTCAACGTATCGGCAAGAATCTTGAGTTCCGGCATTCGGGCCAACTCTTCCACCAAACGCATGAGGTCATCCGGTGCCTGCGCCGTATTATTCACACAGCACAGGATGCCGCCGGGTCGGGCCAATTGCACAAGCGCATCGGACATAGGCAAGGGTTCATCCACCTTGCCACCGCCAGCGGCGCAGAAAACCAGGTCGGCACCGGCGGCCTTGGCAGGCAAAGCCCCAGTCGCGGGCAGCAGTTCCGCAGAGACCCGCAGCGGTCGGAAGAATGCGAGGTGACGTGACGCGTCAGGCCCCAGCAGCAGCACCCCCCCCCGCCGCAATTCAGTTAGCGAGGCCGAGGCATAGACATGGCGGGCAGCCAGGAGACGCGCTCGCACGGCGCTCGAGGGCGAGGCCGCCGCCAGAAGCCTCAGCAATCGATCGCACAGCAAAGCATGCCGCCTTCTACGCAGGAGAATGTGGACGGACGTCGAGATCGACCTGCGTACGATCCAGAAGGCTCGCACCTTGACCGGGTGGAGCGCTCTGTTCACTTGCGCCGTCAGCAGCCGCGGTATCGCCGAGAGCCGTTGCGCCGGTGAGCCGACCAAGCAGAAGAACGCCACCTTCTGCAAGGTGTTGTCGGGCGAGCCCTTGCCAAACTTGCGACGCCAGAACGAGGCGACCTTGCGCTGGTTCCCGAAGGCATCGGTTGAATAGGTTACGGCAGCGGACGCCACCAGCAGCGGGAATCCGGCGCGGCGCGCACGATCGGCAAACTCGTAGTCTGCGTGATAGTGAGGCAGCAGCCTGGGACGCATGTAGCCGATCCGGTCCAGCACCTCGCCGGGATACAAAGTACCGCGCCCCGGCAGGAAATCCACCTCGTAGACTTCGCGCGGCTGCGCGCGCTCATCCGCCGGCAAGTCGCGGACAATGTCCCAGATCGCCATGTTCCACAAATCACCCTTCGGACCGATATCCAGAAGTTCATGCGGAGGCTTGGCGTCGCGCACGATGCTGCCGACCACCGCGCGCCCATGAATCTGGCTGGTCGCCGCGAGTACCGACAGAAAATCGTCGTCGACCTTCGTGTCGTTGTTTACGAAGACGAAGAAGTCGCCCGGCCGCAGCAGCGGGTGTATGGTCCGCAGCGCCAGATGAATTGCTCCGGCCCACCAGAGCTGCCCATTGCCCTCGAGCCTCATTACGTCCGCTTGCCCGGCCAGGAACTCGGCCGTTCCATCCGTGGACCCGTCGTCGACGATCACGATCTGGATGGAGACGCCTGTTTGGCGGCGCAGGCAATCGATGATCTCCCGCGTGTGCTGGAGCCGATTGAATACCGGGATAAGAACAAATATCTTCGAGTTCACAAATCGCTATTCAATTATTTAACGTTTAAGCAACAGGAATAGAAGAATAACTACAAGGGAACCGAGCCAATTACCTTTGCCGGATTGCCAGCCAGAATGACACGCTCTGGAAAGACGCCATGTACCACGGAACCGGCGCCCACCACCGAATCATCACCGATCTGCGTACCTTTCAAAATGATGCTGCCGACGCCGATGAACACATTATTCCCGATCACGACCGGAGCAACGCCGATTTTTTCAATATCGTCGGAGTGTCTCCGGTTGGTTGCCGCGATCGGATGAAAATCAGTATCAAAAACACTGACGTTCGCCCCCATCAGCACTTCGTTACCAATGGTCACGCTCTTGGCAGCAACAATGGTGCCGCCGCTGATCCCGGTGGACTTGCCAATGGTGATCTGCGCCCCCGGCCGAAGGGTGGATAACTTCAGCGGATGATTCAGCGCAAGCGCGGTAAAGTTGGAGTCGGAACACAACACCACCTCGTCTCCAAGTTCGATAACGCTGCCTTCCGCCATCTTGACAAGTGGAGCGCCGTAGAACGTGCCCTGTCCTTTGAATACAACCCCTTTTTTCGCGAGATCTTTCGCGATTTCCGCCGACGTCATTTGCCTAGCATGGCCTCCTGTCTCCACGGAACCCAAAGCCCGGCGCACGCCATTCAGGACGCGCCGCATTTGCAGGAATACGCCCTTGGCAAAGTCATAGATCATCGTCAAGACTCCGCGAACTCCCGGGCAAATCGATCGCCCAAATCAAATCATGCTGTAGCGCTTGACGCTTGCCAGCTTTGCAAGTGAAAACGGCGGCAATCATGTCGTCGGTCGGAAACTGCATAGTAAGTAATTCAAGAATCAAGCGTGTTCGCGCAGACGAAAGAGCACATCGTGATGAGAAAGCTCGGCCACGGCATCGTAATACGGCAGCAGCCGCGCATCGACGTCCGCGCGATAACGCGCTTCCACCAGGATGTAGGTCGGCCGGTGGCGCGACAGATCCAGGCCGGCGAGCGCCTGTGCCTCGAAACCCTCGACGTCGAGCGAGAGCAGGTCGACATGCGAGATGCCGCACTGGTCCAGGATGCCGCTGAGCGTGGCGCAAGGTGCTTCGGTTTCGTAGGCTTCCAGCTTTTGCACCTCGCAGCCCGCATCGATATGCGCGTCTTCTTCCTCGATGCTGCGCATCCCCCCCCTGACGACGGACATCAGGCCCGCATATCGGATGGTCACGTTGCCGGGCACCTGCTCTGGCGAGGCCAGCGCCGACCACACGACCTGTGCATGCGGCCGGTGACGACGACACTCCTCGTACAGGGCGGGCACGGCCTCGACAAGGATGCCGCGCCAGCCACGCTTGCTCTCGAAATGCAGGCTGTTGCTCTGGCGGATGCCGTCATTCGCCCCCGCCTCGACAAATACGCCGTTGTCGAAGTCGAGATACGCGGCAAGCTGACGGTCCAGGTCGTTGAGAGCGAACCACTGCTGACTCCGACGCAGGAATATCGTGCGCCAACAGTAGTCATTGTAAGGCCCCGGCCCCCAGAACTCCTGAACTTCGAACCCCAGCTTGACAGCAGTCTCTTCGATGAACGCGTACGACTCGCGCTCAGCGTTGTCCAGGATGACGTAGCCGCCGAAGCGAACCTTGCTCATCGCATGCAGGAAACACGATGGACGCGCCCTTCCGTCGACCAGCACCACGTCAAAGTACTGATCTGGGTACTCGTCGATCAGAGTGGCGTACGCATGGAATGAGAGTCCGGCCAGCGTCTCGTCGGATGTCGTGTAGGAAAGCGGATCGTCAAACGGCAGCGTGATCGGGTGATCAGGTTGCGTTGGAGCGGCCAGGACACCGCGCCACCGACATCCGTGCTGCTGCTCGCGCTCCTTCATCACTGCCTGGGTCTGCTCGAACCAGTACGGATCATGCTCGACGCTGACCAGTTCGCCCACTCGTGAAGAAAAGAACACCGAAGAGCCCCCGGCGCCAAATTCGAAGACCCGCGACTCCTTGGTCAGCAGCGTCTCCAGGAACTTGATCGCAGGAAACGGCATCCACGGCCAGCCATCGCGCAAGGGACCCTGGCTGAATGCCATCGACTTCAGCCACGGCTGCAGCGATGCCTCGGCATCCTCACGGCTGAAGCTGTTTTGGTGTGCAGCGAGAACCGGCTCGACTGCGGCCCAGTAGCGTTGTTTGAACTCACGCCGTCCGGGCAAGCCGCGCAGGGTACGCCACGCCCATTGAATTTCCCTGCACGTCCATTCGACAAATCCCACTTCGCAAGACACCATCCTAGCCACGCCTCTCCCACAGGGAATTATTTGTATACAGATTCAGTCCCTGGATATTTTCCAGCCCCGACTCGTCGCTCAGCAAAAGGATCCGGGTATAACCTAGCGGATCAATGACGCTAGCCACTTCTGACCACTTGAAGTGCCGCTTCACGTAGCGAGCCACGTTGTTCTCAATATCGGTCATGCCTACGTCGATTTGAGCACCGTGCTCTCTGTACCTGGATTCCTGGATCGTGAACGCCTCCTCCTGCTGATAGGACTCGGGCAGGAATGAGGTGCGGCCAAAGTAGACGAACTCCGGCGGCGCCTTCTCGATATTGCGATACACGGACTGGACCAGAAAGCGATTCAGATACGGCAGCACGCTCGACAGGATCAGCAGGTCGCAGGCATCGCCGTCGTACACGTCAAAATACTCGCACCGCTCGCGCCACGCCGCTGGCACCTTCTGCACGAAAGCCGGGCTCTCGATGATTCTGTAGCTGTCCAGTGAAGCCGACAGCCCCAATTGATGCATCAAGAAGGCGATTGTGGGAGCGCCACCGCCGAAATCGAGAATGCGTACCGGACGACCAAGCCGGGAGTGCACGACTTGAATCACCCACAACAGGTTGCATAAGTGGGGCGGCAAAACAAACTCGTCGACACGCAGCCCATCCAGCCAGCGCGTGGACTTGGCGATGATGTACTCGTTGAGCGAGCCGTCCTGGTAGCCGCCGAGGTGGGCCTGCACCTCCGCCTCGCTGGAGAAGATCTCGTGCTGCTTCGGCAGGTTCTCTTCGCTCGACTGCTCGGCGTCTAGTTCATGCTTCAGGCGCGAACCGGCAGCCTGCTGAATGCGCTTTCCCGACAAGCGAGAAATGAGGTTGGAGATCAGGTTGGCTGGCATCGATTCCCTCTGCGAAGAATGCACTCATACCACTCAAAGCACATCCCCAAAACTCTTGGACAATCGCGTAAACACACGCGAACCAAACCACAACAAGAATGCTACCAGTGCCCAGAAGTACAGCGTGATCAGCCAGAAGTGCGCGCCGAAATCCATCGAAAGCACCGACGCGCGATAGCCGTGGATGGGGTAGTACAGCGGATTGAGGTACATCAGCAGGGCCACCGGCTTGGGGAAGCGTTCAGGCTCCCAGAAGACCGGACTCACCCAGAACTCTACCTGCAGGAAGATGCTGACCAGGTTGCGCATGTCCTTCCAGAAGGTCCCCAGTGCGGACAGCAGCCAACCCATCGCCACGAGCAGACAGCACATGGCGAAATAAAAATATACCACGCCGAGGGTCAGCCAACTGACGCGCACGTGCAGCAGCAGCGCAAGGGCCAGCAGCACGATAGCCATCAATATCACGTGCACGAACGAGCCCGACAGAATCTTGATGACCGCGACCAAGCGCATGTCGAAGCTGCGGTGCCGCATGAGGTAGCTGTATTCGCGCACCGAGCCGATGCTGGAGTTCAACACTGTATTGATGAAGGTCCAGAAGATGATGACGGGCATCACCCAGGCCACGTACGGCACGCCGCCTGTAGCGCCTCCCTTGATGGCGAACTGGAAGAACACGAGCGTCAAGACCACATACACCAATGGATCGATCACGACCCACAAGCTGCCCGCAACCGAGCCACTGTAGGCGGCCGTGATATCGCGCCGGGTCAGTCTCAGCAATAGCTCGCGATGTGCCAGAAGACTCCCAAAGAACTTATGCATGTTTCTTGTAATTGAAGGAACCCGCCGGCACGATCACGTAGCCGCCCTGACGGTCGGTTGCATCTGATTTTTCCCAGTTCACCTGCACGGCACTGTCGTAGTCGTACTTCTCCATCAGGACCCCCTCCCTGCCTTCTGAGCAGCCAAAGGAGATGGAATATTCCCCGCCAGCCAGCTGCGGCGCGTCGAAGCGGAACGCCGCCTCATAGGCGCCACTTGGCTCGGGCTCGAAAGCGCCGACGCCGAAGAATTCGGAATTCAGGTGCAGGGCGATCATGCCGTTGCGGTCATGCAGGGTGAACGCGAATGAATGCAGGACGCAGGGCTCGAGGGCGCGAAACACGATCTGGAACTCCAGCGTGCCGCCAGGACGCCAGCTCGTCAGCACCTCACGGGTCTGGTAGTCGATGAATCGGTAGCGCTCGATTTCGATCTTTCCATTGCTGACCGTTCGCCGACCGGCATTGGGCCGCAACCAGTCGATCTGAGACGAAGCAGCGGCGGCGACAGCGGCAGTGCCACCCTCGTCTGCCACGGAGGATTCCCCACTCGCTTCGCCATCACTGGTACTGAGGTCGCTGATCACGCCGTACAGCATGAAATTGCGAAAATCATCGGCCACCAGCTTGGCCGGGCCAAGCGTGATCATGCGGCCGTCGTTGAGCCATACCGCATGGTCGCAGAATGACTTGACTGCATTGACGTCGTGCGTCACCAGCACCACCGTCTTGCCTCGCTCCTTGAACTCGCGCATCTTGGCCAGGCATTTTTGCGAGAAGCTCATGTCGCCCACTGCCAGCACCTCGTCGGCGATGAGAATGTCTGGGTCGCCCGCGACGGCGGTAGCAAAACCCAAGCGCGAGTGCATACCCGAGGAATAGGTCTTCACCGGGTAATTGATGAAGTCGCCCAACTCCGAAAACTCGCGCACGAAATCTTCGATCTCCTCGAAGTCGCTGCTGAGATTCTGCAGCATGCGCGAGTGCCGGATGTTTTCCAGGCCGGTGAGCTCCGGATCGAACCCGAGTCCCAGTTGCAGCAGCGTCACACGGCCGGCACAGTCGATCGTTCCGCTGGTTGGCTGGAGATGGCCCGCCACCATTTTGAGCAGCGTCGACTTTCCCGAGCCGTTGCGGCCGAGGATGCCCCAGAACTCGCCCCGATGGATATCGAAGGACACGTCATGCAGCGCGTCGAATTCCTTATACTGAGCGGTCCAACCCATCGCATCGCGCATGCGATTCCAAGGGGTGGGATAAATGCGATAGCGCTTGGTGACATGCGAGATCCGAATCGCCGCATCACCCCGAGCACCGCTGCATACAGCCCGCGGCCCCAACGCCTCTGTTGCCGTGCCCTCGGCCCCGGGCAGCCCGCGTGAGTTATCCGCCGCCGCGCCTTGCTCCATGATTCTCATATGCCGAAAGCCTCGATCGCCCTGCAAACCGCCCGCACCTCGTCGGCTGTATGGCCGTTGGAAATCGGCAGGCTCAACTCGGTCGAGTGGAGCTCGTCGGCGATGGGATAGGTCCCCTCCAGAATGCCACGCATGGCTTCCTGCCGGTGCGGCGGGATGGGGTAGTGGATTTCGGTCTTGATGCCCCGCTCCAGCAGAAAGGCCTTCAGGGCATCGCGCTGCTTATGGCGTAGACCGAAGATATGGAACACGTCAAACTCGTCGGAGCGACGCACGGGCTTGACCACCCAATCGGGCAACTCCGAAAAATAGATCTCTGCAAGGGCACGCTTATGCGCGGTCATTTCGTCCAGATGCTTCACCTTCACACGCAGCATCGCCGCCTGCATTTCATCCAGGCGGGAATTGACGCCCGCGTAGCGATTGACGTATTTCTGCTTGGAACCGTAGTTGCGGAGGTGGCGCAGCCTGTCCGCCAATTCGTCGTCGTTGGTCACCACTGCGCCAGCGTCGCCAATCGCTCCCAGATTCTTGGTCGGATAGAAGCTGAAGCACCCCGCGTCACCAAACGTGCCAGTCATCTGGCCAGCCAATTGAGCACCGTGGGACTGCGCACAGTCCTCCACTACTTTGAGCCCATGTTCGCGAGCAAAGGCCCCAATGGCATCCATGCGGCATGACTTGCCGAACAAGTGTGTCACGCAAATTGCGCGCGTCTTTTCTGACAGCGCCGCCTTCAGCTGTGAAGGATCCATGTTGAAGGTATCGAGCACCGGCTCGACGAGCACCGGCTTATACCCCGCCCGAATAATCGCAAGAATGGTAGCGATGTAGGTGTTCGATGCAACCAGGACTTCGGAGCCCTTGGGCAAATCGAGAGCCTCAAGGGACAAAATCAATGCGTCGAGTCCATTGGCTACACCGATACAGTGACGCGCGCCGACCCACGCAGCAAATTCCTCCTCGAAGGCTGCGACTTCCTTGCCGAGCACATACCAGCCGGAACGGATGACCCGAGATGCTGCATCTTCGAGTTCCGCCATGAAACGGCTGTTGGAACGGGCCAGGCTCTCGTATTCAATGACTGCCGTATTACTCATAACGCTGATCTATGTAGTCACTACGATCGTAGTGGTGAGATGAAATCACCAGCAAAACGGAGTCTCGGCCAAAAGTCATGGTGTGCCAATCTTTCGGCTCGACCAGAAGACATCGACTGGGGCTGTCGAGTAACACGGTAGCCTCCTCGACACCGTCGTCCATAAATACGGACACGCTGCCGGCAACGGCGATAAGAGCTTGTCGCGTGACATGATGCCGGTGGCCGCCACGCGTCTGGCCGTCGGCCCCATAGATCCAATAGCTTCGGGCAATGGGAAACGGCAAGACATTGTCCAGCACAGTCAGTGAACCGCGATCATCGCTGAAGGTCGCCAGATCGAGTAGGGTATAGCGTTTCATTCATGGTCCTGTTTATTACCAACTGCTTCGAGACAGCCAGTGTGGCCGGGCGCAAGTGCTTCCCCAGGCCTCCTGCCAAATAATGCCTTTCCGATCCGCCATGACCGCCTATTCGCGATTGACCGTTATGGCATATCCGTGATGTTTGAGCAGGGCATGCTGGCGCGCCCGCTCCAGATCGTGCTCGACCATCTCGCGGCACATCTCCTGCACCGTGATAACCGGCTCCCAGCCAAGCTTCTGCTTTGCCTTGGCGGGATCGCCAAGCAACGTCTCCACTTCAGTGGGCCTGAAGTAACGCGGATCCACCCTGACGATGATGTCCCCAACCTTCACGGCAGGCGCGCGATCGCCCTCTACCGCGATCACCAGCGCGTGCTCTTCAACGCCCTGCCCACGGAATTCAAGATGGATCCCCAGCTCGGCAGCACTCCACTGAATGAATTGCCGCACACTGTACTGCTGGCCGGTAGCGATAACGAAATCTTCCGGTTCATCCTGCTGCAGCATAAGCCACTGCATTCGCACGTAATCCTTGGCGTGCCCCCAATCCCGCAGGGCATCCATATTCCCCATGTAGAGACAGCTTTCCAGACCCGTGGCAATGTTGGCCAAGCCCCGCGTAATTTTGCGCGTGACAAAAGTCTCACCGCGTCGCGGGCTTTCATGATTAAACAGAATGCCATTGCACGCGTACATGCCATAGGCCTCACGATAGTTAATCGTGATCCAATATGAATACAACTTCGCTACTGCGTACGGGCTGCGAGGATAAAACGGAGTCGTTTCCTTTTGAGGAATTTCCTGGACCAGCCCAAACAGCTCACTGGTGCTGGCCTGATAGAAGCGCGTTTTCTTTTCCAGACCCAGAATTCGAATTGCTTCCAGCAGGCGCAGCGTACCGATCGCATCCACGTCCGCCGTGTACTCAGGGCTTTCGAAACTCACCGCCACATGACTTTGCGCACCAAGATTGTAAATCTCGTCAGGCTGCACTTGCTGGATGATGCGCACCAAATTACTGGTATCAGAAAGATCGCCATAGTGAAGCGAGAAACGCTGATCCGTAACGTGCGGATCCTGGTAAATATGGTCGACCCTGTCTGTATTAAAGAGACTCGCACGACGCTTGATGCCGTGAACGACATAACCCTTTTCCAAAAGAAACTCGGCAAGATAAGAACCATCCTGCCCAGTAATCCCGGTAATCAACGCAATTTTAGTTTTTTCCGTCATTCCGTCCCCCTTCAGGGAATTGTCTTGTACACAACTCACGGAGTCGCCCATCCATAACGCATGCAAGATTTTGGCAGCAACATGAACGTCTTCGAGTCCGAACCAGATGGCTTTCGCGCCGGGTACGCCATTGGCTTTGCGGCAGAGGAAGCCGCCCGGGTGCGCGATCATGCGCAGCCCTCGCCACTGAGTTCGGGTTTGGCCGGCGGCTTGACTTGGGGTAGCAGGCAGTAGATACCCACCGCGAACCCCTACGGCGCAGAGGAACAGTTCGATCCGGATCCAGGCAGGCACGCTCCATACGCATCACGCCACCAGGATCAGGAACGGTGCCGACGCGCGTCGGATCCCATATCGGGCATGCAGAGCGGCACACGCTCGGACGTTACCAAGAGGTCCACGCCGGCAGATTCCGAGTCTGTCCAGCGGAGCGCACCCCAAGCCAGAATGTTCGCGCCATAAACAAGAACAAAGGCGAGGCATCCGAAGTTTAAAAGTGCTTACCGACTTCAGTGAGCCGAAAGCACTTCGTCGCACACAGCGCCATGCCTGCAGAATCGCGTACAAACCAACGCCATCAGAGTGGTGCGATTTGCTTTTCCAAGAAATCTGCGTAAGCCATTTCGAGCCCGGCCTCCAGATCAACCCTGGCCTGCCAACCCAAGGTGTTAATTCTGGAACTGTCCATTAGCTTGCGCGGGGTACCATCGAGCTTGCTGGAATC
The DNA here is from genome assembly GCF_000687455.2 of Burkholderia sp. lig30. Taxonomy (GTDB): domain Bacteria; phylum Pseudomonadota; class Gammaproteobacteria; order Burkholderiales; family Burkholderiaceae; genus Burkholderia. Next base: position 54,652 of record NZ_JGVW01000068.1, read on the forward strand.
AAAGGCAATGTCGCCCTTATACCCAACAATCTTGCCAATGGTCTCCGCAACTTCACGAATCGTTATGTCGTAACCACACCCCACATTGATGTGGCTAAGCATGGATTTCGTATGCTGGTCGTATACAGCCTTATCAAGGCTCATGACATGCACACAAGCTTCCGCCATGTCGTCGACGTAGAGAAATTCTCGCTTCGGCGTGCCCGAGCCCCAAACGGTCACCAAAGGTAAATTGTTGACCTTGGCTTCGTGAAAGCGGCGAATCAGCGCCGGAATAACATGGGAGTTTTCCGGGTGGTAATTATCGCCTGGGCCATACAGATTGGTGGGCATGACGCTGCGGTAGTCCACACCACAGCTTTCGCCATATTGTCGGTTATAGCTTTCACAGAGCTTGATGCCCGCAATCTTGGCGATGGCGTACGGTTCGTTGCTGGACTCCAGCAGGCCGGTTAGCAAAGCATCCTCCCGCATCGGCTGCGGCGCAAGTTTGGGATATATGCAGCTGGAGCCGAGGAAGAGAAGCTTCTTTACGTCGTTTCGGAAAGCAGCATCGATGATATTGGCCTCGATCATCAGGTTCTGGTAGATGAATTCAGCCGGATAGGTGTTGTTGGCGTGAATACCGCCGACCTTGGCAGCCGCAATGTAAACCTGATCGGGCCGCTCGGTTTCGAAGAAACCGCGCACGGCTGCCTGGTCGGTCAGGTCGAGCTCAGCATGGCTACGGGTGATGATATTTGCCTGCGACCGAGCTTGCAGGGCACGGACAATAGCCGCCCCCACCATCCCTCGATGGCCGGCAACATAAATCTTTGGCTCTTTGCTCATTGACTGCTTCGCCCGTAATGGTCTTCGAAACGGACTATGTCGTCCTCTCCGAGATAGCTGCCAGACTGCACTTCGATAATCTCAAGAGGGATTGTCCCTGGATTAGCAAGGCGGTGGACTTCGCCCAAGGGGATATAGGTTGACTGGTTTTCACTAAGCAGGACAACCTTGTCGCCGCAGGTGATCTCAGCAGTCCCCTTCACCACGACCCAGTGCTCTGCGCGGTGATGGTGCTTTTGCAAACTCAAACTTGCCTTGGGTTTTACTTGAATCCGCTTTACTTTAAATCGGTGGCCATCGTCGATGCTGTCGTACCAGCCCCAAGGGCGATGAACCTTGCGGTGCAGCGTGTGTTCTTCGCGCTGCTGCCGATTAAGTGCGCTTACGATGTGCTTGACATCCTGGCTACGCGACCTGTCTGCCACCAAGACGGCGTCAGGGGTTTCAACGACCACTAGGTCCTTGACGCCAACCAGAGCGACCAAGCGGCTAGTGGCATGAACCAGGGTGTTGCAACTATCGTTGGTCAACACATCGCCAAGATGCGCATTTCCGACCTCGTCCTTAGGCGACATTTTCCAAACTGCGTCCCAAGCACCCAAGTCACTCCAGCCGGCGTCCAGCGGCACCATCGCAATGGGGAAGGCGCTGCCGGGGCAACGTTCAATGACAGCGTAATCCACCGATTCGCTCGGAATGGCCGCAAACTCATTCTTAGCCGGGCGCACAAAAGACGCATCGTTGCTACGCTTGCCCCAAGCCGCGCGCGTAGCTTCGGCGATGTCAGGCCGAAACTGCTCAAGCGCTTTTAACCAGATCGAGGCCTTGAGCACGAACATGCCCGCATTCCAGAAATAGCCACCCTCGGCGAGATAGCGTTCTGCCGTAGCCACGTCGGGTTTTTCAACGAAGCGCTCAACGGTGAAAACGGCAGAAGTTGCGCCTTCGCTCGAGCCCGCCTTGATGTAGCCGTAACCCGTTTCGGGAAGGTTAGGCGCGATACCAAGGATCACAACCTTGCCTTCCGCCGCCTGGCGGATAGCCTGACGCATGGATTGACTGAATGCCGCCCCATCCTCCACCGCCTGATCGGCAGGGGTGACCACCAAAATCGGATCCCCACCATTCTCGAGGGCCGCCAACGCTGCAAGCGTTAGCGCTGGAGCCGTGTTACGGCCTACCGGCTCCAACAGTGCAGCACCAAGCTCAATTTCCACCTCGCGCAACTGCTCCACCGCAAGGAAACGGTGTTCATCGTTGCTAACGATATAAGGCGGGGCAACTGGCATCTGAGCACCGCCCAACGCCGCCAGACGTCTCGCCGCCTGCTGAAACAGACTCTCGTTGCCCGCCAAACAAAGAAACTGCTTAGGGAACCCCGATCGCGACAGCGGCCAGAGCCGAGTCCCGGACCCGCCACAAAGAATTACGGGCTGGATTGAATCAGTCATGGCCGAACAGGTCACGGGTATAAATCTTGTCCGCCACATCGGCCAGAGCAGGCGCGTGGCGGTTGGCAATAATCAGATCAGCCTCGCGCTTAAAGGTATCGAGATCATTCAAGACGCGCGACTGATAAAACTCGGCCTCTTCCATCACGGGCTCATGAACAACCACCTCAATACCTCTGGCCTTGATCCGCCTCATGATGCCCTGGATGCTCGAAGCACGGAAATTGTCGGACCCCGCCTTCATGATCAGGCGGTAGACGCCGACCACCTTCGGATTCCTGCGAATGATCTCATCAGCGATGAAATCCTTTCGCGTGGTGTTGGATTCGACGATGGCATGAATGAGGTTCTGCGGCACGTCGCGGTAGTTGGCCAAGAGCTGCTTGGTGTCTTTGGGCAAACAGTAGCCACCATAGCCGAAACTGGGGTTATTGTAATGAGCGCCAATACGCGAGTCGAGACAAACGCCATCGATGATCTGTCGCGTGTCCAGACTATGGGTGGCGGCGTAGGTGTCGAGTTCGTTGAAGTAGGCGACCCGCATCGCAAGATAGGTGTTGGCGAAGAGTTTGATCGCCTCAGCCTCGGTGCTGTCGACGAACAGCACCGGGATATCTTGCTTGATTGCACCCTGCTTAAGCAGCCGGGCAAAGGTTTCCGCTCTCTCGGACCGCTCTCCGACCACAATGCGAGAGGGGTGCAGATTGTCGTAGAGCGCCTTCCCCTCGCGGAGGAATTCCGGAGAGAAGATCAGATTTTTTGTGCCGAGCACTTCCCGCGTTTTGGCCGTATAACCAACCGGCACCGTGGACTTGACGATCACCACAGCTTGCGGGGCGATGGCCATTACGTCGCGGACGACGGCTTCGATCGACTTGGTATTGAAGTAATTGGTCTCGGGATCGTAGTCGGTCGGTGTTGCGATGACGACATAGTCAGCCCCAGCGTAGGCTTCGTACTTGTCCAGCGTCGCCCGAAAATTCAGCGACCTGTTTTGCAGGTAATCCTCGATCTCAACATCTTCTATTGGGGATTCCCGACGATTCAGCCTGGCAACCCTATCCGCGACGATGTCGAGTGCGACGACTTCGTTATGCTGAGCCAGTAAAATGGCATTGGACAACCCCACATAGCCAGTTCCAGCGACGGCGATCTTCATTGGCTATCACCCATTGCAGAAGTTAGGTCCGCCTCCAACGCTCCGACTCGCTGCTCCAGCGCCGCATACTCAGGCGTCCTGCGCTTCAGAAACCCCACTGTCAATTTCGATTTCTCAGCACTCCTTGCCAGTGCGAGCAAGGACGCACGACATAACTTGCGATCACCCAGACAGAAGTTCCGCGTGTTGATCCAGCCTTTTTCCACCAAGAGCCGAAAGCCGCCATTGATGCCGACAAAGCTGGCGCCCAGCCTCCGCCGGTACAGACCAGGCATTTGGCGCAAACAGCACAGCACTTCGAACTGAATTTCCTCCTGGAAACCAGCGAATCGTGGTATTGGGGATATGGAGATCAAATCATTCCAAGCACGCTACCGCCATGCCGTATCACGATCAGCAAGCGCGGTCAGCGGGGCTTTAACAGGGGAGGAGGTGGTTGAAAAAACGCGACCGAATGTACCATTCGTACGCTCGACGAACGATGGGATTGTGCCACACCGTCATAACTTTTGGAACAGCCCCGTAAGCCACCTGAAACCGTCGCCTATTCGAGCTGGCGGGCAGGCACAAGACCGTGACCGTTACCAAGGTCGAGCAGGAAGTGATAGTTATGCTGACAGGCGCGGAGCACCGACGGCACGGGTCGATCGAACGGAAGCTGGATTACAACGAGCGGCATCCCCGTTGCGCACTGAAATATTGCTCGCCATGCGAGTTTCGGCGCTCGACGGCCCCATTAACCGTAATGTAAGGTCGTGCCCGGGCGACGAGGGCAAGGCCACAACAACGCCTCCGCTAAACGGGACATGTTCATTGTCGCGCTGCAGCCAACGGGATAAAATATTAAAGTACAGTCAGCTTTTGGAGGTCGCGATGCACTGGTATCTTGTTCATACAAAGCCAAGACAGGAAAGGTGCGCGCTGCAAAACCTTGAGCAGCAGGGTTATAAGTGCTACCTTCCGACCCTCCCCTCCGAAAAGCTCCGCCAGGGGAACGTGGCAGTGACGGACGAGCCGCTGTTCCCGCGCTACCTGTTCATTCGCCTGGGGCGGGGCGACTCGGCAAAGAGTTGGACGCCCATCCGCTCAACCAAGGGCGTCAGTCGACTGGTGAGTTTCGGAATGGAGCCCGCCAAGGTCGACGATGGCCTGATCGAATTCCTGCAGACGCAGGAAGCGTCCGTTCAGGTCGAGCCGGAACGGCTGTTCAAACGGGGCGAACGGGTTCACCTGACCGAGGCCCCCTTCGCTGGCGTCGAGGGTATCTACCAGATGGCCGATGGCGAGCGCCGGGTCATGGTTCTCATCGAACTCTTGAGCAAGCCGGTCACCGTTCGAGTGGCTCCTGCCGGTTTGCGCAAAGCGGGCTAAGCACTGCCAACACAACCGGACGTCAAGCTCTGTCGACGTATGCGCGTTGCGCATTGCGAAAAAAACAGCACCTCCGGGACGGCGCACGAGTCGATATCCCGTGACGTGGAGCTGATGGACACGAGCATGCGTGTCGTACCCAAGCAGCAACATTTCTTACAGTTGCGCATACGCCACATACGATTGTTATCGGTCGGCAGGCCACGGAATTCAGGTAAGACACCCGAAAGTTCACAATCTTCACAAAGTTGAAACACACGAACCGAGCGCCTCGCGCCAGTCAGGCGGATACACTGAAAATACCGAAGTCAGTTTCGAGCACGAAAGCCGTGAGTTTCTCGGGCGCTGTGCGAGTGTCGGATACGCTTCGGTCGAAATTCGGTTAACGGTCGGCCTCGCCTCCTCCGGCATGGATTCGAAGATGGCTTCTGCGAATCCCGCCCATGAAGTCGCACCGGACGCCGTCAAATGATAAATGCCCGCGTTCTTCCGCCACCAATCCACATCATCGATGCGTTCATGCAGCACTTGCGTCGCGATGTGTGCCGTCAGTGCCGCGATCGTCGCCGACCAGGTTGGCGCACCGATCTGATCGTCTACGATGCTCAACTCGGACCGCTCGCGCGCCAGGCGCATCATCGTGCGGAGAAAATTTCGACCGTGCGCGCCGTAAACCCAGCTCGTCCTGAACACAAGGGATTTGCCCCCTGCTTCCACAACGGCACGCTCGCCATGCAGCTTGGTCTTGCCGTAAGCGTTGAGTGGGTTGGGCGAATCCGACTCGTCGTAGCTGCCGGCCTTGCCGCCATCGAAGACGTAATCGGTGGAATAGTGGATCAGCGCCGCACCGACCTTGGCAGCCTCCTCGGCCAGTACGCCTGGCGCATCGCCATTCACACGGTCCGCCAGCGCAACGTCTGCTTCGGCCTGGTCGACGGCCGTGTAGGCGGCTGCATTGACAATCAGCGTCGGCCGGAGATCCCGTACGACACGGGCCACCTGACCCAGATCCGACAGGTCGAGCATGCGCCGATCGGCAGCGACGACCTGGCCCAGACCCTGCATGCTGCGCAGCAACTCGAATCCCACCTGGCCGGCCGCACCGGTCACGAGAATGATTGGCTTGTCGATATCCGTCATAGACCCGTACCCATAAACACATCCGCCGCCCGGTGAGCGATGCTGTCACCGGCGCTCTTGACAGCAAAAAATATGGCGCCGCCCATCACGCGACCACGCTTACGCGTAAGTCTGCGCGTCACGCAACAGCGTGCCGGCGGCATCCTTCTCTGCGACCAGCGGTTCGCCGGAAACCGGCCATTCGACCCCGACATCGGGGTCGTTCCACAACAGGCATCGCTCGTGCTCCGGATACCAGTAGTCGGTCGTCTTGTAGACGAAATCCGCGAACTCCGACGTGACCACGAACCCGTGCGCGAAGCCCGGCGGCACCCACATCTGCCGCTTGTTCTCGGCGGACAGCACGCAGCCCGCCCATTTGCCGAACGTCGGCGAGCTGCGGCGAAGATCGACGACCACGTCGAACACCTCGCCCGACACGACGCGCACCAGCTTGCCCTGCGCGTGCTCGATCTGATAATGCAGGCCGCGCAGCACGCCCTTCGCGGAACGCGAATGATTGTCCTGCACGAACGGGGCCGATACGCCGACCTGTTCGGCGAAATCGCGCGCGTTGAAGCTTTCGAAAAAGAAGCCGCGCGCATCGCCGAACACGTTCGGTTCGATGAGCTTGACGTCGGGCAATGCCGTGGTGATTACTTTGATGGCCATGCGAGCGGTTCCGAGAGTAGATTTTGCAGGTAGCGTCCGTATCCGTTCTTCAGCAACGGCGCAGCCAGCCGCTGCAGTTGCTCCGAATCGATCCAGCGTTGCCGGAACGCGATCTCCTCGGGGCACGCGACCATGAGCCCCTGGCGCTTCTGCAGCGTCGCGATGAAGGTCGCCGCCTCGATCAACGAATCGTGCGTGCCGGTATCCAGCCACGCATATCCGCGCCCCATGATTTCGACGTCGAGCTGCCCCGCTTCGAGGTAGCGCATATTCACATCGGTGATCTCGAGTTCGCCCCGCGCGGACGGCTTGATCTCGGCGGCGATGTCGCAGACCTGGTTGTCGTAGAAGTACAGTCCCGTCACCGCGTAGTTCGAGCGCGGCTTGAGCGGCTTTTCCTCGATCGACAACGCGCGGAAGCTGCGATCGAACTCGACCACGCCATAGCGTTCGGGATCGTGCACGTGATACGCGAACACGGTCGCGCCATGCTCGCGCGCGTTGGCGCGCGTCAGCTGCTGGACGAGATCGTGACCGTAGAAAATGTTGTCGCCGAGCACGAGGGCGGACGGATCGCCGCCGATGAATTCGCGGCCGATGATGAATGCCTGGGCCAGCCCGTCCGGCGACGGCTGGACCGCATACTGGATGTTCATCCCCCAGCGCGAGCCGTCCCCGAGCATCGCGGCAAAGCGCGGCGTGTCCTCGGGTGTCGAGATCACGAGCACGTCGCGGATGCCGGCGACCATCAGCGTCGACAGCGGATAGTAGATCATCGGCTTGTCATACACCGGCAGCAGTTGCTTCGACACGGCGTGCGTGATCGGATAGAGCCGCGTGCCGGACCCGCCGGCCAGAATGATGCCCTTACGTGCCATCTCGGCTACCCTCAAGTGCGTTGCGCATAGTTGACGTCGACCCAGTTGCGGTATTCGCCGGATGCCACCTCGTCGACCCATGCCTGGTTCTGCAAATACCAGCGAACCGTCTTCGCCAGCCCCGTCTCGAACGTTTCCGCCGGCTTCCAGCCGAGTTCGCGCTCGAGCTTGCGCGCGTCGATCGCGTAGCGGCGATCGTGGCCGGGGCGATCCTTCACATAGGTGATCTGATCGCGATACGAGCCGTCCGCCTTCGGACGCAGGCCATCGAGCAGATCGCAAAGCTGATGCACGACGTCGAGATTCGCCTTCTCGTTCCAGCCGCCGACGTTGTACGTTTCGCCCGGCACGCCGCGCGCCAGCACTTCCCGAATCGCGGTGCAGTGATCGCCGACATACAGCCAGTCGCGCACGTTCTGCCCGTCGCCGTAGATCGGCAGCGGCTTGCCGGCCAGCGCGTTGGCGATCATCAGCGGGATCAGCTTCTCGGGGAACTGGAACGGGCCGTAGTTGTTCGAGCAGTTCGTCGTCAGCGTCGGCAGCCCGTACGTGTGGAAGTACGCGCGCACGAGATGGTCGGAACCGGCCTTCGTCGCGGAATACGGGCTGTTCGGCGTGTACGGGGTCGTCTCGGAGAACGGCGCATCGGACGCGGACAGCGAGCCGAACACTTCGTCGGTCGATACGTGCAGGAACCGGAACGCCGCGCGGCCGGCATCGTCGAGGCCGTTCCAGTAGGCGCGCGCCGCTTCGAGCAGCGTGAAGGTGCCGACCACGTTGGTCTGCACGAAATCGGCAGGCCCGTGAATCGAGCGATCCACATGGCTTTCGGCTGCAAAGTGCACGACCGCGCGCGGCGCATGCTCGGCGAACAGCGCATCGAGCGCCGCCCGGTCGCAAATGTCGACGCGCGCAAACACGTGCGCCGGATTGCCTTCGAGCGACTGCAACGTGCGCAGATTGCCCGCGTAGGTCAGCTTGTCGACGTTCAGCGCGGCCTCGCCGGACCGGCTCAGCCAGTCGAGTACGAAATTGGCACCGATAAATCCCGCGCCCCCCGTTACCAGGATCATATGGCTCCCTTTAGAAATGCGTGACCGGCGCCGGGCCTGTCGCCCGCCGCACCGGATGTTGCGAGTGGCTGCGTACGGCCACCTGTCGCCCGGCATTTTACCTAGTCGCTATGCCCGCCGACGCCATGCAATGTTAATTTTGTCGGAGAACGCGACGATAACGGGAAGGAAACGCCCGTGACGCACGCCGCAGCACCGCCAATTTGACGCAACGCCGCAAACCGGATATGCCAATGAATTATTCTGCCGGATCGACCGGTTCCGATCCAGTCGCCAAGGTAGCGTGCAACCTTTCGACCGGTGCCCGGCCCGTTTTTGCCTGAACCCACTCACCCGACCTCATGACGCACGACCCCATCGCCATCGGCGACATTCAAGGCTGTCACGCCGCCTTCCAGCAACTCGTCGACACGCTGGCGCTGCCCGGCGACACGCCGCTCTGGATCGCCGGCGACATCGTCAACCGCGGCCCGGCCTCGCTCGCCACCTTGCGCAGCCTCGTCGAGCTCGGCCCGCGCGCGACGGTCGTGCTCGGCAACCATGACCTGCACCTGCTTGCCGTCTCCGCCGGCATCCGCACCGAGCGGCCCGGCGACACGATCGGCGAGATCCTCGACGCGCCGGACGCCGAAGCGCTGCTCGAATGGGTGCGTCACCGCCCGTTCGCGCACGCCGAGAACGGCATGCTGCTGGTGCATGCGGGGGTCCTGCCGCAATGGGACGTCACGCTGGCGCTCGAGCTGGCCGACGAGCTGTCGCGCGCGCTGCGCGCGCCGGACTGGCACGAGACGCTGCGCCAGCTATACGGCAACGAGCCGAACCAGTGGCAGCCGAACCTGAAGAAACGCGACCGCATGCGGGTCGCGTTCAATGCGTTCACGCGCATCCGCTTCTGCTCCGCGGACGGCGCGATGGAGTTCCGCGCGAACGGCGGCCCGGACCGCGCGCCCGCCGGCTACCTGCCGTGGTTCGACGTGCCCGGCCGCCGCACCGAGGATGCGACGGTCGTGTTCGGGCACTGGGCCGCGCTCGGCCTGATGCTGCGCGACAACCTCGTCGCGCTCGATTCCGGATGCGTATGGGGAAACCGGCTGTCGGCCGTTCGCCTCGCGGCCGATCCGGCCGCGCGCACGGTCACCCAGGTGCAGTGCGACGAATGCCGCACGCCGGAGGAATAATTCAGCCCTCGCGGCCCGGCACCGGCTCGTCGGCGCGCGCGTCGCCCGGCGCGCCGAGCTCGACGACCGTCTCCGGATACGCATCCCGCGCCAGCGCGGCGAGCGCGTCGGCGGTCGGGCGGCCGACCGAGGCCTGCATCTCGCTCAATGCCGCCTGGATCGACGCCTGCGCGGCGGCCGCCATCGCGCGCCGGTCGCCGCCCGGCTCGATCGGGTCGCACACATACAGGTGCACGACGATCGACCCGGCGCTCAGCACCCGCTCGAGCGAGTTGCCGAGCGACAGCTCGCCGACGTATGCGGGATCGAGCGATTGGCGGCCCTGCGCGTCCTCGTACATCAGGCAGATCGGCTGCACCGCGCAGCCGGCCGATACCGCGGCCTGGAACAGGTTCGCGTGGAACGGCAGCAGACCGAGGCCGTCGGACGTCGTCCCTTCCGGAAACACGCACATCAGCCCGCCGCCGCGCAGCCGGTCGGCCATCTCGTGCATGATCCGCATCGCCTCGGTACGCTTCTCGCGCTGCAGGAACACGGTGTCGATCTGCGCCGCCAGCCAGCCGACGACCGGCCACTGCCGCACCTCGGCCTTCGACACGAACGGGGTCGGACGCCACGCATTGATCGCGTAGATGTCGGCCCACGACACGTGATTGCCGACGACGAGCGCGCGCGCGTCGAGCCGCGCGCCGTCGTTGTGGACGACGAGGCGCATGCCGCCCAGTCGCAGCAGCTTCTGCGACCAGCGCCGCGTCATCCCGGCGCGCTGCGCGGGCGTGACGCGCGAAAAACGCAGCGCGACGACGGCCATGCCGTGCAGCAGATGAATGACGAGGCGCAGCTTGCGAAAAACGGTCATGGCGGCCTTCCGGCGTCAGTTAGTTGCGCTCGAACGCGACTTGCCCGGACACGAGCGTCGCGCGCACCTGCGCGGGCAGCTCGTAGCCGAGGAACGGCGAGTTGTGGCCCTGGCTCTTCAGCGCGCGCGGATCGACGCGCCAGTGCGCGCGCGGATCGAACACGCACAGGTCGGCCGTGCCGCCTTCGACGATGCGCCCGGCCGGCAGCTTCAGCACGTCGGCCGGCGCCGCGGTAATGTGCCGGAACGCCTGCGCGAGCGGCACGCCTGCCTCGTCGGCCCACTTCACCGTCAGCGACAGCAGGAGTTCGAGGCCGGTCGCGCCGGGCGTCGCCTCGGCGAACGGCAGCAGCTTCTCGTCGTCGTCGACGGGCGTGTGATCGGAGCAGATCGCGTCGATCGTGCCGTCGGCGAGCGCCGCGCGGATCGCCTCGCGGTCGCGCTCGCTGCGCAGCGGCGGATCGAGACGGAACTGCGCGTCGAAATAGCCGATGTCGACGTCGATCAGGTGCAGGTGGTTCGCGCTGACGTCGCACGTGACCGGCAGCCCTTCGGCCTTCGCTTCGCGCACCAGCGCGAGGCCGGCGGCCGACGACAGGCGCGCGAGGTGCACGCGCGCGCCGGTGACGCGCACCAGCTCGAAAATCGTGTGCAGCGCGATCGTCTCGGCCGCGACCGGCACGCCGGACAGCCCGAGCCGCGACGCGACCGGGCCGCTCGCCGCGACGCCGCCCCGGCCGATGAAGCCGTCGAGCGGCCGCAGCCATGTGGTGTAGCCGTAGGTGCTCGCGTACTGCAGCGCGCGCAGCAGCACCTGCGTGTCGCGCATCGGCACGTTGGCCTGCGTGAAGCCGATACAGCCCGATTCGGTCAGCTCGACCATCTCGGTGATGACTTCGCCCTTGAGGCCGACCGTCAGTGCGCCGAGCGGATAGACGTTCGCCTGGTGCAGGTTGCGCGCGCGGAACTTCAGCATCTCGACGAGGCCCGGCTCGTCGAGTACGGGGTCGGTGTCCGGCGGGCACACGAGGCTCGTCACGCCGCCCGCGACCGCCGCGGCCATTTCGGACACGAGCGTCGCCTTGTGCTCGTAGCCCGGCTCGCGCAGCCGCGCGCACAGGTCGACGAGGCCCGGCGCGACGACCATCCCGGTCGCGTCGATCGTTCTCGCCGCGTTGAAATCGGCCGGCGCGTCGCCGATCGCGGCCACCTTGCCTGCCGCCACGAAAACGTCGGCCTGCCGTTCAGTGCCGGCGACCGGATCGAGCAGCGTGCCGCCTTTGATATGAATCTTCATGCGCTGTCTGTGAATGCGTTGAATGCGTTGAATGGATGCGCGCCGCGCGGGGTCAGTCGCTCGTGCCGGCGACGATGCCCATCACCGCCATGCGCACCGCGATGCCGAACGTCACCTGGTTGAGGATCACCGATTGCGGGCCGTCGGCGACCTGCGAATCGATCTCGACGCCACGGTTCATCGGGCCCGGGTGCATCACGATCGCATCCGGCGCCGCAAGCGCGAGACGCTCGGGCGTCAGGCCCCAGCTCTTGAAGTATTCCTGCGCGGACGGCAGCAGCGCGCCGCTCATCCGCTCGTTCTGCAGGCGCAGCATGATGATCACGTCGACATCCTTGAGGCCTTCCTCGAGGTTGTGGAACACGCGCACGCCCATCTGCTCGAGGCCGCCCGGCAGCAGCGTGCGCGGGCCGATCGCGCGCACTTCCGGCACGCCGAGCGTGGTCAGCGCATGGATGTCCGAGCGCGCGACGCGCGAATGCAGGATGTCGCCGACGATCGCGACGCGCAGCTTCGTGAAGTCGCGCTTGTAGTGGCGGATCGTGTACATGTCGAGCAGGCCCTGCGTCGGGTGCGCGTGGCGGCCGTCGCCGGCGTTGATCACGTGCACGTGCGGCGCGCAGTGCTCGGCGATCAGGTACGGCGCGCCGCTCGACGCGTGGCGCACGACGAACAGGTCGGCATGCATCGCCGACAGGTTGTTGATCGTGTCGAGCAGCGACTCGCCCTTGCTCGTCGACGACGCGTTGATGTTCAGGTTCAGCACGTCCGCGGACAACCGCGTCGCGGCGATCTCGAAGGTCGTGCGGGTGCGCGTCGAATTCTCGAAGAACAGGTTGAAGACGGACTTGCCGCGCAGCAGCGGCACCTTCTTCACTTCGCGGTCGGTCACGCTGACGAACTGCTCGGCGGTGTCGAGGATGTGCGTGACGATCGAGCGCGGCAGGCCCTCGATCGACAGCAGGTGCTTCAGCTCGCCGTTTTTCGTGAGCTGCGGATTGCCCTTCAGGAAGCCGTAGCGGAATCGCTCGGCGCTCTCGGCGGCAGCGGGATTGCCGGTGCGGCCAGTGGTGTCGGTGGTCATGGTGTGCGTGATTCCAGCGTATGCGTGACGGGCCGGGGTGCGAGCCGGCGGCCCGAGGTGCGGATTCGGGTGCGATCAGCCGCCGTGCGCCTCGATGCGCAGCGAGAACTGCGCCGCGTCGTCGCGCGCGAGCACGAGGGTCGCATCGGCCGGCACGTCGATCGCGCCGCCCGCAAAGCGCGCGGCCACGGGCAGCTCGCGGCCGCCGCGATCGGCGAGCACCGC
>NZ_JGVW01000069.1 GCF_000687455.2 Burkholderia sp. lig30
GCCGGATCGTCGCGGCCGCGAAGGGCGACATGAGCGAACTCGTCGCGGCCGGCACGTTCCGGCGCGACTTGCTGTACCGGCTCAACGTCGTGACGATCGCGCTGCCGCCGCTCGCGGAGCGCCGCGAGGACATCGTGCCGCTGTTCGAGCATTTCATGCTCGACGCGGCCGTGCGCTACGGCCGCCCCGCGCCGGTGCTCAGCGACCGCCAGCGCGCGAGCCTGATGCAGCGCGACTGGCCCGGCAACGTGCGCGAGCTGCGCAACGCGGCCGACCGCTTCGTGCTCGGCGTCGCCGACATGCCGCCGGAGGCGGGCGCGTCGGGCGGCCCGGACGACGCGGGCGAGCAGACGCTGAAGGCGCGCATCGAGCAGTTCGAGCGGGCGGTGATCGCAGAAGCGCTGAACCAGACGGGCGGCACGGTCGCGGCGACCGCCGACCGGCTGCACGTCGGCAAGGCGACGCTGTACGAGAAGATGAAGCGCTACGGCCTGTCGGCCAAAGGAGAAACGGACCGCTGAGCCGGCGTGGCCGGTCATGCGGTCCGTTGCGGGAGCGGGGCGCGGCACGCGCCCCGGCTTCGGGAGGTCAGGCGGCGCCGTTCAGCGCCTTCCGCAGCAGCTGGTCGAGCTCCGCGAACTGCGGCGCGCCGACATAGCGCTTCAGGATCTTGCCGTCCTTGTCGACGACGAAGGTGGTCGGCGTGAGCTGCACGTTGCCGAACTGCTTCGCGACGCTGCCGTCGTCGAGCGCGACCTTGAACGGCAACTGGCGCGTCTGCGCGTAGTTCGCGACGTACATCGGCGGATCGTAGTTCATCGCCACCGCGACGAATTCCAGCCCCTGACCCTTGAAGCGGTTGTAGGTCTCGACCATCTGCGGCATTTCCTGCATGCAGGTCGCGCAGCTCGTCGCCCAGAAGTTGATCAGGTAGACCTTGCCTTTCAGGTCGGCGGACGTCGAGATCTTCTGGCCCGACAGCAGCGTAAACGTCGCGTCGGGCGCGCTCGATTTGCCGTTGAAGGCGAAAAAGCCGGCTACGGCGATCGCGATGGCGGCGGCGGCCAGCGCGAGATAGCGCATCGGGCTGGCGCGGCGGCCTTGGGAAGGTGAGTTCATCGGCAGGTGCTCTGGAAGGCGGTCGAAGACGCGCGGATCGCAAAGGATGTCAAAATTTGGCGCTCATTTTAGCGCGTATACGGCCTGCGTATCGGGGGCGCGATGCGCGGCGCATGCGCGCGAAATGAAATAGCGCAGGCGCACTGCGGCGGGCGCTGCCGGGGCGCCGCGCCAGGCGGATACGGGGTCGCACGTCCCGAATTGCCGGTTGGACGGATAATGGCGGTTTTGCCCGCTTCCCTGCGCGTCATGCCGAAGGCCCTCGTCGATTCGTTGCATCCCCTTTTTCGTCCGCTGCGTCGCTTCGCGGCACTCGCATGCGCGAGCGCGGTGCTCGCGGCCTGTTCGCCGGCCTACGACTGGCGCACGCTGCACAACGACGCCGGCTACACGGTCGATCTGCCGGCCAAGCCGACCGTCGACGAACATGCGATCGAGATCGCCGGCACGCCGATGAAGATGCGCATGCAGGCGGCGCACATCGCTGACGGCGTGTTCGCAGTCGGCACCGTGATGCTGCCGGACGACCGCGACGAAACCCGGCGTGCGGCGCTCGACTACCTGCGCGCCGGCCTGTCGCGCAATCTGGGCGGCGCGGCGCAGGTCACGGCGGTGGCGGTGCCGCTCGCGTCGGGCGGCGCGGTGAGCGGGCTCGAGGTACGCGTGACCGGCACGCCGGCGGGGCAGGCGCACGCGAACAAGATGATCGTCGCGCGGCTTGCGGCGCGCGGGCGCCACGTGTACGAGGCGGTCGTGATTTCCGACACGGCGCTGCCGGCGGAGCAACTCGACCAGTTCTTCGGTTCGCTGAAACTCGATTAGAAGCAGGCCGCCCGGGCCTGCCCTCAGACTGCGCCGGGGAACTGGAAGTTCCTTCGCAGGATTCGCCGCTAGTGGCCGGATTTTGTTGAGGTTTTTCGGCTTTCCACAAAGCATGTGGATAACTTTGTTGAAAAGTTCTCGGAATTCGCCGCCAAGGCACGCCGGGCGGCCTTTTCAGCCGATTACACATGCCCGTTGAATCAAAAAAAGATCAATAAAATCAATGCTGTGGGAAATCCGCCCGGACCGATGCCCGCCGCCGCCCCGCCGAGATGGGGATCGGCGAAATTGTGCATAAGTCAAGTCTTGACACGCGATTTTTATATTTAATGGGGCGCGAGCGCGCGCCGGTAACGGATCGCCTCGGCAATCTGCGCGGCGTCGGGCCCTGCATCGCCGGCCAGGTCGGCGATCGTGCGGGCGACCTTCAGCACGCGGTAATACGCGCGCGCCGACCAGCCGAACCGGTCGCCGGCCTCGCGCAACAGGCGCTCGCCTTCGCCGGTCGGCCGGCACAGGTCGTCGGTTTCGCGGCCCGTCAGCATGTGGTTCGTCTTGCCCTGCCGGCCGAGCTGCAGCGCGCGGGCGCGCGCGACTCGCGCGGCGACCGCGGCGCTCGGCTCGCCGGGCGTCTCCGTGCGGGCGCTGAGCTCGGCCGGCGTGAGCGCGGGCAGGTCGATCTGGATGTCGATGCGGTCGAGGAGCGGCCCGGACAGCTTGCGTAAATAGCGCGCGGCGACGTCCGGCGAGCAGCGGCAGCGGCCGGACGGATCGCCGTGCCAGCCGCACGGGCACGGATTCATCGCGGCGATCAGCTGGCACGCGGCCGGGAAATCGGCCTGCAGCGCGGCGCGGGAAATCGTGATGCGGCCCGCTTCGAGCGGCTCGCGCAGCATTTCCAGCACGTGCCGGTCGAATTCGGGCAGCTCGTCGAGAAACAGCACGCCCAGGTGCGCGAGCGTGATCTCGCCCGGCTGCGGCGGATTGCGGCCGCCGACCAGCGCGGCGGCGCTCGACGAGTGGTGCGGCGTGCGAAACGGCCGCCGCCGCCACTGCGCCGGCGAAAAGCCGGCCCGGCTCGCGGACAGCAGCGCGGCCGACGCCAGCGCCTCGTCGTCGGTGAGCGGCGGCAGCAATCCCGGCAGCCGGGCGGCCAGCATCGACTTGCCGGCGCCCGGCGGACCGACCATCAGCATGTGATGCCCGCCCGCGGCGGCGACTTCGAGCGCACGCCGCGCGCCGCGCTGGCCGATCACGTCGGCGAGGTCGGGTGCGGCCGGCGCCGGGCGGCTGTCGAGCGCGGGCGCGGCGACCGGCGAAAGCCGCCCGTCGGGCACGCCGGTCAGGTGCGCGCACAGCGCCGGCAGGTCGGGTGCGCCGAATACCGTGACGCCCGGCACCAGGACCGCCTCGGCCGCGCTCGCGAGCGGCAGGTAAAGCTCGAGCGCGGGCGAGGGGGCTTCAGCAGGCTCGGCGGGATCGGCAGCGGCAGCCGGATCGATCGCCGGATCGGCAGAGGCCGCGACAGCCGGATCGACAGTGTGCCGCGCGCGGGCAGCGCCGCACGCCATCGCGAACGCACCGCGCATCGGCCGCAGCGCGCCGGTCAGCGACAGTTCGCCTGCGAATTCGCGCCGCGCGAGCGCGTCGGCCGGGATCAGCCCGTTCGCGGCGAGGATGCCGAGCGCGATCGGCAGATCGAAGCGGCCGGATTCCTTCGGCAGGTCGGCTGGCGCGAGATTGACGGTGATGCGGCGCACGGGAAACTCGAAGCCGCAGTTCTGCAGCGCGGCGCGCACGCGCTCGCGGCTTTCGCGGACTTCGAGATCGGGCAGGCCGACGATCGAGAACGACGGCAACCCGTTGGCGAGATGGACTTCGACGGTGACTTCCGGCGCGCGGCCGGCCGCCGGCGCGCGGCTGCGCACCACGGCAAGCGACATGACGAGGCTCCTGTTGAGGCGGGCGGGCGGCCCGGTGTGGCCGCCGCCGCGGAAAAGGGAGAAATCGATGCGCGCTTGCCGGCGTGGCGCGAGACTTGACGACTACGACTACGACTGAGGACAGGCGTGCGGCCGGGAGTCGGCCGGAACCGCGTGATCCGCTCAGGACTGCGACGAGGCGAGCTTCTGCTCGAGCTCCGCGACGCGCCTTTCCAGCTCCTCGAGCCGCACGCGGGTGCGGGCGAGCACCTGCGCCTGCGTGTCGAATTCTTCACGCGTGACGAGATCGAGCTTCGAGAAGCCTTGCGACAGTACGGCCTTCACGTTGCGTTCGACATCCTTGACCGGCGAGTTTTTCAGCAGATCGCTGACACGCGCCTGCAGGTCGTTAAAAACGCCGCTGGGTTGCTTCATGGTGTTCCCCTTCTTTTGCACAAAAAATGTGCGTGTTCCGTTACGTTCGCGCCCATGATGCACGCATGACCGGAAATGGTGCGCGTCAGGCGCGATTTCCGGGCACGGCGCCCGCATGGGTCAATGCCCCGATCCGCGGGACGTGCGTGCACTCTAGCAACGTTCCACGCGCGGCGCCAGCAAACCCGCCGTGCGTTGGCCGTTCGGCCGGGGTTTGGGGAGCAAAAGGCCGTCCTGCGGTGCGCGCGACGCGATTCTCGCCGCTGTTTACGCGGACTGGCATGCGAGTTGCTGATGAAAGTCCGCTACCTATCCAACCAGTTCGACGGGACAACCCAGCGAGAGGACTTCATGAAACTCATTACCGCAATCATCAAGCCGTTCAAGCTCGATGAGACGCGCGAGGCGCTCTCCGCCCTCGGCGTCTCCGGCATCACGGTGACGGAGGTGAAAGGGTTCGGACGCCAGAAAGGCCATACCGAACTGTATCGGGGCGCCGAGTACGTGGTCGATTTCCTGCCGAAGATGAAGATCGAGGCAGCCGTGTCCGACGATCTCGTCGACCAGGCCGTCGAGGCGATCGAACGGGCCGCCCGCACCGGCAAGATCGGCGACGGCAAGATCTTCGTCACGCAGATCGAGCAGGTGATCCGGATCCGCACCGGGGAGACAGGCGCGGACGCGCTGTAATACGAGACGAGCGACAAGAGGAAAACCAACATGCGCAAACTTCTGATGTCCCTGCTGATGGCCGGCTCGCTGATCGCGGCCGGCGTCGGCTCCGCGCTGGCGGACGACGCGGCTTCCGCCGTGACGGCGTCCGCACCTGCAGCATCGGCGCCCGAGGCATCGGCCACCGCCGCGCCGGCTGCTTCGGCCGCCGTCGCATCCGACACGTCGGCTTCCGCCGCCACGGCACCGGCCGCCGCGGCATCGGCTGCCGCGCCTGCATCGGCAGCCGCCGCACCGGCCGCGCCGACCGCGCCGTTCTCCGTCGATTCGTCGAAGATCAATTCGGGCGACACCGCGTGGATGCTGACTTCCACCGCGCTGGTGCTGTTCATGACGATCCCGGGCCTCGCGCTGTTCTACGGCGGCATGGTCCGCAAGAAGAACGTGCTCGCGACGGTGATGCAGAGCTTCGCGATCACCGCGCTGATCACGGTGCTCTGGACGGTGATCGGCTACAGCCTCGCGTTCACGCCGGGCAACGGTTTCATCGGCGGCTTCTCGCGCGCGTTCCTGTCGGGGATGAACTACATCAAGGGCGACAAGGCGACGACGCTGACCGTGAGCCACCTGGCGACGACGATTCCGGAATCGGTCTACTTCGTCTACCAGATGACGTTCGCGATCATCACGCCGGCGCTGATCTGCGGCGCGTTCGCCGACCGGATGAAGTTCTCGGCAATGCTGGTGTTCATGACGCTCTGGTCGCTGATCGTCTACGTGCCGGTCGCGCACATGGTCTGGGAACCGAGCGGCTGGCTGTCGTCGGACGGCGTGCTCGACTTCGCGGGCGGCACGGTCGTGCACATCAACGCGGGTATCGCGGGCCTGGTGTCGTGCCTGGTGCTCGGCAAGCGCGTCGGCTACGGCCGCGAATCGATGGCGCCGCACAACCTGGTGCTGACGCTGATCGGCGCCTCGATGCTGTGGGTGGGCTGGTTCGGCTTCAACGCGGGTTCGGCGGTGGCGGCTGACGGCCGTGCCGGCTTCGCGATGCTGACGACGCAAGTCGCGACTGCCTGCGCGGCGCTCGGCTGGATGTTCGCCGAGTGGATCGCGAAGGGCAAGCCGTCGGTGCTCGGCATCGTGTCGGGCGCGGTTGCCGGCCTGGTGGCGATCACGCCGGCGGCGGGCTTCGTCGGCGTGACGGGCGCGCTCGTGATCGGCGTCGCGGCGGGCGTCGTCTGCTTCTGGACGGCCACGTGGCTCAAGCTGAAGCTCGGCTACGACGATTCGCTCGACGCGTTCGGCGTGCACGGCGTGGGCGGCATCCTCGGCGCGCTGCTGACGGGCGTGTTCGCGGTGAAGGACATCGGCGGCGCCGACGGCAGCCTGCTGCTGCAGGCGAAGGGCGTCGCGATCACGCTGGTCTACAGCGGCGTGCTGAGCTTCGTGTTGCTGAAGGCGATCGACATGGTGATCGGCCTGCGCGTGACGGAAGAGGAAGAGCGCGAAGGCCTCGACGTGATCCTCCACGGCGAGCACGTCGAATAAGCCGGATCGACCGGTGCGGGGCGGCCGCGACGCCGCCCCCGAAACGAATGAGCGCAGCGACTTCGGCCCGCCGTTTCCGGCGGGTTTTTTTTCGTCGCCGGGCCGGTGTGGTGTGGCCTAACGCCGCATGCTATCGGGTCTATAGTTATAAACAACCTGTAAATCCTTGCGAATCCGGGAACAATCCCCAAATGGGCCGGGCAATTGCTCTACAATCTTTTTTCTCCCGCTCGCGAGTGATTCATGGTTCCCCACCTCGTTACGGCGTTAAACGGCCCGCTGCTCGAACTGGAGCGGAAGATCCTCGACGCCACGCCTGCCATCGAACGCTGGTTCAGGCTCGAATGGCAGGAGCACACGCCGCCGTTCTACTGCTCGGTCGACCTGCGTAACGCCGGCTTCAAGCTGGCGCCCGTCGACGCGAACCTCTTTCCCGGCGGATTCAACAATCTGCCGGCCGAAGTGTTGCCGCTCGCGGTGCAGGCGGCGATGGCCGCAATCGAAAAGATCTGCCCGGACGCGAAGAACCTGCTCGTGATTCCCGAGCTGCCGACCCGCAACGCGTTCTATCTCGAGAACGTCGCGCGGCTCGCGACGATCATGCGCCAGGCCGGCCTCAACGTGCGTTTCGGCTCGCTCGATCCGTCGGTCACGGCGATCACGCCGATCACGCTGGCGAACGGCCAGCAGATCGTGCTCGAGCCGCTCGAACGCACGCCGCGCCGCCTCGGCCTGAAGAATTTCGAGCCGTGCTCGATCCTGCTGAACAACGACCTGTCGGCGGGCATTCCGCCGGTGCTGGAAAACCTGCACGAGCAGTACCTGCTGCCGCCGCTGCATGCGGGCTGGGCGGTGCGCCGCAAGTCGACGCATTTCTCGTGCTATGACGACGTCGCGAAGAAGTTCGCGAAGATGGTCGGCGTCGATCCGTGGATGGTGAATCCGTACTTCGCGCACGTCGAGGGCATCGACTGGCAGGCGCACGAAGGCGACGAGGCGCTTGCCGACGCGATCGACGGCGTGCTGAAGAAGGTCGCGCGCAAGTATCGCGAATACGGCATCAGCGAGAAGCCCTACGTGGTCGTGAAGGCCGATGCCGGCACCGCCGGGCGCGGCGTGATGACCGTGCACGACGCCGCCGAGATCGGCCGCCTGTCGAAGGCGGAGCGCGCGCAGATGGCCGAGTCGAAGGCCGGCCTCGCGGTACGCGACGTGATCGTGCAGGAAGGCGTGTATACGTTCGAGCGGATCGGCGACGAAGTCGCGGAGCCGGTCGTCTACATGATCGACCGCTATGTCGTCGGCGGCTTCTACCGCACGCACGGCGGCCGCGAGCGCGACCAGAACCTCAACGCGCCGGGCATGCACTACGTGCCGCTCGGCTTCGAGCACACCGCGCTGCCCGATGCGGGCGCGAAGCCGGGCGCCGCGCCGCCGAACCGTTTCTACATGTACGGCGTGGTCGCGCGGCTCGCGCTCATCGCATCGTCGATCGAGCTGGAAAAGACCGATCCGGAAGCCATTCAGGTGTGACGGCCGCCAGCCGGCCGCCACCGCAACGTATCAGGACCCGCATGGACATTCTCTTTATCGCCGACCCGCTCGAGCGCTTCAAGATCTACAAGGATTCGACCTACGCGATGATGGCGGAGGCCGCGCGGCGCGGGCATGCGATCTACGCGTGTGAGCCGCACCAGCTCGCGTGGACCGGGTCGGGTGTCGAGGCGGACGTGCGTCGCGTGACGATCGTCGGCGATCCGGCCGACCTGCACCGCGATCCGTGGTTCGAGGCGGCCGCGCATGAGTCGCGCCTGCTGACGTCGTTCGGCGCGGTGCTGATGCGCAAGGACCCGCCGTTCGACATGGAATACGTGACGGCCACCTGGATGCTCGAGGTCGCCGAGCGCGCCGGCGCGCGCGTGTTCAACAAGCCGCAGGCGATCCGCGATCATTCGGAGAAGCTCGCGATCGGCGAGTTCCCGCAGTTCGTCGCGCCGACGCTCGTCACCCGCGATGCCGCGCGGCTGCGCGCGTTCCATGCCGAGCACGGCGACGTGATCGTCAAGCCGCTCGACGGCATGGGCGGCATGGGCGTGTTTCGCGTGAAGGAAGACGGGATGAACCTCGGCTCGATCATCGAGATGCTCGGGCATGACGGCACGCGCTCGCTGATGATTCAGAAGTTCATTCCCGAGATCAAGGCGGGCGACAAGCGCATCCTGCTGATCGGCGGCGAGCCGGTGCCGTATTCGCTCGCGCGGATTCCGCAGGGCAACGAGGTGCGCGGGAATCTCGCGGCGGGCGGCTTGGGCGTCGCACAGCCGCTGACGGCGCGCGATCGCGAGATCGCCGGCGCGCTCGCGCCGGTGCTCGCGTCGCGCGGCCTGCTGCTGGTCGGCCTCGATGCGATCGGCGACTGGCTGACCGAGGTGAACGTCACGAGCCCGACGTGCTTCCGCGAAATCATGGAGCAGACGGGCTTCGACGTCGCCGGCATGTTCGTCGACGCGCTCGAGCGCGCGGCCGCGTAAGCGGCGAAATCCGCGTAATGCCGGCGGCGGCCGCGCAGGTCCCCCGCTGCCGGAATGGCTTGATTGGCCTGCTACAATGCCCGTTCGCCCGGCACGGTTCCGGTGTCGATGGCCCGGCGGCCGGGCCGAACTTGTTGCAAGGCTGAAAATGAACCGACCCTCTCACTCGCTTCGTCCGCTGCTCCTCAACGAGGTGTCAGCCGGCTCGGGGCGGCTCGGTGCGTACTGACATGGCAGGGATTCTCATCATTGCGCACGCGCCGCTCGCGAGCGCGCTGCGGGACTGCATCGCCCACATCTACGGCGGCGTGCCGGCGCGCATCGGCGTCGTCGACGTGCAGGCGGACAGCGATCCGACCCAGGTGATGGCGTTCGCGCACGCCGAGCTCGCGCGCCTGAAGGAAGACAACGGCGCGCTCGTGCTGACCGACATGTACGGCGCGACGCCCGCGAACATCGCGGGCCAGTTCGCGAAGATGGAGAACGTCCGGGTGCTGGCGGGCGTCAATCTGCCGATGCTGGTGCGCGCGGTCTGCTACCGGACGACGCCGCTCGACACGCTCGTCGACAAGGCACTGTCGGGCGGCGCGAAGGGCGTCCACGAGGTTGCGGCGAACACGCCGGCGCCGGCGTCCGCGCTCGGCTGCGGCGAATGCGCGCCGATTCCGCCGGCGCCGTGCCCGCGCACCGGTCAGCGGTAGTGCCGCCGGCCGTGCATCACGGCAGGCGCGTGCCGCCTGCCGCGTCCCGTTTCACCCATCCCGCCGGCGCAAGCCGCCGACGGCCTCGACCGAACGAAAACCATGCTTCAACAAGAAACCACCATCGTCAATAAATTGGGGCTGCATGCTCGCGCATCGGCCAAGCTCACGCAGCTCGCGGGCAACTTCCAGGCCGAGGTATGGATGACGCGCAACGGCCGCCGGATCAACGCGAAGAGCATCATGGGCGTGATGATGCTGGCGGCCGGCATCGGCAGCACCGTCACGATCGAGACCGAAGGGCCCGACGAGACCGAGGCGATGGATGCGCTGCTGAAATTGATCGCCGACAAGTTTGGCGAAGGGCAGTGATACGCGGCGGCATCGTTACGGTTTTCAATAAGAATGCCGCGGCGTGCCGCGGCATTTTTTTCGATGCGATCCTCCATTCGACGGGCGCAATGTTGCGCTGCATGCAGTCATGAACGAGTCTCGGAATTTATAATCGGGATCCAGGGTCATAAGCGCATCTCGGCGGTGTGCCGCGGTCATACATGTAAGAGGAGGTGCGCGTGTCGTTCACGCTGCATGGAATTCCTGTTTCACGAGGTATCGCGATCGGACGTGCGTATCTGATCGCGAGGGCTGCGCTCGACGTCGCGCATTATCTGATCGACGCGCATCAGATCGACGCGGAAGTCGAGCGCTTCCGCGCGGCGCTCGACGCCGTGCGGGGCGAGCTGGATGCGCTGCGCGCCGATCTGAGCGACGACACGCCGACCGAGGTCGGCGCGTTCATCGACGTGCACGCGATGATCCTGAGCGACGCGATGCTCGTGCAGGAAACCATCGACCTGATCCGCACCCGGCGCTACAACGTGGAGTGGGCGCTGACCGAGCAGCTCGACGTGCTCACGCGTC
Organism: Burkholderia sp. lig30; assembly: GCF_000687455.2. Classification (GTDB taxonomy): domain Bacteria; phylum Pseudomonadota; class Gammaproteobacteria; order Burkholderiales; family Burkholderiaceae; genus Burkholderia. The sequence goes on from NZ_JGVW01000069.1 coordinate 10,675, forward strand.
ACTTCGACGACATCGAGGACGAATATCTTCGCGAGCGCAAGGCGGACATCGAGCAGGTGGTCGAGCGGGTGCTGAAGGCGCTCGCGGGCGCGCCGTCGGCCACGCAGGCGCTCGACAGCGCCGCGAAGTGCAGCGACGAGATGATCGTCGTCGCGCACGACATCGCGCCCGCCGACATGATGCAGTTCAAGACCCAGTCGTTCCAGGCGTTCGTCACCGATCTCGGCGGGCGCACGTCCCACACCGCGATCGTCGCGCGCAGCCTCGGCATTCCGGCGGCGGTCGGCGTCCAGCACGCGAGCGCGCTGATCCGGCAGGACGACCTCATCATCGTCGACGGCGACCAGGGCATCGTGATCGTCGATCCGGCGCCGATCGTCCTCGAGGAATATTCGTACCGCCAGTCCGAAAAGGCGCTGGAGCAACGCAAGCTGCAGCGTCTCAAGTTTTCGCCGACGCAAACGTTATGCGGCACCAAAATCGACCTGTACGCGAACATCGAGCTGCCCGACGACGCGAAGGCGGCGGTCGAGGCGGGCGCGGTGGGCGTCGGGCTGTTCCGTTCCGAGTTTCTGTTCATGAATCACAAGAAGCAGATGCCGGAGGAGGAGGAGCAGTTCGCCGCGTACCGGCGTGCGGTCGAGTGGATGAAGGGGATGCCGGTGACGATCCGCACGATCGACGTCGGCGCCGACAAGCCGCTTGAGGCGCTCGACGAAGGTTACGAGACCGCGCCGAACCCGGCGCTGGGCTTGCGCGCGATCCGCTGGAGCCTGTCCGAGCCGCAGATGTTCCTCACGCAGTTGCGCGCGATCCTGCGCGCGTCCGCGTTCGGGCGGGTGAAGATCCTGATCCCGATGCTCGCGCACGCGCAGGAGATCGACCAGACGCTCGACCTGATCCGCGAGGCGAAGCGCCAGCTCGACGATGCGGGGCTCGGCTACGATCCGAACGTGCAGATCGGCGCGATGATCGAGATCCCGGCCGCGGCGATCGCGCTGCCGCTGTTCCTCAAGCGCTTCGATTTCCTGTCGATCGGCACGAACGACCTGATCCAGTACACGCTCGCGATCGACCGCGCGGACAACGCGGTCGCGCACCTCTACGATCCGCTGCACCCGGCGGTGCTGCACCTGATCTCGTACACGCTGCGCGAGGCGAAGCGCGCGGGCGTGCCGGTGTCGGTATGCGGGGAGATGGCGGGCGATCCGGCGCTCACGCGCCTGCTGCTCGGCATGGGGCTCACCGAATTCTCGATGCATCCGAGCCAGCTTCTCGTCGTCAAGCAGGAGATCCTGCGCGCGCACCTGAAGGCGCTCGAAAAGCCGACGGCCGACGTGCTCGCCGCGTTCGAGCCGGAGGAAGTGCAGTCGGCGCTCAAGCGCCTGTCGGAGGCCGCGCTGCGGGCGGACGCCACCGCCTGAGCGCGCGGCCGCGCGTTGCGCGTGCCGAGTGCGGTCCGGCGCGTCAGTGCGCGCCGCCGCACACCGGGCAATCCGCCTGGCGCGCGATTTTCATCGTCGTCCATTCCATCCGCAGCGAATCGAGCATCATCAGCCGGCCGCTGAGCGTCGTGCCGATGCCGCCGATCACGCGCAGCGCCTCGGCCGCCTGCATCGCGCCGATGATGCCGACCGTCGGCGCGAACACGCCCATCGCCGAGCAGGCGACCTCCTCGAACGGCTGGTCCTCCGGGAACACGCACGCGTAGCAGGGCGCCGCGGGATCGCGGAAATCGAACGTGCTGATCTGCCCGTCGAAGCGCAGCGCCGCGCCCGACACGAGCGGCACGCGATGCGTGACGCACGCGCGGTTGATCGCATGACGGGTCGCGAAATTGTCGCTGCAGTCGAGCACGACGCCCGCCTGCGGGACGTGCGCGTCGAGCCAGGCGTCGTCCACGCGCTCGGCGACCGCGTGGACCGTCACCTCCGGATTGAGCTGCGCGAGCGTGTCGCGCCCCGATTCGACCTTCTTGCGCCCGATCGACGCGGTCGCGTGCAGGATCTGGCGCTGCAGGTTGGTGAGGTCGACCGTGTCCGCGTCGATGAGCGTAATCGTGCCGACGCCGGACGCCGCGAGATACATCGCCGCGGGCGAGCCGAGGCCGCCTGCGCCGACGACGATCGCATGCGCGTCCAGAAAGCGCTGCTGGGCTTCGATGCCGATCTCGTCGACGAGGATGTGGCGGGAGTAGCGGAGGAGTTGATCGTCGTTCATGAGCGGAGGGCGGGCGATGCGCGGTGCGGATCTGCTTATTCTAGGGCCTGTTCGCGCGAGCGGCGGGGCGCCGCGTGCCGTGCCGGCGGGCGTGCGGTGATTCGGCCCGTTCCGCGCATACAAGCAAAACGGGCCATCGCGGGAGTGCCGCGATGGCCCGTCGGGTGCCGGCCGGCGCTTACTGCGGTGCCGGCACGGGCTTCGGCGTGGCCGCCGGCTTCGACGCCGGCTTCGATGCCGGTGCGGCCTTCGATGCGGCAGCCGGCTTGCCGGCCGTCGCGCTCTTCGTGCTCTCGGCGAGCAGCGACTTCGACTCCTGCACCGGCTTGCCTTCGAGCTTCGCGAGCGCCTGCTGCATCATGAAGTCGTCCGCGCTGCCGAATTCGATCGGCTTGCGGTCGCGATCCTTCTGACGCTGCTCCGGCGTCTTCTTGTCGTTCTGCTCTTCCAGGATGCGCAGCTGATCCATCCGGCGCTGCTCGCGATCTTCCTGTTCCTTCTTCTCGTTCGGATCCTGCGTGTTCGCGAGGTGGTTCGTGTAGTCGACTTCGCGCGTCACGAGCACGTCGTCCGGATCGCCGTCCGCGTACTGATCGACCGGAACGTCGGGCGTGATGCCCTTGTTCTGGATCGAGCGGCCGCTCGGCGTGTAGTAGTACGCGGTCGTCAGGCGCAGCGCCGTGTCGGCCGTCATCGGGCGGACCGTCTGCACCGAGCCCTTGCCGAACGTCGTCTTGCCCATGATCTGCGCGCGCTTCGAATCCTGCAGCGCGCCCGCGACGATTTCCGACGCCGATGCCGAGTACGCGTTGGTCAGCACGACCAGCGGCACCGTCTTGAAGACCGGCGCCAGCCCCTTCAGCGGATCGCCGTCGAACGACGGCAGGCGGTAGTTGTCGTAGGTGTCGCGATAGACCTGCTTCGAATCCGGGATCTGGCCGTTGGTCGATACGACGACCGAATCCGGCGGCAGGAACGCGCCGGCGACGCCGACCGCGCTCTGCAGCAGGCCGCCGCCGTTGTTGCGCAGGTCGAGGATCAGGCCCTTCAGGTTCGGCTGCTGGCGCGCGATGTCCTGCAGCCGCGCGGCGAGATCGGGCGTCGTGCGTTCCTGGAAGCTCGTGATGCGGATGTACGCGTAGCCCGGGTCGAGCAGCTTCATCTTCACGCTCTGCACGCGGATCACCGCGCGCGTGACCGTGACCGGGAACGTGCGGTCGTCGCTCTTGCGGAAGATCGTCAGCGTGACCTTGGTGCCCGGCTCGCCGCGCATCTGCTTGACCGCCTTGTCGAGCGTCATGCCGCGCACCGGCTTGTCGTTGATGCGGGTGATCAGGTCGCCCGGGCGGATGCCGGCGCGGAACGCGGGGGTGTCTTCGATCGGCGAGATCACCTTGACGAGGCCGTCTTCCTGCGAGATCTCGATGCCGAGGCCGGCGAAGCGGCCCTTCGTCTGCTCCTGCAGCTCTTCGTAGTCGGTCTTGTCGAGGAACGACGAGTGCGGGTCGAGGCTCGAGACCATGCCCTTGATCGCCGACGTCAGCAGCTTCTTGTCGTCGACCGGCTCGACGTACTCGCGCTTGATCTGGCCGAACACCTCCGCGAACAGGCGAAGCTGGTCGAGGGGAAGCGGCGCCGTGGCGGTCTGCTCTGCCGATGCGGAGATTTGCAGCGTGGCGAATACGCCCGTGGCGAGGCCCGCGGCAATCAGGCCGATGTTCTTCAATTTCATTCGCATAGAGTCTGGTGCGGTCGGAAAGCGCGAGGCTTTTGCGGGGATAAGGCAATCAAGTATATAACTGTTCGCACCGTCACCCTGTGGATCGGGCCGAAACCGGTTCGACAGTGCCCGGGCGGGGAGGTTCGCGTCACGGCGGGCAGCCGCGCCGGCGCATGGCCGGCGCGGCTGCGCGGGATCAGCTCGCCTTGCCCTGCTTCGCGACGGCGGCCTGCGCCTTCGCGATCGCGTCCTGGTCACCGAGGTAGTAGTTCCTGACCGGCTTCAGGTTTTCGTCCAGCTCGTACACGAGCGGCACGCCGTTCGGGATGTTCAGGCCGACGATGTCCGAATCCGAGATGCCGTCGAGATACTTGATCAGCGCGCGCAGCGAGTTGCCGTGCGCGGCGATCAGCACCTGCTTGCCGCTCTTGATCGCCGGCGCGATCGATTCGTTCCAGAGCGGCACCACGCGCGCGACCGTGTCCTTCAGGCATTCGGTCAGCGGCAGCTGCTCGCGCGGCACCTTCGCGTAGCGCGGGTCCGCGTACGGCGCGCGTTCGTCGGTCGCCTCGAGCGCGGGCGGCGGCGTGTCGTAGCTGCGGCGCCAGACGAGCACCTGGTCGTCGCCGAACTTCGCGGCGGTTTCCGCCTTGTTCAGGCCGGACAGCGCGCCGTAGTGACGCTCGTTGAGGCGCCACGAGTGCACGACGGGCAGGTACATCAGGTCCATCCGGTCCTGCACGTGCCACAGCGTGCGGATCGCGCGCTTGAGCACCGACGTGTAGGCGAGGTCGAACGTGTAGCCGGCTTCCTTGAGCAGCTCGCCGGCCTGGTAGGCTTCGTTGCGGCCCTGTTCGGTCAGGTCGACGTCGATCCAGCCGGTGAAGCGGTTTTCCTTGTTCCACGTCGATTCGCCGTGGCGGATGAGAACGAGCTTGTACATAGATGCTTGCGGTCGGTAGTAAGGGAAGCGGGGGGCGTGGCGTCGCGGCCCGGGGCGGGCGCGCCATCGCGCAAGGCTGTTATTTTATAATGGGCGGATTGTCCTTTCCCGATTTCTCTTTTTCCGGCGGATTTCCGTGACGTTCTTTACCGATTACACGAACCTGGCCCTCATCGCGATCCTGCTGGTCTCCGGCGGCCTGCTCGCCGTGCCCGCGCTGCGCCGCGGCCGCGGCGGGCTGTCGGCCGCCGAGGCGACGCAGCTCATCAATCGCCGCAATGCGGTCGTGATCGACCTGCGTCCCGCCACCGAGTTCGCCGCCGGCCACCTGCCGTCGGCGCGCCAGATCGAGGCGGCGGAGATCGGCGCGAAGATCGCGCAGGTCGCGAAGAACAAGAGCACGCCGGTGCTGCTCGTGTGCCAGAACGGCCAGCAGTCGCAGAAGGCGGCGCGCGAGGTCGAGGCGGCGGGCTACGCCGAGGTGCACGTTCTCGAAGGCGGCGTGAGCGCGTGGCAGCAGGCCGGGATGCCGGTCGTCAAACAAGGAGCGACGAAGTGAGCAAAGTGGTCATGTACAGCACCCAGGTGTGCCCGTATTGCATCCAGGCCGAGCGGCTGCTGAAGCTGCGCGGCGTCGAGCACGTCGAGAAGGTGCTGATCGACAGGGAGCCGGCGCGCCGCGAGGAAATGATGTCGCGCACCGGCCGCCGCACCGTGCCGCAGATCTACATCGGCGACACGCACGTCGGCGGCTACGACGATCTGTCGAAGCTCGACCGCGAAGGCGGCCTGCTGCCGCTTCTGCAAGCCGCGTAAATCGGGCAGAATGGCCGCCGGCCGCGCGGCATGGCGGCGCACGTTCATACCGGGCGTGCCGGCGAATGCCGGCCGTCCCGTCATCATTTTTAGGGAAACAACATGTCCGACGTCGAGAACCAACCGTTTTTCAACATTCAGCGCATCTACCTGAAGGATATGTCGCTCGAGCAGCCGAATTCGCCGGCGATCTTCCTCGAGCAGGACATGCCGTCGGTTGAGGTCGAAGTCGACGTGAAGGCGGAGCGTCTGGCGGAAAGCGTCTTCGAGATCGTCGTGTCGGGCACCGTGACGGCGAAGGTCAAGGACAAGGTCGCGTTCCTGATCGAAGCGAAGCAGGCCGGCATTTTTGACATTCGCAACATTCCTGACGAGCAGCTGGACCCGCTCGTCGGCATCGCCTGCCCGACGATCCTGTTCCCGTACCTGCGCTCGAACATCGCCGACGCGATCACGCGCGCAGGCTTCCCGCCGATCCACCTGGCGGAAATCAACTTCCAGGCACTCTACGAGCAGCGTCTCGCGCAGCTGCAGCAGCAGGCAGAAGGCGCGCCGAATGGCTCGACGCTGAACTGAGTGGCGCACAAGGACCGGTGCTGGGTATGAAAGTAGCCGTTCTCGGTGCCGGTGCCTGGGGCACCGCGCTCGCGGGCCATCTGGCCACGCGGCACGACACGCTTCTCTGGGCGCGCGATCGCGCGCTCGTCGCCGGGCTGCAGGCCCGGCATGAAAACACCCGTTATCTCGACGGCATCGCGTTGCCTGCCGCGCTGCGCTACGACGCGGATCTCGCCGCGGCGCTTGCGCACGGCGCGGCCGACGACGCGCTGTGCGTGATCGCCGCGCCCGTCGCCGGGCTGCGCGCGCTGTGCCGCGCGATGCGCGATGCGGGTTGCGTGCCCGCGCACGTCGTCTGGGTCTGCAAGGGTTTCGAGGCCGACACTCGACTGCTGCCGCATCAGGTGGTCGCCGCGGAGCTGCCGGACCAGCACAGCAACGGCGTGCTGTCCGGCCCGAGCTTCGCGCGCGAGGTCGGCCTGGGCCTGCCGGTCGCGCTCACGGTCGCGAGCGCATCCGCCGCGTGCCGCGAGCGCACGCTCGCCGCGTTCCATCACGGCGCGATGCGGATCTACACCGGCGACGACGTCGTCGGCGTCGAAGTGGGCGGCGCGGTCAAGAACGTGCTGGCGATCGCGACCGGCATCGCCGACGGCCTCGGCCTCGGCCTGAACGCGCGCGCCGCGCTGATCACGCGCGGCCTCGCGGAGATGTCGCGGCTCGGCGTCGCGCTCGGCGGCCGCGCGGAAACCTTCACCGGCCTCACCGGCCTCGGCGACCTGATCCTCACGGCGACGGGCGACCTGTCGCGCAATCGCAGGGTCGGCCTGCAGCTCGCGACCGGGCGCTCGCTTGCGGACATCCTCGGCGCGCTCGGCCACGTGGCCGAAGGCGTGCACTGTGCGCAGGCGGTGCTCGCGATCGCGCAGGCGCACGCGATCGAAATGCCGATCACCGAGGCGGTGTGCGGGGTGCTGTTCGACGGCGTCGCGCCGCGTGACGCGGTGGACGGCCTGTTGCGGCGGGACGCGCGCGCCGAGTGACCGGCGGCGCGCGGCGCGCACATTCAGGCGCCGCCTTCGAAGCCCGCCTGGCGCCATGCCTCGAACACGACCACCGCGACGGTGTTCGACAGGTTCAGGCTGCGGTTGCCCGGCCGCATCGGCAGGCGCACGCGCTGCGTGTCCGGAAAGCGCTCGACCAGCGCCGCAGGCAGGCCGCGCGTTTCCGCGCCGAACACGAACCAGTCGCCCGGCAGGAATGCATGGTCGTGAAAGCGGCCCGAGCCGCGTGTCGTGAACGCGAACATGCGCGCCGGGTCGGGCGCTTCCGCCGCGACGAACGCGTCCCAGTCCTTGTGGACGCGCATTTCCGCGTATTCGTGATAGTCGAGGCCGGCGCGGCGCATCTTCGCGTCGTCGAGCGGGAAGCCGAGCGGCTCGATCAGGTGCAGCCGCGCGCCGGTGTTCGCGCACAGGCGGATGACGTTGCCGGTGTTCGGCGGGATTTCGGGTTCGACGAGAACGACGTTGAACATGTTTCGGTTTCCGGCATGGCCGACCGGCTGCGGGCAGCCAATCGATATCTGAGTCAGTTTGAGTCTAATAATCCCTGGCGGTGCGCAGCGCAACCAGGTTCGTCACGCGCCGCGCGCCTGCCGCCTTGAGCGCGTGCGCGGCGGCCGCGAGCGTCGCACCCGACGTCATCACGTCGTCGACGAGCGCGACATGGCGGCCCGCGACGTCGTGCGCGACCGCGAACGCCGCCGCGACGTTGCCGCGCCGCGCGCCGGCGGCGAGCCGCGATTGCGGTGCCGTCTCCGCGACGCGCACGAGCAACTGTGGTTGTGCGCGCACGCCGAGCCGGCGGGCGAGCGGCCGCGCGATCGCCCACGCCTGGTTGTAGCCGCGCGTGGCGATCCGCCCGCGCGCGAGCGGCACCGGCGCAATCATGTCGAAGCGGTCGCGTGCGGCATCCGTGTCCGCGGCCAGCCGGGCCAGCCGGCCGGCGAACTCGCGGCCCAGCGCGAGCTGCGCGTGAAACTTCAGCGCCCGCGCGAGCCCGTCGAGCGGCGCCCGGTAGTCGGCGAGCGCGAGTGTCGCATCGAACGGCGGCGGCGTGGCGCGGCACGCATCGCACCGGTAGCCGGCCGTGCGTCCGGCGCGGCCGGGCGCGAGCGGCAGCGCGCAGACGACGCAGCGCACGCGCGCTTCATTCCAGTACGCGGCATCGCATGCGTCACAAATCGTTCGATGTGACATATTGCCGCACAGCGCGCAGCGGTTCGGCAGCGCGGCAGCCGCAACGCGCGCGGCGAGCGCGCACGCATGCGACACAATGACGCGCATCGGCGGCAGCGAAAGAGAGCGGCGATCCATCGTGAACGCTCCTGGCCGCCCCGCTTCGCTGAAGCGAGCGAGGCGAGCGAGTATACTTCGGGCTCTTCGCCAGTGTGCCCGACATGTCCTCACCCTCGACCTCATCTAGCCGTCCGGCCAATGATTCCCGGCGTCTGCGGCAGATCTTCGATCGCCGCGCCGCCGCGTTCGACGCGGTCGCATTCCTGCCGCGCGAGATCGCGCAGCGGATGTGCGAGCGTCTCGAATACATCAAGGTGACCCCCACGGCCGTGCTCGACGCCGGGTGCGGCGCGGGCGACGACCTGCCGGCGCTGCGCGCGCGCTTTCCGGAGGCGCCGGTGTACGGCGTCGATCTGTCCGGCGCGATGCTCGCGCGCGCGGGCCGCCGCGAGACGGATCAGACGAGCTGGCGCCGCTGGCTGCCTGCGTCGCTCGGCAAGGCGCTCGGGCAGCGCGGCCCGCGGGTCGCACAGGCCGATTTCTCCGCGCTGCCGTTCGCGGCGGGCGCGTTCGAGCTGATCTGGTCGAATCTCGCGCTGCACTGGCATTCGCGTCCCGATGCGGTGCTGCCCGAGTGGCAGCGCGTGCTGCGCGTCAATGGTCTTCTGATGTTCAGCACGCTCGGCCCGGACACGCTGCGCGAGCTGCGCGCCGCGTACGCGGACGCCGAAGCGGCGCTCGGGATTGCGCCCGCGGGTGCGCGCGTGATCGATTTCGTCGACATGCACGACCTCGGCGACATGCTCGTCGAGAGCGGCTTCGAGATTCCCGTGATGGACCAGGAAGTGCTGACCGTGACGTACCAGTCGCCCGACTCGCTGCTGGCCGACGTGCGCCGCTGGGGCGCGTATCCGTTCGAGCGCGCGGCGCCGCACGGCGCGACGCGGCGCTTCAGGCAGGCGCTCGGCGACGCGCTCGACGCGCGCCGGCGCGACGACGGCACCATCCCGCTGACGTTCGAGGTGATCTACGGGCACGCATGGAAGGCGGTGCCGCGCACGACCCCCGAAGGCCACGGCATCGTGCGCCTCGAGGATATCGGAAAAGGGCGCCCGAAGGATCGCTGAAGTGGCAAAGCACGGATTCGGCATGATGTAAACCGGTGGTGCGGAGCGGGGCGGAAGACCCCGCCGAAATGGCCGGGAGGCTTGTCGCGCTTGGCTCGCGGGTCGATAGGCGCTTGCTTGTGGATGCCATTGAACGCGCCTATAATGCGTCAGCTTGTCGCTCCGGGGTCCCCGCAATACGGGGCGGCGAGTCCGATGCAGGCATGCATCGCATGCCATTCGCGTGAGGCGGCGATGGAAGCAGCGAGGGGTTTGACGGAAGCGACGGGCGCTGCAGCGGTTGCCGAGCCGGTCCTCGAGGACTGGCTCATGAAGCGCAACTGTTCGGTGTCGCCGCGCCAGTTCATGCTGTTTTACGCGTCGCTCGCGGGCTTCTCGCTGGTGATTGCGGCGTTGCTGATGTGGTGGGGAGCATGGCTCGTCATGCCCTTCACCGGAATCGAGTTGCTGGCGGTGGGCATCGCATTTGCGATCCATGCGCGCCACGCAGTCGATTACGAACGCATCAGGTTGTTTCCGCACCGGCTCGTGATCGAGCGGATGAGTGCGGAGCGGCTCACGCAGATCGAATTCAACCCGCGCTGGGTGCGGGTCGAGCCGGGCGCGACACCTCGCGATCCGATTCGGCTGGTGTCGCGCGGGCAGACCGTTGTGATCGGGCGGCATCTCGCGCAGTACAAGCGCCCGCAGTTCGCTCGGGAGCTGCGGGCGTCGCTTGGGCGCTACGGCTGAACGAGGTGGCTCGCGTTGGCAGCCGGCGCTGCGCAGGCGGCTTGCGACGGGGGAGGGTTTGAATGGAAATTTTGGGTAAGGAAGCTATGAAAACAATCAAGCGAGCCCTCACGGGCGTGCTGGCATGCAGCGGACTGCTCTTTGCCGGTGCCGCTCTGGCGGTCGGTGACAGCCCGGGCGGCCCCCGCGTCAACGAGATCAATCTCCAGCCGCCTGTCACGAAGATCGCCGAGGAGCTCTACGACCTCCACACGATGATGCTGATCCTCTGTACGGTGATCTTCATCGGCGTGTTCGGCGTGATGTTCTACTCGGTCTTCGCGCATCGCAAGTCGAAAGGCCACAAGGCCGCCAATTTCCATGAAAGCACGACCGTCGAAATCATCTGGACGGTAGTGCCGTTCATCATCGTCGTGCTGATGGCGCTGCCGGCCACGAAGGCCGTCGTCGCGATGAAGGACACGACGAACGCCGATCTCACGATCAAGGTCACCGGCTACCAGTGGAAGTGGGGCTACGACTACCTGAAGGGCCCGGGCGAAGGCATCGGCTTCCTGTCGACGCTGTCGACCCCGCGTACCGAGACGAACAGCTCGCAGCCGGTCAGCGACACCTATCTGCAGGAAGTCGACAACCCGCTCGTCGTGCCGGTCAACAAGAAAGTCCGCATCATCACGACCGCGGTCGACGTCGTCCACTCGTGGTACGTGCCGTCGTTCGGCGTGAAGCAGGACGCGATCCCGGGCTTCGTGCGCGACACGTGGTTCAAGGCCGAGAAGGTCGGCACCTACCGCGGTTTCTGTACCGAGCTGTGCGGCAAGGAACACGCATACATGCCGGTCGTCGTCGAAGTGCTGTCGGATGAAGACTACGCGAAGTGGGTCAGCGCGCAGAAGTCGAAGCAGGCCGGCGCGCCGGTCGATCCGGACAAGGTCTACACGAAGGCCGAGCTGATGGCGCACGGCGAGCAGGTCTACAAGGCAAACTGCGCGGTCTGCCACCAGCCGAACGGCAAGGGCCTCGGCGCATTCCCCGCGATCGACGGCGGCAAGATCGTCAACGGTCCGGTTGCCGGCCACATCGAACAGGTGCTGAAGGGCAAGAACGCGATGCCGTCGTGGGCGTCGCTGTCGGACCTCGACATCGCATCGGTCATCACGTTCCAGCGCAATTCGTGGAGCAACCACACGGGCGATTCGCTGCAGCCGAAGCAGGTGGCGGACGCACGTAACGGCAAGCTGCCGGCGGACACCGCGGCGGCCGAGCCGGCGCAGGCCGCATCGGGCGCGGCACAGCCCCAGGCCGCGCTGTCGACGATCTACTTCGAAACCGGCAAGAGCGCGCTGCCGGCCGACGCGCAGGCGGCGGTCGCGGCGGCAGCCGATTTCGCGAAGGCCCATCCGGACGCGAAGCTCGCGCTGTCGGGCTACACCGACAAGTCGGGCGCGGCCGACGCGAACGCCGAGCTGGCCAAGCACCGCGCGCAAGCCGTGCGCGACGCGCTGAAGACGGCGGGCGTGGCGGAAGACCGCATCATTCTGAAAAAGCCGGAAACGATCACGGGCGCGGCTGACGCGAAGGAAGCCCGGCGGGTCCAGATCGGGCTGGCGGCTTGACGTGTCGCTGTGTTTGTCGACGTATTCGCATTAGGAGATTCTCATGTCTAGCATCGGGCACGACGTAGCCGCGGGCCACGCGCACGACGACCACGCGCACGAAACACCGCATGGCTGGCGGCGCTGGCTGTACGCCACCAACCATAAGGACATCGGTACGCTGTACCTGCTGTTCTCGTTCATCATGCTGCTGTCGGGCGGCGTGATGGCACTCGCCATCCGTGTCGAGCTGTTCTCGCCGGGCCTGCAGATCATGCGTCCGGAGTTCTTCAACGAACTCACGACGATGCACGGTCTCATCATGGTGTTCGGCGCGATCATGCCGGCGTTCGTCGGTTTCGCGAACTGGATGGTTCCGCTGCAGATCGGCGCGTCGGACATGGCGTTCGCGCGGATGAACAACTTCAGCTTCTGGCTGCTGCCGGTCGCGGCAACGCTGCTGGTCGGCTCGTTCTTCGCGCCGGGCGGCGCGACGGCCGCCGGCTGGACGCTGTACGCGCCGCTGTCGACGCAGATGGGCCCGGGCATGGACTTCGCGATCTTCGCGGTTCACCTGATGGGCGCATCGTCGATCATGGGCGCGATCAACATCATCGTGACGATCCTGAACATGCGCGCACCGGGCATGACGCTGATGAAGATGCCGATGTTCGCGTGGACGTGGCTGATCACGGCGTACCTGCTGATCGCGGTGATGCCGGTGCTCGCGGGCGCGATCACGATGGTGCTGTTCGACCGCCACTTCGGCACGTCGTTCTTCAACGCGGCAGGCGGCGGCGATCCGGTGATGTACCAGCACATCTTCTGGTTCTTCGGCCACCCCGAGGTGTACATCATGATTCTGCCGGCGTTCGGCATCATCTCGCAGGTGATCCCGGCGTTCGCGCGCAAGCAGCTGTTCGGCTATAGCTCGATGGTGTACGCGACGGCATCGATCGCGATCCTGTCGATGATGGTGTGGGCGCACCACATGTTCGCGACCGGCATGCCGGTGACGGGCCAGCTGTTCTTCATGTACGCGACGATGCTGATCGCGGTGCCGACCGGCGTGAAGGTGTTCAACTGGCTCGCGACGATGTGGCGCGGCTCGATGACCTTCGAAACCCCGATGATGTTCGCGCTCGGCTTCCTGTTCGTGTTCACGTTCGGCGGTCTGTCGGGCCTGATGCTGGCAATGGCGCCGCTCGACATCCAGTATCACGGCACGTACTTCGTGGTCGCGCACTTCCACTACGTGCTGGTGGCGGGTTCGCTGTTCGCGCTGTTCGCCGGCTGGTACTACTGGTCGCCGAAGTGGACGGGCTGGATGTACAACGAGACGCGCGGCCAGATCCACTTCTGGTCGTCGATGATCTTCTTCAACATCACGTTCTTCCCGATGCACTTCGTCGGTCTGGCCGGCATGCCGCGTCGCTATGCGGACTACCCGGCGCAATTCACCGACTTCAACCAGCTCGCGACGATCGGCGCGTTCGGTTTCGGTCTCGCGCAGGTGTACTTCCTGTTCGCGGTCGTGCTGCCGGCGTACCGTGGCGGCGGCGAACTGGAGAAGGCATCCGACAAGCCGTGGGATGGCGCGGTGGGCCTCGAGTGGACGGTGCCGAGCCCGGCTCCGTTCCACACGTTCGAGCATCCGCCGACCGTCGAGTAAGTTCCAGATGAACGGCTCCGCCTTCGCCTGCCGCAGCAGGCGGGCGACGGCGGAGCAGCCAACCCCCCAGTACCAGATGACCCGGAATCCACAACAAAGACGAACGCCCGACGAGATCCGTGCGGGCAACAAGCGGCTTGGCCTGATCATGCTCGCTATCGCCGCCGTTTTTTTTGTGGGTGTCGTGATCAAGCAGTGGTGGCTGTCCACTCACTGATGCAGTAGCGAGGAAGTCGTCGTATGTCGAAGCCGGAAGTCGAGCCGGATCGCGCTTTCAACCGTTCGATGCTGGTGAAGCTCGTCGTCGTGGCCGGACTGATGTTCGGCTTCGGTTTCGCGCTGGTGCCGATGTATCGGGCGATCTGCCAGATCACCGGTATCAACAACCTCGTGCAGCGCGACGTCAGCGAGCGCGAGGCGAAGAACACGCAGGTCGACTACAGCCGTACCGTGTCGGTCGAGTTCGATGCGAACGCGCGCGGGCCGCTGGGTTTCAAGCCGGAGCACAACAGTCTCGACGTGCATCCGGGCGAGCTGACGACGATCGTGTACGACGTCACGAACGGCCAGGGCCGTCCGGTCGTCGCACAGGCGATCCCGAGCTACGCGCCGAAGCAGGCGACCGAGTTTTTCAAGAAGATCGAGTGCTTCTGCTTCACGCAACAGACGCTGGCCGCGCACGAGTCGCGCAAGATGCCGGTGGTGTTCGTGATCGATCCGAAGCTGCCGAAGGACGTGAAGACGATCACGCTGTCGTACACGTTCTTCGAACTGAATACACCCGCGCCGGCGACGCGCGGCACGGCGGGGCGCACTGGGTCGCCCAAGCCGGACGCTTGACGACGGAGGGCGGTGAAGTGACGGAAGGCAACAAGGGCGGGACGTTTGCCCAGGCGCTGAAGGCGGTGCTGTGGTCGTTTCTCGGCGTGCGCAAGCGGCGCGACCTGGAAGCGGACGCGACGCGGCTGAACCCGCTGCACGTGCTGATCGTCGCGTTGCTCGCGGCGGCCATGTTCATCGGCGTGCTGATCCTGGTCGTGCGCGCCGTGGTGGGCTAGCCCCGCGCGGGTCGAAGAAATGATGGCGGGCGCGCAGGCGCTCGTGAAGGAAAGAGCGGCGGCCGTCGCGCCGCGCGAGAAATAAAGCCGGAGCGGTTCCGGTACAAATTGGACTGAAGTGGAGAATCAAGCATGAGCGGTCAAAACGAGAGCCCGTACTATTTCGTGCCGCATCCGTCGCAGCACCCGATCAGCGCGGCCTGCGGCCTGCTGGTCATGCTCGGATCGTTCGCACTCTGGATCAACGGTGAAGCCTGGGCGCCCTATACGGCGCTGGCCGGCCTGCTGTGGTTCCTCTTCACGCTGTATCACTGGTTCGGCGACGCGATCGGCGAGTCGGAAGGCGGGATGTACGGCAAGCGGGTCGACCGCTCGTACCGCTGGAGCATGAGCTGGTTCATCTTCTCCGAAGTGATGTTCTTCGCCGCGTTCTTCGGCGCGCTGTTCTATGCGCGTGAAATCGCGCTGAACCAGCTCGGCAGCCTCGACTACAAGCTGATCTGGCCGGACTTCTCCGCCGTGTGGCCGAACGAAGGCCCGGCAGCGCTCGCCGGCCACTTCAAGACGATGGGCCCGTGGCCGATCCCGACGCTGAACACCACGCTGCTGCTGTCGTCGGGCGCGACGCTGACGGTGTCGCACCACGCGCTGCGCGACAATCACCGCAACAAGGCGATCGCCTGGCTGGCCGCGACGCTCATGCTCGGCGTCTGCTTCCTGTTCCTGCAGGGCTTCGAGTACTTCCACGCGTACAACGAACTGAACCTGACGCTCGGCTCGGGCGTGTACGGCTCGACGTTCTTCCTGCTGACGGGCTTCCACGGCTTCCACGTGTTCCTCGGCGGCACGATGCTCGCGGTCGTGCTGGTGCGGATGATCCGCGGCCACTTCACGGCGGAGCAGCACTTCGCGTTCGAAGGCGCCGCGTGGTACTGGCACTTCGTCGACGTCGTCTGGCTCGGCCTGTACGTCGTCGTCTACTGGCTGTAATGAAAAGCGGCCCGCGCAGCGATGCGCGGGCCGTTTGCATGTTGGCCGGGCGGCGCGCTCAAGCGTGCCGCCCGGCGAAGAAAGCAGCACCCGGACGCCGCCGCGACTCAGTCAGGCGGCGTTTTTGCTTGTCAGGGTGACCGGTGCGGCGATATGCCGCATCAGCGACCGGCAGGAATGCCGGTCGAATGGATCCAGCCCATCCAGTTCGCGAACAGGATGAACAGGAAAAGCGAGATCGACAGCCCGACGCGGGCGGCGAGCGACCAGACCATGCGTTTCGTATGGCCCCGGTCGTTCATCATGAAATAGAGCGCCGAGCCCATGCTGGCAACGATGAATATGAAGGCGATGGCAACGAAAATGTGCATGAAGCTAACCGGAAGACGGCAATTCGGGAGAGAAGCGGTCATTATCGCACTTCGCTCCCGCGCACGCTCCTCCCGCGGGGTGGCGCGATGAAGATCCGCTTGCTTCCCGCGTTGCTGATTCTTGCGGTGGTCGCGCTGACGGTGCGGCTCGGTTTCTGGCAGCTCGACCGCGCGCGCCAGAAGGAAGCGCTCGAGGCGCGCATCGAGCGCTACGCGCATGCGGCGCCCGTGCAGGTGGGCGCGCAGCCGGTTCCGCTCGAGTCGATCGAGTTTCACCGGGTGCGCGCGACGGGCCGCTTCATGCCGGAGCAGGCCGTCCTGCTCGACAACCGGCCGTACAACGACCAGCCGGGGTTTTACGTCGTGATGCCGTTTAAACTGGCGGGCGGCGGCTACGTGCTGGTCAATCGCGGCTGGCTGCCGCGCAACATCGCCGACCGCGCCGCGATCGAGCCGTTCGCCACGCCGGCGGGCGACATCGCGATCGAAGGCATCGCGCGCGCGGACGCGTCGCGTGCGTACGAGCTGGGCTCGGGCGGCTCGGCGCCGCACCAGAAGATTCGCCAGAATCTGGACGTCGCCGCGTATGCGCACGAAACCGGGCTGCCGCTGCAGCCGTTCGTGATCCAGCAGACGAGCGACGACGGCGACAAGCTGGTGCGCGACTGGCCGGCACCGACGCTGGACGTCGAGCGTAACTACGGTTACATGTTTCAGTGGTGGGGCATGGCGGCGGCCGCGCTCGGCTTCGGCTTGTATGCGGCGCGGCGCGCGGCGAAGAAGCCGTCCGGCGCGTAAGCGGCGCGATGCCCGTGCGCGGCAGCGGTGCCGCGACTTGTTTGGAGAGGTCTGATTTGTCTATGCAATCTTCCCGCCAGAACCCGCGCGGACAGGCCGCCGGCCCCGGCGGCACCCCCGCTTCGCAAGGCTCGCGGCGCGGCCGCTGGATGCTGCTGCTGATCGCATTCGTGTGCGCGGCGCCGGTGATCGCGTCGTATTTCACCTATTACGTGATCAAGCCGCACGGCGGCTCGACGAACTACGGCACGCTGATCGACCCGCAGCGCCCGATTCCGCCGGCGCTGACGGTCACCGACGAAACCGGCAAGACGATCCCGCTCGCGTCGCTGCGCGGCGTGTGGCTGCTCGTGATGGCCGACCGCAGCGCGTGCGACGAAGCCTGCGCGACCAAGCTCTACTTCATGCGCCAGGTGCGCGCGACGCAGGCCGGCGAGCGGCAGCGGATCACGACGGTGTGGCTGCGCAGCGATACCGGCCCGATTCCGCAGAACGTGAGCGACGCGTATCCGGACACCCGCAAGCTCGTCGCCGATCCGGCGGCGGTCGCCGCGTGGCTGCCGGCGGACGCCGGCACGCAGGTCTCCGACCACATCTACATGGTCGATCCGAACGGCAACCTGATGATGCGCTTCCCGAAGAATCCGAACCCGAGCAAGATCAAGGGCGACGTGACGAAGCTGCTGAAGTGGTCGAGCATCGGCTGACGCGCCGGTAACGAGGGAATCCGATGTCGTATTTAATGCAACTTGGCCTGATCGGCTTCTGTATCGCGCTGCTGCCGCTGTCGTACGTGTGGGTGAAGGCGGACGACAACAAGTTCCGCAAGTTGGTCTGGATCACCACGTTCCTCACGCTCGATCTCGTGATGTTCGGCGGCTTCACGCGCCTGACCGACTCCGGGCTCGGCTGCCCGGACTGGCCGGGCTGCTACGGCACGTCGTCGCCGTTCATCGCGCACGCGGCGATCACCGCCGCGCACCAGGCGATGCCGACCGGCCCTGTCAGCATGATGAAGGCGTGGATCGAGATGATTCACCGCTATTTCGCGATGGCGATCGGCGTGCTGATCATCGCGCAGACGGTGATCGCATGGGCCGCGCGCCTGCGCCGCCGGTCGCTCCACGTGTCGCCGTGGTGGCCGACCGGCCTGCTCGCGCTGATCCTCGTGCAGGGCGCGTTCGGTGCGTGGACGGTCACGATGAAGCTGCAGCCGGTGATCGTCACGACCCACCTGCTGCTCGGCCTGATGCTGCTCGGCACGCTCGGCTGGCTCGCCGCGCGGCAGACGCCGCTGCCCGCCCTCGAGCCGGAGGTGGGCCGGTATCGCGCGGCCGCGCTCGCGGCGCTCGTGCTGCTCGTCGCGCAGATCGCGCTCGGCGGATGGGTCAGCACGAACTACGCGGTGCTCGCCTGCACCGATTTCCCGACCTGCAACGGCCAGTGGATTCCGCCGATGGATTTCCGGCAGGGCTTCCACCTGTGGCGCGCGCTCGGCATGACGGGCGACGGCGACGCGATCACCCAGGACGCGCTCGTCGCGATCCACTGGACGCACCGGACGTTCGCGTTCGTCGTCGTCGCGTACCTGGCCGCGTTCGCGTGGAAGATGCGCCGCTTCGCGTCGTTGCGGCGGCCGGCGACCGGCGTGCTCGCGGTGGTCGTGCTGCAGTTCGTCACCGGCCTGACCAACATCGTGCTGCAGTGGCCGCTGCCGGTCGCGGTCGCCCATAACGGCGGGGCCGCGATCCTGCTGCTGCTCGTCGTCATGTTAAACTTTCGCATCCTTTCAAACCGTCCCGGCCGCGTTGCGCTGTCCGCGCGCGACGCCGCGCACGCGTGACA
This sequence comes from Burkholderia sp. lig30, assembly GCF_000687455.2. Lineage (GTDB taxonomy): Bacteria > Pseudomonadota > Gammaproteobacteria > Burkholderiales > Burkholderiaceae > Burkholderia. The sequence continues at coordinate 29,420 of NZ_JGVW01000069.1, forward strand.
CCAGCGCCCATGCAAAGCACCTTGTCCCAATCGCCCGGTAGCCGAATCTCCCAGTACATGGCGTTGACGAAGCCGCGCGTCACGCAGCTCGCGGTGTTCTGCGCCGTGATCGGCATGTTCCTCGCGACGCCGGGCATGGTGCCGTGGAAGGTGCTGGTCGGCGGCACGGTCGGGATCTGGATGCTGGCGGGCGCGGCGTTCGCGATCAACTGTCTCGTCGAGCAGAAGATCGACGCGCTGATGCGCCGCACCGCGTGGCGCCCGTCGGCGCGCGGCGAGATCACGACCGCGCAGATCCTGGTGTTTTCGGCCGTGCTCGGCAGCATCGGCGCGTGGACGCTCTACACGTTCACGAATCCGCTGACGATGTGGCTGACGATCGCGACGTTCGTCGGCTACGCGGTGATCTACACGCTGCTGCTGAAGCCCGCGACGCCGCAGAACATCGTGATCGGCGGCGCGTCCGGCGCGATGCCGCCGGCGCTCGGCTGGGCCGCGGTGACGGGCGCGGTGCCCGGCGACGCGTGGATTCTCGTGCTGATCATTTTCGTCTGGACGCCGCCGCACTTCTGGGTGCTCGCGCTGTACCGCCGCAAGGACTACGAGAACGCCGGCCTGCCGATGCTGCCGGTCACGCACGGCGAGCAGTACACGCGGCTGCATATCCTGCTCTATACGGTGGTCCTGTTTGCGGTCACGCTGATGCCGTTCATCTCGGGCATGAGCGGGGTCGTCTACCTGGCGAGCGCGGTGCTGCTCGGCGCGGTGTTCCTCGCGTATGCGTGGAAGATCTACCGCGACTACTCCGACGCGCTGGCCCGCAAGGCATTCCGCTATTCGATCGTCTACCTGTCGCTGCTGTTCGCGGCGCTGCTCGTCGACCACTACGCGCGCCCGCTGCTCGGCGCGTAACTCAACGGTTTGAACGCGATGCTCAATTCATGGTTGGGGCGCGGTGCGCGCCGGGGCTGGCTGCTTGCCTGCGCGTTCGCGGGCGCATTGCTGCTCGCGGCGTGCGACAACAGCGCGCCGAAGTTCCAGAACCTCGACATCACCGGCAACACGCAGTTCGGCAGCGATTTCGCGCTGCCCGACACGACCGGCAAGGTGCGCACGCTCGGCGACTTCAAGGGCCGCGCGGTCGTGCTGTTCTTCGGCTATACCCATTGCCCGGACGTGTGCCCGACCACCATGGCCGAGCTGTCCGAGGCGCTGAAGGAGCTCGGGCCGGATGCCGCGAAGCGCGTGCAGGTGCTGTTCGTCACGGTCGATCCGGAGCGCGACACGGCCCAGTTGCTCGGCCAGTACGTGCCGGCGTTCAATCCGGCCTTCATCGGCCTGCGTCCGGCCGACGAAGCGCAGTTGAAGAAGGTGACGAAGGATTTCCGCGTCTATTACGCGAAGGTGCCGGGCAAGACGCCCGGCAGCTACACGATGGATCACACGGCCGCGAGCTACGTGTTCGACACCAACGGCAAGCTGCGCCTGTTCGTGCGCGACGGGCAGGGCCCGGGGTCGTGGGTGCACGACCTGAAGCTGTTGCTGGACTGAACGCGGCGGCGTGCGTTACGGCAGCGCGGGCAGGTTGAAGCCCGGCGCCGCGCGCGTCATCCGGAATTCGGTGACGCGGTAGGTCGCGAGGCCATCGGTGACGAACGGGTCCGTTTTCAGGATCGCTTCGAGTTCGTCGCGGTCGATGCGGGCCGCGAGAATCACGCCGCCGTCGCGCGGCACCTTCGGGCCCGCCGCAATGAAGATCCCCTTGTCGAGAAGCGGCTGCAGGTACGCGCGGTGCCGCTCGAGCGCGTCGTCGATGCAATCGAGCGATGCGGTGTAGTGAATGTCGATGACGTACATGACTTGCCTCGGAGTGTCCGCGGGGCGGTTCGCCCCGGCCAGGCGTTTTTGTAGCACAGTCCGACCCCATGTGTCCCGTGCGCGGCGAAGTGCGTCGCGTTCGGCGCCTGCATGCTCCCGCTGGTTCGCCCGGCGCCCGGCCTGCACCGGGATGGCGCATACCTATATAAGCGGGATGTATTTCACATCCCCGCGATCCTGTGACACCATTTGCCCCTTTCCAGCGAGCCGGTGCGTGACCGGCATCGCGTCCTTTTCAGTTTGCAAGAAAGCGAGAATCAGATGAAGCGTCGCAGTCTCCTGAAGGTGTTTTCCGTGCTGGCCGCTGGTGCCGCGCTGACGTTGTCCGCCGGCGCACAGGCGCAGGACAAGGTGATCAAGGTCGGCACGGTGGCCGGCCCGGACGCGGAAGTGTGGCAACTCGTGCAGAAGGTCGCGAAGGAGAAGGAAGGCCTGACCGTCAAGGTCATCGAGTTCAACGACTACGTGCAGCCGAACGCGGCGCTCGACGCGGGCGATCTCGACGCGAACAGCTTTCAGCACCAGCCGTACCTCGACAGCCAGGTGAAGCAGCGCGGCTACAAGATCGTCAGCGCGGGCCTGACCTACATTTCGCCGATGGGCGTCTATTCGAAGAAGTTCAAGGCGCTGAAGGACCTGCCGCAAGGCGCGAAGCTCGCGGTGCCGAACGATCCGTCGAACGAGAACCGCGCGCTGCTGCTGCTGCAGGCGCAAGGCGTCGTCAAGCTGAAGGCGGGCGCCGGCACGGGCGGCAACAATGCGACGGTGCTCGACATCGCCGACAACCCGAAGAAGCTGAAGATCTCCGAGCTGGATGCGGCGCAGCTGCCGCGCGTGCTGTCGGACGTCGACGCTGCCGTGGTCAACACCAACTATGCGCTCGCCGCGAACCTGCAGCCGACCAAGGACGCGATCGCGCTCGAGTCGCTGACGAGCCCGTACGCGAACCTGATCGCGGTGCGCGCAAAGGACAAGGATCAGCAGTGGGTGAAGAAGCTGGTCAAGGCGTACCAGTCGCCGGAGGTGAAGGAATTCATCAAGAAGCAGTTCAAGGGTTCGATGGTCGCGTCGTTCTGAGCGAGCCGAATCCACCGGTGGGCACGAAAGGCCTGCGCGCGGCGCAGGCCTTTTTTGTGTGCGACGCCGGGACGGGCCGGCGGCAAGGAGGCGGCCTGCCCAAAGTGGTATCCTCGTGCGCTCGCCGCCGCGCCATGCAACGGCCGCCGCGGGATTCCAGCAATTAAAACCGATAATCGGGGGGGACTGACCCATGAAGCGTTTCAACGCATTTGCAATTCGTTCGATCGTGGCCGGCGTCGCATCGCTGGCGATGGTGTGCGGCGCCGCGCACGCGCAGACCGTCAAGGTGCTGTCGATCGTCGATCACCCGGCGCTCGACGCGATCCGCGACGGCGTGCGTGCCGAGCTGAAGGCCGAGGGCTACGGCGACGACAAGCTCAAGTGGGAATACCAGAGCGCGCAGGGCAATACCGGCACCGCCGCGCAGATCGCCCGCAAGTTCATCGGCGACCGTCCGGACGTGATCGTCGCGATCGCGACGCCGGCCGCGCAGGCGGTTGTCGCGTCGACGAAGAGCGTGCCGGTCGTCTATGCGGGCGTGACCGATCCGGTCGCCGCACAGCTCGTGAAGGGCTGGGGGCCGTCGGGCACCAACGTGACGGGCGTGTCCGACAAGCTGCCGCTCGACCGGCAGGTCGCGCTGATCAAGCGCGTGGTGCCGTCGGCGAAGACGGTCGGCATGGTCTACAACCCGGGCGAGGCGAATTCGGTCGTCGTCGTCAACGAGCTGAAGGCGCTGCTCGCGAAGCAGGGCATGAGCCTCAAGGAAGCGGCGGCGCCGCGCACGGTCGACATCGGCCCGGCCGCGAAGAGCCTGATCGGCAAGGTCGACGTGATCTACACGAACACCGACAACAACGTCGTGTCCGCGTACGAGGCGCTCGTGAAGGTCGCGAACGAGGCGAAGATCCCGCTCATCGCGGGCGACACCGACAGCGTGAAGCGCGGCGGCATCGCGGCGCTCGGCATCAACTACGGCGATCTCGGGCGCCAGACCGGCAAGGTGGTCGCGCGGATCCTGAAGGGCGAGAAGCCGGGCGCGATCGCGTCGGAGACGAGCAGCAACCTCGAGCTGTTCGTGAACACGTCGGCCGCCGCGAAGCAGGGCGCGACGCTGTCGCCGGATCTCGTCAAGGAAGCGAAGACGGTCATCCGTTGAGCCATGACAGGCCACGCGCCGCATGGCCGGCGCGTGGCCTGAGCTGAACGAACGACCGACCACGTGGACGGCGGCCCTTGCCGGGGCCGCGCGTCCGTTTCGCTTCGGCCGGGCATCGCCGGCCGGAACGCAACAGGATTTCCCCATCATGTCTCTCTTCTCGTTTCTGGGCGCGCTGGAGATCGGGCTGATCTTCAGTCTCGTCGCGCTCGGGGTGCTGATCTCGTTTCGCATCCTCAATTTTCCCGACCTGACCGTCGACGGCAGCTTCCCGCTTGGCGGCGCGGTCGCCGCGACGCTGATTTCGGCAGGCTACGACCCGTTCGCCGCGACCGCGATCGCGATCGCCGCGGGCGCGCTCGCCGGCTTCATCACCGGCTGGCTGAACGTGCGCCTGAAGATCATGGATCTGCTCGCCAGCATCCTGATGATGATCGCGCTCTACTCGGTGAACCTGCGGATCATGGGCCGGCCGAACGTGCCGCTCATCACCGAACCGACGATTTTCACCGTGCTGCAGCCCGACTGGATGCCCGATTACGTGCTGCGTCCGGCGCTGTTGTGCGTCGTCGTCGTGGTCGCGAAGCTCGGCCTCGACTGGTTCTTCTCGTCGCAGCTCGGCCTCGCGATGCGCGCGACCGGCGCGAATCCCCGCATGGCGCGCGCGCAGGGCATCGCGACGGGCCGCGCGACGCTCGCCGGGATGGCGCTGTCGAACGCGCTCGTCGCGCTCGCCGGCGCGCTGTTTGCGCAGACCCAGGGCGGCGCGGACATCTCGATGGGCATCGGCACGATCGTGATCGGGCTGGCCGCGGTGATCATCGGCGAAACGCTGCTGCCCGCGCGCCGTCTGGTGCTGACGACGCTCGCCGTCGTGCTCGGGGCGATCGTCTACCGCTTCTTCATCGCGCTCGCGCTGAACAGCGAATTCATCGGCCTGAAGGCGCAGGACCTGAATCTCGTGACCGCCGCGCTGGTGACGGTCGCGCTGGTGCTGCCCGCGACGCGCAAGAAGCTGTTCGCGCGCAAGAACGGAGGGGCATGACCATGTTGTCCGCACAAGACCTGAAGCTCACCTTCAACCCGGGCACGCCGATCGAGACGCGCGCGCTGCGCGGCCTCACGCTCGAGATTCCCGACGGCCAGTTCGTTGCGGTGATCGGCTCGAACGGCGCCGGCAAGTCCACCTTCCTGAACGCGATCAGCGGCGACCAGCGGGTCGACACCGGCCGGATCGCGATCGACGGCATCGACGTCACGCGCCAGCCGGCGTGGGATCGCGCGCACCTCGTCGCGCGCGTGTTCCAGGACCCGATGGCGGGCACCTGCGAGGCGCTGACGATCGAGGAGAACATGGCGCTCGCGCTCGCGCGCGGCGTGCGGCGCGGCTTCCGGCCGGCGCTCGACCGTGACGCGCGCGAGCGTTTCCGCGACAAGCTGCGGCTGCTCAATCTTGGCCTCGAGAACCGCCTGTCCGACCGGATCGGCCTGCTGTCCGGCGGCCAGCGGCAGGCAGTGAGCCTGCTGATGGCGTCGCTGCAGCCGTCGCGGATCCTGCTGCTCGACGAGCACACGGCGGCGCTCGACCCGAAGACGGCGGCGTTCGTGCTGGAGCTGACCGCGCGCATCGTGTCGGAGAACAAGCTGACGACGATGATGGTCACGCACAGCATGCGTCAGGCGCTCGATTACGGCGATCGCACCGTGATGCTGCATCAGGGGCAGGTGGTGCTCGACGTGTCGGGCGACGAGCGCCGCGGACTCGACGTGCCGGATCTGCTGCGAATGTTCGAGAAGATGCGCCACGAACAGCTCGACGACGACGCGCTGCTGCTCGGCTGACGCGGCAGGCTGGATGGCCTGCCGGAGCCGGACGGTTCGGGCAGGCCGATGCGGCCGGGCGATTGCGGCCCGGCCTCTTTCAAAGGCGGGCTTTCGGCGGGTCGACGTGCCGCGCATGGCCTGAGATGGGCGCGGCCTGACGTGGCGCGGCCTGACGCGGGGCGACCTGACGCGGCCCGACCGATCCAGCACGAAACGCGGCGCGCCAGGTGCCGCGTTGTCCTCTTCTCGACGGCGCCCCGGTCCATGCGCCCGGGGCTGTCCCGCGGCGGCGTCTTGCCATATACTGTATATCCATACAGTATATGGGTGGCGTCATGCTCGCATCCTCCATTTCTCCCGAAACGCTGCATCCGTCCTTGTGGCGCGGCTCCCAGCTCGCGCAGGGCGGCTTGCGCACGATCGACACAGGCTTCGCGGCGCTGTCGGCCGAGTTGCCGGGCGGCGGCTGGCCGGTCGGCGGTCTCGTCGAATTGCTGGTGCCGCAGGCCGGCTGTGGCGAGATGCGGCTGCTCGCGCCGGCGCTGGCGCGCACCGTGAGCGGCGCGCGGCCGCTCGCACTCGTCGCGCCGCCGCATGCGCCGCACGCGGCGGCGCTCGCGGGGCTGGGCGTGCCGGGCGACGCGCTGCTGTGGCTGCGTGCCGGGCGCGGCACGGATGCGCTCTGGGCCGCCGAACAGGCGCTGAGGGCCGGCTGCTGCGGCGCGCTGCTGCTCTGGCAGGAGACGGTGCGCCACGAGGCGCTGCGGCGGCTGCATCTCGCGGCCGCGCGCTCGGCCGGCACGCTGTTCGTCATGCTGCGGCCGCTCGCCGCCGCGCAGCAGCCGTCGCCGGCGCTGCTGCGGCTCGCGCTCTTTCCCGAGCCGGCCGGCGTCGCGGTCGAGATCGTCAAGCGTCGCGGGCCGGTGCGGCGCGATGCGCTGTCGCTGGTGCTGCCCCCTTCCCCGATTCTGGAGAGCCGCCATGCGCGTCTTTCTCGGCGTGCATCTGCCGAGCCTGCCGCTCGACGTGTTCCGGCCGCTGCCCGCGCAGCCTGACGGCGCGCCGGGGTGCGTGGTGCTCGAGCAGGGCATCGTGCTGCAGGCCGATGCCGCCGCGCGGGCGGCCGGCGTGTGCGCGGGCATGAAGCGCGCCGGCGTGCTGACGCTCGCGCCCGGCGCCCGCTTGCTCGAGCGCGATCCGGCGCGCGAGGCGGACGCGGCGCGCGAGGTCGCGATGGCGCTGCTGCGTTTCTCGCCATGCGTGGCCGACGGCGGCGAGGCGACCCTGCTGGTCGAGGTCGGCGCGAGCCTGCGGCTGTTCGGCGGCGTGCCGGCGCTGTGCCGCCGGGTGCGCGCGGCGCTGGTGCCGCTCGGCTATGCGGTGCGCGTGGGCGTCGCGCCGACGGGCGGCGGCGCCTGGCTGCTGGCGCGTGCGGGCGCGCGCTTGCGCGGCAGGCGGGTGGTGCGGCTCGCGTCGCTCACGCGCGTGCTGGCCGCGTTGCCGTGCGCGCTGCTGCCGGCGGCGCGGCCGTTTGCCGGCTGGCTCGACGGCCTCGGCTGCACGACGCTCGCGGACCTGCGTCGCCTGCCGCGCGCCGAACTGCAGCGCCGCTGCGGGCCGGCGCTCGTCGCGGCGCTCGACACTGCGTACGGCCAGCAGGCCGAGCTGTACGCGTGGCTGCCGGTGCCACCGGTGTTCGATGCCCGGCTCGAGCTGCCCGAGCGGGTCGAGCATGCGGAGGCGGTGCTGTTCGCCGCGCGCCGCCTGATCGCGCAGCTGGGCGGCTGGCTGGCGGCGCGGCACCTGATGCTGGCGGCGATGCTGTTCCAGCTCGAGCACGAGCGCGGGCGCCAGGCGGTCGCGCCGACGGTGCTGGAGCTCGCGTTCGCCGAGCCGGTGCGCGACGACGCGCATTTCGTCCGCGTGCTGGGCGAGCGGCTCGCCCGCGTGAGCCTGCCGGCTGCGGTGATCGCGGTGCGCCTGACCGTGACGCGGGTGGCCGAGGCCGAGCCGCCGCCGGACGACCTGTTTCCCGAGCCGGGCGGCACGCCGCAGGACCGCGCGCGGCTCATCGAGCTGCTGAGCGCGCGGCTCGGCGCGGACAACGTGCGGCGCCCGGCGCCGGTCGCCGACCATCGCCCCGAGATCGCGAACCGCTGGCTGCCGCTCGCCGAGCGGCCCGGCCGCGCACCTGCGCTGCCTGCGGCGGCGCCGCGTCCGGCCTGGCTGCTCGAGATGCCGCTGCCGCTCGTGGTGCGCGGCAACCGGCCGGTCTACCGTTCGCCGCTGCGCATCGAGTCGCTCGGCGAGCGGATCGAGTCGGGCTGGTTCGACGGCCGGCTCGCCGCCCGCGACTACTTCGTCGCGCTGGACGACGCGGGCGCCTGCTACTGGATCTACCGGGAGCGGCTCGTCGGCGAGGGCGACGCCGGGGCCGCGCCGCGCTGGTTCCTGCATGGCCTGTTCGGATGAGCGAAACGCGATGAAGCCCGGTGCCAGGCCGCTGCCGGCGTATGCCGAGCTGTTCTGCCGGTCCAGTTTCTCGTTCCTGCACGGCGCGTCGTCGGCCGACGAGCTGGTCGCGCGCGCGTCGGCGCTCGGCTACAGCGGCATCGCGATCACCGACGAATGCTCGCTTGCCGGCGCGGTGCGCATGCACGTCGCCGCGACGGCGGCCGGGCTGCCGCTCGTGATCGGCGCCTCGTTCCAGGTCACGCCCGACGACGGCGCGCCGCCGTTCGGGCTCGTCCTGCTCGCGTGCAACGACGACGGCTACGGCAACCTGTCCGAACTGATCTCGTGGCTGCGCATGCGCGCGCCGAAGGGGACCTACCGGCTCGCGCCGGCGGAGCTGGCCGAGCCCGGCGAGCCGTATGCGCATCTGCGCGGCATGCCCGGCTGCTTCGCGATCCTGGTGCCGGCCTATCCGGCGCAGGCCGCGACGCTCGACGTGCAGCTCGCGTGGATGCGCGCGACGTTCGGCGAGCGCGCCCGCATCGGGCTCGTGCTGCATCGGCGCTCGCTGGACGAGGCGCACCGCATCGACGTCGAGGCGGCGGCGCTGCATTACGCGGTGCCCGTCGTCGCGCTGGGCGACGTGACGATGCACGTGCGCTCGCGCAAGCCGCTGCAGGACACGATGACAGCGATACGGACCGGCACGCCGCTTGCCGAGTGCGGCTATGCGCTCGCGCCGAACGCGGAGCAGCACCTGCGCTCGCGCGTGCGGCTGTCGAACCTGTACCCGCACGACGCGCTCGCCGAAACGTGCCGGATCCTCGCGCAATGCACGTTCTCGCTCGCTTCGCTCGAATACCGCTACCACTATCCCGATGAGATCGTGCCGGCCGGCCATACGGCCGCCAGCTATCTGAAGCAGGAAACCCGGGCGGGCGCGCAGCGACGCTATCCGCACGGCGTGCCGGACAGCGTGCGCAAGCAGATCGACCACGAGCTCGCGCTGATCGCCGAGCTGAATTACGAGCCGTACTTCCTGACCGTCTACGACATCGTGCGCTTCGCGCGCAGCCGCAACATCCTGTGCCAGGGGCGCGGCTCCGCGGCGAATTCGGCGGTCTGCTACTGCCTCGGCGTCACCGAGGTGAACCCGGAGCAGAGCACGCTGCTGTTCGAGCGCTTCATCAGCAGGGAGCGCGGCGAGCCGCCCGACATCGACGTCGATTTCGAGCATCAGCGGCGCGAGGAGGTGATCCAGTATCTCTATGAGAAATACGGGCACGACCGCGCGGCGCTGGCCGCGGCCGTGTCGACCTATCGTCCGCGCGGCGCGCTGCGCGAGACCGGCAAGGCGCTCGGCGTCGATCCGATGATCATCGAGCGGGTCGCGAAGGAGCATCAGTGGTTCGACGGCCGCGGCGACCTGCTGGCCCGCTTTGCCGCCACCGGCCTCGATCCCGGCGCGCCGCTGATCCGCGCGTGGGCGTCGCTCGCGACCAAACTCCTGAATTTCCCGCGCCATCTGTCGCAGCATTCGGGCGGCTTCGTGATCAGCCGCGGCAAGCTGACCCGGCTCGTGCCGGTCGAGAACGCGGCGATGGCGGGGCGGCGCGTGATCCAGTGGGACAAGGACGATCTCGAGGCGCTCGGCATGATGAAGGTCGACGTGCTCGCGCTCGGGATGCTGTCGGCGCTGCATCGCGCGTTCGATTTCGTCGCCGCGCATCGCGGCGAGCCGTTCGGCATGACGGACATCCCGCAAGGCGACAAGGCGACCTACGAGATGATCTCGCGCGCGGACACGGTCGGCGTGTTCCAGATCGAATCGCGCGCGCAGATGTCGATGCTGCCGAGGCTTCGGCCGCGTAATTACTACGACCTCGTGATCCAGGTGGCGATCGTGCGGCCCGGCCCGATCCAGGGCGGCGCGGTGCATCCGTACCTGCGGCGGCGGCAGAAGCTCGAACCCGTCAGTTATCCGAAGGACGAGCTGAGGGCTGCGCTCGAGCGCACCGAGGGCGTGCCGATCTTCCAGGAGCAGGTGATGCAGATCGCGATGATCGCCGCCGGCTTCAGCGCCGGCGAGGCCGACCAGTTGCGGCGCGCGATGGCGGCATGGAAGCGCAAGGGCGATCTCGGCCAGTATCGCGCCCGGATCGTCGAGGGGATGCGCGAGCGCCAGTATCCGGCCGAATTTGCCGAGCAGATCTTCGAGCAGATCAAGGGCTTCGGCGAATACGGCTTTCCCGAGAGCCATGCGGCGAGCTTCGCGCACCTCGTCTATGCGAGCAGCTGGCTCAAGTGCCACTACCCGGCGATGTTCGTCGCCGCGCTGCTCAACAGCCAGCCGATGGGCTTCTATCCGCCGGCGCAACTCGTGCAGGACGCGCGGCGGCATGGCGTGACCGTGCTGCCGGTCGACGTGACGGCGAGCGGCTGGGACGCGTCGCTGCAGGCGCAGCCCGGGCAGGCGTCCGGCCAGCCGGCCGTGCGGCTCGGCCTGTCGCTCGTGAGCGGGACGGGCGAGGCCGCCGCGCGGCGCATCGAGGCCGCGCGGGCGCGGCGGCCGTTCGCGAGCGTCGACGATCTCGCGCGCCGCGCGCAGCTCGAACGCCGCGATCTCGAGGCGCTCGCCGCCGCCAACGCGCTCGCGCCGCTCGCCGGCAACCGCCGCGACGCGCTGTGGCAGGCCGTCGTCGCGGCGCCCGGGCGCGGGCTGCTCGCCGACGCACCGATCGAGGACGCGGTGCGGCCGGAGCTGGGCGTGCCCACCGAGGCCGACGACATCGTCGACGATTACCGGGCCACCGGCCTGACGCTGAACCGCCATCCGCTCGCGCTGCTGCGGCCCGCGCTCGACGCGCGCCGGCTGCGCACCGCGCAGGCACTCGGCCGCTGCCGCAACGGGCAGCTCGCGCGCGGCTGCGGCCTCGTCACCGCGCGCCAGCGGCCCGGCACGGCCAAGGGCGTGCTGTTCGTCACGCTGGAGGACGAGACCGGCTGCGTCAACGTGATCGTCTGGCCCAAGGTGCTCGAGGCGCAACGCCGCGAGGCGCTGCATGCGTCGTTGCTGGCCGTCTACGGGGTCTGGCAGTGCGAGGGCGAGGTGCGGCACCTGATCGCGCACCAGCTCGTCGACCTGACGCCGCTGCTGAACGGCCTGCGCTACAGCAGCCGCAATTTCCATTGAAGCATCCGTTCGCTGCCGGTTGGTATCATGGTGCCGATGCGACGGCCCCGCCGCCGGCGCCCCGACGGTGCCGTCATCCCCTCCGATCGCGCATCGCAAGCGGCGGCGGGCCGGTGCCCGATGCGACGCGCGTCGGGCGGCAGGCATCGCGACGCGGCCTCATGCGTCGCCGGACCATCGAGAGAACGTCATGCTGACCGGAAACATACTCACGCCCGAAGGCTGGATTCACGGCTCGCTCGAAGTCGGGAACGGCCGCATCGGCACGCTCGCGGGCGCCCCGGTCGATCCCGCGAGCAACGACGCGCCGTACATCCTGCCCGGCTTCATCGACCTGCACGTGCACGGCGGCGGCGGCGCCGACGTGATGGAGGGCGGCGACGCGCTCGGCACGATCGCCCGCACCCACGCGCAGTACGGCACGACGAGCCTGCTCGCGACCACGATGACCGCGCCGCGCGACGAGCTGATGGCTGTCGTCGCGCACCTCGGCGAGCAGGCGCGCAGCCGCACGCCGGGCGGCGCACGCGTGCTCGGCGTGCATCTCGAAGGGCCGTACATCAATCCGGGCAAGCTCGGCGCGCAGCCGGACGCGGCGGTGTCGGCGGTGCTCGACGAGGTGCTGACGTACCTGGCGCTCGCGCCGGTCCGCGTCGTCACGCTCGCACCGGAAATCGCCGGCCATATCGAGATCATCGCGGAGATGGCCGCGCGCGGCGTGCGCGTGCAGCTCGGCCACTCGCTCGCGACCTATGACGACGCGGTCGCCGCGCTCCGGCACGGCGCGTGCGGCTTCACGCACCTGTTCAATGCGATGTCGCCGCTGCATCACCGCAATCCCGGTCTCGTCGGCGCGGCGCTCGCGCACGCCGACTATGCGGAGATCATTCCCGATCTGCTGCACGTGCATCCGGGCGCGATCCGCGCGGCGCTGCGCGCGATCCCGCATCTTTACGTGGTGACCGACAGCACGTCGGCGACCGGCATGCCCGACGGCGAATACCGCCTCGGCAGCCAGCACGTGACGAAGTGCCTGGGCGGCGTGCGTCTCGCCGACGGCACGCTCGCGGGCAGCACGCTGACGATGGAGCAGGCGCTGCGCAACCTGGTGTCGCTCGGCCTGCCGATCGCCGACGTGTCGAATCGCATGTCGCGCTTTGCCGCGGATTACCTCGGCATCGCCGATCGCGGCCGCATCGCGCGCGACGCGTGGGCCGATCTCGTCGTGTTCGACCGCGACCTGAACCTCGTCGCAACCTACGTCGAAGGGGAGCCGGTTCACGAACGGGCGTAACGAGGCGGCCGGGTCCACGCCGGACGCCGTCATCGAAACGTATTGATGCGGCGAGCGTGCCGCGCCGGGGAGGCCCCGTTGAAGACCCCCACCCACGATCCGATCGTCCTGCTCGCGCCGTTGACCGGGCAGATCGTTCCGCTGGCCGACGTGCCCGACCCGGTGTTCTCCGGCGGGCTGTTCGGCGACGGCATCGGTATCGACCCGACGCAAGGCAGGCTCGTCGCGCCGTGCGACGGCGTCGTGTCGCACCTCGCGCCGGCCGGTCACGCGGTCACCCTCACGACGCCGCAGGGCGTCGACATCCTGCTGCACATCGGCATCGACACCGCCGTGCTGAACGGCCACGGCTTCACCACGCGCATCGAGGCAGGTGCGCGCGTGAAGGCGGGCGACCTGCTGATCGAATTCGATCGGGACGAAGTGGCGCGCGCCGCGCCCAGCCTCGTCTCGGTGATCGCGATCGCGAATTCGGACGCGTTTCCGATCGTCGAGCGCGCGACGGGCGGCGTCGCGACGGCGGGCGTGACGCCGCTGCTGACGCTGCGCGGCACGGCGGGGGCCGCGCGTGCGGCGGCGGCCACCACCGCGCTGCACGAGGTACGCCGTTCGATCGTGGTGACGCAGCCGGGCGGCCTGCATGCACGGCCCGCCGCGCGGGCGCGCGACGCGGCGCGCGGGCTCGACGCGCGCGTCGACGTGCATTTCGGCGGCCGCGCGGCGTCCGTCGAAAGTGTCGTCGGGCTGCTGGCGCTCGGGGCGGGCGAGCGCGCAACGGTCGAGCTCGTCGGCTGCGGCGCGCAGGCGGAGCAGGCGGTCGACGCGGTCGCGCGCGAGCTGCTGCGCGAAGCGCCCGGCCACACCGACGAAACGCCGGCGCGCGCGATCTCGCCCGCGCCGCAACCGGCGCCGTGCGGCGATGGCGCGCCGCCCGATCCGAATACGCTGGCCGGCGTGTGCGCCGCGCCCGGCATCGCGGTCGGCACGCTGGCGCACTGGGGCGATGCGGACATCGCGCCGCCCGAGGCGGCGAGCGGCACGCCCGCCGCCGAAAGCCGGATGCTCGACAAGGCGCTTGCGGCCGTCGATGCCGAACTGGAAGACACCGTGCGCACCGCGTCGCAGCGCGGCTCGGTGTGCGAGGCGGGGATTTTCGCGGTGCATCGCGTGCTGCTCGAGGATCCGACGCTGATCGACGCGGCGCGCGACCTGATCAGCCTCGGCAAGAGCGCGGGCTTTGCGTGGCGCGCGACGATCCGCGCGCAGATCGACGTGCTCGCGCGTGTCGACGACACGCTGCTCGCCGAACGCGCGGCCGATCTGCGCGACATCGAGAAACGCGTGCTGCGTGCGCTCGGCTGCGCGTCCGGCGCGGCGCGCGCGTTGCCCGACGACGCGGTGCTGGCCGCGGAGGCGTTCACGCCGTCCGATCTGTCGTCGCTCGACCGCGGGCGCGTCGCGGCGCTCGTGATGGCGCGCGGCGGCGCGACGTCGCATGCGGCGATCATCGCCCGCCAGCTCGGCATCCCCGCGCTCGTCGCGGTCGGCGACGCGCTGTACGCGATTCCGGACGGCACGCAGGTGGTCGTCGACGCGACGGCGGGCCGGCTCGAGCCGGCGCCGTCCGCGCGCGACGTCGAGCGCGCGCGTGTCGAGCGGCAGCGCGTGGCCGGGATGCGCGAAGCGGATTGCGGCAGCGCACGCGAAGCGGCAGTGACGACAGACGGGCGCACGATCGAAGTCGCCGCAAACATCGCGACGCTCGACGACGCGAACGCGGCGCTCGAGCATGGCGCGGACGCCGTCGGCCTGCTGCGCACCGAGCTGATGTTCATGCGCCGCGCGGTGGCGCCGACGGCGGACGAGCAGCGGCAGGGCTATCAAGCCGTCGTCGACGCGCTGCGGGGCCGCACCGCGATCATCCGCACGCTCGACGTCGGCGCGGACAAGCGCGTCGAATTCCTGACGCTGCCGCCCGAGCCGAACCCGGCCCTGGGGCTGCGCGGCATCCGTCTCGCGCAGCTGCGTCCCGACCTGCTCGACGAGCAGTTGCGCGGGTTGCTCGCCGTGAAGCCGTTCGGCGCGGTGCGGGTCCTGCTGCCGATGGTGACCGACGCGGGCGAACTGGTGCGCGTGCGCCGGCGCATCGACGCCATCGCACGGCAGATGGGGCGCGACGCGCCGGTCGAGGTCGGTGCGATGATCGAGGTGCCGTCGGCGGCGCTGCTCGCCGACCAGCTCGCGCAACATGCGGATTTCCTGTCGATCGGCACCAACGACCTGACCCAGTACACGCTCGCGATGGACCGCGGTCATGCCGATCTCGCCGCGCAGGCCGACGGGCTGCATCCGGCGGTGCTGCGCCTCGTCGAGATGGCCGTGCGCGGCGCGCACCGGCACGGCAAATGGATCGGCGTGTGCGGCGCGCTCGGCGGCGATCCGCTCGCGGTGCCGATCCTCGTCGGCCTCGGCGTGACGGAGCTGTCGGTCGACCCCGTATCGGTGCCGGGCATCAAGGCGCGCGTGCGCCGTCTCGATTACGCGCAGTGCCGCCAGCGCGCGCCGGACCTGCTCGCGCTCGATTCGGCGCAGGCGGTGAGGGCGGCGAGCCGCGCGCTCTGGCCGCTCGACTGACGGGCGCCGGGCCGGCGCACGCACCTCGGCCGCATCGCGACAGGCCTCCGCCAAAACGACAAACGGCACCCTGAGGTGCCGTTTGCGTCATCGTGCCAAAGCGCTGCGGCTTAACTGCCGTTCGCCTTGCGCTCCTTCTGCTGGGTGTCGTAGAGCACCCCGCCCGCCGCCGCGAACAGCACGATCATGATCGTGCCGACGAGCCACGAGAAGTACCACGCGCCATAGGCGCCGAGCACCACGCCGATCACGACCGCAATCACGACCAGCGCAGCGAGGATGAGAAAGTGGAACAGGGTTTTCATCGTAAATGCCTCAATATGCGTGCGGATCGGATTCGATGCGTTCAGCCTTGACCTTGCCGCGCATCACGCGGAATGCCCAGCTCGTATAGGCGAGGATGATCGGCACGAACACCGCGGCCCAGCCGGTCATCCACAGGAGCGTCAGGCGGCTCGAGATGGAGTTCCAGATGGTGAGGCTCTGGTCCGGCGTGCTCGACGACGGCATCATGAACGGGAACAGCGCGGTGCCGGCCGTGCCGATCACGCCGATCCATGCGATCGCGCCGAGCCACCATGCGCACGTCGAACGGCCTGCGCGCAGCGACAGCAGCCCGAAGATCATCCCGATATAGCCGAGAGCGGGCACGATCCACAGGATCGAGTGGAGGCGGAAGTTGTCGAGCCATGCGCCCGATACGCGCTCGACGCTTTGCTGCAGCGGCGTTTGCGCGAGGCCCGGGGCGACCGAGTGCACCAGGCGGAAGCCGTCCATCTGCGACACCCACACGCCGCACACCGAGAACACCACGACCGCGATCACGATCGCGACCGTCGCGACGCGCTGCGCACGTTCCTGGATCGCGCCTTCGGTACGGCCGTAGAGCATCGTCGCGCCCATGTACAGCGACAGCGACAGCGACAGCACGCCGCACAGCACCGCGAACGGGTTGAGCAGCGAAATGAAGCTGCCGGTGTAGTACGACGTGAGATCCCAGTTGAAGTGGAACGGCACGCCGACGAACATGTTGCCCATGCCCGCGCCGTAGACGATCATCGGCACGGCGCCGCTCACGACCAGCACCCAGTCCCAGACGTTGCGCCATGCGGGCGAGTTGAGCTTGCTGCGGTACTCGAAGCCGAGCGGGCGCATGATCATCGTCCAGAGCAGCAGCAGCATCACGACGTACAGCCCGGAGAACGCGGTCGCATAGATCAGCGGGAACGCCGCGAAGATCGCGCCGCCGCCGAGGATGAACCACACCTGGTTGCCGTCCCAGTGCGGCGCGATCGTGTTGATCGCGACGCGCCGCTCGACGTCGGTGCGGCCGACGAAGCGCAGCTGCGCGCCGACGCCCATGTCCATGCCGACCATCGTTGCAAGCCCGATCAGCAGCACGCCGAGCAGCAGCCACCAGAGCACTTTCAGGAAGAGATAGAGTTCCATGGTTTTATTCCTTGCCGATCATCGCGTCGATTCGGCGGCGAGCGCCGGGTTGAGGGAGCCAGGCGTCAGGCCGGCGTCGACGTGGTCTTCGTCCGGACCCTTGCGGATCGCTCTGACCATCAGGTACATCTCGACAATGATGAAGATCGTGTAGAGCAGCACGAAGCCGACGAGCGAGAACACCATGTAGCCGACAGTGTGGCTCGATGCGGACATCCAGGTCGGCAGCAGGCCGAACACCGTCCACGGCTGGCGGCCGATTTCAGCCGTGAGCCAGCCCATCTCGCATGCGAGGAACGGGACCGGGATCATCCACGGCGCGAGCTTCAGGAACCACTGCTGACGGTGGACGTCGCCGCGCAGCGACAGGATCACCGCGATCACGAAGTACGCGAGCATCAGCAGGCCGCATGCGACCATCGCGCGGAACACCCAGAACATCAGGAAGACGTTCGGCACGGTGTCCTGCGACGCCTTGACGATGTTCTCCGGGGTCGCGTTGGACACGTCCTGGCCTTCCGCATAGCGCTTCACGAGGAAGCCGTAGCCGAGGTCGGCCTTATGTGCGTTGAACTGCGCGAGCGCCGTGGCATCGGTCGGGTTGCCGCTCAGCGTCTTGAGCGCCTGGACGGCCGGGATCCCGTTCTTGATCCGCTGCACGGCTTCCGCTTCGATCTGCTCGACGCCCGCCACCGGCGTGTCCAGCGTGTGGGTCATCAGCGGCGTCAGCACGTACGGAATCTGCAGCGCCCACGTGTTGGTGCGGGCTGCGTTGTCCGGCCATGCGGCGAGGTTGAACGCGGCCGGCGTCGGCTCGGTCTTCCACATCGCTTCCATCGACGCGAGCTTCGACGGCTGCGCCTGCGCATCGACGAAGCCCAGCGCGTCGCCGAGCGTCAGCACGCCGGCGACCGACAGCACGCCGAAGATGCTCGCCATCTGGAACGAACGCTTCGCGAGCTCGACGTGGCGCTTGCGTGCCATGTAGTACGCGCTGACGGCGGTGACGAAGATCGCCGCGGTCACGTAGCCGGCGATGCTGGTGTGGACGAACTTCGTCTGCGCGTCGCTGCTGAAGATGAGCGCGCCGAAGTTGGTCAGTTCCATGCGCATCGTGACCGGGTTGAACGTCGCGCCGACCGGGTGCTGCATGAAGCCGTTCGCGACGAGAATCCACAGCGCCGAGAAGTTCGAGCCGAACGCCACCAGGTAGGTGACGATCAGGTGCTTGCCCTTCGACAGCTGCTTCCAGCCGAACACCATGAGGCCGATGAAGGTCGACTCCATGAAGAAGGCCATCAGGCCTTCGATTGCGAGCGGTGCGCCGAAGATGTCGCCGACGAAACCGGAATAGAACGACCAGTTCGTGCCGAACTCGAACTCCATCGTGAGCCCGGTCGCGACGCCGAGCGCGAAGTTGATGAGGAACAGCTTGCCCCAGAATTCCGTCATCTGCCGGTAGATCTGCTTACCGGTGATCACGTAGACGGTCTCCATCGCCGCGAGCATGAACGACATGCCCAGCGTCAACGGGACGAAAAGGAAGTGGTAAAGCGCGGTGGCGGCAAACTGAATCCGCGACAGCTCAACCACGGTATTGTTGATCATTTGACACTCCAGTCAAGACGATTTGAATCGGTTGCAGGATCGAGCCCGCACAGGCATCCGTCTGGTGTCCGCAGCCGATACTGCGGACACGGCACACGTTAGCGTGGGCTATTCCCCTATAGCCGGCGCGTACAGAGCGATGGTATGGATTTCCATGCGCAGCATATTTGTCTCAAATCAAAACTGCAATTTCATACGGGGGGGCGCATTGTCGCAGGCAGCAAGGCATTCGCCGATCAGCGCACGGCTTGAAGCGGGTTCTCGCTATCTCGTAAATAAGCGTGAAGCGCGTGGCGGGACGGCCCGGACGCGTATCGGGAGATGACTGGAGGCGCGCGCGGCGAGGGCTTGCCGAGCGGCGCGACAAATGCGCGCGCCCGTCGGCATGGTGCGGGTACGAAAGGGGCGTGTGCGGCGGTATCGCAGCCGCGCGCAGGTGCGGGCGCCGGCTGTCCCGGCGCCGCCGTCATGCGGCGCGACGGGACGCGCGTGTCAGGCCGGCACCGAACCGTGATGGCTCAGCAGTGTGCGGAACGGGCCGTTCGCCGCCTGCAGTGCGGGTGCGGGCCCTTGCTGCGCGATGTGTCCGTCGTCGAGCACGATTACCTCGTCGACGAGCTCGGCGAGCGCCGACAGCCGGTGCGTGACGAGCAGCACGCTGCGCCCGCGCATCAGCTCCATGATCGTGCGCAGCAGTGCCGCTTCGGTGACCGTGTCGAGCCCTTCCGTCGGCTCGTCGAGGATCAGGACCGGCGCGTCGAGCAGCAGGCCGCGCGCGATCGCGAGACGCCGCGCCTGGCCGCCGGACAGGCGCGTGCCGGCCTCGCCGATTTCGGTGTCGTAGCCCTGCGGCAGGCTCATGATGAAATCGTGCAGCTGCGCGGTGCGGCATGCCGCGACGAGCGCGTCGGCGCCGGCATCGGGCCGGGCCAGCAGCAGGTTCTCGCGGATCGTCGCGTTGAAGAGATACGTGTCCTGCGCGACCACCGCGATGCGCGCGCGCAGCTCGGTCGGCGACGCGTCGCGCAGCTCGACGCCGCCGAGCGTGATGCTGCCTTTCTCGTAGTCCCAGAAGCGCAGCAGCAGGTTCGCGATGCTGCTCTTGCCCGCGCCGCTTTCGCCGACGATTGCGATCCGGCGCCCCGCCGGCAACTCGAACGACACGTCGTCGAGTGCCGCGCGGCTCGCGCCCGGATAGCGCATGCCGACGTGGCTGAAGCGAAGGTCGTTGCCGGCCGTGAGCGGCGTCGCGACCTCCGGGTCGTGCACCGCGGGCGCCGAATCTGCGAGCGCGAAGATCCGCCGCGCGGCGGCGAGGCTCTCGCCGAGCATCTGCGTCGCGAGCGGCAGCGGCATCACGGCCTCGAAGCTCGCGAGCGTGAACAGCGCGAGCATCGCGAGATCCGCGGCGGGCAGCGTGCCGCCGCTCACGCGCGGAATCGAGATCAGTAGCACGCCCCACATCGCGAGCGACGCGCATGTGCCGAGTGCGGCCTGCGACAGCGCCTTCACGTCGTTCAGCCGGACCTGCGTGTCGATCAGCGTGCCGGACAGCCGCTCGACGCGCTGCACATGGCGTTCCGTCGCACCGTACACGCGCAGCTCGGCGAGCCCCTGCAGGTCGTCGACGACGGCATCCTGCAGCTGCGCGCGCTGCGCGACGCCCGCCGCGGCCGGCCCGCGCGTGCGCCGGAACACGAGCGCCGGCAGCACGACACCCGCGAGCGCGAGGAAGAACAGGGTGACGAGCGCGCCCGCGACACTGAACGCGGCCATCGTCGCGACGATCAGCAGCGTGCCGAGCGCGCCTGTCGCCATCGGCACGATCACGCGCAGATAGACGTGGTTCAGGCTTTCGATGTCGGCATGGATGCGCGCGAGCAGATCGGCGCCGCGCGTGTGCTGCAGACAGGCGGGCGCGAGTGGCTCGATGCGCGTGTAGAACCACACACGCAGCTTCGCGAGGAGGCGGAAGGTGGCCTCGTGCGTGACGAGCCGCTCGATGTAGCGGCCGCCCGTGCGCACGATCGCGCAGCCGCGGATCATCGCGGCCGGCGTGAAGTAGTCGATCGCGACGTGGTTGATGCCGGCGAGCGCCATCGACGTGATGAACCAGCCGGCGATCGCCATCAGCGCGACGTTGCCGATCAGCGTGACGAGCGACACCGCGATGCCGGCTGCCATCCATTTCCAGTACGGCCGGAACAGGGCCACGAGTCGCGCGAAATCTGCGCGGGCGTCGTCCGCGTGTGCGGCCTGCGGGGGCGCGGCCATCGGATTGGGGGACGTCATCTGGGTCTCACTCGTTCACGGTTTGCGGCGCGGCGTTCGCGGCATTCTCGGGCGGCGAGCCGATCAGGTCGCAGTACAGCCCGGCCTGCGCGCCGAGCGCGTCGTGCGTGCCGCTTTGCGCGACCTTGCCGCCGTCGAGCACGACGACGTGGTCGGCGAGTCGCGCCGTGCTCGGGCGATGCGCGACGAGCAGCACCGTGCGGCCGCGCGCGAGCCGGCGCAGCGTGTCGTGGATCTGCGTCTGGGTCAGCGCGTCGAGGTGGGCGGTGGGCTCGTCGAGCAGCAGCACCGGCGCGTCCTTGAGGAACGCGCGCGCGAGCGCGAGCCGCTGGATCTGCCCGCCCGACAGCCCGGCGCCGCGCTCGCCGAGCGGCGTGTCGTAGCCTTGCGGCAGGGCCATGATGAAGTCGTCGGCGCCAGCCTGCGCGGCGGCGGCGCGTACCGCTTCCAGCGAGGCGTCGGGGTTCGCGAGCCGCAGGTTGTCGAGGACGCTGCCGAGGAATACGTGCGCGCGCTGCGGCACCCAGGCAACGTGTTCGAGCCAGCTCGCCGGATCGATGTCGGCGAGCGGCTGCCCGTTGATGCGGATCGCGCCCTCCTGCTCGGCGACGAAGCCGAGCAGCAGGTTGAGCACCGTGCTCTTGCCCGCGCCGCTCGGCCCGACGAGCGCGGTGACGCGGCCGGGCTCGAGCGTGAAGCTCACGCGCTCGAGCGCGGGCTTGTCGGACTCGTACGCGAACGAGACCGCATCGAACGCGATCGCGTAGCGATCGGCGGCCGCAAGCGGCGGGCGGCCGGTGCGCGCATCCGGTTCCGGCAGGTCGAGCACCTCGGCGATGCGCTCGACGGCGCCGATCGCCTCCATCCGCGCGTGGTAGTGCGTGCCGAGCGTGCGCAGCGGCAGGTAGAACTCGGGCGCGAGCAGCAGCACGAGGAAGGCGGGCTGGAAATGGACCTTGCCGTACAGCAGGTTGAAGCCGATCAGCACGGCGACGATCGCGATGCTGACCGTCGACAGGAACTCGAGCACGACAGCCGACAGGAACGCGATGCGCAGCACCTGCATCGTGCTCTGGCGGTAGCTTTCCGACAGGCGCGCGACGATCTGCGCCTCACGGCGGCTCGCGTTGAAGAGCTTCAGCGTCGTGAGGCCCTGCAGCGTGTCGAGGAAGCGCGCGGAGAGCCGCGCGAGCTGCTGCCACTGGCGCTGGTTCATCTCGACCGAGCGCTTGCCGACGATGATCATGAAGACGGGGATGAGCGGCGCGGTGAGCGTCAGCACGAGCCCTGACACCCAGTCGATCGGAAACACGACGACGAGGACCGCGACGGGCAGCATGGCCGTCAGCGCGCGATTGGGCAGCCAGCGCGCGTAGTAGCCTTCGAGTGCGTCGATGCCGGCGACCGCGTGGGCCGCGAGCGCGCCCGTGGCCTGTCCCTTGGCCCATGCGGGGCCGAGCGCATGGATCTTGCGCACGAGCTGCGAACGCAGTTCGCCGCGGACATTCGCCGCGCCGCGAAACGCGAGCCGCTCGGAGACGAGCACGAGCGCGAAGCGCGCCGCGAACACGGGCAGCATCGCGGCGAGCGCGGGCCAGACGTCGCCGAGCGTCGCGTGGCCGACGACGACGGCGTTGACGGTCCATGCGAGCAGCGCGGACGCCGCGATCACCAGCATGCCGGCGGCGAGGCTGGCGGCGACCGCGACGCGCAGGCTCGCGCGCGCGGTGACGGCGCGGCGGGCGAGCCACGCGTCGAGGGTCTTGTTGAGATGCGAGGAGGGAGGCGTCATAGAAGGGCGCAAAGGGCGTGCCGCACGGCTGGCGACGCGGTACCGGCGTCAATGCCGGACAACGATTGTATCGTCGCGCGCCGCGTTTCGGATCGTGATGATTTGTCGCACGAGAGGCGTACGCTGCCGACCGGTGTGGGGACCGGTGTGGGGACCGGCGCGACCGGCCGGCAGGCAAGCGGGCGGCGCCGAAAAGAAAAAAGCCCGCTGCGAGGCAGCGGGCTGGCGACGATCGCGCGGGCGCGTTACGCGTATGCGGCGAGGGCGGTGCGCATCTTCTTCATTGCGCTCGCTTCGATCTGGCGGATGCGTTCGGCCGACACCCCGAATTCCGAAGCCAGATCGTGCAGCGTCGAGCCGCCCGAGCCGTCGTCGTCGACGTTCAGCCAGCGCGCCTCGATGATGCGGCGGCTGCGCGCGTCGAGCGCGTCGAGCGCCTGCGCGATGCCGTCCGTCTGCAGCGCGTCGCGCTGACGCGCGGCGAGCACGGCGGTCGGCTCGTTGTGCGAATCGGCCAGATAGGCGATCGGCGCATAGGATTCCTCGCCGTCCTCGACCTGCCCTTCGAGCGCGATGTCGCCGCCCGACAGCCGGGTTTCCATCTCGGCGACATCCTCGCGCTTGACGTTGAGCTCCTGCGCCAGGCCGTCGATCTCGTCGGGCGTCATCGCCTGCACGCCCTTCTTGTGGCTGCGCAGGTTGAAGAACAGCTTGCGCTGCGCCTTGGTTGTGGCAACCTTCACCATGCGCCAGTTGCGCAGGATGTATTCGTGGATCTCGGCCTTGATCCAGTGAATCGCGTACGACACGAGGCGCACGTTCTGCGCCGGGTCGAAGCGCTTCACCGCTTTCATCAGGCCGATGTTGCCCTCCTGGATCAGGTCGCCGTGCGGCAGGCCGTAACCCAGGTAGTTGCGGGCGATCGACACGACGAGCCGCAGGTGCGACAGCACCAGGCGGCGGGCCGAGCCGAGGTTGTTCTGCTCGCGGAATTCGGTCGCGTACCGGCGCTCTTCCTCGGGCGTCAGCAGCGGAATACGATTGACTGCCTGGATATAGGCGTCGATGTTGCCCAGCTGGCCCGGCAGCATCGAATGGGAAGCGAGCGCCAGCGAGCCTGCCGATTCGGCCAGAGCGGACGCCGGGCGCAGGGTGTTCGGGAGGGTCAATGCGTTGCTCACGTAAGAGAACTCCTTTGGAATCAGGGATGAACCCCGGTATCGGATGATTCCGCGGTCAATCTTAGCACTCCCGCAAATTGAGTGCTAATCCTTAGAGGGCGCGCGGGCTTTCGAGTTCCAGTTTTCTATCGAATTCTATATTCCGATAGCATTCTTGAGACTGCGACTTTTTCTCGCAGGTTCCTTAAGTGGTTGTTTTCAGCTGCGATTTGGCGAACGGCTTCGATTTTTGTAGATTTTGAAGTAAACCATTTCGATTCCTGATGCCGATAGGAAAAATTCTTTACCATAAGATGCTGGCCGCGCGAGCAGGCCAGCTCAGTGGCAGGCTCCATTCAACCCACGAAGCTGGAGTTCATATGAACAATAAGAATAGTCGGCGGGGTGGCCGATTGATGCTGCACGTGGCGCTCGCGGCGGCGTTGCTGGCGGGATCCGGCGCGGCATGCGCCGATCGTTGGGGGATCCAGGCGGGCGGCGGCTTCTCGGATCGTCGCGGGATCCACAAGGGCGACCTCGGCGTGGTGTGGGATCCGGACTGGACGTGGTGGGAGATCGGCGGCTGGCACTTCGCGTTCCTGGTCGAGGGCCACGTCGGCTACTGGAACACGAACGGCAACATCCATTCGAGCGTGTGGGAATTCGGCGCGACCCCGGTGATTCGCTTCGTCAGGAGCGCGGGCGCCGTCCGTCCGTTCGTCGAGGTCGGCGCGGGCCCGCGCCTGCTGACGCACCCGACGATCGGGTCGGATTACTCGATGTCGACGGCGTTCCAGGTCGCCTCCATGGCCGGCGTCGGCGCGCAGTTCGGGGATCGCCAGCAGTATCAGCTCGGCTACCGCTTTCAGCACGTGTCGAACGTGGGTATCAAAGAGCCGAATCCTGGTATAGATTTCCACCAGTTCTACGTGCAATACAACTTCTGATCCGCGCGTTCGCGCACGGCGTGCGGGTTGCCGAGGAGCAGGGCGATGGCGAAGGTGATCGATGCGATCCGCGCACTCGAGCGCGATCGGTTCCGCGCGATGGTGGACGGCGACGGCGAGGCGCTCGACGCGCTGCTGTCGGACAAGGTGTTCTACGTGCACACCAGCGGCAAACGGGAGACCAAGCAGCAGTTCATCGACTCGATCGCCTCCGGCCGCCGCCGTTATCGTCAGATCGAAATCCAGTCGCAGGACGTGCTGACCGTGGGCGACGACCTGTGCGTCATCGCCGGGCGCGCGTTGATCGAGATGGAAACCAACAACGGCGGCCTCGTGTTTCCGATCGCGTATACCGCCGTCCAGGCGCAGGAGCAGGGGCGCTGGCGGCTGCTCGCCTGGCAGGCGACGCGGTGCGCGACCGAGACCTGAGCGCGTGTGGCGCGCGTTGTCGTTCCCGATCCGAAGCGGCCTCGTGGGCCGCTTTTTCTTTGCCCGTGCGCGCGGATCGCGCGTCGCACGGGCGGTCTCGCACCGCTCGCTGTTGCTCAGAACCTGAAACGCGCGGTCACGCCGCCGCGCGGTGGTCCGCGCAGTGCCGCGCGGAGCGGTTGACCGCGCTGACGACCGCGTCGAGCGCGGCCGCCGCCGGGTCGGCATGCACGCCGACCCCGTGCCGCAGCGGCGCGTCGCCGACCCGGCAGCCGACGAATACCGCGGTGCGGCCGTCGGCCGCGCGCGCGTCTTCGCACGACGCGACGTCGATCGTCATGTTCGCCGCGGCGGCGAACGCGGCGGCCGCGCGTGCCGCGGCCTGCTCAGGCGCCGCACCGCCCGGCAGCGCGCAGGCGATCTCGCGCCGTGCCCAGCCGATCCCGCCGCCGTTGCGCACGGCCGGGCCGTCGGTCTCGAGGAATTCGCGGCTGAACAGCGCGCAGATCGCGTCGGCCGTCACTTCCTCGCCGGAGCGGTCGGCGAGCGTCTGCACCGCGTGACTGAATTCGATCTGCACGCGGCGCGGCGGCGTGAAGCCCATCCCGCGCTCGAGCAGATAGGTCGCGCCGCCCTTGCCGGACTGGCTGTTGACCCGGATCACCGCGTCGTAGCTGCGGCCGAGATCGGCCGGGTCGATCGGCAGGTACGGCACTTCCCAGATCGCGTCCGGGCGCTGCTGCGCGAAACCCTTGCGGATCGCGTCCTGGTGCGAGCCGGAGAACGCGGTGAACACGAGGTCGCCCGCATACGGATGGCGCGGATGCACGGGGATCTGGTTGCAGCGCTCGACGATGCGGCGCACTGCGTCGATGTCCGAGAAATCGAGGCCCGGATCGATGCCCTGCGTGTAGAGGTTGAGCGCGAGCGTGACGAGATCGACGTTGCCGGTGCGCTCGCCGTTGCCGAACAGGCATCCCTCGATCCGGTCGGCGCCGGCGAGCAGCGCAAGCTCCGCGGCCGCGACCGCAGTGCCGCGATCGTTGTGCGGGTGCACGGACAGCACGATGCTGTCCCGGAAGCCGAGGTTGCGGTCCATCCATTCGACCTGGTCGGCGAACACGTTCGGCATCGCGGCTTCGACGGTCGCCGGCAGGTTGACGATCATCTTGTGCTCGCGGGTCGGCCGCCAGGTCTGTGCGACCGCGTCGCATACTTCGCGCGCGAACGCCAGCTCGGTCATGCTGAAGGTTTCCGGCGAATACTGGTAGGTCCAGTGCGTGTCCGGGCGCGCCTGTGCGCAGGCCTTGATGAGCCGCGTGCCTTCCACCGCGAGCGCCTTCACCTCGTCCTTCGACTGTCCGAACACGATGCGGCGGAACGACGGGCAGATCGCGTTGTACAGGTGCACGATCGCGCGCGGCACGCCTTCGAGCGCGTCGAACGTGCGGGCGATCAGGTCCTCGCGCGACTGCACGAGCACTTCGATCGTCACGTCGTCGGGGATGCGCTTTTCGTCGATCAGCCTGCGCACGAAATCGAAGTCGGTTTGCGACGCCGACGGAAAGCCGACTTCGATCTCCTTGAAGCCGATCGCGACGAGCATCTCGAAGAACTCGAGCTTCTGCTCGATGGTCATCGGCTCGATCAGCGACTGGTTGCCGTCGCGCAGATCGGTGCTCATCCAGACCGGCGCATGCTCGATCGTGCGGGTGGGCCACTTGCGCCCGTTGATGCGGACGGGTTCGAACGGTCGGTATTTCTCTTGCGGGTTGCGCTTCATCTTGCTGGCCTCGGGGCACAAGTCGCGAGCGAAGACGGTCGGCATGAGCGGGTTGGCGCTGCCTCGCACCGTCGCGCCGGATGGCGGTTCGGGTGCGGATGATCTTCGCGATTCGACCGACGGATAGACGGACGAAAGCTGACGACTTCGGGTTGTAAAAAACTGCGAGAAGGTACTGCGAGGAACTGCAGAGGAGGGACCGTGCGGATAGCACGGCGCTACGACAGCTTTACGCTAGTCGTAGCGATAGCGACCGCGCTAGGCGGCCGGAGGTAATTCGGAGGGTGTTCGAAAAGGAACGCATGGCGACAACTCTATGCCAGGACGCACGCTCGTGTCAAATCTGCCGACCATTGCATGCGCCGCCATGCGTTCGCACGGTCATTCGGCGATACGGGCGATGCGCACGATCGCGTCGACCTGCCGCGCGACCGTTTCCGGCACGGGAATCTCGCCGCGCAGCACGGCGCCGGTCCATGCGGCGGTGGTCTGCGCGTCGCGCGATTCCGGCAGCGGCACGGGCGGCGCATCGGGCGTCGAGCGCTCGGCCTCGATCAGCGTGTCGCATGCGCCGTCGTGCAGCCAGTCGACCTGCACCTGGCGCCGTGTGTCCGCGACCGCTTCGCCCTCGGTGCCGCGCGCGAGCAGCGCGCCGCCTGCCGCCGCGTCCGGGTGGTCGAGAAACAGCTGCGCGAGACTGTCGCGATATGGCGGGTGCGTGTAGTTGACGAGCCGTAGCCCGGCGGGCGCGAACGGCTGCAGGATCTTGACCAGCGTGTGCGTCGAATTGCGCACGCCGAGCACGCCGCGCATCGACAGCAGGCGGGCGAGCCGCGGCGCGAGCGTGTCGATCGGCGCGAACGCGACGCGGCGCTCGGCGAGCGCCTGCTCGATCGCGTCGTGCGACGGTGACGGCGCGATCGACAGCGCGGCGAAGATCTCCGCGCTCGTCACGCGCCCCGGGTCGCGCGTGACGCCATGCACGAGCACCGGCACGCCCTCGCGCGCGAGCAGCAGCGCGAGCAGCGGCACGAGGTTCGGCTGCTTGCGCGCGCCGTTGTAGCTCGGGATCGACACCGCGCGAAACGCACCGGCCTGCACGCGTACCGGCTCGAACGACGCATGCGCGGCAGCGAGCATCGCCGCCAGCTCGTCGGAGGTCTCGCCCTTGATGCGGTACGCGAGCAGGATCGCGCCGAGTTCGAGGTCGGACACGCGTCCGTCGAGCATCGCGCGGTACAGGCCGAACGTGTCGTCGGAGGACAGCGCGCGCGCGCCGTGCGGGCCGCGCCCGATTTCCTTGATGAAGCGCGCGCAGTGGAAGGATTCGGCCGTATGGACGGCGGGGTCGTGGGAGTCGGTCATCGGGAGCCCAGGGCGGCGGCCGGCGTCGCATCGGCGGCCGGTCCGCACGGTGTGGTATGCGGGAACCCTCTGAGTACCGCATTTGCGCGGTTCTGGCAAGCGCGGGCGCGGGCGGCGCGCGCTGCCGAGACGGACATTGCGACGCGCGCCGCCGCGCTACACTCTTGGCCGTGACGATGCATGCCGGCCGGGCGCGAGCCGCGAACGGCGCGCCGTTGCGGCGCAAGCGCCCTGCGCGCCGGCTTCGCGGCCGCGCCACCCGCCAACGACGACAACGAGAGACAACCGATGAAGCTCTACAGCTATTTCCGCAGTTCCGCTGCCTATCGCGTGCGGATCGCCCTGAACCTGAAGCAACTGCCGTTCGAGTACGTGCCGGTGCATCTGGTGCGCGACGGCGGCCAGCAACTGCAGGACACGTACCGCGCGCTGAGCCCGGACGCGCTGGTGCCGACGCTGATCGACGACGATGCGACGCTGCAGCAGTCGCTTGCGATCATCGAATATCTGGAGGAGACGCATCCGGAGCCGCCGCTGTTGCCGAAGGCGCCGGCCGACCGCGCGTACGTGCGGGCAATCGCGCTGCAAATCGCATGCGAGATCCACCCGCTCAACAACCTGCGCGTGCTGAAGTACCTGAAGCACATGCTTCAGGTGCCGGAAGAGGCGAAGAACGACTGGTACCGTCACTGGATCGAGTCAGGCTTCGCGTCGCTCGAGACGCGGCTCGCGAGCGATCCGCGGGTGGGCAGGCTGTGCTTCGGCGATACGCCGACGCTCGCCGACATCTGCCTCGTGCCGCAGGTCTTCAACGCGCACCGCTTCTCGATCGACACGCAGTGCTACCCGACGATCCAGCGGATCTTCGACCACGCGACGTCGCTCGATGCGTTCAAGGCCGCCGCACCCGCCGTGCAGCCCGACGCGGAGTAAGCTCACCGGGCGACGCGGCCCGCCAACGAAAAAGGGCGCCCGCTGCAGTGAACTGCGCCCCACGGGCCGGACCGGTGTCCGGCTTCCCGGGGGCGGTCCGGCAGCGGGCGCCCTCGATGCGGCATGCCGCGCGGCGTTCAGCCGAGCAGCGCGTCGGCGAATTCCTCGGCAACGAACGGCTGCAGATCCTCGACCTTCTCGCCGACGCCGATGAAATAGACCGGCACCGGGCGCTGCCGCGCGATCGCGGCGAGGATGCCGCCCTTCGCGGTGCCGTCGAGCTTCGTGACGATGAGGCCGGTCAGGCCGAGCGCGTCGTCGAACGCCTTCACCTGCGCGAGCGCATTCTGGCCGGTGTTCGCGTCGATCACGAGCAGCACTTCGTGCGGCGCGCCGTCGTGCGCCTTGCCGATCACGCGCTTCACCTTCTTCAGCTCTTCCATCAGGTGCAGCTGGGTCGGCAGGCGGCCGGCGGTGTCGGCCATCATCACGTCGATGTTGCGCGCGCGCGCGGCGCTGACCGCGTCGAAGATCACCGCGGCCGGATCGCCGCTCTCCTGCTGCACGACCGTCACGTTGTTGCGCTCGCCCCAGATCATCAGCTGCTCGCGCGCGGCCGCGCGGAACGTGTCGCCGGCGGCGAGCAGCACCGACTGGTCGAAGCTCTGCAGATGCTTCGCTAGCTTGCCGATGCTCGTCGTCTTGCCCGCGCCGTTGACGCCCGCGATCATCATCAC
The DNA here is from genome assembly GCF_000687455.2 of Burkholderia sp. lig30. GTDB lineage: Bacteria > Pseudomonadota > Gammaproteobacteria > Burkholderiales > Burkholderiaceae > Burkholderia. The sequence goes on from NZ_JGVW01000069.1 coordinate 59,431, forward strand.
GAGCGGTTGCGCACGGCCGAGCATCAGCGATTTCTCGAGCGGCTGGAGCAGGTCGACGAGCAGGTCGCGCAGCGCGCTCTTGACCTGCTGCGGATCGGTGAGGCGGCCGACGCGCACCTTCTCGCGCAGCGCGGCGAGCAGGTATTCGGTCGCGTCGACGCCCGCGTCGGACATCAGCAGCGCGGTTTCGAGCTCCTCGTAGAGATCCTCGTCGATCTTCGTGCTGACGAACACGTTCGTGATGCTCGAGCTCGTCTTCGCGAGCCCCGACTTCAGGCGCGCGAGCCACGACTTCTTCGCGGCGGGCTCCAGCAGCGGTGGCGGGACGATCTCGACCGTCTCGACGACTTCGTCGCGGCCGGTCGCCGCCGGCGTGACGGTCATGACGACCGCCGGCACGGCGGCGGGAGCGGGAACGGGAGGCTCGGCCTCGCGCACGGCGGGCGCCGGTCGGGCCGGGGCGGCGGGCGGCGCCTCCGGGTGCGGCGTGACGGCCGACGGCGATTCTGCGGGCGTCGGCTCCGACGTTTTCTTGAATCGTTTGAAGAAACTGAACATGGTCTGACTTCGGGAAGAGGGCGAGTCGTTGCCGCGAACGGCGCGGACCGTGCATGCGGTCTGCCGCGCGCGCCCGTGCAGGCGCCGCGCGAGGCGACCGAAACCCCGCATTTTATCAGGCAGCCCGCCTGGTCCGCGGCTGCGCGTCGCGCTGCTGTGGTAACGTGCGCCTGTCTGGCGGCGCGCACCGTTCGCGCCCGATCTTCCGTAGCCATTATTCCGTATGTCCCGTTCCCCTTCAGGCCGTTCCGCGGCCCCCGCCGGCCGAGGCAAGCCGCACACGATCCGCATCATCGGCGGTGACTGGAAACGCACGCCGCTCGCGGTGCTCGATCTCGACGGCTTGCGTCCGACGCCCGACCGCGTCCGCGAAACCGTTTTCAACTGGCTCGGCCAGGATCTCGACGGCCGGCGCTGTCTCGACCTGTTCGCCGGCACCGGCGCGCTCGGCTTCGAAGCCGCGTCGCGCGGCGCGGCGGCCGTGCTGATGGTCGAACGCCATCCGCGTGCGGCGCAGCAATTGCGCGCGATCAAGGACAAGCTCGCCGCGCGCACGGTCGAGGTGGCGGAGGCCGACGCGCTGCGGCTCGCGGCCGGCCTTGCGCCGGGCACGTTCGACGTCGTGTTTCTCGACCCGCCGTTCGGCGACACGGCCGTGCTCGCGCGTGCGCTCGCGCTCGCCGCGCCGCTGGTCGCGCCGGGCGGCGCGCTGTACGTCGAAGCCGGCGCGGCGCTCGACCCGGCCACGCACGATGCGCTGGCCGGCTGGCACGTCGTCAAGGCGGGCAAGGCGGGCGCCGTGCACTATCATTTGCTGCAGCGCGAAAATGATGAATAATGCGCGTTCCAATCGAGGCGCCGCGCCCAGGCGACGCGCGCCCGTCCCGGCGGTGGCGTGCGTGTCGCACGTCATGGCCGCACCCACATTGAGTGTGATGACAGGAGGAGCGACATGGTAGTCGCCGTGTATCCGGGTACGTTCGATCCGCTGACGCGTGGCCACGAGGATCTCGTGCGGCGCGCGTCGAGCATTTTTGACACGCTGGTCGTCGGTGTCGCCGACAGCCGCGCGAAAAAGCCGTTCTTCTCGCTCGAGGAGCGTCTGAAGATTGCGAACGAGGTGCTCGGCCATTACCCGAACGTGAAGGTGATGGGCTTTACCGGTCTCCTGAAGGATTTCGTGCGCACCAACAACGCGCGGGTCATCGTGCGCGGCCTGCGCGCGGTCTCCGACTTCGAATATGAGTTCCAGATGGCAGGGATGAACCGCTATCTGCTGCCGGACGTCGAGACGATGTTCATGACGCCGTCCGACCAGTATCAGTTCATTTCGGGGACGATCGTGCGCGAAATCGCCCAGTTGGGTGGAGATGTCAGTAAATTCGTGTTCCCGTCGGTCGAGAAGTGGCTGACGGAAAAAGTGGCCTCGATGGGCCACGGGCCTGCCGCGTGACGCGATGCCGGCCGGCGCCGTCCCGGTGCCGGCCGCGGGCCTGAGATCATGTTTTCAACTCAACTGCAACGCAAGGGCAGAAACTTGGCCACATTCAGTCAGCGCAAGGCCGGCACGCATGGCGGCTATAGCTCGATGACCGAGCAAGCCTGACTGACCTCCGTTGCGCATTGCAATGGTGCGCGTGCAACGAACAGCGCCACTGCCCCCTCTTGCTCGACCGAAACCCTGGCGAAATGGCAAGCGAGTGCGGCACGCAGCGATTCCCGCGTGTCGTGCCGGTTGTCGAAGATGCCCTTGCGGTTGTAGATATGCTTCAGTGTGCGCCCGAGGGCGTTGTGGCCCGCCGCGTTGCCGAGCACCGTCGCACCGAACAGCACGCCATTTGGCGCGAGGTGGGCCTTCAGGTGCGCGAATACGCGTGCCTTCTCGCTCATCGTGCCCGGCAGGCAGTGCAGCAGGTAGAACAGCGCGATCGAGTCGAAGCGGCGCCCCTCAAGCATCGTCAGCGGCTGCATGATGTCGCCCACCAACGGCGTGACCTGGGTATGGCCGAGTCGGCGCGCTGCCGCCGCGAGGCTGTGCTCGTTGAGATCGAGCAAGGTGACCTGATGGTCGGCGCGGAAGTCTGCATGGGCCGGATAGAAGCCAGACCCGACCCCAACCTCGAGATGGCGCTCGCCCACATGATGCCGGTAAAACGGGAGCAGCACCCGTTTGGTGGCACACCGCCAGGCCAATCGGTTTGACATCCCCAGCACCCATGCGTCGTAGAGCCTCAGGACGGAGGAGGAATACACGGCAATGCCAGGCCGCGTGTCCAGCTGCCGGTCGAAATCGAACGTCTGTTCCATGTGCTTGCTCCTTGTTATGGGCTGAGTGACTCGACGGACATCGTGCCGCTCGACGCGCCGTATGGCTCATGCTGGAACGCAACGGAATTCGGTTGCCTGATGCCTAGGTTAGCAGCAGAAACACATTCCAAAACGTCAGGCTTTCGGATCAAACGGACAAATCACACAAAACGTTATGCGCCAGGTGCGTCCCGCGAGACAAACTTGCAAACATGGATTTCGGGGAATTTTGCGTGACCGTACGGAAGGCTGAAAAGCTATAATGTATTGTTTTTTCTAGGAAAGTTGGTGGCAGTATGGCTTTGATGATTACTGACGAGTGCATCAATTGCGACGTGTGCGAGCTCGAATGCCCGAACAGCGCGATTTCGATGGGCCCGGAAATCTATGTGATCGACCCGAAGAAATGCACCGAATGCGTCGGGCATTTCGACGAGCCGCAGTGTCAGCAGGTCTGCCCGGTCGAGTGCATCCCCCGCGATCCACAGCACGCGGAGACCCACGAGCAGTTGATGGAGAAGTACCTTGTGCTGACCGCCGCCAAGGGCGGCAACGCGTGACGGGCGGGGCGGCGATGCGCCGCCCGCGCCGTTTTCAGCCCAGCAGGCCGCGCAGCGCCGCGACGAACGTGTCGCACTCGGCGTCGGTGCCGACGGTGATGCGCAGATGCTGGTCGATCCGCGGCAGCTTGAAGTGCCGCACGAAAATCTCCTGCTCCTTCAGCCGTGCCGAGAGCGTGGCCGCGTCGTGCGCCGGATGGCGCGCGAAAATGAAGTTCGCGGCTGACGGCACCACCTCGAATCCCATTGCCTGCAGCGAGGCCGTGAGCCGCTCGCGGCTCGCGATCACCTGCTTGCAGGTCGCGTCGAAGTAGGCCACGTCCTCGTAGGCCGCCTGCGCGGCCACCTGCGCGAGACGGTCGAGCGGGTACGAGTTGAAGCTGTCCTTCACGCGGTTCAGCGCTTCGATCAGGTCGGCATGGCCGAACGCGAAGCCGACACGCATTCCTGCGAGCGCGCGCGCCTTCGACGTCGTGTGGACGACGAGCAGGTTCGGGTAGCGATCGATCAACGAGATCGCCGACTGCGCGCCGAAATCCACGTACGCTTCGTCGATCACCACGACCGATGACGGATTGGCCGCGACGATCCGCTCGACATCGGCAAGCGGCAGCGCGCGCCCGGTCGGCGCGTTCGGATTCGGGAACAGCACGCCGCCCGCGTCGTCGAGGTAGTCGTCCACGCGGATCGAGAAATCGTCGGCGAGCGGCATGACCTCGTACTGCACGTCGTACAGGCGCGCGTAGGTCGGGTAGAAGCTGTAGGTGATGTCGGGAAAGCGCAGCGGCCGCTCGTGCTTGAGCAGCGCGTGGAACGCATGCGCGAGCACTTCGTCGGAGCCGTTGCCCGCGAAGACCTGCTCGGGCTTGAGCCCGTGATGGGCGGCGACCGTCTCGCGCAGCGTGCGCGCGAGCGGATCGGGGTAGCGGCGCAGCGTTTCGCCCGCCTCGCCCAGCTCGCGCGCGATCGCCGCGACAACGCGCGGCGACGGCGGATAGGGATTCTCGTTGGTGTTCAGCTTGACCGGGTGCGCGAGCGCGGGCTGCTCGCCCGGCACGTAAGGCACGAGTTGCTGAACGACGTCGCTCCAGTAACGGCTCACCGCTTGGCTCCTGACCGATAAAAGAACGACTTTACCTCAAGCGGGCCGCGCATTGCGCGGCGTCGTGCGTCGACGGCGACGCGGATGCGCATGCTTGCGTATCGCGCCGAGTGTATGTGCGTGACGTGCGGCGCCACGCCCCGCATTCACCCGCCGTTGCGGTGCAGTTGCATCGTCGCGCGGTCCAGCTCGCCCTTGACGACATGCGGCATCACCGCGAGCGCGCGCTCGATCGCCGCGTCGATCACGTCCTGCTCTTCCTTGCGCGGCGGCTTCAGCACGAAGTTCGCGACGTCGGGCTTTGCGCCGGCGCGTGCGCTTTCGGGGATCAGGTCGCGCGGATGACCGATGCCGATCCGCAGCCGCCAGTATTGCTGCGACGACAGATGCGCGGAGATGTCCTTGAGCCCGTTGTGGCCGCCGCTGCCGCCGCCGAGCTTCAGCTTGACGGCGCCGGGCGGCAGGTCGAGCTCGTCGTGTGCGACGAGAATCTGGTCCGGCAGGATCTTGAAGAATTGCGCGAGCGCGACGACCGACTGGCCGGAGCGGTTCATGTAGGTCTGCGGTTCGAGCAGATGCACTTCCTCGCCGAACAGGCGGGCCTTCGCATGGAAGCCGTGAAAGCGGCGCTCGTCGCGCAGCGTCGTGCCCGCTTCGCGGGCGAGCTGGTCGATGAGCCAGAAGCCGGCGTTGTGACGGGTCGCGGTGTATTCCGCCCCGGGATTGCCGAGGCCGACGATCAGTTTGATCATGACGTTTCGATGGCGATCCGGGCGGGCCCGGGCGCAAAAAAGAAAAAACCCGCCGGGCAAGCCGCGGCGGGTTGCTTCGACCGTTTCGTGAACGGATCGAGAGGAGGCTTACGCAGCCGGCGTTTCGCCTTCTGCCGCGTCCGACACGGCGCCAGCCGGCAGTGCTGCCGAAGCGATCACCGGGTTTTCAGCGTCGACGTGCGCGACCAGCGCGACGCCGTTCGGCAGTGCGATGTCCTTCGCGTGCAGCGATTGGCCCGCTTCGATCTTCGACAGGTCGATTTCGACGAATTCCGGCAGGTCGGCCGGCAGGCACTCGACTTCGATTTCCGTCGCAACGTGCGAGATGATCGCGCTCGACAGCTTCACGGCCGGGCTCGTTTCAGCGTTCAGGAAGTGCAGCGGCACCTTGGTGTGCAGCTTCTTCTTCGCGTCGACGCGCTGGAAGTCCACGTGCAGCACGAGCTGACGGAACGGGTGGTACTGCACGTCACGCAGCAGAACGCGTTGCGACTGGCCGGCCACTTCGAGGTCGAGGATCGACGAGTGGAAAGCTTCCTTCTTCAGCGCGTGCCACAGTGCGTTGTGATCGAGTTCGATCATTTGCGGCGCTGCTTCACCGCCGTACACGATACCCGTGGTCTTACCGGCGTTGCGCAGGCGGCGGCTCGCACCCGTACCTTGCAGTTGGCGCTCGAAAGCGACGATCTTCATGTGTTTCTCCATTGGCTGCCCACGACCAGGCAGTGAAACGGGGCCGGCGATGCGTCGGCCCCCGATGAAACGGCCGGGGTTTCGTAAGTCCCGGCCGATTGTGCAAAAAGCGAAGCAGGGACGCTTCGCTTTTCACGCATGCAGTTCGGTATCGATTGTCCGCGGGATGCCGCGGACAGCGACGTCATTCCGCGAACAGCGACATCACGGAATCGCCGCGGCGAATCCGCGAGAACGTCTCGGCGAGCAGGCTCGCGCTCGTCAGCGCGCGGATCTTCGAGCACGCGCGCGATTCGCCGGACAGCGGAATCGTGTCGGTGACGACGAGTTCGTCGAGTGCCGACGCAGCGATGCGCTCGGCCGCGCCGCCAGACAGCACCGGGTGCGTCGCGTAGGCGAACACCTGCTTCGCGCCGCGATCCTTCAGCACTTGCGCAGCCTTGCACAGCGTGCCGGCGGTGTCGACCATGTCGTCCATGATCACGCAGGTGCGGCCTTCGACTTCACCGATGATGTTCATCACTTCGGCGATGTTCGCCTTCGGACGACGCTTGTCGATGATCGCGAGATCGCAGTTGAGCTGCTTCGCGAGCGCACGGGCGCGCACCACGCCGCCAACGTCCGGCGACACGACGAGCAGATCCGAGTAGTTCTGCTTGCGCAGGTCGTTCAGCAGGATCGGCGTTGCGTAGATGTTGTCGACGGGAATGTCGAAGAAGCCCTGAATCTGGTCGGCGTGCAGATCCATCGTGATGATCCGCTCGACGCCGGCGATTTCCAGCATGTTCGCGATGACCTTCGCCGAGATCGCGACGCGCGCCGAACGCGGGCGGCGATCCTGACGGGCGTAGCCGAAGTAGGGGATGGCGGCGGTGATCCGGCCGGCGGATGCGCGCTTGAGCGCATCGACCATGATCATCAGTTCCATCAGGTTGTCATTGGTCGGCGCGCACGTCGATTGCAGGACGAAGACGTCCTTGCCGCGCACGTTTTCCTGGATCTCGACCTGGATTTCGCCGTCGGAGAAACGGCTGACCATTGCCTTGCCGAGGGGAATACCAAGAATACTGACGACTTCCTGTGCAAGCGCGGGATTCGCGTTACCAGTAAAGACCATCAGGCCGTCATGGGCGTGGCTGCTCATCATGCACCTGCTTCGGGCTTGGGCGGGAAAATGCGGGAAAATTTTTGGCAGGGGAGGAAGGACTCGAACCCTCGCATGCCGGAATCAAAATCCGGTGCCTTGACCAACTTGGCGACTCCCCTACACTTAACTTTGAACTTCGCCGGATGGTAGGTCATCCGACAAAGTAAAACTTATGACGCGAAAGCGAAGAGCGGATGCTCGTTCAAACTCTCGGTAACTGCGCTGTTCCAACCGGTAGGCATTTTGGCTTGCGCCGCTTCCGCCTCCTGTTTGCTGCGAAACGCTGCAAACACGCTTGCTCCGGAGCCGGTCATCCTCGCGGGTGCTAAATCATACAACCATTTAATCACCTTTGCAACTTCCGCGTACTTACTTGCTACAACTTGCTGCATGTCATTCCGGCCGAAACTGTCTGGCCATCCTGCTTCGCAGCTACGCAGTGCAAGAAAGTCCATAATTGTGATCGGTTCCGAATCTCTTGTCAACAACTTATCTGAAAAAATTTCAGCAGTCGGGACATGAACCTGCGGCGTCACAACCAAGAACCAGCGAGTCGGCAATTCTACTCCAACTAATTCTTCTCCGATACCCTCTGCGAACGCATTTTTTCCAAAAACAAAGAAAGGCACGTCCGCGCCGAGTTTCACGGCGAGCGCCTGCAACTCCGTGCGCGGCAGGTCGAGTTGCCAGAGGCGGTTCAGCGCGAGCAGCGTCGTCGCCGCGTCCGAGCTGCCGCCGCCGAGGCCGGCGCCCATCGGCAGGCGCTTTTCCACCTCGATGTCGACGCCTGCGGCGCTACTCGTGTGCGCTTTCAGCAGCTTCGCCGCGCGCACGACGAGATCACTGTCTTCTGGCACGCCGGGCACATCGGTCACGCGCACGATCCGGTCGTCGTCGCGCAGCGTGAAGTGCAGCGTGTCGCCCCAGTTCAGCAACTGGAAGACGCTTTGCAGGTTGTGATAGCCGTCCGCGCGGCGGCCGGTGATGTGCAGGAACAGATTCAGTTTCGCGGGCGCAAGGCAGTTGCGCAGCGAGCGGGTCGTGTCGGTCATGCTGGTGGTGAGTGTCGGGCAAATCGCGCGTGCTTACTGGTCGAGCACGAGCTTGATGTCGAGCGGCGGGGTCGAACGCGCCAGATTGACGCGCTTGACCCCGGTGGCCGGCGCGTCGGCGTAGGAGACGTAATCGATCGTCCAGCCGTCCTGACGGATCTGCTTGATGCGCGTCGCATCGTCGGGATCGCGCACCGTCGTCGCGGGCGTCGCGGGGGCAGGCGTCGGCTGAAGCCAGTAGCGCAGCCCGTCGAGCGGCAGTGCGAAGCCGAGCGTGTTCTGCATCAGCTCGCCGACGTCCTCGGCGAATTGCGGCTGGCGGTTCGGCAGTTCGAGCGACGCTTCGTGCGGCGACGATTTGACCACGGCAAGCGTCTGGCCGAGCGGGCTGCGCAGTTCGAGCGACACGTCGCCGCCGCGCTCCTGCCAGTCGAAGTTGCCGTACACGTTGCGCGGGTTGCCGAGCTGGTCGCTGTACTGTACCGCGAAGCGGCCGTGATACGCGTGCATCGTGCCGGTCTGAAGCACGCCGCTCGACGCGGTCGTCGCGTCGGGCTGCGGCGTGCTCGCGCAGCCGGCGAGCGCCAGCGCCGCGGCAGTGGCCGCGATGCCGCGCGCCGTGCGCGAGCTCAGGTGGAGCGTGTGGAACATCCGCATCAGAGGCCGTTCACCTGGAAGCGCTTGAGCGTCTGCACGAGCGTGTCGTTGTCCGGCTCGAGCTTTTGCGCCGCCCGCCACGCGGAGCGCGCTTCGTCCTGCGCACCGCTCTTCCACAGCACTTCGCCGAGGTGCGCGCCGATTTCGGCGTTCGGCTGCAGGTCGTACGCGCGCCGCAGGATCTGCGTCGCGGCAGCGGTATCGCCCATCCGGTATTTCACCCAGCCGAGGCTGTCCATGATGAACGCGTCGTTCGGCGCGAGCGTGCTCGCCTTCTCGATCAGCTTGCTCGCTTCGGGCAGGCGCTGGTTGCGATCGGCCAGCGAATAGCCGAGCGCGTTGTAGGCCTGCGGGTTGTCGGGCTGCGTGCGGATCAGCTCGCGCAACTGCTTTTCCATCGTCACGTAATGGGCGTTTCTCTCGGCCGCCATCGCGTAGTCATAGCGCAGGTCGGGATCGTCGGGGAAATCGTCGACCGCCCGCGACAGGCGCGTTTCCGCCTCCTTGTAGCGCTTCGCGGTGAACAGGATCGACGCGTCGGTGCGCGCGATGACCGCCGCGTCGCGCGGATCGGAGACCTGCAGATTGTCGAGCACCTTGCGTGCCTCGTCGGTCTTGCCCTGCTTCTGCAGCAACTGCGCGCGCGTGACCTGCGCGGGCAGGTAGTGCTGGCTCGTCTGGTCGATCTTGTCGAGCCACTGCGCCGCGAGCGCGTCGTTGCCCTGCTCGATCGCGATCTGCGCGAGATAGACGTAGCCCTGGCCAACGTCGGTGGCCGAATTCTTCTCGCCGACCTGCACGTACTGTTTCAGGTAGCCAGTCGCTTCGTCGAGCTTCTTCTGCTGGACCTTGATCAGCGCGAGCGCCATCAGCGGCGTCGGATCCTTCGCGTCGAGCTTGCGCATCGTCTCGAACTGCTTTTGCGCGTCGTCGAGGCGGTCGTCGGCGAGGTACAGCTGCGACAGCGCGAGCCGCGCGTCGCGCGACTTCGGATTCTGGCGCACGTATTTCTCGAACGACACGATGCCCGCCGCGCGCTCCTCGGGACCCATCTGCGACAGCATCAGCGCGGCCGGCAGATAATCCGGGCGGATCTGCAGCGCCTGCCTGAGCGACTGCGCGGCGCCGGCCTTGTCGTCGATCGCAAGTTGCTGGCGCGCGATCGCGAGCCGCGCTTCCGGGCGGTTCATGTCGTTCTTCAGCAGATCCTGCAGCACCGCGAGACTGCCGACGCGATCCGGGCTGCGCGCCATCAGCGCCTGCAGCGCGAGGATCGCCGCGCCGCGTGCATCGCTTGGGGAACGGGCCAGTTCGCGCGCGAGCATCGGCTGCGCGTCGGCCGGCTTGCCGGAGAGCACGAGCAGCGCGGCGTCCACTTGCGACGCGCGGTTCGAAGCCGGCGCGTACTGGCGCCACAGATTCGCCGCGGACAGCGCATCGGCCGGGCTTTGCGCGGCGAGCGCGATCTCGGTCGCGCGTTGCGCCATGCGCGGATCGTGCGTGTCGCGCGCGAGCGCAAGATAGGTCTGGTAGGCCGGCGCGGGCTGGTTGCGCTGCAGCGCGACTTCGGCGGCGAGCACCTGGTAGACGATTTGACTCGTCAGCGGCAGGTTCGGGAGATCCTTTTTCTCTTCGGGAAGCGTGGGCTCGAACGCGCTCTGCGACGCGCCGTCCGGGGACGGATCCTGTGCGTGCGCGGGAAGGGCGGTGAAAGTCCATGCGGCGATCAACGCGGCGCCAAGCGCGCGGCGGACCGGGGCAGCGCGCAGGCCGCGCGTCTGGGCGGCGGGGCGCTTCTGAAGCAGCTTCGAGGGCAGGGTCATGGAAATCCGTTCGATGTTTCAGCCGATTGTAACGCGCTCGCTACAATACACGCACGATCGTCATCATCCAGTCTGAGACCCGCAAAAAATGCCAGAGTTGCCGGAAGTCGAGGTTACGCGCCGGGGCATCGAGCCCTTTGTCGCCGGGCGCCGCGTCGCGCGCGTCGACGTGCGTACCGCCATGCTGCGCTGGCCTGTGCCCGCGGGGCTCGGCGAGCAGTTGCGCGAGCGCGAGGTGCTGCGCGTCGAGCGGCGCGGCAAGTACCTGCTGTTCGAGACCGACGCGGGCTGGTTCATCGTGCATCTCGGCATGACGGGCACGCTGCGCGTACTGCCGACCGACGGCCCGCCGCCCGCCGCCGCGAAGCACGACCACATCGACTGGATCTTCGACGCGTTCGTGCTGCGCTTTCGTGATCCGCGCCGCTTCGGCGCGGTGCTGTGGCACCCGCGCGAGGCCGGCGACGTCTACGCGCATCCGCTGCTCGCGGGCCTCGGCGTCGAGCCGTTCTCGCCGGCGTTTACCGGCGCGCTCCTGCATGCGCGCACGCGCGGGCGCTCGGTCTCGGTGAAGCAGGCGCTGCTCGCCGGCGACATCGTCGTCGGCGTCGGCAACATCTATGCGTCCGAGTGCCTGTTTCGCGCGGGCATCCGCCCGACCACGGCCGCCGGAAAAGTGTCGCTGCCGCGTTACGAGCGGCTCGCCGACGCGGTGCGCGCAACGCTTGCGGCCGCGATCGACAAGGGCGGCAGCACGTTGCGCGATTTCGTCGGCAGCAACGGCGAAAGCGGCTATTTCCAGCAGGAGTATTTCGTCTACGATCGCGCGGGCGTGCCTTGCCGCGTATGCGGCACGCCGATCCGACAGATCGTGCAGGGCCAGCGCTCCACCTACTATTGTCCGACCTGCCAGCGTTGAAATCTTGAAGCCGCCTCGTATTGCCCCCGCCCCGTTTCCCGTCACGCCGCTGCACCGCACCTTCGCCACGCGCCTGATCGCGTGGCAGCGCACGCACGGGCGTCATGACCTGCCCTGGCAGAACACGCACGACCCGTATCGTATCTGGCTGTCCGAAATCATGCTGCAGCAGACCCAGGTGTCGACCGTCGTGCCGTACTACACGCGCTTTCTCGAGCGCTATCCGGACGTCGCCGCGCTTGCGGCCGCGCCGATCGACGACGTGATGGCGCTGTGGGCCGGTCTCGGCTACTACTCGCGCGCGCGCAACCTGCACCGCTGCGCTCAGGTGGTGGCGGCCGAGTACGGCGGCGTGTTCCCGGATACCCCGGAAGCGCTTGCGGAACTGCCCGGCATCGGTCGCTCGACCGCGGCGGCGATCGCGTCGTTTGCGTTCGCCGCGCGCGCGACGATTCTCGACGGCAACGTGAAGCGCGTGCTCGCGCGCGTGTTCGGCGTCGAGGGCTTTCCGGGCGAGAAGCGCGTCGAGAACGACATGTGGGCGCTCGCCGAGTCGCTGTTGCCCGTCGCCGCCGATGCGGCCGATGTGAGCGCGTACACGCAGGGGCTGATGGATCTCGGCGCGACGCTGTGCGTGCGCGGCAAGCCCGATTGCGCGCGCTGCCCGTTCGCGGGCGACTGCGTCGCGCAATCGACGGGCCGCCAGCGCGAATTGCCGGCCGCGCGGCCGAAGAAGGCGGTGCCGACGAAGAAGACGTGGATGCTCGTGCTGCGCGACGGCGATGCGGTGCTGCTCGAACGGCGGCCGCCCGCGGGCATCTGGGGCGGTCTCTGGAGCCTGCCGGAAGCCGATGGCGATGCCGCGCTCGCCGAGCGCGCGCGCGGTCTCGGCGGCGGCGGCCCGGTGCCGCTCGCGCCGTTTACGCATACGTTCACGCATTTCAAGCTAGAGATCGAGCCGCGGCTGAGCGAGGTGGGCGAGGTGGGCGCGCGCGGCGACGGGCAAGCGCATGACGCGCAGACCGCGTGGGTGCCGCTGAGCAGTCTGGACGCCTACGGCGTGCCCGCGCCGGTGCGCAAGCTGCTCGATCGATTGAGCGGCCCGCTGCTGTGACGCGCCCGTTCCGGCGCGCGTGGACAAGCGGTGCGAGCCGTGGCGCTCAGAGCCAGCCGTGCCGGTTCAGCACGTGGTGCACGGCGTCGATCCGCGCGTCGACGTCGGGAAACTCCATCAGTTTCTGCCGGGCGCGCAGGTCGAGCGGCAGCACTTCGGACAGACGGTTCGACACCCAGGAAGGATCGTCGAGCCTGAACGGCTCGGCGAACGGCAGCGTGCCGTCCTCGGTCTTGCGCAGCGCTTCGATGATGCGCTCGAGCACCTCGGCGCACGCGCCGAATTGCGCGAGCGACTGTTCGCCTTCGAGCGGGATGTCTTCGGGCAGCGGCTCGGCGATGCCGACGAGCAGCCCGTTCGCCTCGACGCGGTGCGACAGCAGCTCGAAGCGCTGGGTGCCGATCGCCTGCACGAAGAGCATCCCGAATTCGCCGGTGTCGCATTCGACGATGCGCGCCATGCAGCCGATCGTCTCCGGCACCGACACGGCGCCTTCCTGCGCGACCTCCGGCCCGCTTTTCAGTAGACATACGCCGAACGGCGCGTCGTCGCGCAGGCACGCGCGCGCCATGTCGAGATAGCGGGCTTCGAACACCTTGAGCGGCAGCAGGCCGCCTGGAAACAACACCGTATGCAGCGGAAACAGCGGCAGGTCGAGCAGGGTAGTCGAGAGAGAGGACATGGCGCACGCTGACGGAAGGCGGAATCGCTAGGGGCTGTTCACCCTATGTCACGAGCCGCGACGACGCGCCGACATCCACCGGCGCATCACGATGCCGTACGATCACGTTCGCCTGCCGCGCAAGGCGCGTGGCGAGTGTTTCCGCGATGAAGACCGAGCGATGCTGGCCGCCGGTGCAGCCGATTGCGACGGTCAGGTAACTGCGGTTGTCTTCGCGGAAGTGCGGCAGCCATTTCAACAGAAACGCATGGATGTCGTCGATCATCTGGTGGACGATCGGCAGTGCGTCGAGAAACGCGATGACCGGCTGGTCGAGCCCGGTGAGCGGGCGCAATTCGTGGTCGTAGTACGGATTCGGCAGCGCGCGGACGTCGAACATGAAATCCGAGTCGAGCGGCACGCCGCGCTTGAAGCCGAACGATTCGAACATCAGTATCAGGTCGTCGTTCTTCTGCTCGATGAAGCGTTTGACCCAGTTGCGCAACACGTTCGCGCGCAGGTCGCTCGTGTCGATCTGATGGCCGAACTCGGCGAGTGGCGCGACCAGGTCGCGCTCGCGCTCGATCGCTTCCTCGAGCGACGACAGCAGGCCGACGTCGGCGTCGTGCGACGGCGAGCCGGACAGAGGATGGCGGCGGCGCGTTTCGGAAAAGCGCTGGATCAGCGACTGCGTGCTCGCATTGAGGAACAGCACGCGCACGTCGTGCTCGACCGACAGCGTGCGGATCAGGCCGGGCATTTCGTCGAGCGACGCGCTCGAGCGCGCGTCGATCGCGACCGCGAGCCGGCGCTGGCCTTCCTCGGCCAGGTAGCGGGTCAGCTCGGGCAGCACGTGCGGCGGCAGGTTGTCGACGCAGTAATAGCCTGCGTCCTCCAGGGCGTTCAACGCAACGGACTTGCCGGAGCCGGAAATGCCGGTGATGAGAACAATGCGCATGGGGAGCAGAGAATCCGGACGTTTCATCATAGCACCGGCACGCCGCGCCCGGGCTGCGCGATCGGCCGGCGCGGGTCAGGGGCCCGGGCCCCCTATACGAGCTTGCCGGGAAACTGGCTGTCGGGATCCTGCATCGCGAGCCGCTGGCGGTCCATGAAGTCGCGCAGCGTGTCGATGCCGCGCAGCTGCAGGATCGTGTTGCGAACGGCCGCCTCGACGAGCACCGCCAGGTTGCGGCCGGCCGCGACCTGGATCGTGACCTTGCTGATCGGCAGGCCCAGCACGTCGACCGTCTGGCTTTCCAGCGGCAGCCGCTGGAACTCGCCGTCGGGGCGCCGCACCAGCTGCACGATCAGCTTCAGCTTCATTTTCCGGCGCACCGCGGTTTCACCGAAGATCGTCTTGATGTCGAGCAGGCCGAGGCCGCGCACTTCGAGCAGGTTCTGCAGCAGCGGCGGGCAGCGGCCTTCGACGAAATCGGGCCCGAGGCGGACGAAATCGACCGCGTCGTCGGCGACGAGGCCGTGGCCGCGGCTGATCAGCTCGAGGCCCAGTTCGCTCTTGCCGAGGCCGGAGTCGCCCGTCAGCAGCACGCCCATCCCGAGGATGTCGAGGAACACGCCGTGCAGCGTCGCGCGCGGCGCGAGGATCCGCGACATGTAGAGGCGCAGGCTGTCGATCACCGCGGCGGCGGACATCGGCGTCGTAAACAGCGGGGTCGACGAACGCGTGCAGCGCAGCACCAGCTCGGGCGGCGCGGCGGCGCCGCCGGCGACCACCAGGAACGGCGGTTCGAGCGCGATCAGCTCGGCCATGTGGCGCGAGCGGTCTTCGTCGGTCTGCCGCTGGTAATAGTCGATCTCGGCTTCGCCCAGCACCTGGATGCGGTTCGGGTGAATGAGGTTGAGGTGGCCGACGAGGTCGGCGCTCGACGTCGCGTTGGCGACGGTGTCCGCGGAGAAGCCGCGTTCCCAGCCTTCATGCCCCGTCAGCCAGCTGAGCTTCAGCGTGGCGGCGTTGTCGTCGAAGATGCTCTGGGCGTTGATGCTGGAGGTATCCATGAGTCCGTCACTCCAAAGAGCCGGTGCACGCGCGCCGCGACGGTCGTCGCCGCGCGGCCCCGGCGGCGGGCGGCGCCGGCAGGCGGCCCCTGCCGCCCCGCTCGGGGAAATTAACCGCCCGGATCAACTCAAGGTTGCCACTGAGTGAGCAGGCGATGCAACTCGGTGCGATCCGTTTCGGTATGCAAACGCTCGCGTGCATCGCGGTCGGACAGCAGCTGCGCGATTTCCGACAGGATTTCGAGATGCTGCTGGGTGGCTTGCTCGGGCACGAGCAGAAAAATCAGGAGGGAAACCGGCTGGCCGTCGGGCGCTTCGAACGGAATCGGCTCGGCGAGCCGCACGAACGCGGCGAGCGGATGCTTGAGGCCCTTGATGCGCCCGTGCGGAATCGCGACGCCTTCGCCCAGCCCGGTCGAGCCGAGACGTTCACGCGCGAACAGGTTGTCGGTGACGGTGCTGCGGGCGACGCCGTTCTGATTCTCGAACATCAGCCCGGCTTGTTCGAAGACGCGTTTCTTGCTGGTGACGGAGAGGTCGATGACGACGTTCTCTAGGGGCAGGATTTTGGCTAGGCGATTCATGTTGGCAGGCGAATGGGCGGCCTGGGGTCTCCTCGCGGCGGCAGACTGATTTTCCATGTATGGCGATATCAAGGCGTTAGGCGATGGAGACCTGCAAGGCACGGCGACCCGTGCCCAACGCCCCCCGGCAATAACCGGAGCATTATAGAACACAGCCGCGCGCGTGGCGCGCCGCGGCCCGGGGCCGCAAACGGCGGCGCGGCGGCTGCCGTTGCGCTGCCCGGCGGGCTTTGCCGGCGCATAAAAAAACCGCCCGGTGAACCGGGCGGCGTGGCTTGGCGTGAACGCATCACTGCGGTGGCACTTCGATCTGCTCAACAGCGGGTTGAAGCTTGATCGGGTCGTGCGCGTGCGTCTGCAGGCGCTCCATGTGCTTGACGACTTGCCGGTCGAGCTTGTCGATCAGGAGGTCGATCGCCGCGTACAGGTTGCCGTTCGCGCTTTCGACGAAGATGTCCTTGCCCTTCAGATGCAGATTGATTTCCGCGCGCTGCTGCGTGTCCTTTTCCGTGTGGTTGTCGACCGAGAGGATCACAGTGCCATCGATGACCTGATCGCTATGTCGTAGCACCCTGTCCAGCTTGGTGATCACGTAATCGCGAATTGCAGGCGTGACTTCGAGATGGTGTCCACTGATCTTCAGGTTCATAGTGCTTCTCCAAGCTAATGGCCACCTGACCGCTTCGATGCGGATGCGCCGGTCGACTTGCCTTCGCCGCCTGATGCGGCCGAGATTGCGGACAGATCGGCCGGCCTGTCCGTCAACAGCACGGTGGCCGGAACATGCCTGCCGCCGACGTGGGCAACAGGCTAAAGAGACTTTCGCAGATTCACTGCCGGGATCTTGAGGGCTTCGCGATACTTCGCGACGGTGCGGCGCGCGACCACGAAACCTTGTTCTGCCAGCAGCTCGGCGATTCGGCTGTCCGAAAGAGGCGATTTGGTGTCTTCGGCTCCTATCAGTTGCTTGATGAGTGCGCGGATGGCCGTCGATGAGGCGGCGCCTCCGGTATCGGTCGACACGTGTGATCCGAAGAAGTACTTAAATTCCAGCGTCCCGAACGGGGTGAGCATGTACTTGCCGGTTGTCACACGGGAGACAGTCGACTCGTGTAGGCCCAGCGTATCAGCTATTTCCCGCAAAACCAAGGGGCGCATCGCGATTTCGCCGTGCGCAAAGAAATTCTTCTGACGTTCGACAATGGCTTGTGCGACGCGCAGGATCGTCTCGAAGCGCTGCTGGATATTCTTGATCAGCCAGCGTGCTTCCTGCAGCTGCTGCTTGAGCGAGCCCGCGGCCGGATCGCCGCGGCTGTTGCGCAGGATGTTCGCGTAGAGGTTGTTGATCCGCAGGCGCGGCATGACCTCCGGGTTCAGTTCGGCCAGCCAGCCCTGGCCGACCTTCTTCACGATGATGTCGGGCACGACGTAGTCCGCCTCGGCCTTGCCGTACGCGGCGCCGGGGAACGGCTCCAGCGAGCGGATCAGCGCGTGCGCGTCGCGCAGCTCGTCGTCGTTCGTCTTCAGGTGCTTGCGCAACCGTGTGAAGTCGCGCGCCGCGAGCAGCTCCAGGTATTGCGACACGATCTCGAGCGCGAGCGTGCGCGTCGGGGACGGATCGAGCCGCAGCAGCTGCAGCTTCAGGCATTCGGATGCCGAGCGGGCCCCGACCCCGGCTGGATCGAAGCTGTGCAGCAACGCGAGCGCGGCGTTCAGTTCGTCGATGTCGACTTCGAGCTCGGCCGGAAGATCGGTGAGCACCTCGTCGAGCGATGCGGGGAGGTAGCCGTCGTCGTCGAGCGACTCGATCAGGAACATCACGAGCGCGCGGTCGCGCGGGCTCGCCTGCGTGACGCGCAACTGCGAGGACAGGTGGTCGCGCAGCGACGTGGAGGCTTCCTGGATCTGCAGCGGCGGGAGGTCGTCGTCATCCGACGCGCCGCTCGCGCGGCCGAATTCCTCGAGGTTCCACTGGCTGGAATCGGCGTTGTCGCCGGAGGCGTAGCTGTCGTATTCGTCGGCGCCGGCGGGCTCGTCGCGCTCGCCCGTCTGGGTGCCGCTGTTCGCGCCCGGCACCGGCTCGGCCTGGGGCGAGCCGGGCGTTTGCGCGATCAGCGAGCCGTCGGCCGCGACGCGCAGCGGGCTGGCGATCCATTCATCGTCGTTCTCGAGCAGCGGATTCTGGGCGATGGCCATCGCCACTTCCTGCTGCAATTCGAGCGTCGACAGCTGAAGCAGCCGGATGGACTGCTGGAGCTGCGGTGTCAGCGCGAGATGTTGCGACAGGCGGAGTTGGAGGCTGGCTTTCATGGCAAGTAGGAGGTCATACCCGAAGTTTGCCATGACCCAGCCACATTGAGCCATTCGCGATTACGCGCGGCGGGGCGGCCGGCCATGAAACGGGGAACGGCCCCGCGCGGCATGGCCGCCACCGGGCCGCCCCGCGGTGCGTGTCACATGCGGAAGTGCTCGCCGAGATAGACGCGGCGCACGCTCTCGTTCTCGATGATCTCGCTGGGCGCGCCGGCTGCCAGCACGGTGCCGTCGCTGATGATGTACGCGTGGTCGCAGATGCCGAGCGTTTCCCGAACGTTGTGGTCCGTGATGAGCACGCCGATGTTGCGCTGCTTCAGGAACTTGACGATCTTCTGGATCTCGAGCACGGCGATCGGGTCGACCCCCGCGAACGGCTCATCGAGCAGGATGAAGCTCGGGCTGCTCGCCAGCGCGCGCGCGATCTCGACGCGGCGGCGCTCGCCGCCGGACAGCGACAGCGCCGGGTTCTCGCGCAGGTGGCCGATCTGCAGCTCGTCGAGCAACGCTTCGGTGCGCGACGCGATCTCGTCCTTCGACAGCCGCTTGCCGTTGTCGCCGTGCTGCAGTTCGAGCACCGCGCGGATGTTTTCCTCGACGGTCAGCTTGCGGAACACCGACGCTTCCTGCGGCAGGTACGACAGGCCGAGCGACGCGCGCTTGTGGATCGGCAACAGGCTGATCGAGCTGCCGTTCAGCGAGATTTCGCCCGCGTCGAGCGGCACGAGCCCGACGATCATGTAGAACGACGTGGTCTTGCCCGCGCCGTTCGGGCCGAGCAGGCCGACGACTTCGCCGCTCGTGACGTCGAGCGACACGTCCTTGACGACGGTGCGCGAGCCGTAGCGCTTCTTCAGGTTGCGGACGACGAGCGAGCTGGTGGTGCCGGCCGGCTGACGGTTCGGTAGCGCGTTCATTCGCCCGGCACTCCCTGGATGGTCGTCGACGGCGCGAGTTTCGTGCCGGGGCCGGACAGCGGCGCGGGGCCGCCGTTCTTCGGCGACAGCATCGCGCGCACGCGGCCGGTCGGGTTGCCCGGCGCGGCGACGTCCTTGCCGCCCCGCGCGGTGTAGAAGTCGCGCTGGCCGTCGTAAGTGATCACGCTGCCGTGCACGGTGTCGGCGATCGTCGACAGGCCCTGCAGGCGGCGCACGGTCGCGGCGGTCGTCAGCGTCGTCAGGTCCTGCTTGCCGTCGTAGTCGATGCGCTCGCCGTCGCCGTCGATGTACTCGTCGAGCCCTTCGCGCTTCTGGCGGAACGACGCGTGCTTCTTGCCGCTGCCGTAGGAGGTCGCGTACTGGTAGCCTTCCGGGTCCTGGCGGATTTCGACACGGTCGCCCTTGATGATGATCGTGCCCTTCGTAATGACGACGTTGCCGGTCGCGACGGTGACCTGCTTCAGGTCGTCATAGGTCAGGTTGTCCGCCTCGACGTTGATCGGCTTGCCCTGGTCGGCCTTTTCGGCGTGGGCGGCGGGCGCCAGCCCGGCCAGCGGGAGCGTCACGAGCGCCGCGGCGAACGCGGCGCGGGCAGCGCGCCTGGCGCCGCCGGGAATCAGACTCGGGAACGGTTCGTTCATGCGGTCACGCGTGGGATGGGTTACTTGGGTTGGCTTCTTGAGCTGCCGGACGTACCGGACGCGGCGATCGTGCCGCGAACGTTGCCGTAAAGCTCGATGACCCGGGTGACGTTGTTGTACTTCATGCCGTCGGTGGCATTCATGACCGACAGGCCGCGCTGAAGTTTAACCGGCTTTTCGGTCTGGATCACATCGTCATTGACGAAGATCCGGAAGTGCTCGGAATCCGCCTGCATCTGTGGATCGGTGCCGCCCGCCGCGCGCAGGATCCGCGCATCGTCGTACAGGTCGACGATCGACACGTCGCCGTTGACGGTGCCGCGCTTCGAGGTGGTCGTCACGACCGGCTTGTCCGGCTGGAACGCGCGCATCGCGGGACGGGTCAGGTCGCTCGTCTCGTTGTCCTCGTAGTGGAGCAGCTTCACCGCGGTCAGCCGGTACTGGGTCTGGCCGGACTGGTCGAGCTCGGAGACCGAGAAGTTGTCGGCGAAATAGTCGGGCGTGTGGGTTTTCGGCCGCGCGGCGTCGCCGCCGGGCGGCGGCAGCGTCGCCTGCAGCAGCCACCAGGTGATGCCGGCGAGCGCCGCGACGGCGACGAGCGGGATCAGCTGGGTCAAGCGGAACCGGTTGTTCATCCGTCAGGCTCCGCAGGCCGCGGCGAGCAGCGCGTCGTAACGGCGCTGGGCGCGCAGGATCGTGTCGCAGACCTCGCGCACCGCGCCCTGGCCGCCCGGGCTGCGCGCGACCCAGTGCGCGCGGGCGATCACCTCGGGGTGCGCGTTCGCCGGCGCCGTCGCGAAGCCGCA
Organism: Burkholderia sp. lig30; assembly: GCF_000687455.2. Classification (GTDB taxonomy): domain Bacteria; phylum Pseudomonadota; class Gammaproteobacteria; order Burkholderiales; family Burkholderiaceae; genus Burkholderia. Next base: position 80,098 of record NZ_JGVW01000069.1, read on the forward strand.
GCGCAGCATCACCGGCAGGTCGGGCCAGTCGTCGCCCATGTAGCCGCATGCATCGGGCGCGATGCCGAGCGTGCCGAGCAGTTCGTCGAACGTGACGCGCTTGTTCTCGACGCCCTGGAACAGATGCGCGATCCGCATTTCCTTTGCGCGCGCGGTGACGATCTCCGAGCGGCGCCCGGTGATGATCGCCGTCGCGATGCCTGCCTCGCCGAGCAGCTTCACGCCGTGGCCGTCGAGCGAGTTGAACGACTTCATCGTGTCGCCCGCCGCGGTAAACAGCAGGCCGCCATCGGTCAGCACGCCGTCGACGTCGAAAATCATCAGCTTCACGCGGCTCGCGCGTTCGTCGGCAGTCAGCGCAGCCGTCATCAGATCACCTTCTTCGAGAACAGGTCGTGCATGTTGAGCGCGCCGATCAGCGCGCCCGCGGCGTCGACCACCAGCATCTGGTTGATCCGGTGGCGCTCCATCAGCTCCACCGCCTCGACCGCGAGCTGGTCCGGCCCGATCGTGCGCGGGTGGCGCGTCATCACGTCGGTGATCGGCAGCTTGCGGAAGTCGCCGTCGCGCTCCAGCACGCGGCGCAGGTCGCCGTCGGTGAAGATGCCGGCGACCTGCTGGTCCGGGCCGAGCACGGCCGTCATGCCCATGCGTTTCGCGGTGATCTGGAAGAGGGCGTCCGACAGCGTCGCGTCGAGCGTGACCGCCGGCACTTCGTCGCCGGTACGCATCACGTCGCGCACGTAGGTGAGCAGGCGCCGGCCGAGTGCGCCGCCCGGATGCGAACGGGCGAAGTCCTCCGAGCCGAAGCCGCGCGCGTCGAGCACGGCGACCGCGAGCGCGTCGCCGAGCGCGAGCGCGGCGGTCGTGCTGGCGGTGGGCGCGAGGTTGAGCGGGCACGCTTCCTTCGCGACCGCGGCGTTCAGGTTGACGTCGGCGAGCTTGCCGAGGCTCGACTCGGGCCGGCCCGTCATCGCGATCAGCTTCGCGCCGAGTCGCTTGACGAGCGGCAGGATCGCGACGAGCTCTTCCGATTCGCCGGAATGCGAAATGCCGATGAAGACGTCGTCCTGCGTCACCATCCCGAGGTCGCCGTGGCTCGCCTCGGCCGGATGGACGAAGAACGCCGGCGTGCCGGTGCTCGCGAGCGTGGCCGCGATCTTGCGCGCGATGTGCCCCGATTTGCCGATTCCGGACACCACGACGCGGCCGCGGCAGTTGAGCAGCAGCGCGACGGCCGCGACGAAATCGCCGTTGAGCTGGTCGCGCAGCGCACGCACGGCATCGGCCTCGATGTCGAGCACGTTGCGGGCGAGCGCAAGCGCCCGATCGTCATTGATTTTCGCTATCATGCGCGGAGTATAGCAAAGGCGTTTGTTCGCCGCGCCGGCCCGGCAGGGCTTGCCCGCTGTCGCCCTGCCGTTGCCCATTCCCGGCCCAATCCCGCGCCCGCGTTTGCCGCGGCGCTGACGAACGAGGACGCTTCGCCCGTGATTTCCCCGCTCGAAATGACGCTCCTGCTGTTGCTGTCCTCGGTGGTGGGCGTCGTCGTGTTCCGTTCGCTGAACCTGCCGCCGATGCTCGGCTACCTGACCGTCGGCATCGTGGTCGGCCCGCACGCGTTCGGCGTCGCGGCGGATCTCGAGCGGGCCGAGCACCTCGCGGAATTCGGCGTGGTGTTCCTGATGTTCTCGATCGGCCTCGAATTCTCGCTCGCCAAGCTGCGCGCGATGCGGCGGCTCGTGTTCGGCCTCGGGCTGATGCAGGTGCTCGCGACGCTTGCGCTCGCGCTGCTGCTCGGCGCGCTGTTCGAGCGGTGGGTGCACATCACCTGGCAGGGCAGCATCGCGCTCGGCGGCGCGCTCGCGATGTCGTCGACCGCGATCGTCTCGAAGATGCTCGCCGAGCGGCTCGAGATCGAGACCGAGCACGGCCGCAACATCTTCGGCGTGCTGCTGTTCCAGGACCTCGCCGTCGTGCCGCTCCTGATCGTGATCTCTGCGTTCGGCGGCGAGTCGTCGAAGGATCTCGCGATGTCGCTCGGCCTCGCGGCCGTCAAGATCGTCATCGCGCTGTCGCTGCTGCTGTTCGTCGGCCAGCGCTTCATGACGCGCTGGCTCAACGTCGTCGCGCGGCGCCGCTCGCAGGAGCTGTTCGTGCTGAACCTGCTGCTCGTCACGCTCGGCGCGGCGTTCATCACCGACAGGTTCGGCCTGTCGCTCGCGCTCGGCGCGTTCATCGCCGGGATGCTGATTTCCGAGACGCCGTACCGGCATCAGGTCGAGGAGGACATCAAGCCGTTTCGCGACGTGCTGCTCGGCCTGTTCTTCGTGACGACCGGGATGCTGCTCGATCCGAGCGTGATCTGGCGGCATCCGTTCCTCGTGATCGGCTTCTTCGTCGGCCAGGTGCTGTTCAAGAGCACGACGATCACGGGGCTCGCGCGGCTGTTCGGCGCGTCGCCCGGCGTATCGATGCGCACCGGCCTCGGCCTCGCGCAGGCGGGCGAATTCGGCTTCGTGCTGCTGAACCTGATCCTCGACCGGCACCTGGTCGACCCGACGCTGCTGCAGGCGATCCTCGCGTCGATGCTGCTGTCGATGCTCGCCGCGCCGTTCCTGATCCAGAACGCCGACCGGATCGTGATGCGGCTGTCGTCGACCGAATGGATGCAGCAATCGCTGCAGATGACCCGGATCGCGACGCAAAGCCTCAAGCAGCGCGGCCACGTGATCATCTGCGGCTACGGCCGCGCCGGGCAGAACCTGGCGCGGATGCTCGAGCAGGAGGGCATCGCGTACGTCGCGCTCGACCTCGATCCCGACCGCGTCAGCGCGGCCGCGGCGGCCGGCGAATCGGTGGTGTTCGGCGACGCCGCGCGCCGCGAGTCGCTGCTCGCGGCCGGCATCCATCGCGCGGCCGCGGTCGCGGTCACGTATGCGAACACGCCGTCCGCGCTGCGCGTGCTGCACAACGTCCATGAGCTGGAGCCGACGCTGCCGGCGATCGTGCGCACCGTCGACGATGCCGATCTCGACAAGCTGCTGGCCGCCGGCGCGACCGAGGTGATTCCGGAAATCGTCGAGGGCAGCCTGATGCTCGCGTCGCACACGCTCGTGCTGGTGGGCGTGCCGATGCGGCGCGTGGTGCGGCGCGTCGAGGAGATGCGCGACGAGCGCTACAGCCTGCTGCGCGGCTATTTCCGCGGCGCCGACGATGCGGAAGACGACGACCACGAGCAGGTGCGGCTACAATCGGTGCCGGTCGACGCGCACGCCGATGCAGTCGGGCGCTCGCTGGAGGAGCTCGGGCTGTTCTCGCTCGGGCTGGAAGTCACAGCGATCCGCCGGCACGGCATCCGCGGCGTGGCGCCGGACCCGCAGACCAAGCTGCGCGCGAGCGACATCGTCGTGCTGCGCGGGCTGCCCGAGGCGCTCGCGCTCGCGGAGGAGCGCCTGTCTCGCCATCGGCGGGAGGGGCCGGTTCCGGCCGCCTGACGCCGACCTTGTCTGACCCGTATTGTTCGAACGGTGCCCGATGCGTCGCGCACCGTTTTTTTCGGAGAGTTTCATGCCGCATTCGCCGTCGGGCGCACCGCTCGATCCCGTCGCATTCCTCCATAGCCAGATCCGCACCGTGCCCGACTGGCCGCAGCCGGGCGTGCAGTTCCGCGACATCACGCCGCTGCTGCAGAGCCCGAAGGCGCTCAGGGTGCTCGTCGACCTGTTCGTCGAGCGCTATGTCGACGCGAAGCTCGACTACGTCGCGGGGCTCGACGCGCGCGGCTTCATCATCGCGCCGATCGTCGCGTACGAGCTGAACGTCGGCTTCGTGCCGATCCGCAAGGTCGGCAAGCTGCCGTACAAGACCCAGTCGGAGTCTTACGAACTGGAGTACGGCCGCGCGACGGTCGAGATCCACGAGGACGCGTGCCGGCCGGGCGACCGGGTGATCATCGTCGACGACCTGATCGCCACCGGCGGCACGATGATGGCGGGCCGCAACCTGCTGCAGCGGCTCGGCGCCGTCGTCGTCGAGGGCGCGGCGATCATCGACCTGCCTGATCTCGGCGGCTCGGCGCTGCTGCGCGGCGCGGGCCTGCCGGTCTATACCGTGACCGAGTTCTCCGGCCACTGAGCGCCCCGTCCGGACCCGAGCCCACGATGCCCGACTTCATGCTGTTTCTCGCCACGTCGATCGCGATCACGCTCGCGCCCGGCCCGGACAACCTGCAGGTGCTCGCGCGCGGCATCTCGCAGGGCCGCGCGGCCGGCCTCGTCGCGGCGCTCGGGTTTGCCGCCGGCGTGACCTTCCACACGACGCTCGCGGCGCTCGGCGTCGCCGCCGTGCTGCGCGGCTCGCCGGTCGCGTTCCACCTGCTGAAGCTCGCGGGCGCCGCGTACCTGATCTGGATCGGCATCAAGGCGCTCCGCAGCGACGGGCTCGCGACCGCGCACGCGCGCGCGCCGCAGCCGCTCGCGACGATCTTCCGGCAGAGCGTGATCGGCAACATGCTGAATCCGAAGGTCACGCTGTTTTTCGTCGTGTTCCTGCCGCAGTTCGTCGATCCACACGGCACGCAGCGCGTGACGCTGCAGATGTTCGAGCTGGGCGCGCTGTTCATGCTGCAGACGGCCGTGATCTTCTCGCTGTTCGGCATGTGCGCCGGCACGATCGGCACATGGCTGAAGCGCCGCCCGCGCGCGGGCGTGTGGCTCGACCGGCTGGCCGGCGCGACGTTCGTCGCGATCGGCATCCGCGTCGCACTCAACGATTGATGGAGCAGGCGATGACATTTCCCTGCATTGCCGCGGCGCGCCGCTTCGATCCGGCCGCGCATCTGCGTTTCTACATCGCCGGCGTGCCGGTCGGCTGGGTGCGCCGTCATGACGCGCCGCGCCTTGCGCGCTGGCCCGACGTGTTCGAGCTGAACGTCGACCGCGTGACGCTGTCCGACCGTTACGACTCGGTCGACTCGCGCAGCATGGCGCTCGCCAGCGCGATCGGCGCGCTCGCGGCCGAAGGCGCGATTCCCGGCTGGCGCGACGAGATCTACGCGATCCGCAACCGCTTCGACGATCCGCCGCTCGCGTACATCGAGCGGGCCGCGTCGCGCTTCTTCGGCACGCAGACCTATGCGGTGCATCTGAACGGCATCGTAGAATATACGGCTGCGGCCGACGGCGGCCCCGCCGTGCCGCAGATGTGGCTCGGCCGCCGCAGCGACACCAAGGCGACCGACCCGGGCATGCTCGACAACGTCGTCGCGGGCGGCATCGGCTGGGGGCTGGGCATTGTCGAGACGCTCGCGAAGGAGTGCCGCGAGGAAGCCGGCATTCCGGCCGGGCTGGCGGCGCGCGCGATCGCGGGCCGCGCGGTGCAGGTGCTGTGCTCGCTGCCGGAGGGAACGCAGTCGGAACTGATCTTCGTCTACGATCTGCCGCTGCCGCGCGACTTCGCGCCGCTCAACCAGGACGGCGAGGTGGCCGAGCATCTGCTGGCCGGCGTGCCCGAAGTAATCGGGTGGCTGCGCGAGGGCAGGGCGACGATGGACGCGAGCCTCGCGATGCTCGACACGCTGCTGCGTCACCGCTGGATTGCCGCCGGCGACGCCGCGGGCATCGACGCGCTGTTCGTGCCGGCCGCCTGACGCGGCACCGGTGTCGGGCGGATACGGAAACTTGGAAAACGCAAGGGAGTAGCGGTCATGCCGACCGATCACAGCTTTATCTTGAAACTGTCGTGCCCCGACCGGCGCGGCATTGTCCACGCTGTCTCGGGCTTCCTGCTGGAGCGCGGCAGCAACATCCTCGATTCGGCGCAGTTCGGCGACAGCCACACCGGCGAGTTCTTCATGCGCGTGCATTTCGACCAGAACGGCAGCGGCGCGGACGCCGCGACGGCGCTCGACGCGCTGCGCGAACAGTTCGCGCCGCTCGCCGGGCAGTTCTCGATGCGCTGGGAGCTGCACGATGCATCGGTGAAGCCGCGCGTCGTGCTGATGGTGTCGAAGATTGGTCACTGCCTGAACGACCTGCTGTTCCGCTATCGCACCGGCCAGCTGCCGATCGAGATTCCGGCGATCGTGTCGAACCACAAGGATTTCTACCAGCTCGCCGCGAGCTATGACATCCCGTTCCATCATTTCCCGCTGGTGGGTGGCTCGTCCGACGACGCGAAGGCCGCGCAGGAGGCACGGGTGCTGGAGGTGATCGACGAGCACCAGGCGGATCTCGTCGTGCTCGCGCGCTACATGCAGATCCTGTCGCAGAACATGTGCGAGCGGCTCGCCGGCCGCGCGATCAACATCCACCATTCGTTCCTGCCGAGCTTCAAGGGCGCGAAGCCGTACTACCAGGCGTTCGACCGCGGCGTGAAGCTGATCGGCGCGACTGCGCACTACGTGACGACCGACCTGGACGAAGGCCCGATCATCGAGCAGGAAGTCGAGCGCGTCGACCACAGCATGACGCCCGACCAGCTGACCGCGATCGGCCGCGACGTCGAGTGCGTGACGCTCGCGCGCGCGGTGAAGTGGCACGTCGAGCACCGCATCGTGCTGAACGGGACCAAGACGGTCGTGTTCCGCTAAGCCGCGATCGGCCGCCGCATGTGACAACGCCGCGCCCGGCAACGGGCGCGGCGTTTTGCATCGAGCGGCCGGGCGGCGCGCTCAGACGAGCCGCAACGCGTGCAGCTCGCGCTTCAGGTACGCGTAGAAGATCGGTGCGGAGATCACGCCCGGCAGCCCGAATGCCGCTTCCATTACCAGCATCGCTAGCAGCAGTTCCCACGCGCGGGACTCGATCTGCCCGCCGACGATCCTCGCGTTCAGGAAATACTCGAACTTGTGGATCACGATCAGGAACGCGAGCGACGCGATCGCGGTGCCCATGCTCACCGACAGCGACACGGCGACGATCAGCGTGTTCGAGATCAGGTTGCCGATCACAGGCAACAGGCCGGTGATGAACGTGACGAGCACGAGCGTCTTCGACAGCGGCAGGTGCTCGTGGAACACCGGCAGCGCGATGAGCAGGTAGACGCCGGTGAAGAACGCGTTGATCGCCGAGATCTTGATCTGCGCGAAGACGATCCGGCGGAACGCTTCCGCGAAGCGCGAGATGCGCGTGACGAGCGCGGTCGACAGCGGCATGCGCTGCTTGTTGTGCTCGACGCCGATCGCGATCAGCGCGCCGATGATCATCCCGAACAGCACGTGGCCGAACCCGCGCGCGAGCGTCTTGCCGCTTTGCTGGAGCTGGTCCATGTGCGTGTTCATCAGCACGGCCGCCTTCACCTTCATCTGCTCGACGTCGACCGGCAGCAGGTTCGCGATCCACGCAGGGGTGCGGGCGCGGGTCTGCTCGACGATCTGCATCAGCTGGCCGAGCAGGCTCTGCAGGTTCGGCACCGTATGCTCGAAGTGCTCGATGATGCCGACCGTGAGACCGGCGAGCGAGCCGACGATGGTCGCGGACAACAGCACGACGGCGACCCAGCGGGCGCGCTGGCTCGACGTGTGACGCTCGATCACCGGGGCGATCGTGTGAACGAGCTGATAGACGAGCAGGCCGGCCAGGAGGCCGCCCAGCAGCTTCAGCTCGAGGACGAGCCACATCGAGACGAGTGCCACGATGTAACTGACGATCTCGATCGCGGACAGCTTCGGCAGGCTGAAATCGCTCGTCAGCCTGACGCTGCGCAGATGCGGCTCCCGGGCCTGCGATTCGTGCTGCGGCTCTTGTTGCTTCTCCATCATTCATTCCTGGTGGCGGCCGGGGCCGGGTCGTGGCCGAGACGGCGCGACGTCCGGCGGGGCGGCGCTTGCCGCGCGGATGAAAAAGGCCGGCGGACAAACCTTACGACCGTAAAGTATAGCGTCCATTATGGTCCGGAATACTGTGTTTCGCGCGTGGTGTAAACACAGGGGCACGCGGCGCGGCGCGCCGGACAGGCGGCGGAGCGAGGGAGAAACCGGCGCGCGGCCGGGGCGGCCGCGCGCGATGGACGGGAGGCGCCCCGCCGCCTACTTGCCGCTGCGCTTGAGCAGCGGCGCGAGGTACCTGCCGGTGAAGCTCGCCTTGGTCTTCGCGACCTGTTCCGGCGTGCCTTGCGCGATGATCTGTCCGCCGCCCGCGCCGCCTTCCGGGCCGAGATCGATCACCCAGTCGGCCGTCTTGATCACGTCGAGATTGTGCTCGATGATCACGACCGTGTTGCCCTGGTCGCGCAGCCGGTGGATCACTTCGAGCAGCAGTGCGATGTCGTGGAAATGCAGGCCGGTCGTCGGCTCGTCGAGGATGTACAGCGTGCGGCCGGTGTCGCGCTTGGAGAGCTCGAGCGACAGCTTCACGCGCTGCGCCTCGCCGCCCGACAGCGTCGTCGCCGACTGGCCGAGGCGGATGTAGCCGAGGCCGACGTCGAGCAGCGTCTTCAGCTTGCGCGCGACGACGGGCACCGCGTTGAAGAATTCATACGCGTGCTCGACCGTCATGTCGAGCACCTCGCTGATGTTCTTGCCCTTGTACTGGACTTCGAGCGTCTCGCGGTTGTAGCGCTTGCCGTGGCAGACGTCGCACGGCACGTAGACGTCCGGCAGGAAGTGCATCTCGACCTTCAGCACGCCGTCGCCCTGGCACGCCTCGCAGCGGCCGCCCTTCACGTTGAACGAGAAGCGGCCCGGATCGTAGCCGCGCTCCTTCGAGGTCGGCACGCCCGAGAACAGCTCGCGGATCGGCGTGAACACGCCGGTATACGTGGCCGGATTCGAGCGCGGCGTGCGGCCGATCGGCGACTGGTCGACGTTGATCACCTTGTCGAAGTGCTCGAGGCCCTCGATCGCCTCGTGCGGCGCCGGCTCGGCCGACGAGCCGTACAGGTGGCGCGCGACCGCGTGGTACAGCGTGTCGTTGATCAGCGTCGACTTGCCGGAGCCCGACACGCCGGTGATGCAGGCCAGCAGGCCGACCGGCAGCTCGAGCGTGACGTGCTTCAGGTTGTTGCCGTGCGCGTCGACGATGCGCAGCATCCGCGCGGGATCGGGCGCGATCCGCTCGTCGGGGAAGTCGATCGTGCGCTTGCCGGACAGGTATTGGCCCGTCAGCGACGCCGGGTCGGCCTGCACCTGCTTCGGCGTGCCTTCGGCGACCACCTGGCCGCCGTGCTCGCCCGCGCCCGGACCCATGTCGACGACGTAGTCGGCGGTGCGGATCATGTCCTCGTCGTGCTCGACGACGATCACCGAGTTGCCGAGGTCGCGCAGGTGCTTGAGCGTCGCGATCAGCCGGTCGTTGTCGCGCTGGTGCAGGCCGATCGACGGCTCGTCGAGCACGTACATCACGCCGGTCAGGCCGGAGCCGATCTGCGACGCGAGCCGGATGCGCTGCGCCTCGCCGCCCGACAGCGTTTCGGCGCTGCGCTCCAGCGACAGGTAATCGAGGCCGACATTGTTGAGGAACGTCAACCGCGCGACGATTTCCTTGATCACCTTGTCGGCGATCTCGCGCTTTGCGCCGTCGAGCGTGAGGCCGTCGAAGTAGCCGAGCGCGTCGCGCAGCGGCCAGCTGCTCACTTCGTAGATCCCGCGCGCGTAGTCGCCCGCGCCGAGCCGCACGTAGCGCGCCTCGCGGCGCAGGCGGGTGCCGTCGCACGACGGGCACGGCTGGTTGTTCTGGTATTTCGACAGCTCTTCGCGCACCGCGACCGAATCGGTCTCGCGGTAGCGGCGTTCGAGGTTCGGGATGATCCCTTCGAATACATGCTCGCGGACCGTCGTGCGGCCGCGCTCGTTGATGTACGAGAACGGGATCGTCTGCTTGCCGGAGCCGGACAGCAGCACCTTCCTGATCTTCTCGGGCAGGTCCTCGAATGCAGTGTCGATGTCGAAGTCGTAGAACGCCGCGAGGCTCTGCAGCATCTGGAAGTAGAACTGGTTGCGCCGGTCCCAGCCCTTCACCGCGCCTGCCGCGAGCGACAGCGACGGATGCGCGACGACCCGCTTCGGATCGAAGAACGTGATCTGGCCGAGGCCGTCGCATTCCGGGCACGCGCCCATCGGGTTGTTGAACGAGAACAGCCGCGGCTCCAGCTCCTGCAGCGAATACGAGCAGACCGGGCACGCGAACTTCGAGCTGAACAGGTATTCCTTGTCCGTATCCATCTCGAGCGCGATCGCGCGGCCGTCGGCGAGGCGCAGCGCGGTCTCGAACGACTCGGCGAGGCGCTGCTTCATGTCCGGGCGCACCTTCAGGCGGTCGACGACGACGTCGATCGTGTGCTTGTCGTTCTTCTTGAGCTTCGGCAGCGAATCCACCTCGTAGATCTTCGCGACGCCTTCATTCGCGGTGCCGCCGCCCGAGCGCACCCGAAAACGCACGAAGCCCTGCGCCTGCATGTCCTCGAACAGCTCGGCGTGCTCGCCCTTGCGGTTCGCGACGACGGGCGCGAGGATCATCAGCCTGGTTTCCTCCGGCAGCGCGAGCGCGGCGTCGACCATTTGCGACACGCTTTGCGCCTCGAGCGGGGTTTCGTGGTCCGGGCAGTACGGCGTGCCGACCCGCGCGTACAGGAGCCGCAGGTAGTCGTGGATTTCCGTGACCGTGCCGACCGTCGAGCGCGGGTTGTGGGACGTCGCCTTCTGCTCGATCGAGATCGCGGGCGACAGGCCCTCGATCAGGTCGACGTCCGGCTTTTCCATCAATTGCAGGAACTGGCGCGCGTACGCCGACAGGCTCTCGACGTAGCGGCGCTGGCCTTCTGCATAGAGGGTATCGAAAGCGAGCGACGACTTGCCCGATCCGGACAGGCCGGTAATCACGACCAGCTTGTGGCGCGGCAGGTCGAGATTGACGTTCTTCAGGTTGTGGGTGCGTGCCCCACGGATACGGATTTGTTCCATGAACCTGGCGAAAGAGGAGGAAACCAAACCTGCTACTATAACGGCTTTTCGAGACCGTCGTTGGGGGCTCCCGGCCTTGGCAGCAGCTGTCTGCAGGGCGGTGAGCGCGTCCGCGATCGGCCGCGCCAGACCGGCTTCGCGCGGGGCATACCGTCGCCAGGCGGCCGCTCGACGGGGCCGGACCGACGGCCCTGCCAACGGTCCGAATCTTCAGCCGCCCGCAGCCGCCGGCATTTCGACCCATCGAAACGCAATCCCGATGTCCAATCCGTCCGCCACGTCTTCCCGAATGACTGCGCCCGAGCTGCGCGCGACCGCGTCGCTCGCGGCGATTTTCGCGCTGCGCATGCTCGGCCTGTTCATGATCATGCCGGTGTTCTCCGTTTACGCGAAAACCATCCCGGGCGGCGACAACGTGCTGCTCGTCGGCATCGCGCTCGGCGCATACGGCGTCACGCAATCGCTGCTGTACATCTTCTACGGCTGGGCGTCCGACAAGTTCGGCCGCAAGCCGGTGATCGCGACGGGCCTGCTCATCTTCGCGATCGGCAGCTTCGTCGCCGCGTTCGCGCACGACATCACGTGGATCATCGTCGGCCGGGTCATTCAGGGGATGGGGGCCGTATCGTCCGCGGTGCTCGCGTACATCGCCGACCTGACCTCCGAGCAGAACCGCACGAAGGCGATGGCGATGGTGGGCGGCAGCATCGGCGTGTCGTTCGCGGTCGCGATCGTCGGCGCGCCGATCGTGTTCCACTGGGTCGGCATGAGCGGGCTGTTCACGCTCGTCGGCGTGCTGTCGGTGCTCGCGATCGGCGTCGTGCTGTGGGTGGTGCCGAACGCGCAGAAGCCGGTGCACGTGCCCGCGCCGTTCGCGGAAGTGCTGCACAACGTCGAGCTGCTGCGCCTGAACTTCGGCGTGCTCGCGCTGCACGCGACGCAGACCGCGCTGTTTCTCGTCGTGCCGCGCCTGCTCGTCGACGCGGGGCTGCCGGTCGCGACGCACTGGAAGATCTACCTGCCGGTGATGGGGCTGTCGTTCGTGATGATGGTGCCCGCGATCATCGTCGCCGAGAAAAGGGGCAAGATGAAGCCGGTGCTGCTCGGCGGCATCGCGGCTATCCTGATCGGCCAATTGTTGTTGGGCACGGCGCCGCATACCATTCTGATTATCGCGGCGATCCTGTTCGTCTACTTCCTCGGCTTCAACATCCTGGAGGCGTCGCAGCCTTCGCTGGTGTCGAAGCTCGCGCCCGGCTCGCGCAAGGGCGCGGCCACCGGCGTGTACAACACGACGCAGTCGATCGGGCTCGCGCTCGGCGGCGTGGCGGGCGGCTGGCTGCTGAAGCACGGCGGCGCGGACACCGTGTTCCTGACGTGCTCGGGGCTCGTTGCCGCGTGGCTTATAATCGCGGCCGGCATGAAGCCGCCGCCGCGCAAGGCCTGACACCTGACCCGAGCCGGCGCCGGCGGCGCGTTCCCCGGAGAGCCGGCCGACGGAACCCGCGAGCGGCCCTGCGTGCCGCTCGGCATCGAATTTTTTGGAGAAACACATGGCATCCGTCAACAAGGTCATTCTCGTCGGCAATCTCGGCGCCGATCCCGAAGTGCGCTACCTGCCGAGCGGGGACGCGGTCGCGAACATCCGTCTCGCGACGACCGATCGCTACAAGGACAAGGCGAGCGGCGAATTCAAGGAAATGACCGAGTGGCACCGCGTGGCGTTCTTCGGCCGCCTCGCGGAGATCGTCAACGAGTACCTGAAGAAAGGCTCGTCGGTCTATATCGAAGGCCGTATCCGTACCCGCAAGTGGCAAGGCCAGGACGGGCAGGACCGGTACTCGACGGAAATCGTCGCCGACCAGATGCAGATGCTCGGCGGCCGTGGTGGTTCGGGCGGCGGCGGCGGTGGCGGTGATGAAGGCGGTTACGGCGGTGGCTATGGCGGCGGTGGCGGCCGTGGCGAGCAGATGGAGCGTGGCGGCGGTGGCCGTGCAGGCGGCGCGGCCCGTGGCGGCGGCGCAGCGCAGAGCCGTCCGAGCGCGCCGGCAGGCGGCGGGTTCGATGAAATGGACGACGATATTCCGTTCTGAGGTCCCGCAACCGCAAGCCGTAACAATGAACCCCGCCTTCCGGCGGGGTTTTTTATATCTATCCGGGATGCGTGGCATCCCGGTGCGACTCCTGCCCGCGCCAGGTTTCCGGCGGCAACGCAAAAAAAATGGCGCCGCGGGCGATAAGCCCGAGGCGCCATTCCGTGGCGCTACGACGAAAACAACCCGCCGTAGCCCGACAGCACGTTTAGATCTTCACGGTGTCGGCGACTTCCTTGAAGTCTTCGATCTGGTCGAAGTTCATGTACTTGTAGATCTGGTCGCCGTTGGCGTTGATCACGCCGATGTCGGCCATGTACTCGTCCTTGGTCGGGATCTTGCCCAGACGCGAGCAGATCGCCGCCAGTTCCGCCGAGCCGAGGTACACGTTCGTGTTCTTGCCCAGGCGGTTCGGGAAGTTACGGGTCGACGTCGACATGACCGTCGCGCCTTCGCGCACCTGTGCCTGGTTGCCCATGCACAGCGAGCAGCCCGGCATTTCGGTGCGGGCACCGGCCGTGCCGAAGACGCCGTAGTGGCCTTCCTCGGTCAGCTGCTTCTGGTCCATCTTGGTCGGCGGAGCCACCCACAGCTTGACCGGGATGTCGCGCTTGCCTTCCAGCAGCTTCGACGCGGCACGGAAGTGACCGATGTTGGTCATGCACGAGCCGATGAACACTTCGTCGATCTTGGCGCCGGCCACGTCGGACAGCGTCTTCACGTCGTCCGGATCGTTCGGGCATGCCACGATCGGCTCGTGGACGTCGGCCAGGTCGATCTCGATGACGGCCGCGTATTCGGCGTCTGCATCCGGCGACAGCAGTTGCGGGTCGGCCAGCCACTGCTCCATCGCCTTGATGCGGCGCTGCAGGCTGCGCGGGTCCTGGTAGCCCTCGGCGATCATCCACTTCAGCAGCGTGATGTTGCTGTTGAGGTATTCGATGATCGGTTCCTTGTTCAGGTGGACCGTGCAACCGGCGGCCGAGCGCTCGGCGGACGCATCCGACAGTTCGAACGCTTGCTCGACCTTCAGGTCGGGCAGGCCTTCGATTTCGAGAATGCGGCCCGAGAAGATGTTCTTCTTGCCTTGCTTGGCAACCGTCAGCATGCCCTGCTTGATCGCGTACAGCGGAATCGCGTTGACCAGGTCACGCAGGGTCACGCCCGGCTGCATCTTGCCCTTGAAGCGGACCAGCACCGATTCCGGCATGTCCAGCGGCATCGTGCCGGTGGCAGCGGCAAAGGCGACCAGGCCCGAACCGGCCGGGAAGCTGATGCCGATCGGGAAGCGGGTGTGCGAGTCGCCGCCGGTGCCCACGGTGTCGGGCAGCAGCATGCGGTTCAGCCACGAGTGGATCACGCCGTCGCCCGGGCGCAGCGCGATGCCGCCACGGGTGCTGATGAAGTTCGGCAGCGTGTGGTGCGTCTTCACGTCCACCGGCTTCGGATAAGCGGCGGTGTGGCAGAACGACTGCATCACGAGGTCGGCCGAGAAGCCCAGGCACGCCAGGTCCTTCAGTTCGTCGCGGGTCATCGGGCCCGTGGTGTCCTGCGAGCCCACCGAGGTCATCTTCGGTTCGCAGTACGTGCCCGGGCGGATGCCCTGGCCTGCCGGCAGGCCGCACGCGCGGCCGACCATCTTCTGGGCCAGCGAGAAGCCCTTGCCGGTGTCGACCGGCTGATGCGGGTGGCGGAACTGGGTCGACGGGGCCAGGCCCAGCGCTTCGCGCGCCTTGGCGGTCAGGCCGCGGCCGATGATCAGCGGAATGCGGCCGCCGGCGCGCACTTCGTCGAACAGCACGTCGGACTTGACCTGGAACTCGGCGATCACCTGGCCGTTCTTCAGGGCCTTGCCTTCGTACGGGCGCAGTTCGACCACGTCGCCCATTTCCATCTGCGACACGTCGAGTTCGATCGGCAGTGCGCCGGCGTCTTCCATCGTGTTGTAGAAGATCGGGGCGATCTTGCCGCCCAGGCACACGCCGCCGAAGCGCTTGTTCGGGACGAACGGGATGTCTTCACCCGTGAACCACAGCACCGAGTTGGTGGCCGACTTGCGCGAGGAGCCGGTGCCGACCACGTCGCCCACGTACGCGACCAGGTGACCCTTTTCCTTCAGCGACTCGATGAACTTGACCGGGCCGCGCTTGCCGTCTTCTTCCGGGGTGATGCCGGGACGGGCGTTCTTCAGCATCGCCAGCGCGTGCATCGGGATGTCCGGGCGGGTGGTGGCGTCCGGGGCCGGCGACAGGTCGTCGGTGTTGGTTTCGCCCGTCACCTTGAAGACGGTGATGGTCAGGCTTTGCGGCACTTCCGGACGGCTGGTGAACCATTCGGCGTCGGCCCAGCTTTGCAGCACGGCCTTGGCGTGAACGTTGCCCTTCTCGGCCAGTTCCTGGACGTCATGGAACTGGTCGAACATCAGGAGGGTCTTCTTCAGCGCGTTGGCGGCTACGGCGGCCACGGCTTCGTCGGACAGCAGCTCGATCAGCGGCTGGATGTTGTAGCCGCCCAGCATCGTGCCGAGCAGTTCGGTGGCGCGCTCGCGCGAGATCAGCGCGCAGGCGGTCTGGCCTTTGGCCACGGCGGCCAGGAAGCCAGCCTTCACGCGGGCGGCTTCGTCGACGCCGGCGGGCACACGGTGGGTGATCAGGTCGAGCAGGGTCTGCTCTTCGCCGGCGGGCGGGTTCGTCAGCAGTTCCACCAGTTCGGCGGTTTGCTGAGCCGTCAGCGGCAGGGGAGGAATACCGAGCGCGGCGCGGGCGGCCACGTGAGCACGAAAGTTTTCAAGCATGGGGGGACCTGCTGATATGACGTTTCAGGGGGAGGCTTTTCAGGCACTCCGAGGCTGTTCCGGGCATTGCTTCGATCGCGATTCTAGTCTCAATATCATGCAACGTCAAAGATCTTATATCTTATATAAGAGTTGCAAAAAACAGGGGTAATGATGGTCGCGGCGGGCATTCGCACTTTTCGTGCGAAGTCCGGCAGTTTGCCCGAGTGCCTTGTCGCACAAGGTATTCAGGGAAATTCCGACGATCGTCGGCAAGAGCGGAAACGATCCGCGCCAAGCCGCTCGACCGCGCTTCCGGATCGTCCCCTGACGCGAGGTGGAGCATATCGAGTCAGGATTTCGTGATGTGAAGCAGCGGGCAGGCCGTCCGAGGCCGCTGCGGACGATGGCATTCTCACGCTGAAGAAGTCCCCGGCTGCCCGACCCGGTCAAAATGACCTGCCGCGCACTCACGGGAATCGCCGTCCGGCTCGGGTATGATGGCCGTTTCGTCCGGCTTCGAGCGAGAGGGGACCATGCGGCGCGTCGTATTCAATCAGAAGGGTGGCGTAGGCAAATCAACGATCGTCTGCAACCTCGCGGCGATCAGCGCGAGCGAGGGGCTGCGCACGCTCGTGATCGATCTCGACGCGCAGGCGAATTCCAGCCAGTATCTGCTCGGCGCGCGCGCGGCCGACGCCAGCCCCACCGTCGCCGACTTCTTCGAGACCGCGCTGACCTTCAATTTCCGGCCGGTCGACGTCCAGTCCTTCATCCATCCGACACCGTTCGAGAACCTCGACGTGATGCCGGCGCACCCGGATCTCGACACGCTGCACGGCAAGCTCGAATCCCGCTACAAGATCTACAAGCTGCGCGACGCGCTGAACGAACTTGCCGACGTCTATGACGCCGTCTACATCGACACGCCGCCCGCGCTCAACTTCTACACCCGCTCCGCGCTGATCGCGGTCGAGCGCTGCCTGATCCCGTTCGACTGCGACGACTTCTCGCGTCGCGCGCTTTACACGCTGCTGGAGAACGTCAAGGAGATCCAGCAGGATCACAACGCGGCGCTGGAGGTGGAGGGGATCGTCATCAACCAGTTCCAGCCGCGCGCGAGCCTGCCGCAGAAACTCGTCGAGGAACTCATCGGCGAGGGCTTGCCGGTGCTGGCTTCGCGGCTGTCGTCGTCGGTGAAGATCCGCGAATCGCATCAGGCGGCCACGCCGGTGATTCACCTCGAGCCGGCGCACAAGCTGGCGCAGGAGTTTCGGGCGCTGCACCAGGAATTGGCCGGATAAATATAATCATAAAACGCCAATCGTCCGAAAAATACTTGCCGTTTCCGGTATTAACGACTAAAAGCTCATGGTCGGGGGCGTATTAAAGAGATGCGCATCTCCGATGCCGGCCGGCAGTGCGAATAATTTACCGGTAGCTGTCTTGGCAGTCATTGTCGAGTAATTATTTCCAGGCGATGCGGTACTTTAATGTGTCGATCCGTAGTGAGCCGCCATCCGGCGTCATGAGGCCAGCGGCATCACGATATTCGTGCCTTGTCTTATTCTGCCGTGCGGCGCCGCGCTGTGGCGTGCCGCGCCGGAACGCCGCGCGCCGCGGCACATGAGCGTCACACCGGTGCGACATTTCACGATTAATCGAGCCGGAATCTAAAATTTGCGCGCTCAGGGTTTTTCCTAGGCATTGGTGACATTTAATTGACAATTTCCGCCCGGAGAATAGGCTACCTAATTTCTGGAAACATAATAATTTTGACGCGGTAAATTGGGACGCTGATCAATCCCCCTCCATTTCGGGTATCTGGAACTTTTTTCGCATTGCTGACAAAGGAGCTTGTCTGATGACCGTTTTCGCAGCAGAACAACTGATGGCCGATCTCAAGTCCGGCGTCGACGCATGGTTTGCGTGGGCAAATCCCGCATTCAAGGGTGTCGAGGCAGTGGTCGATCTCAATGTGCAGACGGCCAGGGCGACGTTCGCGGAATGCGAAGACAACCTGAAGGGCGCATTCGGCGGCGGCAATCCGGGCGAGTATCTGACCCGACAACTGGGCGCGTCGCAGCAGGTCGCCGGCAAGGCGGCGTCGTACGGGCGTCAGTTGTTCGACATCGCTGCCGCCACGCAGGCCGAGTGGATGAAGGTCGCGCAAGCGCAACACGCGCAGACCGACAAACGCGTGAAGGACACGCTGGGCCAACTGACGAAGAACGCGCCGGCCGGCTCGGCCGCGGTCGTCGCCGTGGTGAATTCGGCGTTGTCCACGGCTGCTGCGGCGGCCGAAACGGTGCACGCCGTCACCGGGCGCGTGATCGAGTCGGCGCAACACAGCCTCGGCGCCGTTGCCGCGTCGGCTCCGGCCGGGACGGCGGCGCCGCGGGCCGGCAACACGCGCCGCGAACCGGCGGTACCCGAAGAAACCGCATAACCCCGTGTCGTGCCGTGGTGCGGCACGACACGGAGCGGCGTGTTCGTCGGCTGCTCGCGCATTGCCCCCGGACGTCGTGCAACGTCGTCCAGGTGCACGGCGCGAGCCATCCCGATGGATGCGGCGCCTTCCATTCGCGCACTACAAGTCGCTTACAACAATGCGCGCGATTTCACCGATGCGTTCATCGCGGCCGGCCCGGCGCGATCGCACATCGCGACAGTGCACGCGGCGGCCAGTGCCAGGCAGCCGCGTCGCATCTTCAATCATCATGCAGATTCAGGGTGATAAACAGGATGACTAACAGAATTGCAGTCGTTACCGGTGGAATGGGCGGCCTCGGCGAGGCCATCAGCGTCAAGCTACACGAAGCGGGCTACAAGGTGGTCGTCACCCACTCGCCGAACAACAGCGGCGTCGACGCATGGCTCGCCGCGATGGACGCCGCGGGCAAGGCATTTCGCGCCTATCCGGTCGACGTCGCCGACTATGACTCGTGCCAGCAATGCGTGTCGACGATCGTGCGTGAAGTCGGGCCGGTCGACATTCTGGTGAACAACGCCGGCATCACGCGCGACCTGACGCTCAAGAAACTCGACAAGGTCAACTGGGATGCGGTCATCCGCACCAACCTGGATTCCGTCTTCAACATGACGAAGCCGGTGTGCGAGGGCATGGCCGAACGCGGCTGGGGGCGAATCATCAACATCTCGTCCGTCAACGGCTCGAAGGGCTCGATCGGGCAGACCAACTACGCGGCGGCCAAGGCCGGCATGCACGGCTTCACCAAGTCGCTCGCGCTGGAGGTGGCTCGCAAGGGCGTGACGGTGAACACGATTTCGCCGGGCTATCTCGCGACGAAGATGGTGACGGCCATTCCGCAGGAGATCCTCGACACGAAGATCCTGCCGCAGATTCCGGCTGGCCGCCTCGGCCGGCCCGAGGAAGTGGCGGCACTCGTCGCCTATCTGTGCTCGGAAGAGGCGGGTTTCGTGACCGGCTCCAACATCGCCATCAACGGTGGCCAGCACATGCAGTAACGCATCGCGGCCCGGGCGTCGAACGTGACGTCCGGGCATGCGCTCACGCTGTTTCATGCGTCGGCTGCACGCGCCACGCATGGCGGGAATGTCGATCGGGCTTCGCTCTCCGGCGCACGTTGGCGCCGGAAACGGCGTGGCCGGACCTGCGGTTCCCTTGCCATCGCGATGCGAATGCAGCGCCATTGCCTCACATTTCGGGGGAGACATGGGCGAATCATGGATGGGCTTCGCGATAGGCGGTTTCGCGCTCGCGCTGCCGATGGCAGTCATGCACCATTGGCGCGAATGGCGCCGGGCGAGACTGCTGCGGCATCTCGATCATCTCGACTGGTGGTATGGGCCGAGCGGTGGCGCGCGTGCGTCGCGCATCGCGCGTCGAACGGGGCGAGGGGGCCCGGGCGCGTGACGGCGGGCCGGCGCCGTGGGGGGCGGG
>NZ_JGVW01000070.1 GCF_000687455.2 Burkholderia sp. lig30
ATTTCCGGCCGGGAAATCGATGGCCGGGAAATTGGCCGGCCCGCGTGGGCGCACCGCACCCCCAGCACCCAACCCAATGCGCCGCGCCCGGCAAGCCGGATCGGAGCCGGCGCGGCCACGTCTCTCGCGCTGCTCATGCCTCCCGGCACTTGCGCACGTAAAGCAGCCAGCGCGAATACCCCGCAGCAACCGTCCACCCGCCCAGTGCCGCATCGTCCGCGGGCGAGCGCTCCCTCGGACGACGCCGTGACCGCCATTGCGCCCCGGCCACGCGCCAGGCCTCCCTTCCGATCGTTCCCGACCCACGTGAATATGACGACTGCACAAGTCGAGCAGACCACGTCCGTGCCGACAAGATGCCCGCGCAGGACCGCATCGAGCGATTCGATTCGCTCGACGATGTATTCCCGCCCGGATATACGTCACAACAGCTGTCAGCCAATGGCTGCGTCCCGAAGCAAGGTGGTGTGGCCGATCGAGGGTTGTTGAAGTGAACGTTTTCGAATTCGGCTCAACCGAGTCGTTCCAGCAATTCGACTGCGGACATCATGATGCCGCCAGCAGCGATAACGACCAGCAGCGCTCCCGAGATGCGCAGCATGGCGCGGCGAAACACCGGCTTCAGAATCTTGCCGGCGAGCAGATAAGCCAGCGCCAGCGTCGAAAAATCGAGAATGAACCAGATCATTGCCAGTAAGGCAATGCTCGAGTCGGTATCCTCGGTAATGTCGATGAATTGCGGAATAAAAGATGCAAAAAAAATGAATTCTTTCGGGTTTGAAATGGCAATGACGAATCCTTTCAAAATTCCTTCATGTCGGGGCTTATTCGATGTCGATTTGTAATCGCTCGAACAGGACTCTCGAAAGATCCTCCATCCGATATATGCGATATAACAGGCGCCTGCCAGTTTGAGCAGGTTGAATGCGGACTCGTTGATGGCGAGCACTTCTTTCACCAGCATGGCCGAAAGGAGGATCACCATGAGCGACGCCGCGTTCATACCGAAGATCGTTTTCAATGCGTTCGTCGATCCACCGGCCATCCCCGCGCCCGTAACGCGTGCGGCAACCGGGTCAGGGAGCGCAATCGTGATAATGGCCGCCACCACATAAAGCGCGAAAATACTGAAATCGATTTGCATCTCATCCGTTCCTTACACATTGCCAACCGAATTGAACGGACAACGCAACGCTCTCTCCAGCGCTTTCAACGCTGATGTTGTTTCCGGCGATCTGCTTCGCGATGGCGGCCTCGTGCCGTCGAAACAAAGCCGCCATCGGCATACGCCGCTTGCGGTGCGGGACCGATGATTGGCCTGTCGTTTTTCGCTGCGCGGTAATCCGGGTTTGGGCTACGCTTGATTCGATATCTGGCGTGCGGCCGAGAAATTCGTTATGTATCTAAATATACATCGGATGGTGCGGCAGTTCGTATTGTTTGTGTGCAATTAGTGCGGCATTATCCGGAATCCCGCGTGATTGAAAATCATTTCTCGAGCGCGACGCGCGGATCATCGAATTTGGTCGTCGTCGAGTCATTGGATCTCGCCGCCATTGCCCGAATACACTCGATCGGCATCGCTGCAGGGGCGGACGCCGCGCGCTTTCCGACGCGAGGTGGTTACGGGTTGCCCCCTTCGATCAGTGCCGGCACCGCGTCGCGCATCATCGCGACGAATCGAAGCAGTCTCGACGGGTAGAACTGCGCATGCGGGTAGGTCAGGAATACCGGCAGCGGCGCCGCCTGCCAATCCGGTGTGAGGTGGAGCAAGCGTTTGTGCGCGAGATCGTCAGCCAGCAGCCACGCCGAACTGACGCACACCCCCGTGCCGAGCAGCGCCGCGGCGCGCAGCGCGAACAGGCTGTCGGTGCTGACACGCGGGCGGATCGCAATGCGCCGCGTCTCGCCCGTGACCGCATGTGTCAACGACACTTCATTGCGGTAATACGTACGCAAAGCCAGCCAGGGCAATGCTGCGAGATCTTCGGGGGCGTCGGGCACGTCGGTGCCGTCGAGCACCGACGGTGCGGCGACCACGATGCGCGGCACCTTCGACAGGCGGATCGCGACGACCGACGGATCGGCCGGCTCGCCGACCTGGATCGCGCAATCGATGCCGCTGCCGATGAAGTCCCGCACGTCGTCCTGCAGCAGCCATTCCACATTGACCCGAGGGCAGGCTTTCAGGAACGCGGCCAATGGCCCGACAAACCGCTCCTGGCCGAATGCGTGCGGCACAGCCACGCGCAGCAGCCCCTCGGGCTCTTCCTGCGCGCCGCGCATATCGGCTTCGAACGACGCCCAGCTCGCCAGCAGTTCCTTCGCGCGCTTGAAGCACCGCTCGCCGTCGACCGTCAGCCGCATCGTATGCGTGGAGCGCTGCAGCAAGCGCACGCCGAGCGATCGCTCGAGCGCCTGCAGGCGTCGGCTGATCGTCGGCTGCGTGGCGTGCAATTGCGCCGCCGCCGCCGACAAACTGCCCGACTCGACTATGCGTACGAATGTTTCCATCAGCTGGAACCGATGGCCGGCGCCGTCCATTGGCGCGGCGGAGGATTGGGAAAGCCCGCGAGGGACGGGCGTGGCAGGGCGTTTTACGGTCATGCGTCCAGCGTATAACAAATGTACATCCAGCGGTACTACCGTCGACCGCCGTGGTGCCCCACACTCGCGTCCATTCCTTCCGATCTGAAACCAGGACGTACACCATGTCTACGCCACAGAATCTCGAAGCAGCGGCGGCCGCGACGCTCGGCAAGACCGCCCCGCATGTCGCCGCGCCGATCCTCAGCCGCCGGCTGGTGCTGCTGCTCGCCGCCGGGGCTGGCCTGGGCGTCGCGCCGCTTTACTACAGCCAGCCCATGCTCGGCGTGCTCGGGCCGGACATCGGCGTATCGGCGCGGACGGTCGGATTCGTGCCGACCTTGACGCAGCTCGGCTACGCGCTCGGCATCCTGCTGCTTGCCCCGCTGGGCGACCGCTTCGACCGGCGCCGCGTGATCCTGGTCAAGGCCGCGGCACTCGTGGGCGCATTGTTGCTGGCCGCCGTCGCGCCGTCGATCGGCCCGCTGCTTGCCGCAAGCCTCGCGATCGGCATGGCCGCGACGATGGCGCAGGACATCGTGCCGGCGGCGGCCACGCTCGCGCCCGACGCGCATCGCGGCAAGGCCGTGGGAACCGTGATGACCGGGCTGCTGATGGGGATCCTGCTGTCGCGGGTGGTCAGCGGTTTCGTCGCCGAGAATGTCGGCTGGCGTGCGATGTTCGTCATCGCCGCCGCGAGCGTCGCGGCGATCGGCGTCGCCGCGTCGCGCGGGCTGCCGAGCTTCCAGCCGACCACTCGCCTGCCGTACCGCTCGCTGATCGGTTCGCTCGGCACGCTCTGGAGGCAGTACCCCGCGCTGCGGCGCGCGGCGCTCGCGCAAGGGCTGCTGTCGGTCGGTTTCAGTGCGTTCTGGTCGACGCTCGCGGTCATGCTGCACGCCGCGCCGTTCCATCTCGGCAGTGCCGCGGCGGGCGCGTTCGGCCTGGCCGGCGCGGCCGGCGCACTGGCCGCGCCGATCGCGGGGCGCCTCGCGGATCGCCGCGGGCCCGAGTGGGTCGCGCGGCTCGGGATCGGTGTCGCCGCGCTGTCGTTCGCGGCGATGGCCCTGGGCCTGCTCATGTCGCCGCATGCGCAACTGGGCCTCCTCGCCGTGAGCACGGTCGGTTTCGATCTCGGCGTGCAGGCGACGCTGATTGCTCACCAGACCATCGTCTACGGCATCGACCCGGCGTCGCGCAGCCGCCTCAATGCCGTGTTGTTCGTCGGCATGTTCATCGGGATGGCGGCTGGCGCCGCGCTCGGCAGCGCGCTGCTCGCGCAATGGGGCTGGATCGCGGTGATTGCGCTGGCCGTGTCGACGTCGCTCACGGCGCTGGCGGTACGGCTGCGCCGCAAGTGACGCGCGAGCCGAGCCCGTGCGCCGTGCGGATGGGCGAGCGGCAGACGCGCGCCCATCCGTTCGCGCAAAGCGGCAACCGCGCCGCGTGCTGCGTTGAACGACGGCCCCGGCGGCGCTGACCGGCCGGGGCTGGCGCGACGTCACCCGACCGACGGCTGGACGATGATTTTCACATTGCGGTCCTTGTTGTTGACGAGCTCGTCGAAGCCCTTCGACACGATGTCGGCGAGCGGGATGCGCCCGGTGATCAGCGGCGCGACATCGATGCGGCCGTCGGCGATGAAGCGGATCACGTCGGCAAACTCGCCGTTGTAGGCCAGCGATCCGATCACTTCCTTCTCGGTCGACACGATATCGAAGAAGTTGAATTCGGTCGGCTTCTCGAATATGCCGACCATCACGGATTTCCCGGCCTTGCGGATTACGTCGATCGCGAGCTTCGCGGTCGACGTGTTGCCGATGCACTCGAACGAGACATCCGCGCCGTAGCCGCCGGTCAGTGCCTTGACCTGCGCGACCGCGTCGGCTTCCTTGGGGTCGATCACGAGGCTGGCGCCGACTTCCAGCGCCTTCTGCTTGCGGGCCGACGACATCTCCAGCGCGATCACCCGCCCGGCGCCGGCGGCCCTGGCGCACATGATCGTGCACAGGCCGATGGTGCCGGCGCCGACCACCACGACGGTCTGACCGACGATGCTGCCGGCTTTCTTCACCGCATGGAGCCCGACCGCGAGCGGCTCGATCAGCGCGCCCGCCTCGGTCGGGAAATCGTCCGGCAGCTTGTAGAGCAGTTCGGCCGGAACGTTCACGTACTCGGCGAATGCGCCGTTGTTCATCAGCCCCGTGAACGCGAGGCGCTCGCAGATGTTGTACAGGCCATGCGTGCAGTAATAGCACTGGCCGCAGTGCTGGCATGCGTCGGCGGTTACCCGTTCGCCGACCTCGAAGCCCGTCACGCCTGCGCCGAGCTCCGCGATTTCCCCGCTGAATTCGTGACCGAGAATGCAGTGTCCCTTCAGGCCCGTCAGCGGGTGTGGCTGGTCGACCGGGATGAAGACCGGGCCTGCGACATACTCATGCAGATCCGAGCCGCAGATGCCGCACCAATGCACGCGGATCTTCACCCACCCCGCGGCAGGTTTGTCCGGGACAGGCACTTCCTCGATGCGGATGTCGTGGCGGCCGCGCCAGACCGCGGCTTTCATGCTGGGCCGATACGTCGATGCCAAATCGTTCACGTTGTTGTCTCCGTCAGTCAGAATCGTTGTCGAACGTCGAAGACGACGCGGATCCCGCCCGGGCGGGCGTCGCATCGCCTTTCGCGTCCGCGATGCTTATGCAGGAACGATGCCCGGGCGATCGGGGGGCGCACCTCGCGCGACGATGCTGCGATGCAGGAGCGGGAAGTGCCGCGTGTGCGGGAGATGTCACACCGAATCGCCGGCGCGATTGCTGCGGCGCGGCGCGGGCGTGCGGGTGAGACGATGAGACGTCCGTCTCGCGGGCGTGAGACGCGCGGCGCCGACGAGCGCCGCGGTCGCGGGCCGTTTCCGGAGGGCAACGGGCGGCGCCGGCCGGACGCCGGCGCGGCCGCTCATCGGAGCGTGACTGAAACGAACTTGCGCGCGTTGTTGCGCTGGATCAGCACGGCGATCACTTTCCCGGCTTTCGCTTCCAGGGCGGGCACCTGATCCGGCGTCTCGATGAGCGTGTCGTTGAGTTCCAGCACGACGTCGCCCGGCTGGATGCCTGCGCTTGCCGCAGGTCCATGCACCTCGTCCACCATCATGCCGACCGCGAGGCCGGTCGTGCGGCGTTCGTCGTCCGTCAGCGGGTGCATCGTCAGGCCGAGGCGATCGCCAGCGCTGCCGCCGGCGGCGGCAGGTTCCGGGCCGGCGCTCTCTCCGAACGCACCGGCTCCGACGGTAACGGGCAGCGTCATCGGCCGCCGGTTGCGGACGATCCTGAGCGACGTTCGGGTTCCCGGCGGCAGCGCCGCGGCGTCCTCGGCCAGCTCGGCCGAGCTGCCGATCGCCTTGTTGCCGATCTTCACGATCACGTCGCCCGGCTTGAGGCCGATGGCGGCGGCGGGCGTGCCGGGTTCGACGGAATTGACGAGCGCGCCCGCCGGCCGCGGCAGGCCGAACGCGGCGGCCAGGCCTGGGCCGACGTCCTGCACCTCGAGGCCGAAGCCGCCCGCCGACGCCTTGCGCTGGGCTTGCGCTTGCGCGCGCACCTTGGCCGCCAGGTTGATCGGAATGGCAAACGTCAGGCTCGGGTAGCGGTCCGCGCCCGAATAGATCTCGACGGCGATGCCGACCACCTCGCCGGCACGGTTGAACAGCGGGCCGCCCGAATTGTCCGGGTTGGAGGCGACGTCGGTTTGAAAGAACGGAAAGCTGCTGCCGTCCGGCAGCGTGCGGGACATGGCGCTGATGATGCCCGTGGTGACGGTATTCCCGTAGCTGTCCGGCGAGCCGATCGTCAACACCTGCTCGCCGACCCGCACGTGCGACGAATCGCCGAGCTTGACGGTCGGCAGCTTCGTCGCGTCGATCTGAAGCAGCGCGACGTCGCTTTGCGCGTCGACCGCGATGACGCTGGCCTTGAACTCGCGTCGGTCGGTCAGGCGGACGGTCAGCTCGGTCGCCTGATCCACGACATGGGCGGTCGTCACGATCAGCCCGTCCGCACTGACGATGAATCCGGAGCCGGTGCCCGAGATCGCGCGCGGCGCATTCTCCTTGGCGACGGGCTGGTGCGGCGCGCCGCGCTTGAAGAACGCGTAGAACGGATCGTCGGGATCGAGCGCATCGGGCGCCGGGGCGGATGCCGATGCCGATGGCTGCGGCTCTGGCGTCGCCGGGCTGATGTTCACGACGGCGGGGCCGTATCGCTCGACGATGGTCGGAAAATCGACCGCCGGCGCAGCCAGTCTGGCCTGGGCGCCGCGCTTGTCCTTCGCCGGCGGCGCTGCGATGCTGGCTGCGATTGCCGTTGGCGGCGGCCACGGAGCGCCGGCAAGCACGACCGAAATCGCCGTGGCGCGAAGCAGGGAGCGGACGAGCGTCTGGCGAAGCACAGTGCACCTCCAGGACGGTTGTGATGCAGGGGGCCGGCGCGCGAGGCCAACAAGCACGGGTGCTGGAAATTATTGCATAGCGATGGCGACTTTGGCCGGTGCGGCAGGCCGTGATGACGGAAGGGGTTGCCCTGATTGCGGCGCGCGCGGCGCGATGCGCGCCGTCATCGTGCCGCGCTCGCGTGCGATCGACGCGTATGGCCCGGGCGGCCGCGACGGCGCCCGGCTGCGCGTCATGCCGTCAAGGCTTCGCGCCGATCACGAATTCGAATGTCGCGATGCCATCGACGCCGCCCGTCACGTGGTCGCCCGGCTGCAGCGCGCCCACGCCGGCCGGCGTGCCGGTGAAGATCAGGTCGCCGGCTTGCAGTTCCACCGCCTGCGACACGTAGCTGACGATGTCCGGCACGGCCCAGATCATGTCGGCGAGATCGCCTTGCTGGCGCACGTCGCCGTTGACCGCGAGCCAGATGCGGCCGCGCGCCGGGTGGCCGGTGGCGGCCGCGGGCCGCAGCGGCGTGACCGGCCCGGACGCGTCGAATCCCTTCGCCCAGTCCCACGGCCGGCCGAGCTTTTTCGCCTGGGCCTGCAGATCGCGGCGGGTCAGGTCGACGCCGACGCCATAGCCCCACACGCGGGACAGCGCGTCGGCCGGTTCGATCGATCGCCCGCCCCGGCCGATCGCGATCACGAGTTCGATCTCGTGATGCAGATCCGCAGTCAGCGGCGGATACGGAATGGTTCCGCGCGCCGGTACGACTGCATCGGCCGGCTTGGAGAAGAAGAACGGCGGCTCGCGATCGGGATCGGCGCCCATCTCGCGCGCATGCTCGGCGTAATTGCGGCCCACGCAGAACACGCGCCGCACCGGAAAGCGCGCGGACGATTGCTCGATTTCGACGGAAGGACGCTCGGGAGCGTCGATGACGTATTCGGACATCGGAAAGCCTCGATTCGGAACAGGGACGGGAGCCGGCGCCCGCCGCGGGCGGCGCGCCGGCATGTCGTTCACGATAACCGAAGCGTGCCGCCGCACATGCGACGCAACTGCGGTTTTCCGGGACAAAACTACGCGTCGTCGTCCCGCCGCGCGGCATTGGCGTCGCGATACGCCTTTGGCGGCATCCCGACGCGCGCGCGAAAGCGCCGCGCGAAGTAGCCTTCGTCGCGGAAGCCGACCGAGCGCGCGATCTCGGCGATGCGCCGGTTCGTGTGCGCGAGCAGCGACTGTGCGAGCGCGATCCGGCGTTCGGTGACGAGATCGGTGAAGGTGCTGCCGGTTTCCTTGCGGATCAGGTGCGCGAGATAGTTCGGCGACAGGAACGCCGCTTCGGCGGTGCCGGCGAGCGTCAGGTCTTCGCGGGTCAGATTGGCGCGCACGTGGCGCAATACGCGCGCGAGCGCGTCGCGCCGTCCCGCGCGTTGCGCGCCGCGCTGCGCGAGCTTGTCGAGCGCGCCCGCGTACTGCGTGCAGACGAGGCCGATCAGTTGCAGCAGATAGCCGCGCAGCAGTGTCGTCGAGCCGAACGTGCGGGTCCGGTCGGCGTCGAGCATGCACAGCGCGAGCCGGCGCGCCTCGTCGAAGCTGTCGCCCGTCAGGATGAAATCCAGATGCTCCTGGAAGCGGAACGGCGTCAGTTCGGGGAAGCGGTGCGCGGGCACGTCCTCGAGATCGAGCGGGTCGACGTCGAGATCGGCGCGCAGGAACGCCTGGCTGAAATTGATCACGATGAAGTGCGCGCCGGGCGGATGCGGAATCAGATGCTCGCGATGCGGCAGGATGAACGCCAGCGCACCGCGCGGAAACGGCCGCGTGACGCCGCCGATCCGCTGCTCGGTGTCGCCGCCGAGATTGAACTGGATCTGGAAGTACGCGTGCCGGTGCGGCTCGGTGATCGCTTGCCGCGACGCCTGATCGCGGATGTAGAAATCGAGCCGGTCGCTGCGTTCGGGCATCCCGTACAGGCGCGGCGGGGCTAAGGAGGGCATGGCAGGTTCAGTCAGCACTGTGTGACGCGAATGGACCCGAGATGGTACAGCGAATGCGGATGCCGGGCGTGCGTCGCCGTCGCGTTGCGGCCGGCGATGCGCCGCCGGCCGGTGCCGCTTGCGCTGCCGCACCGAACCGAACCGTACCGCGCCGCAGGGTCACGGCGCAAGGCAGCGCGCGACTCGCCGCCGCAGTTCGGGCAGCACGTCGGCCTCGAACCACGGGTGGTGCTTGAACCATGCCTGATTGCGCGGCGACGGATGCGGCAGCGGCAGCAGCGCCGGGCCGTATTCCCGCCATGCGTGGACGGTCTCGGTCAGCGACGCCTTGCGCGCGTCCCGAAGAAAATAACGCTGCGCGTACTGGCCGATCAGCAGCGTGAGGCGGATCGCCGGCAATTCCGCGAGCAGGCGGTCATGCCAGCGCCGCGCGCATTCGGGCCGCGGCGGGTTGTCGCCGCTCGCGCCGCGCCCCGGATAGCAGAATCCCATCGGCACGATCGCGAAGCGCGACGCGTCGTAGAACGTGTCCGCATCGACACCGAGCCATTCGCGCAGCCGCTTGCCGCTCGCGTCGTCCCACGGGATGCCGCTCGCATGCACGCGCGCGCCGGGCGCCTGCCCGACGATCAGGATGCGCGCATCGCGGTGCGCGCGCAGCACCGGGCGCGGGCCGAGCGGCAGGTCGGCCTCGCAGGCGCGGCACGCACGGATCTCGGCGAGCAGCGTGTCGAGCGATGAGGATTCTCGAGTCGGCATCGGATGTGTCGGAGTCGGCCGCGGCGCCGAAACGCCGCCACGGAAGGCCGGCGCCGGCGCGTCATTCGGGATGCGCGACGCCGGCGTCGGCGACGGCCGCATCATACAACGCGGTGTGCGCGATGGCGGCGGCGATGGCGGCATCGTCGCGCGCGCCGTCGAGCATCCCCCAGCGCCGGTACTGCGACAGGAACCACAGGCCGTCCGCCGCGGTCGGCCGGTTGACCGTGCCGTGTTCATGGAACTTCACCGGCAGCGGCGCCTGCGCGAACGGCCCTGCACCGTAATCGCCGACGAGGCGAGGGGCGATCAGCGTCGCGGGCACGCCGATCGCGTCGGGCGCGGCCAGCCATTCGGCGGCTTGCCGGCGGTGCGCGGCGCTGTCGAGCCACGCGCAGGCGTCGACCAGCGTGCGGATCAGTGCGCGCGCCGTGTTCGGGTACAGCGCGGCGAAATCGCGCCGGCACGCGAGGGCTTTTTCCGGATGGTCGGGCCAGACTTCGCTCGTCGCGGCGACGGTGCGCCCCGCATGCCGTGCCTCGGCGAGCGCATGCCACGGCTCGCCCGCGCAGAAGCCGTCGAGTTCGCCGTCGGCCAGCGCCGCGACCATCTCGGGCGGCGGGATCACGACGCTGCGGATCTCGCGCAGCGGATCGACGCCGTGCGACGCGAGCCAGTGGTACAGCCACATCGCGTGCGTGCCGGTCGGAAACGTCTGCGCGAACACCGGCTTGCGGCCCAGCGACGCAAGCGCCTCCTTCACGCTGCCACACGCGTGGTACGCGGCGGCAAGCCGCTCGGAAAACGTGATTGCCTGCCCGTTGCGGTTGAGCACCATCAGCACCGCCATGTCGGCCTGCGGGCCGCCGATGCCGAGCTGCACGCCGCAGACGAGGCCGTACAGCGCGTGCGCGGCGTCCAGTTCGCCCGACAGCAGCTTGTCGCGCACGGCGGCCCACGACGGCTGGCGGCTCAGTTCGAGCGTGAGGCCGTGGCGCGCGCCGAGCCCGAGGCGTTGCGCGACGATCAGCGGGGCGGCGTCGCTGAGCGCGACGAAACCGAGGCGGAGATGCGCGCGTTCGGGCGCGGCAGGAGTGGGCGTGGTCATAGCGGTCAAACCATTACGGTTGCGTGGACGTGGCGAGCACCTGGCGCGCCGCGTCGACGATGCGGATGCCCTGATCCATCGCGCGCTTGCGCAGCGCGGCGTAGGCATCGTGTTCGGAAAGCTTGCGGCGGTCCATCAGCAGGCGCTTCGCGCGGTCGATGAGCTTGCGGTCGGCCAGCTCGCGCTCGACGTCGGCGAGCCGCTGGCGCAGCAGCTCGTCGTGCGAGAAGCGGGCGAGCGCGACTTCGAGGATCGGCGCGAGCCGCTCGGCGGACAGGCCTTCGACGAGATACGCGCTGACGCCCGCGCCGACCGCCGCGCGGATCAGCGCCTGATCGGCGTCGTGACTGAACATCAGCACCGGCCGCGGCGCGGTCGCGTTCATCACCGCGAGCTGCTCGAGCGTGTCGCGCGATGGCGATTCGGTGTCGATGATCACCACGTCGGGCCGCTGCTGCTCGACGACCGCAGGCAGGCGCGCGGGCGTCGCCACTTCATTCAACATGTCGTAGCCGAGGCGCGCGAGCGCGTCGCGCAGGTCGCCGATCGGCTTGTCGGTATCGGTGACGAGCAGCACGCGCAGCCGGGAATGAGGGTCGGGCTTACTCATGATGCGAACGGAACAGGCGAGCGTGCGGCGGCGCGCGACGCGCCGCCAGTTTCACTATAGGCATGCGGCTCGCGCCGCGCAGCGTGCCGCATCTCAGGCCGCCCGCGACAACAGCGGCGCCGCGCAGGCGGCGGGCGCGGCCAGTCCGGCCGCTTCGCCGATCGCCCGGCCAACCAGGATCACGGCCGGGCTGCCGAGGCCCGCCTGCTCGACGCCGCTCGCCAGCTCGCCGAGCGTGCCGCTCCAGCGGCGCTCGGCCGGCGTGCCGGCCCATTGCACCGCGGCGGCCGGCGTCGACGCGGGCAGCGCGGCGGCGAGGCCCGCCGCGATCCGCTCGATCCGGCTCATCCCCATATAGATCGCAAGCGTGGTGCCGGTGGCGGCGAGGCGCGCCCAGTCGGGCTCGCCATGATCCTGCAGGTGTGCGGTGACGAACGTCACGCCCTGGCAATGGTCGC
Source organism: Burkholderia sp. lig30 (assembly GCF_000687455.2). Classification (GTDB taxonomy): domain Bacteria; phylum Pseudomonadota; class Gammaproteobacteria; order Burkholderiales; family Burkholderiaceae; genus Burkholderia. The sequence continues at coordinate 11,954 of NZ_JGVW01000070.1, forward strand.
GATGCGTCAGCGATACGCCGAGGCTCGCGGCCGCCGCGAAGCCGGACGAAATGCCGTTGACGATCTCGACCGGAATCGCCGCGTCGCGCAGCGTCTTCAGTTCCTCGCCTGCGCGGCCGAACAGCAGCGCCTCGCCGCCTTTTACGCGCACGACGTGCGCGCCGCGCAGCGCGCAGCGGCGCATCAGCCGCTCGATGAACGCCTGCGGCGTCGAGCGGCAGCCGCCGCGCTTGCCGACGCGGACGACGCGCGCCTGCGGCGCGAGCGTGACGATCTCCGGATTGACCAGGTCGTCGAGCAGCAGGATGTCGGCCGCCGCGAGCGCCTTCACGGCCTTGACCGTGAGCAGGTCCAGATCGCCGGGGCCGGCGCCGAGCAGGGTGACTTTACCTGTCGTCATGATGTTTTCCAGTGCCACGCGTGTGTGGCGGTCAATACGGCGGACGGGACGTTTCGACGGCATCCCGTCCGCGTTCGCGAAAACGACAACGGCGTCCGCCCGTGACAATGCACGGAGGGACGCCGTTGTCCTGAAGCGTCCGTCCGCGGTGGCGGGCAGGCGCGCATTGCGGGTGCTGCATCACCGGCGCCGTTGCCGGTGTTTCGCCATCACATCAGCAATATCCAGGCCAGCTTTCGGGGACACGTTGCCCGCCTTGCCGCGAGCGGCGACGCGTATCCCGCGCGGCGGCTGTCACGCCGTCACGATGATGCGGCGCACATCTATATAGGGTGGCGGCGCCGCGCACACCGCAACGGCGCCGCCCATGACGGGCACGCTTCGCGCAATCGCCCGCCGTTCACCATCGATGTGCACCGTGCTGTCGCACGCACGCAGTGCTGCGTCGCACCACACTTGTGCCTTGCTGCATCAAGACGCGTCGCGCCGCCGCCGCGAAACGCCGCCGCGCGAACCCGCGATCGGGCCGCAAGCCCTTGTGCGGCGGGAAATCGCCGGACATGGCACGGCGCTTGCGTTATCTCGCTCGAGCCCATCAATGGCGATTGGCTCGCAGTACGGAATACTGAGCGGCCCGGCAACGGGCTTCCTGGGCAACGGCGTCCTTCGTGCCCGGTCATGCGACCGGGTCCGCAGGACGCCGTTTTTGTTTGGTGGATACGAGATGTTCGACAGAGCTACCCGCATCGATCTTTTGAGTCTGCGCACGGCACCGATGCGCGCATTCCATCTGACCTGGATGGCGTTCTTCGTGTGCTTTTTCGCGTGGTTCGCCTGCGCGCCGCTGATGCCGCTGATTGCGCGCGAATTTCATCTGAACGCCGCGCAAGTGGCGAACATCAACATCGCAGCGGTCGCCGCGACGATCGTCGTGCGGCTGGTCGTCGGCCCGATGTGCGACCGCTTCGGCCCGCGCCGCGTGTATGCGGGCCTGCTCGCGATCGGCGCGATTCCCGTGCTCGCGGTGTCGTTCAGCCACGACTATCTGTCGTTCCTGATCTGCCGGCTCGGCATCGGCGCGGTGGGCGCGAGCTTCGTGATCACGCAGTACCACACGTCGGTGATGTTCGCACCGAACGTCGTCGGCACGGCGAATGCGACGACGGCCGGCTGGGGCAACGCGGGCGCCGGCGCGACGCAGGCGCTGATGCCGCTCCTCGTCACGGCCGCGCTGATGCTCGGCGTCGGCGAGGCGTCCGCGTGGCGCGTGGCGCTCGTCGTGCCGGGCATCGCGATGCTGGTCATGGCGTGGGTCTACTGGCACTTCACGCAGGATTGCCCGCAAGGCGACTTCGCCGAGCTGCGCGCACGCGGCGTGACCGTCGACAGCGGAAAGAAGGGCGGCTGGGCGAGCTTCGCTGCCGCATGCGCGAACTATCGCGTGTGGATGCTGTTCGTCACGTACGGCGCCTGTTTCGGCGTCGAGGTGTTCATCCACAACGTCGCCGCGCTCTACTACGTGAATCACTTCAACCTGTCGCTGAAGGACGCCGGCCTCGCCGCCGGAACCTTCGGGCTGCTCGCGCTGTTCGCGCGCGGGCTCGGCGGCTGGCTGTCGGACAAGGTCAGCGCGCGCCGCGGCCTCGACGTGCGCGCATCGCTGTTGTGCGCGCTGATCGTCGGCGAAGGGCTCGGCCTGATCTGGTTCTCGCACGCGGCCAGCGTCGGCATCGCGCTCGTCGCGATGCTGACCTTCGGCCTGTTCACCCACATGGCATGCGGCGCGACCTATGCGCTCGTGCCGTTCATCGACCGCAAGGCGCTCGGCGGCGTGGCGGGCATCGTCGGCGCGGGCGGTAACGTCGGCGCGCTCGCCGCGGGCTTCCTGATGAAGGGCGTCGGCGACGTGCAGCACACGCTGAGCCTGCTCGGGCTCGCAGTCACCGCGTCGGCGCTCTGCGCGATGGCGGTGCGCTTCACCGATGAACACAAGGCACGCGAGGCGGCGCTGCGCGAGCGCGCGCTGGCGGGCGGCATTGCAAACTGATCGAGAGGAATCCATCATGAAAATCATCGTCGTCGGTCATGGCATGGTCGGCCACAAGCTGCTGGAGTGCCTCGCGGCGGACGCCGCCGGCGCGCTCCAGGTCACGGTGCTCGGCGAGGAGCCGCGTCCCGCATACGACCGCGTGCATCTGTCGGAATTCTTCTCGGGCAAGTCGGCGGACGACCTGTCGCTCGTGGAGCCGGGCTTCTTCGCGCGCAACGGCCACATCGACCTGCGCCTGAACGCGCAGGTGGCGGCGATCGACCGCGCCGCGCATACGGTCACGCTGTCGACGGGCGAGACGCTGCCGTACGACAAGCTCGTGCTCGCGACCGGCTCGCGGCCGTTCGTGCCGCCCGTGCCCGGCCACGACCGGCGCGACTGCTTCGTCTATCGCACCATCGCGGATCTCGAGGCCATGCAGGCCTGCGGCGCGAGCGCGAAGCGCGGCGTGGTGGTGGGCGGCGGCCTGCTCGGTCTCGAATGCGCGAAGGCGCTGCGCGACATGGGGCTCGACACGCATGTCGTCGAATTCGCGCCGCGCCTGATGGCGGTGCAGGTCGACGACGGCGGCGGCCGGATGCTGCGCGCGAAGATCGAGGCGCTCGGCGTGCAGGTGCATACCGGCAAGAACACGCTCGAGATCGTCGACGGCGATGAAGGCACGCACCGGATGCAGTTCGCGGACGGCACGCATCTCGATGCCGACATGATCGTGTTCTCGGCCGGGATTCGTGCCCGCGACGACCTCGCGCGCGCCTGCGGCCTCGAGACCGGCCCGCGCGGCGGCGTCGCGATCGACGACGGCTGCCGCACGAGCGACGCGGACATCTACGCGATCGGCGAATGCGCGGCGTGGAACGGCCAGGTGTTCGGGCTCGTCGCGCCGGGCTACGACATGGCGCGCGTCGTCGCGAAGCAGCTGACGGGCGAGGCCGCGGCGTTCGCGGGCGCCGACATGAGCACGAAGCTCAAGCTGATGGGTGTCGACGTCGCGAGCATCGGCGACGCGCACGGCGCCACGCCCGGCAGCCGCACCTACCAGTACGCGGACGAGCGCAAGCAGGTCTACAAGAAGATCGTCGTGTCCGACTGCGGCAAGTTCCTGCACGGCGCGGTGATGGTCGGCGACGCCGCGGAATTCGGCACGCTGCTGCAGATGATGCTCAACCGGATCGAGCTGCCCGATGCGCCGGAGTTCCTGATCCTGCCGTCGTCGGACGGCGCGGCGAAGCCGTCGGTCGGTGTCGAGGCGCTGCCGGCGGCCGCGCAGATCTGCTCGTGCAACAACGTGTCGAAGGCGCAGATCTGCGCCGCGGTCGACGGCGGCGCGACCAGCATCGGCGCGCTCAAGACCTGCACGGGCGCGGGCACGTCGTGCGGCGGCTGCGTGCCGCTCGTCACGCAGATCATGAAGGCGGAGATGAAGAAGCAGGGCCTCGCGGTCAACAACCATCTCTGCGAGCACTTCCCGTTTTCGCGGCAGGAGCTGTTCCACATGATCCGCGTCGAGCGCATCCGCACCTTCGACGCGCTGCTGGCGAAGCACGGCCACGGCCTCGGCTGCGACATCTGCAAGCCGGCCGTCGCGGGCATCCTCGCGTCGTGCTGGAACGAATTCGTGCTGAAGAAGGAGCACGCGAGCCTGCAGGACTCGAACGACTACTACCTCGCGAACATCCAGCGCGACGGCACTTATTCGGTGGTGCCGCGCATGGCCGGCGGCGAAGTGACGCCGGAAGGGCTGATCGCGGTCGGCCAGGTCGCGAAGAAATACGGCCTCTACACGAAGATCACGGGCGGCCAGCGTGTCGACCTGTTCGGCGCGCGCGTCGAGCAGCTGCCGCTGATCTGGGAGGAGCTGATCGCCGCCGGCTTCGAATCGGGTCATGCGTACGGCAAGTCGGTGCGCACCGTGAAGTCGTGCGTGGGCTCGACGTGGTGCCGCTACGGCGTCGACGATTCGGTCGGCCTCGCGATCGAGATCGAGAACCGCTACAAGGGCTTGCGCGCGCCGCACAAGCTGAAGTTCGGCGTGTCCGGCTGCACGCGCGAATGCGCGGAAGCGCAGGGCAAGGATATCGGCATCATCGCGACCGAGAAGGGCTGGAACCTGTATGTGTGCGGCAACGGCGGGATGAAGCCGCGTCACGCGGAGCTGCTGGCCGCCGACCTCGATCGCGACACGCTGATCCGCTACGTCGACCGCTTCCTGATGTTCTACATCCGCACCGCCGACCGGCTGCAGCGCACCAGCGTGTGGCGCGACAACCTCGAAGGCGGGCTCGACTACCTGATCGACGTGGTCGTGCACGACAAGCTCGGCCTTGCCGCGGAACTCGAGGCCGACATGCAGCACGTCGTCGACACGTACGAATGCGAATGGAAGAAGGCCGTCACCGATCCCGAGACGCGCAAGCGCTTCCGCCATTTCGTCAACAGCGACGCGCCGGACGCGAACATCGCCTTTGTCGAGACGCGCGGCCAGATCCGCCCGGCGACGCCCGACGAGCGGGCCGCCGGCAAGCGTATCGAGATCCCGGTCGTCGTCGAAACCGTGTAACGCCAGATTTCGTCAGCAAGGAGAACGTCATGAGCAACGATCGCATTCCCGTGTCCTGGACGCCCGTGTGCGCGCTGGACGACATCGTTCCCAACACCGGCGTCTGCGCGCTCGTCAACGGCGAACAGATCGCGGTGTTCCATGTCGCCGACGCCACCGGCGGCGTGTTCGCGATCGGCAACGTCGATCCGGCGTCGCGCGCGGCCGTACTGTCGCGCGGGCTGATCGGCAATCTCGGCGAGCGGGTGGTCGTCGCGTCGCCGCTGTACAAGCATCACTTCGACCTGCGCACGGGCGAGTGCCTCGAAGCGCCGGAGCAGTCGGTCACCACGTATCCGTCGCGCATCGAGGACGGCTTCGTGTGGGTCGCGGCCTGAGCACCGGAGCAACCATGACCGGCACGAACGTCAAGACCGTCTGCCCTTACTGCGGCGTGGGCTGCGGGATGGTGCTGCACGTCGAGGACGGCGAGGTCGTCAAGGTGTCCGGCGACCCCGACCACCCGACCAACTTCGGGCGGCTCTGCACCAAGGGCTCGTCGGCGCACGTGGCGCTGCGCCGCTCCGGCCGGCTCGAAGGCGCGTTCGTGCGCCGCGCGCGCGAGGACGACCTGGTGCCGCTGCCGGTGCGCGACGCGATCGGCGAGACCGCGCGCCGCCTGCGCGCGGTGCTCGATACGCACGGCCCGGACGCGCTGTCGTTCTACGTGTCCGGCCAGATGTCGATCGAGGCGCAGTATCTCGTCAACAAGCTCGCGAAGGGCTTCATCGGCACCAACCAGATCGAGTCGAACTCGCGGCTGTGCATGGCGAGCGCGAGCAGCGGCTACAAGCAGTCGCTCGGCGCGGACGGCCCGCCCGGCTCGTATCAGGATTTCGATCGCGCGGACGTGTTCTTCGTGATCGGCGCGAACATGGCGGACTGCCATCCGATCCTGTTCCTGCGGATGATGGAGCGCGTGAAGGCCGGCGCGAAGCTGATCGTCGTCGATCCGCGGCGCACTGGTACCGCCGACAAGGCGGACCTGTTCCTGCAGATCCGCCCCGGCACCGATCTCGCGCTGCTCAACGGCCTGCTGCACCTGCTGCACGCGAACGGCAAGACCGATGCGGCGTTCATCGCCGGCCACACCGAAGGCTGGGACGCGATGCCCGCGTTTCTCGCCGATTACACGCCGGAGAAGGTCGCCGACGTCACCGGGCTGTCCGAGGCGGCGATCCGCCTCGCGGCGGAATGGATCGGCGACGCGCCCGAGTGGATCAGCTGCTGGACGATGGGGCTGAACCAGAGCACGCACGGCACGTGGAACACCAACGCGATCTGCAACCTGCACCTCGCGACCGGCAAGATCTGCCGGCCCGGCAGCGGCCCGTTCTCGCTGACGGGGCAGCCGAACGCGATGGGTGGGCGCGAGATGGGCTACATGGGGCCGGGGCTGCCCGGCCAGCGCTCGGTGCTGTCCGACGGCGACCGGCGTTTCGTCGAGGACGTCTGGCAGGTGCCGCACGGCACGCTGCGCGCCGACGCCGGCAACGGCACCGTCGACCTGTTCGAGAAGATGGCGGCGGGCGACATCAAGGCATGCTGGATCGTCTGCACGAACCCGGTCGCGACCGTGCCGAACCGGCAGAACGTGATCGCCGGCCTGCAGGCAGCGGAGCTGGTGATCGCGCAGGACGCGTTCCTCGACACCGAAACCAACCGCTACGCGGACATCCTGCTGCCGGGCGCGCTGTGGGCGGAAGGCGAAGGGGTGATGGTCAACTCCGAGCGCAACATGACGCTGATGCGGCAGGCGATCGAGCCGCCGGGCGACGCGCTGCCGGACTGGCGGATCGTCGCCGAGGTCGCGCGCGCGATGGGCTTCGCACACGGGTTCGACTACGCGTCGGCCGCCGACGTGTTCGACGAGATCGTCCGCTTCTCGAATCCGGCGACCGGCTACGACCTGCGCGGCGCGAGCCACGCGGCGCTGCGCAATGCGCCGCAGCAGTGGCCGTGCGCGCCGGGCACGGCGCACGAGCGCCATCCGGTTCGCTACCTGAACGACGGCGTCAGCCAGACGCTGCGCGCGGGCGTGGACGGCGAGATGCCGCGCATCGCGTTTCCGACCGCGTCGGGCAAGGCGATGTTCTTCGCCCGGCCGCACATCGCGCCGGCGGAGCTGCCGGCGGGCGAGTTCCCGGTGGTGCTGAACACCGGGCGGCTGCAGCACCAGTGGCACACGATGACGAAGACGGGCAAGGTCGCGATGCTCAACAAGCTCAATCCGCGCCCGTTCGTCGAGATCCATCCGGACGATGCGCGCACGCTCGGCATCGCCGCGAAGGACAGCGTCGAGATCCGCTCGCGGCGCGGCCGCGCGGTGCTGCCCGCTGTCGTGACCGATCGCGTGCGGCCCGGCAACTGCTTCGCGCCGATGCACTGGAACGACGTGTACGGCGACGAGCTGTGCATCAACGCGGTCACGAACGACGCGATCGATCCGGTTTCCCAGCAACCTGAACTGAAATTCTGCGCGGTCGCGCTGTCGCGGGTCGCCCCGGCTCCGGCCGAGCGCCCGGCACACGACACCGCGCAGCGCGATCCGGCGGAGCCGGCCGCCGCGGGCGGCGAGCCCGCGCACGAGGAACTCAACATGTCCGATATCGACACCTTCGCCGCGGCGCTCGGGATCGCCGACACTGCACCGCCGCCGCTGAGCGACGCGGAACGTCTCTACGTCGCCGGTTTCGTCAGCGGCCTGCGTACCGATGCGGGGCGCAGGGCCGGTGGCGTGCCGGTACTGCCGGCCAGCGCGCCGCTCGCCGCGCCAACACGCCTGTGGCTCGACGGCATGCTCGCCGGGCTGTTCAGCCGCGTGCCGGGTGAATGCGGTGCGGCCACTGCGCTGGCGAGCCCGCGCGGCGATGCCGACGCGGCCGCGCCGGGCAGCGTGCGGATCGTGCGCACGCGTCCCAAGGTGGTGCTGCTGTGGGCGTCGCAGACGGGCAACATCGAGTCGCTGACCGAGGACTACGCGACGCAGCTGATGAACGCCGGATTCGAGATCCGCACGACCTGCATGGCCGATTACCCGCTCGCGGGGCTCGCGAAGGCGCAATACGTGCTGCTGATGACGAGCACCTTCGGCGACGGCGATCCGCCCGACAACGGCCGCGAATTCTGGGACGCGCTGCAGGCCGACGGCGCGGCGCGCCTGGACGGCGTGCGCTTCGCGGTGCTCGCGTTCGGCGACCGCAACTACGACCAGTTCTGCGGCCACGGGCGCCAGCTCGACGCGCGCCTCGCGGAGCTGGGCGCGACGCGGCTCATCGCGCGCGTCGATTGCGACGCGGAGTTCCAGCCGGACGCGGACAGCTGGCTCGAGCGCGTCGTCGCGCGGATCAAGGAGGAAGATGCCGCACTGCACGCGGTGCCGGCCGAAGGCATGGTCCCGTCGGGCGCGCTGCCGACGAAGGCGCACCCGGCGCCGTCGCGGCTCGTGTCGAACCTGCGGCTCAACCAGCCGGGCGCGACGAAGGACACGCGCTACGTGTCGTTGTCGACCGAAGGCGCGAACCTCGAATACGAGAGCGGCGACGCGCTCGGCGTGTGGCCGACCAACTGCCCGGAACTGGTCGACGAGCTGCTGGGCGTCACCGCGCTCGCGGCCGATACGCCGGTGACGGTCGGCGGCGTCGGCGAAGTGCGGCTTGCCGACGCGCTCGCGCGGCATTTCGACATTACGCGCCCGCATCCGGACAGCCTCGCGTTCATCGCCGCGCGCAGCAACAACGACGCGTTGAAGTCGCTGCTCGCCGACGAGCGCCGGGCGGACCTGAAACACTGGCTGTGGGGGCAGCAGCTCGCGGACGTGCTGCACGAATTCCCGGTCGACCTGTCCGGCGCGGAACTCGTCGGGATGCTGAAGCGGATGCAGCCGCGGCTGTATTCGATCGCGTCGAGCCCGAGCGCGCATCGCGACGAGATCCACCTGACGGTGTCGGCCGTGCGTTATCACAACGGCCGCCGCACGCGCAAAGGCGTCGCATCGACATTCCTGGCGGATCGTGCGGGCGACGGCCGCGTGCCGGTGTTCGTGCAGAAATCCGCGCACTTCCGCCCGCCGGCGGCGGGCGACGTGCCGATCGTGATGGTCGGCCCCGGCACGGGCGTCGCGCCGTTCCGCGGCTTCCTGCACGAGCGGCGCGCACGCGGCGCGCGCGGGCGCAACTGGCTGTTCTTCGGCGAGCAGCACGAGAAGACCGATTTCTACTATCGCGACGAGTTGAGCGAGATGCACGAAAGCGGCTTCCTGACCCGGCTCGATCTCGCATTCTCGCGCGACCAGGCGGAAAAGATCTACGTGCAGGACCGCATGCGCGCGCGCGGCGCGGAGCTGTGGGCATGGCTGGAGGAGGGCGCGCACTTCTACGTGTGCGGCGACGCGGCGCGCATGGCGAAGGATGTCGATGCCGCGCTGAAGGCCGTGGCTGCCGAGCATGGCGGCCTGTCCGACGACAAGGCGAACGAGTACGTCGCCCGTCTGGCAAAGGAACGCCGCTACGTGCGCGACGTTTATTGATCGCGGTGTGACACGGCGTGGGGCTTCGGCCTCCGCCGCTCGACTCTCGCCGCACCACCACACCGCCGCGTCACGACATTGCCGCCGCTCGGTGCGGCGCATTCCCGCTGCCGGGCGGCTCACATGCCGCCGGGCATCCCGCCTGCGTTGCTGCCGGGCGGGCCGCTTGCCCGGACAGTGCGCCTCGCGCCGCCTGCCCGGCGCGTTTCTGCTCGCCAACGCGAGCCAGCCGAAATAAATCTCCCAATTCCGGCGTCGATTATTCATCCGACGAAAAAAATGCGCGGGTTCCCGGTATCATGCCTGCCTCACGCATGTAGGGACCGCTTAATATCCCGATTGCGTCAGCGCGCACGTACCCGGCGAAACGTTCTTGATGGGCGTAAGGATTTGTAATATTTATTTTGTATACTTGTAAATCCTGAATCAGGCACTGACGTGTTCCGTTGCGTCAGTCCGCCCATGCAGAACAACCCGATTCGCCGCCAGTCCGTCCGGCGTCGCGACATGCTCATGCAACACCACGAATAACCTATGTCTTTCCGCCCCACTGGTTCGCCCGGACGTGTCGCGGCGACGATCAGCCGTGTCTCGGCACTGCTCCGCCACGAGCGTGTGCTGTCGCCGCTGCTCGCGCTCGGCATCGGGCTGCTGTTGATCGTGGTCCTCCAGCACCTGTCCCAGACCGTCGACTACCGGTCCGTGATCCGCCATCTGCGGCACATGTCCGCCGCCGAATGGGGCGCGTCGCTCGGCGCGACGATCCTCAGCTATCTCGCGCTGGTCGCGCGCGACGCGGTCGGCCTGCGCTACGTCGCGGCCAAGGTGCCGCGCGTGGCGCTGTGGATCGGCGCGATCGCCGGCTCGGCGCTCGGCAACGCGACCGGCTTCGGCGCGCTGACGGGCGGCGCGGTGCGCGCGCGCGTCTATGGCGCGGCGGGCGTCACGCCCGCCCAGGTGGGCCGCATGACCGTCTTCACGAGCGGCACGCTCGCGCTCGCGCTGGTGCTGATGACCGCGCTCGGCATGGTGTGCGGCGCGCAGCCGCTCGCGGCGATGCTGCACGTCGCGCCGGCCTTGCTGACGTGGAGCGGCGGCGCGCTGTTGCTCGCGCTCGCGGCGATCGTCGCCGCATGCGGCCGCGAGGCCCGGCCGGTGCGCACGCGCTTTCGCTGGCTGTCGTTCGATATCCCGGCGCGGCGCGATCTCGTCGCGCAGGTCGTCTATGCCGTGCTCGACGTGGTGGCCGCCGGTCTTACGCTGTGGGTGCTGCTGCCGGCCACGCCGGTCAGTTTCTCCAGTTTCATCACGGTCTACGCGGCCGCGCTGCTGCTCGGGATGATCGGCCACACGCCGGGCGGCATCGGCGTGTTCGAGGCGGCGATGGTCTTCACGCTCGGCGGCCAGGTGCCCGCGCATGCGATGGTGGCGGCGCTGATCGCCTATCGCGCGATCTACTTCGGCGTGCCGCTGGTGCTGTCGGCCGCGCTGCTGGCCGGCTTCGAGGGCCGCGCGATCCAGCGCCGGCTGGTGACGCGGCAGGCCGCGCGCGCGTCGCAGCTCGCGCCGCTGTTCCTGAGTCTCGTCACGTTCGCGGTCGGCAGCATGCTGGTGATTTCCAGCGCGACGCCGGCGTTCTGGCATCGGATCGCGATCCTGCGCAACCTCGTGCCGCTGTGGGTGCTCGAGGGCTCGCAGGTGATCTGCAGCGTGCTCGGCGTCGCGCTGCTGTTCGTCGCGCGGGGCCTGTTGCGTCGTCTCGACGCCGCGTGGTGGATGACGTTCGCGATCACCGCGGTCAGTCTTGCGCTGTCGCTCGCCAAAGGGCTCGCGTTCGTCGAGGCCGGCGTGCTTGGCGCGCTGCTCGTGCTGCTGCTCGTGACCCGCCGGCGTTTCAACCGTCATTCGTCGCTGTTCGCGGAGCGCTTCACGGTCAGCTGGTTCGTGTCGGTCGCGATGGTGCTGATGCTTGCGGTGTGGGTGCTGTGCTTCGCGTTCCGCGACATTCCGTATACGCGCGACCTGTGGTCGCATTTCGCGTTCGACGAACGCGCGTCGCGGGCGCTGCGCGCGACGTCCGCCGCCGGGCTGTGCGCGGCGATGTTCGCGCTGTGGCAACTGCTGCGCCCGGCGCCCGGCCGCTTCGTGACGCCGGCGCCGCAGGACCTGCTCGACGCGGAATGCATCATCCGCGCGCAGGAGTGCAGCGACGCGGGCCTCGCGCTGATGGGCGACAAGAGCTTCCTGTTCTCGGAATCGCGCGAGGCGTTCCTGATGTACGCGAAGTACGGGCGGACCTGGGCGGCGCTGCACGACCCGGTCGGCCCGCGCAGCGAATGGCCGGCGCTGATCGGCAAGTTCATCGCGCTCGCGCACGCGCATGGCGGGCGCGCGGCGTTCTACCAGGTGCGCGCGAGCGCGCTGCCGCTGTATCTGGACGCGGGCCTCACGCTGATGAAGCTCGGCGAGGAAGCGCACATCGCGCTCGACGAATTCGACCTGAAGGGCTCGCACCGCTCGCACTTGCGCTATGCGCTGCGCCGCGGGGACAAGGATGCGCTCACCGTCGAGGTGATCGAGCCGGAGCGCGTGCCGGACGCGCTGTCCGCGCTGCGCGAAATCTCCGACGGCTGGCTCGACAGCCGCGACGCGCGCGAGAAGAGCTTCTCGGTCGCGGCGTTCCATGACGGCTATCTGGCGACGCAGTCGGTGATGCTCGTGCGTCAGGCCGGCAAGCCGGTCGCGTTCGTCACGTTCATGACGACCGACCTGAACACCGAGGCCACGGTCGGCGTGATGCGTCACCTGCCGGAAGCGTCGCCGTATGCGATGGAATATCTGTTCACGCAGCTCGCGCTGCATCTGAAGGAAGCGGGCTTCCGCAGGCTCAGCCTCGGCATCGCGCCGTTCTCCGGGATGGGGGCCGCGACGATGCCGTCGCCGTGGCACCGGTTCGGGCTGATGGTCTGGCATTTCGGCGGCCGTTTCTATAATTTCCGCGGCTTGCGCGCATTCAAGAGCAAGTTCGAGCCGCACTGGGAGCCGCGTTATCTCGCGGCGTCCGGCTCGGTCGGCGTGTTCGTCACGCTGGCGGATCTGTCTTTGCTGGCGGGAGGTCGGCGCTCATGAAGTTGAAGAAGGGAATCGTGCGGGCCGTCGTGGCCTGCGCGGGGGTGGCGTTCGCGTGCGGCGCGTCCGCCGTGCAGGCGCCGGCGGCGAAGGCGCAGACCGTCTCGGGCGGCCGCTACGGACCGGTGACGGTGACCCGGCCGGAAGGCCCGCTGCGCGGCTTCGTCGTGATGTTCTCGCGCGAAGGCGGCTGGAGCGCGGCGGACCAGCAGGCCGCGGACGCGCTCGCGAAGGCCGGCGCGATGACGGTCGGCGTGGATTCCGAGCGGTATGCGGCGAACCTCGCCGCGAAGCAGGAGACTTGCCACCATCTCGATGGGGACGCCGAAGCCGTCAGCCACCAGCTCGAGCGGCTCGCGCAGTCGTCGCGCTATTACGCGCCGATCGTCGCGGGTGTCGGGCAGGGCGGCGCGATCGCGAAGCAGATCCTGTCGATGTCGCCGGAGAATACGATCGCCGGTGTGGTGTCGGTCGAGCCGTCGCCGAAGCTCGATCCGCGCTTCAAGCCGTGCCCGCCCGATCCGACGATCGTGCGCCGCGCGATGCCGGGCTTCGTCGAGACCGCGGCGGCGGGCGACACCGCGAAACTCGTCGCGCTCCTGAAGCCGCACCTGCGCGACGGAACGGCCGACGAGCTCGACGTGTCGGACCTGCCGCTGATCGAGCTGCCGGCCAAGGGCGGCAGCAACCTGCTCGCGATCGTGATTTCCGGCGACGGCGGCTGGCGCGATCTCGACAAGACGATCGGCGAGGCGCTGCAGCGCGACGGCGTGTCGGTCGTCGGTATCGACAGCCTGCGCTATTTCTGGAGCGAGCGGCCGCCCGCGCAGACGAGCCGCGACCTGGCGCGCGTGATGCGGACCTACATGGCGCGCTGGCATGCGACGAACGTCGCGCTGATCGGCTACTCGTTCGGCGCGGACGTGATGCCGTTCGCCTACAACCGGCTGCCGGACGCGCTGCGCGAGAAGGTGTCGGTGATGTCGCTGCTCGGCTTCGCGCCGGCCGCGGATTTCCAGATCCGCGTGACGGGCTGGCTCGGCATGCCGGCGAGCGACAAGGCGCTGAAGGTTGCGCCGGAGATCGCGAAGGTGCCGCCGGGCATCGTGCAGTGCTTCTATGGCGAGCAGGAGAAGGAAACGATGTGTCCGGCGCTCGCGAATTCGGGCGTCCAGGTCATCAGGACGCAGGGCGAGCATCACTTCGGCCGCGACTATGTCGCGCTCGAGAAGCAGATTCTCGCGGCCTTCAAGAAGCAGGTCGCGGCGCAGTAAGCGCCGCCGGGCGCCGCAGTCGGCGGCGCCCGTTGCGAGTGCCGCGCGTCGCGTTGCGTCGCCCTTGCGCCGCCTTTTCAGGATCGAGCGGGGCGTCTTCATCGATCGGTGTGAAGACGCTCGCCTGCGCGTCGGATCGGGCAGCTGGTGCCGTATCGCACGGCCCGACGCGCCGCGATCACGCGAGTGTGACCTGGTTTTCGAACGCGATGCCGAGCTTCGCGTACCCCTGCGGCGAAGGATGGATCTCGTTCTCCCAGTCCCCGGACGGGCCGGTCGAGCTGGGCGGGTCGGGGTTGAGCGTGCCGATCAGATAGATCGGCCGGATATTCGGTTTCGCGATCCCGCGCGCGATGAGCTTGCCGTTGATTCCCGAAAGGTACTGTGCCCACTGGTGGATGATGTACGTTGTCAGCTTCAGCCAGTCGTCGGATGGAATGCTGTACTCGGCATAGGCGCGGGACAGCCACGGGCCGATGCCGGGGCCGGCCGGCGCATTGCGCGGTTGAGGGCAATCGTAGGTGTGGACGAAGATCGGCACGCCGTTCGAATGGCTGGCTGGCGCATCCCGCTTGGCGATCATCGCGGCGAAGCAGTCTTCGATCATCGCAAAGAACGCTTGCCAGCCTTCCGGGCGCAGATAGCGATTGATCGGCCCGCTCGCCGGCACGCGGGCGCGGTCCTGCAGCAACCGGCGTGCCGCCTTGCCCGGATCGGTTTCGTCAGGCAGCGTCAGGATCGCGTCGAACAGGTCGTTGCCGCCGGCTGACAGCAGGATCGCGTCCCACGAATAGGCGAGTGTTCCGCCCGCGAGATACGTTGCGAATTTCACCTCGTTCGTCCAGTCGATCATCTGCGCGAAGGTCTTGCCGGGCGACGCCAGCGTCACAGCCGCCGCGCTGCACGGCAGGCGCAGGCTGAACAGCAGGTTGGTGGTCGCCCACGGCGGCAGTTGACCGATGGAGAACCACGAGTCGCCTTGCGCGAGAAACCGCCAGGTGGACGTGGTCAGGACACTGCCGCGATCGCGGTTCAGGTCGCCGGGGTGCAGGACCGCCAGGGGATATTCGAATGACATGGAGCCTCTCCGCAGGTGGGGGACAACGTTATAGCGCCGGGTCGAGCGGTGTGATACGGGCCAGCATCAACGTGTACTCTTCCGCCGCGATCTGGCGGAACTTCATCTTCACGACAGCTTTCCCCTGAGTCACTGCGTCTTCGGTCTGTGCGTCGGGAAACAGGTGGGCCGTTGCGGCTGCGATGATGACATCGGGGTCTTCGAGCAGCGGCATATTGGGTAGTACGGGCGAAGGCGCAGTGGGCGATGCCACGGCTGGCGCTCCGGGCAACTTGCCGTTAAGCGCTTGTACCAGCAGAAAGATCGGCACGACGTCCGCCAGGCCGATCGGCAGCAATTTCGACGCACCCGGACCGAAATGCCGGCGCACGATCGCTTGCGAACCGAGCCGCAACGTGAAGCGAAACGGGAAGCCGGTCCGGATCGACAGCGTAACGGGATCGGCCGCCGCCATCTGCTCGATCGACGTGATGCCCTCCGCATGCAGCGAGGCTGTCACGATCTTCGTGACGCCGCTCAGGTTGAGCAGTTCATCTGGCGGGTCTTCATTCTTTTCAAGCTCGGTCACGTTTTTCGCGGCGATCCGGCGAATCACCTTCATGATTTCCTCGATCGGCAGGATCGTCAGCGTGAACGCGGTCACCACATGCGGGGGGCTGCCGAGCGATGGCGCATAGGTCGCGACGAGTGCGAGCGGTATCGCGAGGAACAGACGCAGCGAGTACCAGTACACGTCGGATGCATTGAGCGCGCGACGCCGGATGCTCAGCACGGAATCGCTGGAAACATACATCATCGCGCCGGCGATCGCGGCAACGATCACCGACGCGCTGAGCCCGCAAATGCTGGTCGCCTTGTCCGACGACATGCAATCGCCCTGCGTGCACACCCATGCTGCGATAGCCGTGATCGCGTAAGTCACCGCGAGCAGAATGAGAAACGGCGGCACGAACGCCCAGAGGCCGTACTGCTCGTGGTAGATGTTCGCGAACAGGCGGTCGCCCAGCGCCGGCCAGTGTTTCGAGAAGGTATTCAAGCGGTCGCTATCGCTACCCGCCGTCGGCGTCGCGCCGCCCTGTTGCTCCGCGAACTGGATCGTCTGCAGCAGCCATTTTGACCAGAAACGCTTCAGGTAGGCATCGAGCGCATCGTTCTTGAGGCTGTTCTGGAATTCGTCATAGCGCGCATACCAGCCAAGGCACAGGAACGCGATGAGCGGCGCGCCTACCAGCACGGTCGCGACCGCGCTGACCAGGATGATCGCCCACGGCCACTGGAGCGCTAAAAACCACTTGCGAAAGCTCTCCCAGCTTTCCCAGTTGATCGGTCGATTGGTCGCAAGCGTGGCGATCACGATACCAGCCACGTTGATGAGCATCAGATAGAGACTCAACAAATACGCCCGGCGGCGCGCCGGCCAGTGACTCATCCGCACGGGGGGCCGCTTAAGCGGCGGGACTTCAAACGGATTCGAGGTGGCCATGTTCATGCTCGCGAGTGAACGCACCCGCTTCCGGGCACGGCCGGGCGTGCGGAAGGCGGGAAAATGTCACGTTCCGCCGGCATGCGGCGAAACGCGTCTCTTTGCTTCGACGGAGCGAATCAGGGAAGGGGCCGCGGGATCAGCAAGGCGGCGCAAGTAGATGCATCGACGCGAGCACGGCCGGAATGCCAGCTTCGCATGCCGTCACGCACAATTCGTCCGGGAACGGAGTGAATACGGTGGTGTTCGTTACGCCGAGAGACAATGACTTGTTCATGGCGAATCCCCTGGTTGCAATGAATTAGTATGACTTAATTATTGTGTCGGGAATTCACGTGATATTCGTGCCATTGGGTGAATCGAATGACACTCGCTGCACGTTTGGTCCGTAGAGGCAAGCTAGATCATGCATCGAAAATGTCAAGTAATGCGAGGATTGAGTGCGTGATCGTGCTGATATTGCCGGGTAATGCGAAGGTTGGAAGAAAAAATCACACGAATTGTTTTGTCAGCCGTGATGGATGAGTCGGCGTGGCGCGTGCTCACTTTGCGTGTCGAATCCGCGCCGATGATGCGCGCACGATGACTAATCGTCTGATATTTCTTCTCACCACGACTTCGGTGTTCCAGAACGCGCATCCCGCTGATAGAAGCCGGGAAAACGTTCGAGCTGCCGCCGCGCCGCGTCGATGTCGGCATCCTCATGCAGCACCGCGCTGGAAAAGCCGGTGCGCTCCATCATCAGCAACTGATCGATCAGCACGTCGCCGGTCGCGCGCAGGTCGCCGGCGAACGCGAAGCGCTTGCGAAGCAGGTAGGCCTGACTGTACGCGCGGCCGTCGGTAAACGCCGGGAATTGCAGGTCGATGCGCGACGCGGCCGCGATGCGATCGGCGAGCGGCTTCAGATCCTCGTCGTTCGCGATCGTCAGCACGGTATCGCCGCGCGGCTGCGCGCCGCGCGTTTCTTCGTCGTGGACGGCCGGCGTGAGCAGCCGGATGCGTGGGTTCTCTTTCATCATCATGCGTTCGCTGCGACATGCCGCGCCTGATTCGCCGCGGCCTTGAAGGGATCCGGGCCGATGCGCCGGCAGGTGTCGATGAACCGCTCGCTGCGGCCCGCGACGGTCAGTCGTGCGCCGAGATACGCGGATACGATCGCGTCGACGACGTCGACGATCTCGTCGGCCGAGAACGACGGGCCGATCACCTTGCCCGGCTGCGCGGCGCCGCTCGCGGCCGAGCCGTCGGCGCCGCCGAGCGTGACCTGATACCACTCGGCGCCGTCCTTGTCGACGCCGAGAATGCCGATGTGGCCGCTGTGATGATGGCCGCACGAATTGATGCAGCCGCTGATGTGCAGGTCGATCTCGCCGATGTCGTTCAGTTCGTCGAGATCCTGGAAGCGCTCGGCGATCGCGTCGGCGATCGGGATTGAGCGCGCGTTGGCGAGCGCGCAGAAATCCCCGCCCGGGCACGCGATCATGTCGGTCAGGAGTCCGACATTCGCGCTGGCCAGCCCGGCGCCGCGCGCGATTTCCCAGAGCAGGTAAAGATCGTCGGCATGCACCCACGGCAGCACGATGTTCTGCGTATGCGTGACGCGTGCCTCGCCGGCCGAGAAACGCTCGATCAGGTCGGCGACGGCGTCGAGCTGGTCGGGCGAGGCGTCGCCAGGCGCCTGCAGGCGGCGCTTGAACGACAGCGTGACGATCCGCAGCGACGGGTCCTTGTGCGGCGCGACGTTGCGCTCGAGCCAGCGCGCGAATGCCGGATGCCGGCTGGCGCGCGCGCTCACGCGTGCATCGATCTCCTGCGCGTCGATCGTGCGCGGCGCGACGCGGGGCGGCACGAACGATGCGCTGATGCGGTCGAATTCCGCCTGCGGAATCGTGTGCGGGCCGCCGTCGAGCTCGACGATCTCGCGGAATTCCGCCTCGACTTCGTCGATGTAGCGCTGTCCCTCGGTCTTCACGAGGATCTTGATGCGCGCCTTGTACTTGTTGTCGCGGCGGCCGTAGCGGTTGTAGACGCGCACGACGGCCTCGATGTAGTTCATCACGTGCTGCCACGGCAGGAACGCGCGCAGCAGCGTGGCCGTCATCGGCGTGCGCCCCATGCCGCCGCCGACGCTGATGCGAAAGCCCAGCTCGCCCGCGTCGTTCCGCACGAGGCGCAGCCCGACGTCGTGCCAGTCGGTCGCCGCGCGATCTTCGGTCGCGCCGGTGATCGCGATCTTGAACTTGCGCGGCAGGAACGCGAACTCGGGATGCATCGTGGTCCATTGCCGCATCACTTCGGCGAATGGCCGGGGATCGGCGATCTCGTCGGGCGCGACGCCCGCGCGCTCGTCGCACGAAATGTTGCGGATGCAGTTGCCGCTCGTCTGGATGCCGTGCATGTCCACGGTCGCGAGCAGTTCCATCACGTCGGCGGCCTTCGCGAGCGGAATCCAGTTGAACTGCACGTTGGTGCGCGTCGTGAAGTGCGCGTTGCGCGTCGGCAGCCGCGTGGTGCCGAGCAGCGCCTGCGCGTCACAAGCGGACTGGTAGGTCGCGTCGTCCGGCACGTCGTAGTCGCGCGCGATTTGCGCGAGCACGCGAATCTGCGCGCTCGACAGTTCGCCATAGGGCACCGCGACGCGCAACATCGGCGCATGGCGCTGCACGTACCAGCCGTTTTGCAGCCGTAGCGGCCGGAACGCATCTTCGCTCAGCGCGCCGTCCTGCCAGCGTTCGAGCTGGTCGCGAAACTGGGCGGCGCGGCTGCGGACGAGCGCCCGGTCGAATTCCGTATATCGGTACATTTCAACACACGCAATGGGAGCGGCGGCGCGCGGGGCGCGCGCCGCTCGTTGGGGGAGTTGCGGCCTGCATGGCGCAACGAATGGACAGCGTAGGGAATGCCCGGCGGCGCGACAAGCAGCAGTTGCCGACGAATCGGGGGCAGCAGTTGCGGCCCGCGCCGCGCGCGGTAACGTAGGCATGCGTGCCGATGATGGCCGTCGTGCTGGGCGGGTGTGTGGGCGGGTGCGTGGGCGGGGCCCTGTTCGCGATCGCGAAGATCGCGAACAACGTGGCGCGAAGACGCGCCGCGCGGCGGCGCATGGCATCGCGGCGCTCAGCCGCGCTTGCGCACCGTCGGTTGCGCGACGAGTTCGCCCAGCACGCGAATCGCCCGTTCGATGTCTCGGCTCCACGGATGGCCGAAATTCAGGCGCACGCAGCGCTCGAAGCCATGCGCCGCGGAAAACAGCGGCCCCGGCGCGAAGCTGATTCCGTGCGCGATCGCCTGCCGGTGCAGTTCCATCGCGTCGATCGCCTCGGGAAACACCAGCCACAGGAAATAGCCGCCTTCCGGCCAGACCCAGTCGACCCCGGCGGGCAGCCAGCGCCGCAGCGCATCGTCCATCTGCTTCAGCTGGCCTTGCAGCGCGCCGCGCAGCTTGCGCAGATGACGGTCGTAGCCGCCGTGCTCCAGGTAGTTCGCAATGCCGGCCTGCGCGGGAATGCTCGCGGACAGCGTCGTCATCAGCTTGAGCCGCTGCACTTTCTCCGCGAAACGTCCGGCGGCGGCCCAGCCGATCCGGTAGCCGGGCGCGAGCGTCTTCGAGAATGAACCGCAATGCATCACGAGGCCGTGCCGGTCGAACGCGCGTGCGGGTAGCGGGTAGTCCGGGCCGAAGTGCAGGTCGCCGTAGACGTCGTCCTCGATCAACGGCACGTCGCGCGCGGCCAGCATCTCGACGAGCGCGCGCTTTTTCTCCGGCGACAGCGTGACGCCGGTCGGATTCTGGAAATTCGTCATGAACCAGCACGCGCGGATGTCGTGCCGATCCATCGCCGCGGCAAGCGCGTCGAGGTCGAGGCCGGTGCGCGGATCGACCGGAATCTCGACTGCACGCAGGTCGAGCCGCTCGATCGCCTGCAGCGCCGCGTAGAAACCGGGCGACTCGACCGCCACCACGTCGCCGGGGCGCGTGACGGCCATCAGGCACAGGTTCAGCGCTTCGAGTGCGCCGTTCGTGATGACGATCTCGTCGACCGGTTGCGACACGCCCATGCCGAGATAGCGCAATGCGATCTGGCGGCGCAGTTGTTCATTGCCGGGCGGCAGGTCGACGACCGTGCTCCACGGGCTGACGAGGCGGGTCGCCTGCGCCAGCGACTTCGCGAGACGCGGCAGCGGAAAAAGCTGCGGCGACGGGAAGGCCGAGCCGAGCGGCACGATGCCCGGCTGCGTCGCGGCATCGATGACGGAAAACACCAGATCGCTGATGTCCACCTTGCGCGACGCGGCGCCTTTGCCCGCGCGTGCGCTGTCCGACGGTTGCGCGCCCGGCGCCACGTAATAGCCGGAGCGTTCGCGCGCGCGGATCAAGCCCCACTGTTCCAGCAGGTAGTACGCGCGAAACACCGTCGACTGGCTCACGCCGTGCTGCGCGATGATCTGGCGCAGCGACGGCAGCCGCGTGCCGACCGCGAGATTGCCGGTGCGGATTTCGTCGGCGATCGTGTGAGCGAGGGTTTCGTAGCGTTTCATCGAAAGGGGGGGGCAATGGACGGCGCGCGTATGCGGCCGCGGCGCGATGTCCGCGCGGCGGGCCCATTGTCCAACGCCTGTCCCCAAAAGAAAAGCTGTCGCGTCGCCGCAGCCCGCGCCGCGATCGCGCGGCCGCCGTGTCGAACATTCGAATGGTATTTTGATAAGAAGGTTGGCGATCGGCACAATCAAGCGGCTCGCGCCGATGTCGAGAAGCTGACTAAAGTTTTTCGGAAATCTGTCGATAGGATGGTTAAGGATGATTCTGATCAAGCAATTGATTGAATAGCGACCGGATAAATGCGCACGTGATATTGGGCGATTGCATTTATTTCACCGATAATGGCGGCGCAAAGAATGACGAGCACGATACGGTCGCTCGGCCTTCAATGCGATTTACTCTCGATGTCGTCGGCAACGACATCTGACGAATCAATACGTGGATTATTCGTATTGCGTATCGGGTATTTTTATGGTGTCGTTGCACGATGTCGCGTCGACTTGATAAGGACCGTCGAATGCAACCGCAGGTTGAAGATTTGCATTCGGAGGCACTCCGATTATCCAGGGGATTCGGTACCGCGTGGCATGTCGTCCATGCTGCGGTGCGTGCGATCCTCATGGTTCTGGCGCTTGGCGTGATGTCCTCGCCTGGCGATCTCGCGGCGCAATCCTCGAACGAAAACGTTTTACGTGTGCTCGCATGGCCGGGTTATGCCGACGACGACGTCGTCAACGTATTCCAGTCCCGCTTTCATGCCAAAGTCGAAGTAACGTTCGTCGATTCCGATGAAGCGTTATGGTCCAGGATGCATAGCGCTTCGCCGCCGCCCTATGACGTGCTTGCGGCCAATACGGCGGAAATCCAGCGCTATGCGCATGACAATCTGCTTTCGCCGCTCGACCTGTCGCGTATCCCGAATCGGCGCCGGCAACTGTCGAACTTCCAGAAGCTGTCGGGCATCGGCGGCCTCGTGCGGAACGATCTCGCGTACGCGGTTCCGTTTACCTATTCGTCGATGGGGCTGATCTACGACCGCGAGCAGGTCCCGGTCGCGCCGCATTCGATGCTCGAGCTGTGGAATCCGCGGTTTCGCGGCAAGGTGCTCGACTTCAACAGCGCGCAGCACAATTTCTCGTTCGCCGCGCTCGCGCTCGGCTATCGCGATCCGTTTCACCTGACGCCCGCGCAGACACGCACCGTCGCCCGCAAGCTGGTCGATCTGCGGCGCAACCTGCTGACCTATTACACCGTGCCGGAGGAGGCGACCGCGCTGTTCGTGCAGCACCACGCGGCGCTGATGTTCGGCAATTACGGCACGCAGCAGGTCGAGCTGCTGCGCCGGGCCGGCGCAAACGTCGGCTACGTGGTCCCGGACGAGGGTGCGCTCGCATGGCTGGACTGCTGGGCGATGACGCGCGGCGCCGGCAACCGGGCGCTCGCGCTCGAGTGGATCAACTTCATGCTCGAGCCCGCGGTCGGCACGCTGCTGACGCAGCGTCAGGGACTCGCGAACACGCTCATGCCTGCCCGCGGCGCCGATTCCGCCCAGCATCTCGTCTGGCTCCAGCCCGTCGAGGATATCGGGCAGCGCGAGGCGCTGTGGAGCCGGATCGTGTCGGGCGAGCGGCTGGAGTATTTCCAGAAATGATCAGACTCGGACTGACCTCGCAACTGTCGATCCTGCTCGCCTGCATCGGCGTCGTGGCATCGGGCACGACCGGCTATTACGCGTACCACGCGAATCGCGCGATGCTCGTGCAGGAGGCGCAGCAAAACCTGCTGACGTCGACCCAGTTGCTCGGGCAACGCTTTACCGCCGCGCTCGGCGACGTGGCCAACGATGCGCTGGTGCTGGCGACGATGCCGTCGTCGGTGGCGGTCACGCGCGCGGACGACGCGCCGAGCGCGGCGCGCACGCGGCTCGAGCGCGTGTATCTCGGCTTCATGGCGCATCACCCCGAATATCTGCAGATCCGTCTGATCACGCGGGCGCATTACGGGCTCGAAAGGATCCGCGTCGATCGCGATACGCAGGGTGTCGTGGCGGTGCCCGCGAGCGGGCTGCAGGAGAAGGGCCAGTTCGCCTACGTGTTCGGCACCCTCGGGACCGAGCCTGGCCATGTCTATCTGTCGCCGATCGCGGTCAACCACGAACGCGGGTCGCACGCGGCCGAAGGCAGGCCGATCCTGCGGGTCGGCACACCGGTCGTCGATCCGGGCGGCGCGACGATCGGCGCGATCGTCATCGATGTCGAGCTGACGCGCATGTTCGGCCGGCTCGAGCGCGACCTGCCGGCAAACTACCTCGTCTATCTGGCGAACGAGTGGGGTGACTTCCTCGTCCATCCCGACCCGGCCCAGGCGTTCGGGTTCGATCGCGGCCGGCGCGTGCTGATGCAGGACAGTTTCCCGGCCACCCGGCCGCTCTTCGACGAATCGCGCGCGAACCTGACGCTCAACGGTCTCTTCCGTCCCGATCAGGCGCCCGGCCAGGTGCTCGCGTTCACGCGCACGCCGTTCGGGCTCGCCGAAGGCAACCGCTTCGTCGTGCTGGGGCTCGCGCGGCCGCTCTCGGACGTGCTGCTCGCCGCCGGCCTGCTCGGCGACCGGATCGTGCGAATGGTGCTGGTGTCGAGCGTGCTGGCGGTCGTGCTGGCCTTCCTGTTCGCGCGGGCGCTGACGCGGCCGCTGCAGACGCTCGCGCGCGCGGCGACGAACGTGTTCGACGATCCCGTCGCCGAACGGCTGCCGGTTGCGCGCGCGGACGAGATCGGCGTCCTTGCGCGATGCTTCGACGGCATGCGCATCGAGATCCGCACGCAGATGACCGTGCTCCACGCGAAACAGCAGGAACTCACGCATCTCGCGGGCCATGACGTGCTGACCGGCCTGCCCAACCGGATGCAGTTCATGGAGAGGCTCGACGCGGCGATCCGCCATGCGTCGGCGATGGGCGAGGGGCTCGCGGTGATGTTCGTCGATCTCGACCGGTTCAAGCAGATCAACGACCAGCTCGGGCATTCGGCCGGGGACCGGACGCTCGTCGCCGTCGCCGCGCGCCTGAGTGCGGTGCTGAGGAACGGCGACATGGCGGCGCGTCTCGGTGGAGACGAGTTCATCGTGCTGATCACGGGCGTGCGTTCGCCCGACGTGGTCGTCGACATCGCATCGCGCATCCAGCGCGTGATGGCCGAGGAACTGGAGTTCGGCGACCAGCGCATCGCGGTGGGCGCGAGCATCGGCGTCAGCGAGTTCCCGGTCGACGGCGCGTCGGCGGAAGAATTGCTGGTGAAGGCGGATGCGGCGATGTATGCGGCCAAGGCGTCCGTATGTTGCGCGTACGTCCGCTATCAGGAACTGGTTGGCGTGGGAGGCGGCTGCGAGCGGTAAGCGCGAACGCGTGACCGGCGCGCGGAACGATGCCGTCGCGTGCCGCGCGGCGAACCCGCTGGACGCCCGCTGCGGGGCGATCCGCGCATCGCGCGTCGGCGGCCCCACAGTGCAACGAGCCCGTCGTCGGACGGGCTCGGCGGGAGAGCCGCAGGGAGCGGCTGGCGCTTACTGGCCGAAGTAGACCGAATCGCGCGTGCCTTGTGCGGCCGCTGCCGGGCGGGCGCCGCGAACGACCGGCGCGGCTTGCGCGCCATAACCGCTGTTGTCGGCGGACTGCACGCGGGCTTCCGCGCTCTGGATGGTCTCAGGATAGTTCGCGTCCGACGCACTCGGGTTGTAGCCGGCCTGGCGGAGCTGCACCAGTTCGTCGCGCACCTGGGCGCGGGTCAGGCCGCTTTGCGCGAAGGCGCTGAGCGAAGCGGTCAGGGCGAGCGCGGCGACGACTGCGTGGACGAGCGATTTCATGATGACCTCCGGTATTTTATGGTGTTCGCCCGCGACACGATGTCTTAAGCGATTGATTACATCGTAGCGCCCGGAGGGTATAGGGTAAACGTGGATTTTTGCTAAAGATTCTTGTCGTAATTGAGATAATGTTGGTCAGCGCGTCGTTTGCGGCCCGCGACAATATTGAAATCTGCAATTAAGTATGAGGAATATCGGACGCGAGCCGCCATCACGCGTGACGGGCGGCGCGGCGGATCAGACGCCGTCGGCGTCCTCGATTTCCTTGCGCTCGCGGCGCTCCTCGTTGCTGCGGCGCGCGCGCAGGCGCTGGCGCGAGAGCAGCGTGACGATCTCGCCGGTGCTTGCGTCGCGCGGAATCTGGTTGCGGATGCGATCCGGCACCATCGGCAGCCCGGCGCGCTGACGGCGCAGCGCCTCGGCGATCGCGCGCCGGCACGCGTCGCCGTGGCATTCCCATTCGTCGCGGACTTTGCGGCAGTAACGGCATGTGTTCATGCCGGACAGTCTAACGCGTCTTGCCGGATCGCCGCGCGTGGCACGGCATCGTCAGGGGACGCGCGCGGCAGTCTGCGGGGCAGCCGCTTCGAGACCGTTGCGTGCGCATCGACGGGCGCGGCGCGCCGGGGATTCACGGCAATTCGCACGAATCGGCTGCGAATGTTCCGGCCTCGCGAATAGTCACCTTGAAAAGGTATCGATGACGCCCTAGTGTTAAGAGCACGCTCTGCCGGCCTGCACGGGTACTCCGATGCGGCGCCGCGATGATGGATGCCGCGATCGTATCCGGTTGCGCCGGAGCACGATCCGCACGCGCGACGTTGTTGCTGCCACGATAACCCGAACGAGGACGCTGGTGACGAATCGCATCGCACTGTTCATCGTCGTGCTGCTTGCGTCCTGCATGCGATGGGGCGCGCCGGCGCTGGCCGCCGAGCCGGCCACCGAGCCTGCGCCCGATACCATGCAGGCGCGGGTGATGGGTTGCGCCGCATGCCACGGCGCGCACGGCGAAGGCACCGACAACGATTACTTCCCGCGTCTGTCAGGCAAGCCCGCAGGCTATCTGTACCGCCAGCTTCGCGCGTTTCGCGACGGCGGCCGCAAGTATCCGCCGATGAACTACCTGCTCGCGTATCTGCCCGATGCGTACCTGCGCCAGATCGCCGAGCATTTCGCCGCGCAGCATCCGCCGTATCCGCAGCCCGCCACCCCGAGCGTCGACGCGCCGACGCTCGCGCTCGGCAAGGCGCTCGTCACGGACGGCGACCATGCGCGCGGCGTGCCGGCGTGCGCGAGTTGTCACGGCCGCGGGTTGACGGGCATGGAGCCCGCGATTCCCGGGCTGCTCGGCTTGCACGCGACTTACATCAGCGCGCAACTGGGCGCATGGCGCTATGGCACGCGCCGCGCGGCCGCGCCGGACTGCATGCACGACATCGCGACGCGGCTCTCCGAACGCGACATCACCGCGGTCGCGGCATGGCTCGCCGCGCAGCCTGCGCCGTCGAACCCAGCGCCGGCGGCGGAAGAGCGGTCGAAGCTGCCGCTTGCCTGCGGCAGCGTTTCCAACTAGCGGGGGATGCACACGTGACCCGCCCACGATTCCTCGACACGCTCGCCGCGCTGCTGGTCGGCGCGGTGGTGCCCGTTGCCGCGGCCTACGCGGCCGATCCGGCGCAGCCTTCCGAACGCGCGCAACTGATCGCGCGCGGCGAGTACCTGGCCCGCGCGGGCGACTGCGTCGCATGCCACACGGTGCCGTCCGGCAAGCTGTTCGGCGGGGGCCGTCCGATGGAGACGCCGTTCGGCACGCTCTACTCGCCGAACATCTCGTCCGACAAGGAAACCGGCATCGGCACCTGGACGGCGGACGAGTTCTACCGCGCGATGCACGACGGCAAGTCGCGCGACGGCTCGTACATCTATCCGGCGATGCCGTTCGGGTCCTACACGAAAGTGACGCGTGCCGATTCCGACGCGATCTACGCGTACCTGCTGTCGGTGCCGCCGATCCGCCAGCCGAACCGCGCGCACGAACTGAGTTTCCCGTTCAACCGGCGCGAGCTGCTGCTCGGCTGGCGCACGCTGTTCTTCCGCGAGGGCGAGTTCAAGCCCGATCCGGCCCAGTCCGCCGAATGGAATCGCGGCGCGTACCTCGTCGAGGGGCTCGGCCATTGCACGATGTGCCACACCGAGATCAACGCGCTCGGCGGCAATATTCGTTCGAAGGAGTACCAGGGCGGACTGATTCCGCTGCAGAACTGGTACGCGCCGTCGCTGACGTCGAATCGCGAGGCCGGGCTCGGCGACTGGAGCATCGCCGACATCGTCGGGCTGCTGAACGCGGGGATATCGAGTCGCGGCGCGGTCTACGGACCGATGGCGGAAGTCGTCTACGACAGCTTCCAGTATCTGAACGAGGAAGACGTGCGGGCCGTCGCGGTCTATCTGAAGTCGTTGCCCGGCCGCACGGGCGAAGCCGATACCGCGCCGCCGCCGGCGGCCGTGACCGAGGAGACCCGTCGTCTCGCGCCGCTCGGCCGGAAGATCTACGAAGCGCAATGCGCGGTGTGCCATGCGAAGGAAGGGCAGGGCAAGCCGCCGCACTTCCCGCCGCTCGCGAGCAACCAGTCGATCCAGATGACGTCCGCGGTCAATCCGATCCGCATGGTGCTGAATGGCGGCTACGCGCCCGGCACGCGCAAGAACCCGATGCCGTACGGCATGCCGCCGTTCGCGCAGTTGCTGTCGGACGAGGAGGTGGCGGCGGTCGTCACGTACATCCGCACCGCATGGGGCAACCACGGCAAGCCGGTCAGCACGAAGGAAGTCAACGAGCTGCGTCCGGCGCCCATCTTTTGAGGCCACGATGATCGAGTCATCCGCATCGCAACACGGCGAGCCCGCAGCGGACGCCGAACGCGTCGACGAAATCGTGCGGCAAGGCCCGCGCGGCGCGCTCGCGCTCGCCGGCACCGCGACGGTGCTGGTCGTCGCGATGTGGTTTGCCTTCTACTTCCTGGTCTTCCTGCCGCGCGGCGTCATCCAGTAATACGGGGCAACATGGCGAACTCCCTCGATCCGAACAGCCCGGCTTCCACCGATGTCGCCGAGCGCGTCGAACGCCGCTGGGCGGCGATCATGCTTGCCATCGTCGCGTTGCTGGTGATCATGGTCGTCTACACCGGCTTGCGCTGGGCGATGATGCCGCCTTCGCGGGTCGAGACGATCCGGCCGGAGTCGCTGCACGTCAGCGGCGAATTCGTCGAGAGCAACCTCGGCACCGCGCTCGAGCCGGACGGCTCGGTGACGGTGCGCATCGTCGCGCAGCAATACTCGTTCACGCCGCAGTGCGTGCTGGTGCCCGCCGATACGCCGATCACGTTCCGGGCGACGAGCGCCGACGTCGTGCACGGGTTTCTGGTGACGGACACCAACATCAACTCGATGGTGGAACCCGGCTACGTCGCGACGTTCAGGACCACGTTTCCGGCACCCGCCGACCATCTGATGCCGTGCCACGAGTATTGCGGCACGGGCCATCAGGGGATGTGGGCGCACGTGAAGGTCATCGACAAGGCCGCGTTCCAGCAACTGGCCGTCCAATCGCGGAGGCTGAGCTGTGTTGAATAGCAAACGACTCGTACTCGCGCATTTCTGGCTGGCCTTCATCGTGTTCGCCGTGGCGTTGCCGCTCGGCGCATGGCAAATGCTCGTGCGCAGTCCGCTGCACAGCTGGCTGCGCGACCCGGAGCTCTACTATCGCTCGGTGACGGAGCACGGCACCGTGATGGGCTACGTGTTTCCGACGCTGATCGCGATGGGTTTCGGCTACTCGGTCGCGGAGCTGGCGCTCAAGCGCACGCTGGTCGGGGTGCGCTGGGCGTGGGCCGGGTTTGCGCTGATCGCGCTGGGCGCGGTGGCGGCAAGCGTGCCGGTCGCGATGGGGCGCGCGTCGGTGCTCTACACGTTCTATCCGCCGATGATCGGCAACGTGTTCTATTACCTCGGCGTCGTGCTGGTCGTGGTCGGCTCGTGGATCTGGGTTGCGCTGATGTCGGTCAACCTCGCGGCGTGGAAGCGGGACAATCCGGGCAAGACCGTGCCGCTCGCGATGTTCGCGACCGTGGCCGGCGCCTATCTGTGGGGCTGGACCGCGGTGGGCGCGGCGATCGAGGTGATCTTCCAGATCCTGCCGGTCGCGCTCGGCTTCAAGACCACCATCGACGCGGGCCTCGCACGCGTGTTCTTCTCGTGGACGCTGCACGCGATCGTCTACTTCTGGCTGATGCCGGCCTACATCGCGTACTACACGATCGTGCCGCGCGCGATCGGCGGGCGGCTCTACAGCGACGCGATGGCGCGGATCTCGTTCATCCTGTTCCTCGTCGTGTCGATGCCGATTGGCATTCATCACCTGTTCGCCGATCCGCAGGTCGGCTCGGGCTTCAAGTTCGTGCAATCGGTGTTCACGTCGCTGGTCGCGGTGCCGACCCTGCTGACGGTATTCACGATCAGCGCATCGGTCGAGATCGCAGCGCGCCTGCGCGGCGGCAAGGGGGCGTTCGGCTGGCTCGCCGCGCTGCCCTGGGAGAACCCGCAGATGCTCGCGCTGGCGTTCTCGTTCGTGATGCTCGGTTTCGGCGGCGCGGGCGGCCTCATCAACATGAGCTACCAGCTCGACTCGACGGTCCACAACACGCAGTGGATCACCGGGCATTTCCACCTGATCTTCGCGGGGGCGATCGTCACGATGTATTTCGCGATCGCGTACGACCTGTGGCCGCATCTTACCGGGCGGGCGCTGACCAACTGGCGGCTGATGCGCTGGCAGCTCTGGCTGTGGTTCGTCGGCATGATCGTCACGACCTTTCCGTGGCACTGGGTCGGGATCCTCGGGATGCCGCGCCGGATGGCCTACTATGACTATTCGGACCCGGCGCTCGCCGGACAGGCGATGTGGGTGGCGATGTCCGCGATCGGCGGCATCATCCTCGTGATCTCGGCGATCCTGTTCTTCGTGGTGCTGATCCAGGGGCATCGCGCGCCGCGCACGGAACCCGGCACGTATCGTTTCAGCACGGCGGTTCACGAATCGCCGAGCGTGCCCGTCGCGCTCAACGGCTTCGCGCTGTGGATCGCGCTGATGATCGGTCTCACGGTCGTCAACTACGGCTACCCGATCATGCAGCTCGTCACCCGCGGCGACACGGCCGTGCCCGCGATCACGATCGGAGCGCAGCGATGAGCGACGAGCGCCTGTTCTCCTTGGCCAACCCGTGGTTCCGGGTCAGTGTCGGCGCGGTGGCCGGTGTCGTGCTGGTGTCGGCGGCAGTGGGTTTTGTCTGGCTGCCGTCGGTGCAGCGCGACCCGCAGTTCCAGGGCGTGTGGAACGCGATCTGCAGCGCGGCCGGGGTGCCGCGCCAATGGCTCGCCGGCAAGGCAATCGCGCCGTCGTACCGGATCAGCGACGTGCAGGTGACGCCGCAGTTGCTGGCGGACGCGAGCGCGCAGTCGATTGGCCGCGGCGCGACGCTGTCGCTGCGCTGCACGATGTGTCACGGCGAGAAGGGCATGAGCCAGGCGAACACGCCGAATCTGGCGGGACAGTCCGCGATCGTCGTGTACAAGCAGATGCGCGACTTCGCGAGCGGCGCGCGGCAGAACGCCGCGATGTCGCCGATGGTGCATGGCCTCGGCGATCAGGACTTGCGCGACCTGGCCGTGTATTACGCGTCGCTGCCGCGTCCGGTGCCGGTGCGCGCGGTGGATGCGCCGGGCGCGCCGGACATCGTCGTCCACGGCGCGCCGATGCGCAACGTGCCGGCCTGTGCCGCCTGTCACGGCGGGATCGACGAGAAGGCCGGCAGCCCGTGGCTCGACGGCCTGCCGGCCGCGTATACGAAGGCGCAGTTGCTCAACTTCGCGAACGGCGCGCGCCATAACGATACGTCCGAGCAGATGCGCAACATCGCGCGCAACATGACGCGAGGCGAGATCGACGCGGCCGCCGCGTGGTATGCGAGCATCACGCGTTAGGGCTAGGGCCTGTTCACGCTAATAACGGGCTTGCGAACGAGCCTTGCCGGCTGTAGTGCAAGGAGGGAGGAGCGCCGTTTGGCCGAGCCAAACAAGCGACGACCGACGCCGCAATGCGGCCGGCAAGGCTCGTTCCCCTGTCTTTGAAAAATTCCTTCTGGCGGCCAGCGCAAGCCCGTTATTAGCGTGAACAGGCCCTAGCGCAGGCTGTGCTCAGAAGCGGTGCCGCAGGCCCAGCGCGACGACGATCTGGTTGCTGTTGGCCGACGGCGGCAGCGTCCAGACCGATGCGTCGAACGCCGGGTTGCCGTTGCCGCCGCTCACGCTCTCGTAGACGCCTTCGAGGTAGGCGTCGGTTCGCTTCGAGAACGCATAGTCGGCTTGCGCGACCACCTGATTCCACTTCGGGCGGGTCTGGCCGGTCTTGCTGTCGAAGCGCGCCATCGTATACGTGTAGGCGGCGGACAGGCTCAACGCGCGCGTGACGGCGTAATGCCCGTCGATCGTGAAGTTGTCGAAAATCAGCGAATTGCCCTTGAGCGACGTGATGCTGCTGCCCTGGAGCACGCCCGTCACGCCATCGGTGGCCGAATGCGACCACGCCAGCCCGACCGAGTGCGGGCCGAATGCGTATCGTCCCGCGATCGCCCAGATCTGCTCGCCGCCGCCGGTGATCGTCGCCGAGCCGTCCGTCGTGCTGACCGCGCCGTTCGCGTTCGCCAGGTTCGCGTTCCGGTTGATCTTCAGATAGCCCGCGCCGAGCTTGAGCGGCCCGGTCGCGTACGACAGCCCCGCGCTCCAGGCCGCATTGTTTCCGAACTGGCCGGCCGTGTTCGAAAACGCGTACATCGCGCCGAACGTCAGTCCGCGGTAGGTCGGGCTCGTATACTTGACGGAGTTGTTGATGCGGATGTTCCGGTTGGAATCGTCGTTGTCGTACGGATGCACGGCCAGATTGCCTCCCCAGCCGGGGCCCGACGGCTCGAGCGGCGTCACGAAATCGAGGATCAGGTCGTACTGGCGGCCGAACGTGAGCGAGCCGTCCTCTTTCGATTTCAGCCCGACCCAGGCCTGACGGCCGAACATGTCGACCCCTTTCTGCGACAGCCCGCCCGTGGGCACCGAGAAGCCGTTTTCGAGTGTGAAGATCGCGGACCAGCCGCCACCGAGATCCTCGCTGCCTTTCAGCCCCCACCGCGATGCGTTCAACGCGCCATTCGTCATCGACCAGCTGCTGCTGCCGGACGAGCCGGCCCCGTGGGTGCGCTGATTGTTCGCGTAGGTGATCGACGCGTCGATCAGGCCGTACAGCGTGACACTGCTCTGAGCCTGGGCCGCATCGGTGCCGAAGCCGCCCAGGCATGCCATCAGGCAGGTACCGGCAATGCCGGACGCCAGCCGGTTGCCGGCGGCTGGCCCGTGCGTGACGGGGGCAAGCTTGTTGCTCGCCTCGTTATTTTGATAGTAGTGCATATGATCTTGTTGTAATGGATAAGGCGGGATCGTCGGCGTGCCGTAAGGTCGGCCGCGTGAATTATTGGAGAGAGGGTGGCAGTCTATTAATGCTTTTGGCGGGAAAGGTCTTGTGCAGAATCTGGAGGAATCGGGCCGCTCGGTGTGGAGGTGATCGGACTCGATCTGTCAAAGCCGCTCGACGCGGGCGACTTTGTGCGGATCCGCCATGCTCGTCTGGACCATCATGCGCGGGTGTTGCAGGACCGAGACGCTGCGGCTGTCGCCGTGCGCACGCCGTTCCATGGCGTGCAGATCGAACGCGCGCTGGCCGGCGCGATCTTCGGCGGCGCGAACGCGCCGTTGAGCCGCCAGCTCGAGAGTGCCGGCGCGAAGCTGAATCGTGAAGTGCAGCGGGTGCCACGGCCCGTACAGCACGTGGCTGGTCACGACCAGAATGATGTGCTCGGTGCGTGCCGCCAGCGCGACGGTTTCGCGGGCCGCCGCGCGTGTCTTGCAGGGCGGCGATCTGCAACCGGCGATTGCCCGGTTTCGGCATCCGCTACCAGCGGTTTGACGCACAACCGTCCGATCACAGGCACAACGCAATGGCAGGCCACAAGCCCGGACACGGAGCATCGTCAGCGGCCGCTCGTTTACTCATGTCAATGATGTGCGTAGAGGGATCGGTGGAGATCGTGGCCAGCGGTCACGTGGCCGGCCTCCTCTGCTGTTCGTTGTGCGTAGCCATAGCCCGATTCGCCCGGCTGTGCGGCCGATTCCGGCGAATGGATGCGTGCCTCGGCCTGCTGTATTGATTGCGGGTAATGGTTGTCCTTTTGCACGGGGTTATAACCCGCTTCTTCGATCTGAACGAGCTGCGCCTCGACTTGTCCTCGAGTCAATCCCTCGTTTTGGGAGTGGGCGGATGCGAGTGCCGGCGTGATTGCTGTCGCGATCGCGATGACGCTGATGAAGAATTTCATGATAGGGGCCTCCAGTAGTCCAGGGCGGCAATTGAGCAGTCGCTGTTGCCGTGAAATCAGGATGCGCCGCCCAAGCTGAAGACAGCCTTAACTACTTTGGCTCAATTGCATGGTGGGTTTCTTCCGGGGGGGCGTGTCCCTCGCGATTCGACGGCGTCGTCGGGAGGTCGGCGCGTTTTCGTGTACGCCAGTTTGGCATGTAAATCGTGCTGTTGTGATAAGAAAACTTATCTTGCCAGTTTGATATTGAGGCCATGCTGTCGCGTCGGGATGCGCCGCCCACGCAACTAAAGTTGTGTCTAAATTTCAAGGAAAGTTGTATCTACGGCCGTGCGACCGCCGGTCGGCGCCATGGGAAGCGGGATACGTGGCCCGAACCGATGCCGTGACCCGCGCGCGTCGGCCGGGCAGGCTGGCCGGGGGAACAGTCAGGCCGCGTAATTCCGGTAGCCGAACCAGGCGGCCAGCGCGAGTGACGCCAGCCACACCACGCCGGTCACGACGGCCGTCCCACGGCTGACGGGGCGTTCGGCGGCCAGCGCAGCCGCGGCGCGATGTTCAGCCATGATTCCAGGCGGCACGAGGTTGATCGCGGCCAGGATGCCGAACGGCACCAGGATCGCGCCATCGAGTAGCCCGATCACCGGGATAAAGTGGGGGATGAGCTCAACCAGCGAAGGCCAAACGAAGGCCACCGTGGTCATGGCATGGATCCGCGATTGTGAGGCCGACTCGCCGCGTTTGATCTTCGAACTGGATGAGCAACAACGTGGCGCCCGGTGCAACTGCGAATGCGTCAGTTGCGGCACGCCGCTCGACGCGGTCAACGCAGCGCGGGACACTTTTCAGCTACGGCCGCACTTCCGGCACCCTGAAGGCACCCCAAGGCATTCCTGCGTGGAGACGACGGCCCGTATGGCGCTGCTCCACGAGCTGGAAATCCTTTTCCAGGCCGACGTCGCGACGCCCAAGTGACCGGACTCAGCAGGGATTTTTACACACCGGATACACAAACTTTCCTTGCATTCCTCTGCGGTGCGTATAGGATACACACTAGGTCAGGAGAAAAGGGGTGTGTATGGCGACAGCTTTGGCGAAGGATATGGTGCGGCGTTATGGATTCGAGAACAGTGATACGGCGGCTTGAGCAGGATGGGTGGGTGCAGAAGCGGGTGAAGGGGAGTCATCATCACTTCAGGCACCCCAGCAAGCCAGGCACGGTAACGGTGCCGCATCCAGAGAAAGACCTCACGATTGCGACGCTGAAAAGCATCGAGAGGCAATCTGGTTTAACACTCACCGGGCAGTAAGGCTGGTGGCTACAACGGACCCCGAGGGCCGCAACCGGTCAGCGGGTTCCAAACAAGGAGTTGGATGTGAGATTTTTCGTTGCTGTCGACAAGCAAGAGGGCACCGATTATGGCGTTGTCGTACCGGATTTTCCGGGCTGCAACTCATGGGGAACGACGCTCGAACAAGCGCTCGAAAACACGCAAGAGGCTATCGAGGGATGGGTTGAAACTTCCGTCGAGGCGGGGGACGAAGTTCGCTTCGAGCCCACGTCGTTTGAGGAACTTCGCGACAACCCAGACTATGCCGGCTCATTTTGGGCTGTCGTAGACATTGATCCTTCGAAATTTGATATGAAGCCAGAGCGTGTGAATATAAGTTTGCCACGCTTCGTGCTTACACAGATTGACGCCTTCGCGGAGGCCCACAAGGAAACGCGTAGCGGCTTTCTTGTTCGTGCGGCACTAGAAGCCATTCGGCACGAGCAGACAGCCGTCTGATCGAAAAAGCCCCGCCGGAGTGGGGCATGGGGTATCCGTGCTTGGCCTACTTGGGTTCGGCCTGATCCGGGTCGCATAGCAGGGACGTAATGCCGTCGAGATCGACTCATTCGATTGCACGCCGAACCCTGCCGTATTATCGGCAGCGAACTCCTATGCCGCGATTAGCATCAGTGGGGAGACTCGGTGGCGTACCGGAACTGTAAGGCCGCAGTGGCCACTGCCAGCGCTGCGGGAGGAGCCTCTTAAGGCTGCGATTGTTGACGCTATTCACGCTCTGGCCGAACCCATCATGCAAGACTGGACTGCGCATGACCTCGATGCCGCCATCGAAACGCTGAAGAAGTTGTTGCCAGACCAGCCGGCCAAGACGTCGACAATCGTTCCTCGCGTGCAGCAGTCAATCGATGTCCTGACCGAATGGTCGTCCCATATCAGGTCGCCCGCTCCCGAAGACATCGAAGGTGTTCGAGATATTGTCTTGAAAGCGCTTCCCACGTTCGTGTACTACTCGAGCTATGGAAATCTGGACTCGGAAATTTATCTCCCTCATGTGGTCCAGAATCTTGAGAGAAAGGATCTGGGAGCCAAGGAGGCGGCGAAAGCTCGGATGGGTACAGCTCTTCGCCCGGTTCGAGCCGTCCGACAATTGAGGCTCGATTCGCTCACAGTGGCCGGCATTCGAACGCCAGCGCCAGGCGCCAACTGACGCGTCGCCCAATGGCCGCAGAACGGCGGTTGTAGCTAGAAAGCCGCCTTTTGGCTGGACGAACCGTTTCGGGTTGCGAACCGCTTTTCGCACGGCTCTGCAACGGCTACTCAATGTTGTGCGGAGTTGTTTGCAGGCATCGGCGAACGGCACGACAACTATCCGGTTTATCACGCCAGCGCGATTGGGGCGCCAACCTGGCCGATGGGAAAACGCGCCCATCCTCGACCGCCCCCAACGCCATCGGCTTTCCGGATGCCAGCGCTGGCCGTCGAGCTCGTCGGCCATCGTCGTCAGGGCAGATGGACGGGACGTCATCCGCACATCGAATAATTCTGCCGCGTCCGGCACAGCAAAGATCGGCTTATGTACTCACCCTGCTACTTGGCTGGGAGAGCGACGCGGAGCGCCGCACGCGTGGCACGATGCGTGTGCCATCGCCGTGGTGGGCATCGGAGAGGGGGAGATCCGGCGGGCGAACCGCGTGGTCATGCGTGCGATGCCGCCCCGCTTCGGCCAATCCGGGAATGCGCAGCAGTCAGCGGCGAGCGCATGGTGCAGTGCATAACAAACGACTTTACTTGTGTAAGCGGTGGTGGCCTCGCGTCGGCTGGCGCCGCCGCAAGGCCGTGCCGCGTTACCGTACCTGGCTGCGCAGCACCTTCGCCGCGCTGACCATGTTCGTCAGCGCCGGCATCACCTCGGCCCACTGGCGGGTCTTCAGGCCGCAGTCCGGGTTCACCCACAGCCGCTCCGCCGGAACGCGCTCTGCCGCCTTCTTCATCAGGCCGACGATGTGCTGTTCGGTCGGGATGTTCGGCGAGTGGATATCGTAGACGCCCGGTCCGATCTCGTTCGGATACTTGAAGTGGTCGAATGCGTCGAGCAACTCCATGTCCGAGCGCGACGTCTCGATCGTGATCACGTCTGCATCCATATCGGCAATCGACGCGATGATGTCGTTGAACTCCGAATAGCACATGTGGGTGTGGATCTGCGTTTCGTCGCGCACGCCGTTCGCGGTGATGCGGAACGATTCGACCGCCCAGCCCAGATACTCTGCCCACTGCGAGCGGCGCAGCGGCAGGCCCTCGCGCAGCGCCGCTTCGTCAATCTGGATCACCTTGACGCCGGCCTTCTCGAGGTCGAGCACTTCCTCGCGAATCGCGAGCGCGAGCTGATGGCACGACACCGAGCGCGGCTGGTCGTCACGGACGAACGACCAGTTCAGGATCGTCACCGGGCCGGTCAGCATCCCCTTCATCGGCTTCTTCGTCAGCGACTGCGCGTACGTGATCCATTCGACGGTCATCGCCTTCGGGCGGCTGATGTCGCCGAACAGGATCGGCGGTTTCACGCAGCGCGATCCGTACGACTGCACCCAGCCGAACTGGCTGAACGCGTAGCCGTGCAACTGCTCGCCGAAGTATTCGACCATGTCGTTTCGTTCGGCTTCGCCGTGCACGAGCACGTCCAGCCCGAGCGCTTCCTGTTCGCGTACGCTGCGCGCGATTTCCGCATGCATCTCGGCCTTGTAGCCCGCCTCGTCGAGCGTGCCACGCTTGTATTCGCTGCGCGCGTGACGGATGTCGGCGGTCTGCGGGAACGAACCGATCGTGGTGGTCGGGAACGCCGGCAGTTTCAGCAGCGCCGCCTGCTTCGGTGCGCGCAGTGCATAAGCGCTCATGCGCTTGCCAAGCGCGGCGTCGATCTTTGCGACCGCGGCTTTCACGGCGGGGTTGTTCACGCGCGGCGACTCGCGGCGCGCGTTGATTGCTGCCGCGTTCGCCGCGAGCGCATCGGCGACGGCTTCGCGGCCGTCGTTCAGTGCGGTTGCCAGCACCTTCAGCTCGTCGAGCTTCTGCAGCGCGAACGCGAGCCATGAACGGATCTCGGCGTCGAGCTTCTGTTCGCTCGCCAGATCGACCGGGACGTGCAGCAGCGAGCACGACGGCGCAATCCACAGCCGCTCGCCGAGCTGCGTCGCGAGCGGTTCGAGCCAGTCGAGCGTCGCGATCAGGTCGGTCTTCCAGATATTCCGGCCGTTGATCACGCCGACCGACAGCACGCGGTCCGCCGGCAACTCGCGAGCGAGCGTCGCGATTTCGTCGCGCGCATTGATCGCGTCGATGTGCAGGCCGTCGACGGGCAGCGAGCAGGCGAGCGCGAGATTCTCGCGCAACTGGCCGAAATACGTGGCGAGCAGCAGCTTGATCCGTCGCGTCTCCAGCGCGGCATAAGCGGTCTTCACGGCTTCTTGCCACGGGGCACCGAGTTCGGTGACGAGCACCGGTTCATCGATCTGGACCCACTCGACACCCTGAGCCGTCAACGTATCCAGCAGCGCGCCATAGACGGGCAGCAGCTTCGGCAGCAAGGCAAGGCGATCCGAATCGTCCTTCGCCTTGCCGAGCCACAGGTACGTCACGGGGCCGATGATCACGGGTTTTGCGTTGACACCCAGTTCGCGTGCTTCGCCAAGCTGCTGGAGGAGTCGCGACGGGTCGAGCGTGAAGTTCGTGTCGGCGTGGAATTCCGGGACGATGTAGTGATAGTTGGTGTCGAACCACTTCGTCATTTCGCCCGCCGCGACGCCGCCGCAGCATGCCGCGTGCTCTTCCGCCGACTGGGCCGAGCGACCGCGCGCCACGCGGAAGGAGTTGTCGATGGCATCGCCCTGGAAGCCCTGGACGCGCCTGGGCAGATTGCCAAGCGTAAAGCTCATGTCCAGAACCTGATCGTAGAACGCGAAATCGCCGACCGGCGCGAGATCCAGATCGCGCTGGTTGTCCCAGTGACGCCGGCGCAGCTGTGCGCCGAGCGCCTTCAGTTCGTCGCGTGACGATTCGCCTTTCCAGTAGCGTTCGAGGCCGAACTTGAGTTCGCGTTTTGCGCCGATGCGCGGAAAGCCGAGGTTGTGCGTGGTGACCATAGGTGCTGCCGTCCGATGAAAAATCACGAGGAAAAAGACTGGCAGCGATGATAGGATGCTCGACCCATGAAGAATAATGGAATTAATTCATGTATCCATTAATATTGTTCATGTGAAATTTATCCGGTTGCCCATATGCTCGAACGTATCCACCTTGTAATCATCCGCGAAGTTGCCCGCCAGGGCTCCCTGACGGCCGCCGCCAACACGCTGTTTCTGACCCAGTCCGCG
Organism: Burkholderia sp. lig30; assembly: GCF_000687455.2. Classification (GTDB taxonomy): domain Bacteria; phylum Pseudomonadota; class Gammaproteobacteria; order Burkholderiales; family Burkholderiaceae; genus Burkholderia. The sequence goes on from NZ_JGVW01000070.1 coordinate 51,040, forward strand.
CTCAGTCATGCCGTCAGGAAAATCGAGCAGCAGCTGGGCACGCCAATCTGGGACCGCGACGGACGCAGCCTGCGACTGACGCAGGCAGGGCAGTATCTGCTCTCGCTCGCGGAACGGCTTCTCCCCCAGTTCGAGCATGCGGAAGCGCGGATGAAGCAGTACGCGGACGGCGAACGTGGCACGCTGCGGATCGGGATGGAGTGCCATCCGTGCTACCAGTGGCTGCTCAAGGTGGTGTCGCCGTATCTGGCGCGCTGGCCGGACGTCGATGTGGACGTCAAGCAGCGGTTCCAGTTCGGTGGCATCGGCGCACTCATCGGCTACGACATCGATGTGCTCGTGACACCCGATCCGCTGAAAAAGCCGGGCCTGCGCTTCGATCCCGTGTTCGATTACGAACAGGTGCTGGTCGTCGCCGAGCAGCATCGCCTGGCAGGTGTCGGTTACGTCAGGCCGGAGCAGCTCGCGGACGAGATCCTGATCACGTACCCGGTCGAAACCGACCGGCTGGACATCTATACGCAATTCCTCACGCCGGCCGGCATCGCCCCCAAACGGCACAAGACGATCGAGACCACGGACATCATGCTGCAGATGGTGGCGAGCGATCGCGGCGTCGCGGCGCTACCGCGCTGGCTCGCTGACGAATACGCCGATCGCATGCCGGTGGTGAGCGTCAAGCTCGGCAAGGACGGCATCGCCAAGCAGATCTTTCTCGGCACGCGCGACGCGGATGCGTCGATCGAATATCTCGGATCGTTTGTCGAGATGGCGGGCGGCGCCCATTGGCGGGCACCGCGGATGCGGCGCTGAAGCTGTGCGGGGCGACGCGCCGTTTCGCGCCGCCCCGCAGAATGTCAATGCGCGTTGGTGAGCGCCGGATCGATGTACGCGTCGACGTCCTGAGACTGCTTGTAGACCGCGTTGCGCACGTTGAACGCATTGGCGTTGCGGGTCGAGCCGTAGATCGAATCGAGCCCGTCGCCCTTGCGGAATGCCTGTCTGGCGGCGGCCGCATCGAGCAGGTGCGTGCCCTTGAGCAGCGGCAGGTATTGCTCGGGCTTGAGGCCGACACGCGCGGACATGATTCGGACCGCGTCCGCCTGCGTATTCGGATCGTTGATGTACGCGACGCAGCGATACCAGACCTTCGTCACCTTGGCCCAGTCGGCTTTGCGGGAGGCGAGGCTGGTCGGCGTGACGGTGATCGCGTCGTAAATCAGGCCGGGCGCGTCCGCCGACGTGAAGATCGCCCGCGCGCCCGGCGCGCGCCTGAGCGCCTCGCCGGCGTTCGGCTGCCACGCGGCGACCGCCGCGATGTCGCTCGACGAGCCGAGCACTTGCGGCAGCTCGTTGGTTTTCGCGTTGACGAGCTTGACGTCGGTGTCCTTCAGCCCGTGCTTCTGCAATGCCGTCTCGAGCAGCAGGTGGTCGACGAGGCCGAGTTCGACACCGACCTTCTTTCCCTTCAGGCCTTCGACGGTGCGCAGCGGCGGTTTCGCGACGATCATGTCGTTGCCCGCGGAATAGTCGGTCAGCAGGATCATCACGTTCCTGGCACCCGACGCGCCCGTCACGAGCGCGTCACCATTCGTGACCGCGACCGCATCGAGTTTGCCCGCGGAGAACGCATCGATCGACGCCGAATAATCGAACCACTCGAAGTCGACGTCGACGCCGGCCTCCTTGAACCAGCCTTTGTCGAGCGCGACCTGGAACGCGACCCAGCCGGGCCAGTCGCTGTAGCCGATTTTCAGCGGCGCGGCCGCGTGTGCGGCGGGCGCGGCGAGCAGGGTGCCGGCGAGCGCGACGGCGCCGCATGCGCGGCGGACGGAACGGGAGGACAGCAGGCGGTGGAACGGGGAGGCGAGGCGCGTCATCGTTTTCTCCAGGAGACCGGGAATGCAAGGGTTCGTGAAGGACCGCGCGCTTGCGCGATCCCGCGACATGACCGGTTCCTGCGGATGCGGGACGAAACGCCGGCCACGGAGAGGCACGATGGCCGCCGCCATCGCCGATCTCCCGGGCTTTTGTCCCGCCGTGTAGCGCGCATCCACCCGGCCTGACGGCCGCCTGAAAACGCGCCGGGCTGCTCTCGGACCAGACGTTCTGACGAACCGGAACCCTAGCATCCCTAAGATGCGACGCCGCCGCACCTCTCGATGCCGGGGTGAGCGAGAAGCGTGCCAGTCATGCGGCGCGCGTTGGCCGGCAGCGGCGCTTCAACCGGCGATCAGCGACGGCGCGCGGGCCGCTGCAGTTCGATGAAACGGGCGGAAAGCAATGCGGCGAGTACGCGCCGCAACGTGTCGAGTCTGTTCATGAGCGCTTGAAGTCGAGAGGAAGATGCAGGTGACGAGCAATGGCCATGCCATTGCGGCAGCGCACGCGAAGCCCGGGCTTCGTCGCCCCGCATTGGTGCGCGTCGCGTTCGTCTGGTGCGCGATGCGCCCCGTGCGGGGGCGGGCCGACCGCCGATTCATCCGGCGTGACACGGCGCCACGCGTGCGGCGCCGCCGCAATTGCACATATCGCATGTGCTGGCACGCAAATCGCTTCATCGGCCTGCGAGAGGTGCGAAGCAATTTGCATCATCTTCAGGATCGCTAGGGTTCCGGTCGCGCGGCACACATTGCCGTGCGATGCCTGGTCCGAGAGCAATCCGGTCTTGCCGCCTTCCTCGACGAGAGGAATCGACGAGGCTCCACGGAGGGATAAAAGCCCGGGAGGTCGCGATGTCGTTCGGTCGCCCTCTCACGCTTTTTCTCAACCGATCCGAGGAGCCGTCATGTCGTCGAGCCCCCAAGCCTTTCTTGCCCCGCTTGCGCACGTCGCGTGGGAAACCATCCTGCCCGCCGGCGCGCACTGGTCCGGTATCCTGCGCCGCGGCATGGCGCTGCGCGTCGTCGATCCCGACGGCGGCGCGAACCTGTCAGCGGTCTTCCATCGTCAGGAAGATCCGCTCGAACGCTACAACATGGCCGATACGCTGAAGGCCCAGCACACCGCGCACCTGACGCGCGGTCATGCGCTTTACACGGACATGGGCCGCGTGATCGCGTCGATGACGGCCGATACGCTCGGCTGGCACGACGCGCTCGGCGGTGTCGGCGATGCGCGGTTGTTCGCGCGCAAGTACGGCGCATCGTCGTACCAGGCCGATCGCAACGCGATGATCCGCAACGGCCGCGACAGCCTCGTGCTGGAGCTGGCGAAATACGGGCTGTCCGCGCGCGATCTTGCCGCGAACGTCAATTTCTTCAGCAAGGTCGCGCCCGGCGACGACGGCTCGCTCGACTACGTGACGGGCCATTCGCCGGCGGGCAGCGCGTTCGATCTGCGCTTCGAGATGAACACGCTGGCCGCGTTCTCGACCGCGCCGCACCCTCTCGATCCGAATCCCGCCTATGCGCCGAAGCCGGTGAAGCTGATCGCGTATCGCGCATATCCGGCCGACGCCGTCATACCCGCCGACGATCCGTGCCGCAGCGCGTGCGCGGAAAACGAGCGCGGCTTCACCAACACCGACCGATTGTTCGCCTGAGGAGCACCGCCATGCCGATTATCGAAAGCACCCTCGACACGCAGCATGCGGTGTACGACTTCACGCTGAACGCGGGCGACCCCTGGCTGCACGAGGTCAGGCGCGGGCAGGTGTTCCGCATCCTCGATCTCGAAGGCAACCAGGCGGTCGATACGCTGTTCTATCGCACCGACGATCCCGAAGAGCGCTACAGCGCGCAGGACACGATCCGCGAGCAGCGCAACCTGTACCTGAGCGCGGGCAGCGTGCTGCTGTCGAATCTCGGCAATCCGATGATGACGATCGTCGCCGACACCTGCGGACGCCACGACACCCTCGGCGGCGCGTGCGCGGCCGAGAGCAACACGGTCCGTTATGCGCTCGACAAGCACCACATGCACAACTGCCGCGACAGCTTCCTGAACGCGATCTCGCATTGCACGTGCGGTGCCGGCGCGCAACTCACGAAGCGGGACATCGTCAGCAACATCAATTTCTTCATGAACGTGCCGGTTACGCCGCTCGGCCGGCTCACATTCGAGGACGGCATCTCGGCGCCCGGCAAATATGTCGAGATGCGCGCGGAGATGGATGTCACGGTGCTGATCTCGAATTGCCCGCAGCTCAACAATCCGTGCAACGGCTACAACCCGACGCCGGTGCGCCTGACGATCTGGGAGGCGCAATGAGACTGGCGAAAGTGCTCGTCGCGAATCGCGGCGAAATCGCGTGCCGCGTCATCCGCACGCTGAAGCGGCTCGGCATCGCATCGGTCGCGATCTACTCGGAAGCCGATCGCGACGCGCGCCATGTGGCGCTCGCCGACGAGGCGGTGTGCGTCGGCCCGGCGCCGGCGGCCGACAGCTACCTGAACGTCGCCGCGATCCTGGACGCGGCGCGCGCGACGGGCGCGCAGGCGGTGCATCCGGGCTACGGTTTCCTGTCCGAGAATCCCGGCTTCGCCGACGCGTGCGAAGCGGCCGGCCTGCGCTTCATCGGGCCGCGCGGCGACCAGATGCGCGCGTTCGGCCTCAAGCACACGGCGCGCGAACTGGCGCGCGAGCAGGGCGTTGTGCTGCTGCCCGGCACGAGCCTGTTGCCCGACGTCGAGACGGCGCTCGTCGAAGCCGAAGCGATCGGCTATCCGCTGATGCTGAAAAGCACCGCGGGCGGCGGCGGCATCGGCATGTCGCTGTGCCGTGATGCCGCCCAGCTCGAAGCCGCATTCGAGACGGTCGTGCGGCTCGGCAGCGCGAATTTCGCGCATGCGGGCGTCTACCTCGAGAAATTCGTCGAACAGGCGCGGCACATCGAAGTGCAGATCTTCGGCGACGGGCGCGGCGGCGTGATCGCGCTCGGCGAACGCGACTGCTCGGTGCAGCGGCGCAACCAGAAGGTCATCGAGGAAACGCCCGCGCCCGGCCTGACCGATGCAGAGCGCAACGCGCTGCATGCGAGCGCGGTGAGGCTCGCGCGCGCGGTCGGCTACGCATCGGCCGGCACCGTCGAATTCGTGTTCGACGAGACTGCGCGGCAGTTCTATTTCCTCGAGGTGAACGCGCGGCTGCAGGTCGAGCACTGCGTGACCGAGGAAGTCACCGGCATCGACCTCGTCGAATGGATGATCCTGCAGGCAGAAGGCGACCTGCCGCCGCTCGACACGCTCGCAGTCGCGCCGCGTGGCGCAAGCATCCAGGTGCGCCTCTACGCCGAGGATCCGAACAAGCAGTTCCAGCCCAGCGCGGGCGTGTTGACGCATGTCGCGTTTCCGGACGCGGCGCGCGTCGAGACGTGGGTCGATGCCGGCACGGAAATCAGCCCGTTCTACGATCCGCTGCTCGCGAAGCTCATCGTAAGCGGCGACACGCGCGAGCACGCGCTCTCGGCGCTGCGCGACGCGCTCGACGGCACCGAGCTGTACGGAATCGAGACCAATCTCGACTACCTGCGCGCGATTGCCGGTTCCGACACGTTCGCGCGCGGCGCGCAAACGACCGCGTTCCTGTCGCGCTTCGCGTTCGCGCCGCACACCATCGACGTGCTCGATGGCGGCGTGCAGACGACCGTCCAGCAGACGCCCGGGCGAATCGGTTACTGGGACGTCGGCGTGCCGCCGTCGGGGCCGATGGACGACCGCGCGTTCGATCTCGCGAACGCGCTGCTCGGCAATCCGCGCGACGCGGCCGGACTCGAATTCACGATGGTCGGGGCGACGCTGCGTTTCAATACGGCGACGCTGTTCGTGCTCGGCGGCGCGCCGCTCGCGGCCACGCTCGACGGCGTGCCCGCGCCGTTCTGGCAGGTGCTGCGCGCCGCGCCGGGCGCCGTGCTGAAGCTCGGCGGCGTGACGGGAGCGGGCGTGCGCGCGTGCCTCGCGGTGAAGGGCGGCCTGCAGGTGCCCGACTACCTCGGCAGCAAGGCGACCTTCACGCTCGGCCAGTTCGGCGGGCACGCGGGCCGCGCGCTGCGCAAGGGGGACGTGCTGCATCTGCCCGCGGGGGCGGGGCGAGGCGAAGCGGGCGCGACGCTCGACGTGGCCGAGCGTCCGGTGCTCACGCATGCCTGGACGCTCGGCGTGCTCGACGGCCCGCACGGCGCGCCGGATTTTTTCACGGCGGACGATATCGCGATGCTCTACGACACGCGCTGGACCGTCCACTACAACTCGAGCCGCACCGGCGTGCGGCTGATCGGCCCGAAGCCGCAATGGGCGCGCGCGGACGGCGGCGAAGCGGGCCTGCACCCGTCGAACATCCACGACAACGCGTATGCGATCGGCGCGGTCGATTTCACCGGCGACATGCCGGTGATCCTCGGGCCGGACGGGCCGAGTCTCGGCGGATTCGTCTGCCCGGTGACGGTCGTGCGCGACGAGCTATGGAAGCTCGGCCAGTTGCGGCCGGGCGACACCGTGCAGTTCGCGCGCGTCGCGCAACCGGCGATGGCGCCGGCGGGGGGCGAGATCGCGCCGCACGGCTGCGTGCTGTATCGCGATCCGTCCGCCGGCGACGGGACCGGCGTCGTCTACCGCCGGTCGGGCGATCGCAACGTGCTGATCGAATACGGCCCGCTCGCGCTCGACCTGAACCTGCGTTTTCGCGTGCATGCGCTGATGTGCTGGCTCGATGCGCACCGGCTGCCCGGCATGCTCGACCTGACGCCCGGCATCCGTTCGCTGCAGGTGCAGTTCGACGATCGCGTGCTGTCGCTCGACACGCTGCTCGCGCATCTGCGGCAGGCCGAGCGCGCGTTGCCCGGCGTCGCCGAGATGCGGGTGCCGAATCGAATCGTGCATCTGCCGTTGTCGTGGGACGACCCGTCGACCCGCGTCGCCATCGAGCGCTACATGCAGTCGGTGCGCCCTGACGCGCCGTGGTGCCCGAGCAACATCGAGTTCATCCGCCGCATCAACGGCCTGTCGGGCATCGACGACGTGAAGCGGATCGTGTTCGACGCGCGCTATCTCGTGATGGGGCTCGGCGACGTCTACCTCGGCGCGCCGGTCGCGACGCCGATCGATCCCAGGCACCGCCTCGTGACGACGAAGTACAACCCTGCGCGCACGTGGACGCCGGAAAACGCGGTCGGCATCGGCGGCGCCTATCTGTGCGTGTATGGCATGGAAGGCCCGGGCGGCTATCAGTTCGTCGGCCGCACCGTGCAGATGTGGAACCGCTATCGCACGACACCCGAGTTCGAAGCCGGCAAGCCGTGGCTGCTGCGCTTCTTCGACGAGATCCGTTTCTACGAGGTGAGCGAGGCCGAGCTGACGGCGCTGCGCGAGGATTTCGCGGCCGGTCGCGCCAGCCTGAAGATCGAGGAATCGGTGTTCGATCTCGCCGAATACAACCGCTTCCTGCGCGACGAAGCGCAATCGATCGCCGCGTTCAAGTCGACGCAGCAGGCGGCGTTCGACGCCGAACGCGAGCGCTGGCGCGCGGCGGGGCAGGCCGACTATGCGGGCGACGCCGGCGGCGGCGCCGACGATGGCGCGGCATCGGCGAGCGAGGAACTTACCGCCGCGCAGCGCGGAATTACCGCCGACGTATCGGGCTCCGTATGGAAGGTCCTCGTCGAGGCAGGCGCGCGTGTCGCCGAAGGGCAAGTGGTCGCCATTCTCGAATCGATGAAGATGGAGGTGTCCGTGGCAGCGACGGAAGATGGCGTGATCGAGTCGATCGACTGCGCGCCCGGCACGGCGGTGACCGCCGGCCAACGGCTGATGGTGATGCGGGCGGATGCCGCCGAGGAGGTCGCATGAGCATGCCCGATCATGGCGAGATGCCGGATCTGCGCTCGCTGGCCGCGCTGCGCCAGTGCTACACCGAGGGCAGCCTGACGCCGCGGGCGCTGGTCGACGCGATCGCCGCGCGTTTCGCGCAGGGTGATCCGCATCATGCGTGGATCCGCCCGCTCACGCATGACGAAATGACGTGCTACGCGGCGGCGCTCGACGGACGCAACATCGCCACGCTGCCGCTGTTCGGCGTGCCGTTCGCGATCAAGGACAACATCGATCTCGCCGGCATTCCGACGACCGCGGCCTGCCCGGCCTATGCATACACGCCGGCGCGCAGCGCGCCCGTCGTCGAGCGCCTGATCGCGGCGGGCGCGATTCCGGTCGGCAAGACGAACCTCGACCAGTTCGCCACCGGCCTGTCCGGCCAGCGCTCGCCGTATGGCGCGTGCCGCAACGCGCTCGATCCGCGCTACGCGTCGGGCGGCTCGAGTTCCGGTTCGGCGGTCGCCGTCGCGCTCGGGATCGCCGCGTTCTCGCTCGGCACCGATACGGCCGGTTCGGGCCGCGTGCCGGCCGCGTTCCACGGGCTCGTCGGGCTGAAGCCGACGAAGGGCGTGTTGAGCACGCTTGGCGTCGTGCCCGCCTGCCGGTCGCTCGATTGCGTGTCGGTGTTCGCGCACACGCCGGCCGACGCACAGGCGGTGTTCGATGTCGCGCGCGGCGTGACGGCGGGCGATCCGTATGCGCGCGAATGGCAGCCGCTTTTGGCCGCATCGGGCATTGCCTGCGGCTCGCCGATGCTGAGCCGCATGCGCTTCGGCACGCCGCGCCGGGATCAGCTCGAATTCTTCGGCGACGAATCGTACCGGCTCGCCTACGACGCAGCCGTCGCGCGTCTGCGCGGGAGCGGCGCACACGTTGTCGAGATCGACTTCATGCCGTTCCTCGACACCGCGCGGCTCTTGTACGACGGGCCGTGGGTCGCCGAGCGGCTCGCGGCGCTCGGCACGTTCATGGCGCGGCAGCCCGACGCATTGCATCCGGTGATCCGCGACATCGTCGGCGGCGCGGCCCGCTTCAGCGCCGCCGACGCGTTCGCGGCGTTCGACCGGCTCGCTACCTTGCGAATGGAGGCCGCGCGCGTCTGGGAACGCATCGATGCCATCGTGATGCCGACCTCCGCGACGACCGCAACGGTTGCCGAGCTGGAGGCGGATCCGGTCGGCGTCAATGCGCGGTTCGGCTATTACACGAACTTCGTCAACCTGCTCGACCTGTCGGCGATCGCGGTGCCGGCGGGCACGTGCGCAACCGGACGTCATGCGGGGCTGCCGTTCGGCATCACGTTCGTCGGCCGCGCACACGACGATGCGATGCTGCTGGGGTTGGCGCAGGCGTGGCTCGATGAACAACCGGGTGGCGGCGCAAGCGGCGAGGGCGCGCGTTCGGAGGCCGGCGCGCGCGCGGGCGCGATCGCCGATGCCGGCGGCTTCGTGCGTGTCGCCGTCGTCGGCGCCCATTTGCGCGGCGAACCGCTGAACTGGCAGCTCACGCAGCGCAGCGCGCGTTTCGTCGCCGAGACGACGACCGCGGCGGCGTATCGCCTGCATGCGCTGCCGGCCGCCGCGTCGGGCGGCGTCGCGAAGCCCGGCCTCGTGCGCGTCGCCGAAGACGGCGCCGCGGTCGCGGTCGAGCTCTGGGACATGCCCGTCGCGGGGTACGGCAGCTTCGTTGCCGGGATCGCGGCGCCGCTCGGCATCGGCACGCTGACGCTTGCCGACGGCGCGCAAGTCCAGGGCTTTCTTTGCGAAAGCGCCGCGCTCGGCGGCGCCGAGGACATCACGCGGTTCGGCGGCTGGCGAGCCTATCGCGCAAGCCTCGCGCCGGCACCGAGATGAACGCGACGCCGCGCGTCCGGCAACGGATTCGCGCGGCACGCCTGCAACACGACACGGAGATTCACATGTCAACGACCCGCAATACGACTGAATGGCTCGCGGTTCGCCGCGAGCTGTCGACACGCGGAAAATGGATGCTCGGCATCGCGTCCTTCCTGCTGCCGCTCGCCGTCTGGTGCCTGCTCAGCTACGCGCCGTTCGTCTGGCACCCGCAGGTGCGCATCACGAACCCGGGCAGCGTCGATTACTTCCAGACCGGCATGCAGGTCGACAAGGAGGTGTTCGCCGACGAGCTCGCGCATGCACGCGACACGCATGCAGCCGTGCCGGAGGGCATGCCGGCGAACCCCGTCTATCTGCCTGCGCCGCACCAGGTGCTGCGCGCGTTCTATACGGCGTTCACGACGCCGCCCGCATCGCGCGATGGCGTCTGGCTTCATCAGAGCCTCTGGCACAGCATCCGGATCATCTTCTGGGGGTTCGTGATCTCGTCCGCGATCGGCGTGCCGATCGGCATCGTCTGCGGCACCTTCAGCGCGATCGCGCGGCTGCAGGAACCGTTCTTCGAGTTCTTCCGCTATTTGCCGGCGCCTGCGTTCGGCGCGCTGATGGTCGCGATTCTCGGCATCTACGACGCGCCGAAGATCGCCATCATCGTCATCGGGACGCTGTTCCAGCAAGTGCTGATCGTCGCGAACACGACGCGCAAGCTCGAATACGGGCTGTTCGAGGCCGCGATGACGCTCGGCACGAAAAAGCTGCAGCTGATCTCGCATGTCGTGATCCCCGGCGTCCTGCCGGATCTCTACCGCGACCAGCGGATCCTGCTCGGATGGGCGTGGACCTACCTGATCGTCGCCGAACTGGTCGGCACGAGTTCCGGCATTACCTGGTACATCAGCCAGCAGGCGCGCTACCAGCATTTCGACAACGTCTATGCGGCGATCCTGATGATCGGGATCATCGGCCTCGGCACCGACATCGTGCTCGGGCTGCTCGGCCGCAAGCTGTTTCCGTGGGACCGCACGCTGAAAGCGTGATGGCCTTTGACTTTCGAGCCGAACGATTTCCGAAGGGGCAATCATGCAGAATCCGCAAGCCATTCCCGACTACCTGATCCAGTCCGACGCGGTGCGCGCGCGTTTCGCGCGCCTGAAGACGCGCGACGTCATCCTCGAGGTGCGCCATCTCGGCAAGCGATTCAAGTCGCCGCAGGGCGAATGCGTCGCGCTGAACGACATCAGTTTCAAGACACACCGGCGCGAGTTCGTGTGCGTGATCGGCCCGTCGGGCTGCGGCAAGTCGACGCTGATCCGCATTCTCGCGGGGCTGGAATCGCAGTCGAGCGGCGACGTGCTGCTCGACGGCAAGCCCGTGCAGGGGCCGGGCGCCGACCGCGGGATGGTATTCCAGGGCTACACGCTGTTTCCGTGGCTGACCGTGAAAAAGAACGTGATGTTCGGCCTCAGGATGAACGGCAGCAGCAGCGGCGAGGCCGAGCGCGAAGCGATGCAGTGGCTCGATCTCGTCGGGCTGACGCGGTTCGCGAACGTGTACCCGCATCAGCTGTCGGGCGGGATGAAGCAGCGCGTCGCGATCGCGCGCGCACTCGCGAACCGGCCGCGCATCCTGCTGATGGACGAGCCGTTCGGTGCGCTCGACGCACAGACGCGCGCGAAGATGCAGGCGCATCTGCTCGACATCTGGCGGAACATCGACATCACGATCCTGTTCATCACGCACGACCTCGACGAAGCGATCTTCCTGGCGGACCGCATTCTCGTGCTGAAGGCGAATCCGGGCGAAGTGCAGGAATTGATCGAGGTGCCGGTGCCGCGGCCGCGCGACTATGCGCAAGTCAATTCGCCCGAGTTCGTCGCGACCAAGGCACGGCTCGAGGCGCTCATTCATCCGAAGGAGGCCGCCGAAGCGCCGGACGAGGATGGGGGGCGGCCGCACATGATCCGGATGACGGATGTGACGGACAACGTCGAGTGAGCGCCGGAATGGCGTATCCACGGGGCGACCGGCCTGGGCGGGCGCCTCGTGGATTGCCGGCGGGTTTCGCAGTCGCTCCACCGGGGGGATCGCGTCAGGCGAGACAGTGTGCATGTTCCTTGCGCCATCGCAAGATTTCCGCCTCAAGAAACGCGGGAGATGCGTCGTCAAGTAGTTGTTCCCTGGCAAGTAGCCTGCGGAAATCCGACACTTTCTCCATCCGCTTACCCTGTCATGAAACTCTTCGCGAAATTCAGCCTGACAAGCCGACTGTATGCCGTATCGGCCGCATTGATTGTTGTCCTGTCGGCAGTCGCCGCCGTTTCCTGGATCCAGTTGACCGGCGCGCAGCGGATCGCCGCCAACGCGGGCAATGTGCGCATGCAGCAGCTGGAGCGCATCGCGAGCACGGAACTGAGCATGACGCAGGTATTGCTGGACTTGCGCCACGCAATGCTGGTGTCGTCGGCTGCGGACGTCCAGGCCGCGGCGCAGGACATCGACGCGAAACGCCAGCAGATCCACCGTAACGACGACGCATTCCTGAACGAGATTACCGACGCCGCCGGAAAGGAGGCGTTCCATAACGTCTGGCTCAAGATGCAGGCCGATGCGTGGCCGGTCGCGGAAGCCAATCTCCGGCTGATTCGGGAAGGGCACCGCGACGAAGCGTTCCAGATGTTGACGGCCCAGACCATCCCGACCTTCGCGCGGATTCAGAAATGGCTGGGCGAGGAGCGCGCCAGGCAGGGGGATCAACTGGGTGGCCAGGTCGTCGACATCGAGCACGCCGTGCAGTCGACCCGTGTGCTGCTGGTGAGCCTCGTGGCGGCCATCGCAATCGGTCTGGTGGCGTTTTCGTGGTACATCGGGAAAAGTCTTCGCAGCCGCGTCGCGGAATCCCGGGAGGTGGCCGAACGCGTCCGCGACGGCAATTTCACGGTGGCGGTGGTGGATTCCTCCGCCGACGAGATCTCTCCGCTGCTGGGCGCGCTGGGCGCGATGCAGGGTTCGCTGACCGACGTGGTGCGCTCGGTCCGCGGCAACGCGGAAAGCGTGGCCACCGCCAGCGCGGAAATCGCGGCCGGGAACACGGATTTGTCGTCGCGCACCGAGGAGCAGGCGGCTTCGCTCGAACAAACGGCGGCGAGCATGGCGCAACTGACCGAGACGGTGCGGCACAACGCGGACAACGCCCGCCAGGCGAACGCACTGGCACTCAATGCCACGGGCCTGGCGGAAACGGGCAACGCATCCGTGCAGTCGATGGTCGGCACGATCGAGCAGATCAGCAGCAGCTCCAGCAAGATTTCCGACATCACCGGGGTGATCGAAGGCATCGCGTTCCAGACCAACATCCTTGCGTTGAATGCCGCCGTGGAGGCCGCGCGTGCCGGCGACCACGGGCGCGGATTCGCCGTCGTCGCGAGCGAGGTGCGGAGTCTCGCGCAGCGCTCGGCATCGTCGGCCCGCGAGATCAAGGACCTCATCGGTTCGTCCGTCGCGATGATTCAGGACGGTGCGCGGCAGGCGTCCGCGGTGGGCTCCACGATGGGCGAAGTCCAGGATGCGATCAAGCGGGTGGCGGACATCGTCGGTGAAATCACCGCGGCGTCCGACGAACAGAGCCACAGCATCGAGCAGGTGAGCCAGGCGGTGAAGCAGATGGACGAAGTGACCCAGCAGAACGCCGCGCTGGTCGAGCAGGCCGCCGCCGCGGCGCAGTCCCTGCAGGAACAGGCAGGCAAGCTCCGGGGGGCGGTGTCGGTGTTCAAGCTGACGGATGCGACGATCGGAGGCGCTTCGCTGGCGGCCGGTTGAAGCAGCAGGATGCCGGTGGCGAACGGCGGCCTGGCCGAGTGTGCCGGCCCGCCGCGCCGGCATGGGCAGGCGCGCCGACCGCGTCGCGATGGGCGGCGCGCATGCGGATCGGGGGCGTCGCTGCGCGCTTTAGCCGCGCTGTTGCTGGCACGGAATTTTGAAACACTGCATAATTAGGGAAAACCCTGATTCATTGGAGTGTATCAAATGCAGTTCTGCACCAAAAAGTGGGTCAAGCCCGAAGATCTGAACGCGCACGAAACGTTGTTTGGCGGTCGTCTGCTGTCGTGGATCGACGAAGAGGCCGCCATTTACATGATCGATCTCGTCGGGCACCGGCGCGTGGTGACGAAGTATATGTCGGAGATCAACTTCGTGAGTTCGGCGCGCAAGGGCGACGTGATCGAGCTGGTCTTCATTCCGAGCGCGTTCGGCAAGACCTCGGTCACGCTGCAGTGCCATGTCCGCAACACCGTGACCGGGAAGAGCATCCTGACGGTCGATCGCATGGTGTTCGTCAGCCTCGACGAGAACGGCAATCCGCAGCCGCACGGCAAGACGCACGAGAGCCTCGCCGAGGAAGCGGACGCGGTTGCCGCGTGACGCGATGATCGCCGCGCATCATCCGGGCACGCATGCGCGGCGTCGGCGGATGTCCGGTTCCGGGTCTTTCCGCATCGAAGGCGATGCGGCGTCGAGCATGGCCGGGCCGCGCGCACACGCCGCGCCGCGGCGACGGGATCTCACTTGAGGCTTTGCACGAACGCTTTTCCGGCGGCGGTGATCGACACGCCGCTGCGCCCGTTCGCCGCGTATGCGACGAATCCCGCGCTGATGAGTTCCCGGGTGACCGACCAGCCGAGTGCGGGCGTTTCCCGCCCGTAACGGATTTCGGCCAGGCGCTCCAGCGCCCAGATCGCCGAACGCGAAAGCGTGCCGGCGTTTGACGTGTTGTCGCTGTTCATGCGTTCTCCCTGAAAAATGGCGCTTCGTGCGAAGCGACCCGGACCGTTGCGGGTTCAGCCGGCGGACGGCCGTCCGAATCGCTCCCAGTCGTAACTCGCGCCGATCTCGAGACGCATCGCCGTACCGAGGATATCGACGCCGTACTGGTCGGCGAGCCGATGGGCGTGCTCGATCGAGGTCTCGAGCGACGGCAGCGTCGCGTCACCGTTCCACGCGAAGGCGATGATGTTGTTCGCGCTGTCTTCCGCCGGCGCCAGCGCGACGGACGTCGCACCGAACGCGCGGCGCAGCCCGGACAGATAGTGGCCGAGATGCGGGTCGTCGCACAGGAAATTGATCGCGAGCACGCCGCCGTGGCTCAACCGGCGCCGGCAGTCCGCGTAAAAGGTGTCGCTGCCGAGCGCCTGCGGGAAGCCGGCCGCGTCGAATCCGTCCAGCAGGATCGCGTCGAACTGCGCGTCCGTGACGGACACGAAACGGGCGCCGTCGTCGCACAGCACCGTCAGCCGGCCGTCGTCCGGCGGGATGTGGAACCGCTCGCGCAACGCGATGACTTCCGGGCTGATTTCCACCGCGGTGATGCGTGCGTCGGGCAGGCGCCGATAGCAATATTTCACGAGCGATCCGCCGCCCAGGCCGATCATCCCGATGTGGGACGGCTTCGCATGGAACAGCAGGAAGCCCATCATCGTGCGGGTGTAGCCGAGCGTCAGCGCGTCGGGGTCTGCGCGCAGCATGCAGCTCTGCATGCCGCGATGGTCGAAGCACAGCGACACGAGATCCGCGGTCTCGATCACGATCGGCTTGTCGGCGAGCGCCGCGGGCTGTGGCACGCGGGTGCCCAGATACCGGTAGGTCATGGGGCGCATGCGGATCAGTTCCCGGCCGGCGCCGCGTCGTTCGCGCCGACATGGATGCGCGACAGGTACGCGTGCAGCCCGTCTTCCCACGCTTCATTCCGCAGGTCGATGTCGGCGGCGTCGAGCAGCGCCATGTCGTGCGCGAGGTGCGCGACCGCGAGCGAGCGGACCGGCGGTCCGCTTCGGAACAAGCATCCGTCCGCGTCCAGCAGCAAGCAAGGGCGACGCTGCAGGCGCGCACTGGAGGCCGAGATCGGGTCCAGCACGTGGCGCGCCGATTCCCTCGGGTACGCGAATACCAGGTGAACGCCTTGCGACGCCAGCCGTTCGCTGTCTTCCCGAAACCGGTAGAGCATCTGGAATCCTCTTTCGCCACCGCGTCCTACGCCGACCACGACGAGCCCGCGGCTCCCCGCGACGTCACGCAGTGACATCGGCACGCGATCGGGGGACAGCAGCGTCACGCCGTGGTCAAACATGTCGAAATCCTCGTCGAGCCCCACTCATCGCTGCCGCGCGATCGCACGAACGTGAAGGCGGGCCTGGATTATAATGAGAAGGTAAAAATATGTGTATTTCATTATCATAGCATGTGCGTCCTTCAGGCAGCCTGCCGTCTCGGTCGAGCCGGGGGCGCCTGCGGCCGTCAGGTTGCGGCCGGGCAGTCGTCATCGTCATCGAGGCGGCGAACGGGAGAGGCTGCGCGCGCATGCGTCGCGGCGCCTGCATGTCGGCGCGGCGCGCGTCATCGGAGGGAGCGGTAACGTGGATGGCGATCGATCGTCCTTCAATGCATTCATGGAATTCCTGTCGACGCCGTTGAGCGACGCGCAGCCGTTCGTGCTGGAGACGAAGCAGGCGTTGTCGCTGCATTTCGATCACCTGTCGACGCAGAGCTTCATGTCGCTCGACGAGCCGGACAGGCTCGTGCTCGGCTATACGCGCGCGATGATGGGCTTTCTGCTGCTTCAGCCGCGTCCGCGGCACATCTGCATGGTCGGGCTGGGCGGCGGGTCGATGGCGAAGTATTGCCATGCGCGCCTGCCCGGGACGGCGGTCACCGCGGTCGAGATCAACCCCGAGGTGATTGCGCTGCGCGACGTGTTCCGGATTCCCGTGGACGACGCGCGCTTCGAGGTGGTTCAGGCGGACGGCGCCGAACACATGCGGGTGGCGGCGGCCCGCTCGGATGTGATCCTGCTCGACGCGTTCGTCGCGCAGGGCATGCCGGCCCAGTGCGCGAGCGCCGCGTTCTTTGCCGCGTGCCGGGAGCGGCTGGCGGATGCGGGCGTGCTCGTCGTCAATCTGGCCGATTGCGATCCGGCATTGCCGGAGCACGTCGAGCGGCTGCGATCGGCGTTCGGGACGTCATACGCACTGTTCGCGGTGCGCGACAGCGGAAACTATGTCGCGTTTGCGTGGAAGGGGGCGCATCGGCTGCCGGCCGGCCAGGCGCTGCTCGAACGTGCGCGCGCGCTCGGCGACGCGCATCCGCTCGAGCTGGCTTCGACGGCTCGCAGCCTGAAGCGCGGCGAGCGCTTCGACCCGGCCCGCTTCGTCCGGCACGCGAACGCGCCGCTGCGCTGGAGAATCGCCGCGTGACGTACCCGGTCAGTCGGCCGGGTTGCGCCGCACGCGATTGCCGAGCGTGCTCTTCGTCTTGTAGGTGACGCCGTGCTGCGCGAGATACTCGCGGATCAGTTGGCGCACGACTTGCGACGGTGTGAGATCCTGCGCGGCGCAAAGCATTTCGAACGCTTCCTTCTTGGCAGGGTCGATCAGGACGGTCAGGCGCGCAGTCTTCGTTTCCATCGCGGAGAGGGGCAGGGCAAATATGATAATTTGATTATAATGCATCCGCCCCCGATCGGCGCTCCCGCGCGCAGGCCGCTGCGATTGCGGCGCCGTGGCGGGACGTTTCGATCGTTGGCGGCCGCTGCAGGCCCGTTCCGTTACTCGCGCGAACGGGCTTCGATGCGGCGGGGGCGAAACAGCCAGTCCAGCATGTCGTCGGCGAGCGGAACGATCGCCAGCGCGATCAGCACGGCGGCGAGCGGGATGGTCGCCGCGTAGCCGACGTGCTTGAAGCCGATCGCGCCCGCCACGCCCCCCGTCAGGAACGATCCGAGCATGGTGCCGAGCACCTTCAGCTTCGCGCGATTGGCGAGCACCGCGGGCGCGTCGGCGCCGGTCCTCGACGAATTCCAGTAGAAAAGTTTGCCCAGTTCGATGCCGATGTCCGTCACGATGCCCGTCATGTGGGTCGTGCGGATTTCGGCGCCCGACAGTTTCGTGACGGTCGCGTTCTGCAGGCCCATGATGAAGCACAGCAGGATCACGGTCACCGGCATGAAGAACGCTTCCCACATCGCGAGATGGCTGCCGAGCAGCCCGAACAGCAGCAGAAGCGCCGCCTCGAGCAGCAGCGGCAGCATGTACTGGCTATGAAGGTTGCGCCGGCGGCCCCAGTTGACGAGCACCGCCGAGCATCCCGCCCCGATCAGGAACGACGCAAGCGAGCCGATGCCGGCGAGCGCGAGCGGAATATCGCCGAGCGCCGCCTGATCCGCGATGCTCGACACGACGCCGCTCATGTGCGACGTGTATTGCCTGACCGCCAGAAAGCCGCCCGCATTGGTCGCGCCCGCGACGAACGCGAGAGAGAACCCCAGGTGGCGGTTTGCGTTGGCATTGCGGTCTTTTCCCGCCAAGCTCCGGAAGTAGTGCGCAGGCATCGGAAGTCGTTCGCTCGAGTGCCCGGTCCGGCGCCGCGAACGCGGTGTCGCGCCGCCGGACTGAGCTGGATCATGTTACTGACATGATAATGTGATTATCATGCGTTGTTAACCGCCATGCGCTTTCGATGCAATAATGGCGCCGTTGGCCGCCGCGAACGGCTTGTCGCGCGCGTGGCGTGCCGTCAACAACCTTTGAGGGTACGGGAGACGCGTCGGATGGCGCCTGCGCCTGTCGTCCAACTTGTCCTGTGGGTCGTCGCGGCCTGGCTCGCGATCGGCGTGCTGGGCCTCTGTGCGCAACGCCGCACGCGGCTGGTCGCGCATGGCCTGTTCCCGCTCGGCGCGCTGGCCGGGCTGCTGCTGGGCGGGCTCGGGCTGGCCGGCATCGCGGGCGAGCCGTCGTCGCAGACCCTGCCGCTCGGTCTGCCGGGCCTGCCGTTCCATCTCAGGGTCGACGCGCTGTCGGGGTATTTCCTGTTCGTGCTCGGCGCCGTCAGCGCGGGCGTCGGCGCGTTTTCCGCCGGCTACTTCCGCAAGGGCGAAGGCGCCTCGCCGGGCCTGATCTGCTTCGAATACCATGCGTGCGTCGCGAGCATGGCGCTCCTGCTCGTCGCGGACGACGCTTACGTGTTCATGATGGCGTGGGAAACGCTGACGCTGTCCGCGACCTTCCTCGTGATGACCAATCACCGGATCGGCGAGATTCGCCGCGCGGCCTACCTGTATTTCCTGATCTCGCACGTCGGCGCGCTGGCGTTGCTGCTGTGCTTTGGCCTGCTGCAGGCAAAGACGGGCGACTACACGTTCGCCGGCATGCGCGCGCAACAGCTCGGCGCGTTCTGGGCGTCGATCGCGTTCCTGCTCGCGCTGTTCGGATTCGGCGCGAAGGCCGGCGTGTTTCCGCTGCACGTGTGGCTGCCGGACGCGCACCCGGCCGCGCCTTCGCCGGTGTCGGCGCTGATGAGTGGCTTCGTGCTGAAAGTCGGCCTGTACGGGATGTTGCGCACGATCTTCGACCTGCTGCACGTCCAGATCGCGTGGTGGGGCGTGCTGGTGCTCGTGCTGGGCATCGTCACCGCGCTGCTCGGCGTCGTGTTCAGCGCGATCCAGACCGACATGAAGCGACTGCTCGCGTATTCGTCGATCGACAATATCGGCCTGATGTGCGTCAGCCTCGGGCTCGCGGTCCTGTTTCGCGCGTACGGCATGCCGCGCCTGTCCGCGCTGGCGATGACCGCGCTGCTCTACCAGATCGTGTCGCACGCGATGTTCAAGAGCCTGCTGTTCCTCGGTACCGGCGCGGTGCTCCATGCGACGGGCGAACGCAATCTCGGCAAGCTCGGCGGGCTGATCCGCTTCATGCCGTGGACGAGCTGGGCGGTGCTCGCCGGCGTGGCGGCCAGCGCGGGCCTGCCGCCGCTGAGCGGCTTCGTCGCGGAATGGCTGCTGTTGCAGAGTTTCCTGTTTACCCCCGGATTGCCCGACCCGGTGCTCAACATGACGGTGCCGATCCTGGCCGCGCTGATCGCGCTGACGGCCGCGCTCGGCGGCTACACGATGGTCAAGTTCTTCGGCATCGTGTTCCTCGGCCAGCCGCGCGAGGCGAAGCTCGACCGCGCCCGCGACGCGAATGCGTGGGAGCGGCTCGCATTCTGCGCGTTCGCGGCGGCCAGCGTGATGCTCGGCCTGATCCCCGCCCAGTTCGTCAAGCTGCTCGACGGCGTGACCCGCTCGCTCGTCGGCGCGGGGCTCGGCGCCGAGCATCACGGCTGGCTGCTGTTCGTGCCGGTCTCGTCCGCGCGCGCGAGCTACATGCCCGCGGCGTTCATGCTGTTCTTCCTCGCGTTCTGCGGGCTCGCGTGGCTGCTGGTGCGGCGCTTCTATCACGGCCGGCTCAGGCGCGCGGCGCCGTGGGGCTGCGGCTTCCCGTTCCCGACCGCGCGCATGCAGGACACGGCGGAAGGGTTCGGGCAGCCGATCCGCGAGATCTTCACGCCGTTCTTCCGGGTCGAACGCGAACTGCCGTCGCCGTTCGATCCGCAACCGGCCTACCGGGTGTCGGTCACGGATCGCACCTGGCCGGCCCTCTATGCGCGCATCGCGAGGCTGACGCAACGCGTGTCCGAATTCGCCGGGCGGCTGCAGACGGGGCGGATCGCCGTCTACCTGACCTACAGCTTCCTGGTCCTGATCGCACTCCTGTTGCTGGTGAGACGATGGTGACGATGTCCGGCGTGCTGTCGCAGACCCTCGAAATCCTGGTGGCGCTCGCCGCCGCGCCGCTGCTCACGGGCTGGGTCGACCAGTGCCGCGCATGGCTGCAGAACCGGCGCGCGCCGGGCATCTGGCAGCCGTACCGGATGCTGCACAAGCTGTTCAACAAGGAATCGGTCGTCGCCGAATCCGCCAGCCCGATCTTCCGCGGCGCGCCGTACGTCGTCTGGGCGGCGATGACGCTCGCCTGCGCGATCGTCCCGACGCTGTCCACCGAATTGCCGCTGTCGCCGGCCGCCGACGCGATCGCGCTCGTCGGCCTGTTCGCGCTCGCGCGCGTCGCGCAGTCGCTGGCGGCGATGGACGCCGGCACCGCATTCGGCACGCTCGGCGCGCGGCGCGAGATGCTGATCGGCTTTCTCGCGGAGCCCGCGCTGTTGATGGTGCTGTTTTCCGCGTCGCTGATCACGCAGTCCACGCTGCTGACCCGCATCGTGGCGACCCTGAGCCGCGGCGAGCTGACGATCTATCCGAGTCTCGCGTTCGCGGGCATCGCGTTCACGCTGGTGTCGCTCGCCGAGAACGCGCGGCTGCCGGTCGACAATCCGGCCACCCATCTCGAACTCACGATGATCCACGAGGCGTTGATCCTCGAGTATTCCGGGCGCCACCTCGCGCTGATGGAGTGGGCCGCGAGCCTCAAGCTGTTCGCGTATTCGTGCATCGGTCTCGCGCTGTTCATGCCGTGGGGCATTGCCGAAGCCGGCAATCCGCTCGCGCTGCTGCTGGCGGTGCCGGCATTGTTCGCGAAGCTGGCGGCGGGCGGCGCGGTGCTCGCCGTCGTCGAGACCGCCAACGCGAAAATGCGCCTGTTCCGGGTGCCCGAGTTCCTCGCGACCGCGTTCCTGCTCGCGGTGATCGGCATGCTCGTCCATTTCCTGCTGGGGGCGTGAATGCACCACTACGCGACCCAATTGATCAATCTGCTCGCGGCGGTGCTGCTGCTGCTGTCGTTCGCGATGCTGAGCCAGCGCCGCATCCTGTCGCTGATCCATCTGTATACGCTGCAGGGCGTCGCGCTCGTGTCGGCGAACCTGATCCTCGGCTTCGTGACGCGCGACGCGCACCTGTACGTGTCCGCGGTGCTGACCCTCGTGCTGAAGGTCGGCCTGATTCCGTGGATCCTGTACCGCCTCGTGCGGCGGCTCGACGTCAGGACCGACGTCGAGCCGCTCATCAACATCCCGACGACGCTGCTGATCGGCATCGTGCTGGTGATCGTCGCGTTCAACGTCGCGACGCCGATCAGCCAGCTCGCCACCTCGGTGGCGCGCGGCACGCTCGGCATCGCGCTCGCGTGCGTGCTGCTGTCGTTCCTGTCGATGATCACCCGCGCGAAGGCGATTCCGCAGGTGATCGGTTTCCTGTCGATGGAGAACGGGCTGTTCTTCGCGGCGGCGGCCGCCACCAACGGCATGCCGATGATCGTCGAGCTGGGCATCGGCCTCGACGTGCTGGTCGGCATCCTGATTCTCGGCGTATTCCTGTTCCAGATCCGCGAACAGTTCGACAGCCTCGACATCCATCACCTCGAGAAGCTCAAAGATGAATGACACGCCGGTCGTGCTGGCAGTGCTCGGCATTCCGCTGGTCGCGGGCGCGAGCCTCGCGTGCGTGCGGCCCGGGCCGCTCGCGCGCAACCTGAACGCCGGCTTCAGCCTGCTGACGTTCGCCGCGACGGTATGGCTCGCGGCACGCACGGTCGAGCACGGGCCGTCGTTCGCGATGGGGCGCGCGCTGTTCGTCGATCCGTTCAACGTGTATCTGGTCGCGCTGACGGCGTTCGTCGGCTGGACGACGTCGCTGTTCTCGCGCCCGTACATGCGGATCGAGGAGGATCGCGGCCGGATGACGCCCGCCCGCATGCGGCTCTACCACGCGATGTACCAGCTGTTCATGTTCGCGATGCTGCTCGCGCTGCTCACCAACAACATGGGCGTGCTGTGGGTCGCGATGGAGGCGGCGACGCTCGCGACCGTGCTGCTCGTGAGCGTCTACCGGACCGCCGCGAGCCTCGAGGCGGCGTGGAAGTATTTCATCCTGTGCGGCGTCGGGATCGCGCAGGCGCTGTTCGGCACGATCCTGCTCTATCTGGCCGCGAGCCGGCAGCTCCCCGACGGCGATGCGCTGATGTGGACGAGCCTCGATGCCGTCAGGACGCATCTCGATCCGACCATCGTGTCGATCGCGTTCGTGTTCCTGCTGGTCGGCTACGGCACCAAGGTCGGGC
This sequence comes from Burkholderia sp. lig30, assembly GCF_000687455.2. GTDB lineage: Bacteria > Pseudomonadota > Gammaproteobacteria > Burkholderiales > Burkholderiaceae > Burkholderia. The sequence continues at coordinate 73,588 of NZ_JGVW01000070.1, forward strand.
TCGTGCCGATGCACAACTGGCTGCCCGACGCGCACGCCGAAGGGCCGACGCCGATTTCGGCGGTGCTGTCGGGGTTGCTGCTCAATGTCGCCCTGTACGCGGTGCTGCGCTGCAAGGTGCTCGCGGACGGCGCGCTCGGCAACGGCCTGCCGGGGCGCCTGCTGATCGGCTTCGGGCTGGTGTCGGTGCTGGTCGCGACGTTCTCGCTGTTCCGGCAGAAGGACGTCAAGCGGCTGTTCTCGTACTCGTCGATCGAACACATGGGCCTGATGACGTTCGCGTTCGGGCTCGGCGGCCCGGTCGCCACGTTCGCCGGGCTGCTGCACATGACGGTCCATTCGCTCGTCAAGTCGGCGATCTTCTTCGCGGTCGGCCACGCCGTGCAGAAGGCCGGCACCCAGGCGATCGACGGCATCCGCGGGATGGTGCAGGCCAGCCCGACGGTCGGCTGGGGCATGATGCTCGGCACCCTCGCGATTCTCGGGCTGCCGCCGTTCGGGGTGTTCGCCAGCGAATTCCTGATCCTGACGACGGCGATCAATACGCTGCCGTGGACCGCGCCCGTGTTGCTGCTGGCGCTCGCGGTCGCCTGCGCGGCGATCTTCTCGCGCGTGCAGCGGATGGTGTTCGGCGACGCCGCCACCACCGCCACGCCGCTCGCGCACCGGCCGGCGCTGTTTCCGGTGTTCGTGCATCTGGGGCTCGGCCTGATGCTCGGTCTTTACGTGCCGCCGTATCTCGAGATGTGGTACCGGCAGGCCGCAACGATGATGGCGGGGTAGACGATGCGACTCGATGCGATAGGCGGTACGCGAATCCGCCTCGCCAGGCTGGCCGGACAGGTGCCGGTCATGTGTGCCGACGTCGACGCGCCGGGCTGGCTCGACATCGCGCAGGCGGTGCGGGCGGGCGGCGGCCGTCTGATTGCGATGTGGGGCGCGGAGTCGCCCGAGCAGGCGTTTTCGGTGTGCGCGGCCTACGAACTCGACGACGGCGTGCTCTGGGTGCGGCTCGTCATGGGCCACGCGCTGCAGGCCGGCGGCGACTATCCCGATCTCTGCGCGGTGTTTCCGTGCGCGACGCGCATGCAGCGCGCGATCCGCGACCTGACCGGGCTGCGCGCGCGCGGGGCGCAGGACATGCGGCCGTGGCTGAATCACGGCAACTGGCCCGACGATTACCATCCGTTGCAGAAACAGGCATCCGGCGTCGAGCGGTTCGCGTCGCGCGAGGCGGATTATCCGTTCGTGCAGGTGGCCGGCGACGGGGTGCACGAGATCGCCGTCGGTCCGATCCACGCGGGGATCATCGAGCCGGGACATTTCCGTTTCACGGTCGTCGGCGAGAAAGTACTGCGGCTGGAGGAGCGGCTCGGTTACGCGCATCGCGGCGTCGAGCGCCTGTTCGAGCGGACGCCCGCGTCGCTCGGCCACCGGCTCGCGGGCCGCATCGCCGGGGACTCGACCGTCGCGTTCTCGTGGGCATACTGCATGGCGCTCGAGCAGGCGCGCGGCGTCGCGGTGCCGGCGCGGGCGTTGCGCATGCGCGCGGTGCTGCTCGAGCGCGAGCGCATCGCCAATCACCTCGGCGACCTGGGCGCGCTCGGAAACGACGCCGGGTTCGCATTCGGCCTTGCCCAGTTCTCGCGCCTGAAGGAGGAGTGGGTGCGCATGAACGGCGCGCTGTTCGGGCATCGCTATCTGATGGACCGGATCGTGCCGGGCGGCGTGGCGGTCGACGTCGATCGCGCCGCGATCGACGCGATCGGCGCGCACTGCGACCACATCGAGCAGGAAGTGCAGGTGATGCGCCGGATCTATGACGACCAGTCCGGCCTGCAGGACCGCTTCTCGGGGACCGGCCGGTTGACGTCCGACGTCGCGCGCCATTTCGGCGTGCGCGGCATGGCGGCGCGCGCGAGCGGCAGTGCGTTCGACGTGCGCGCGAACCTGGCCCACGCACCGTACGACGCGATCCGCGTCGAGGCCGCAAGCGATGCGCGCGGCGACGTCGCGGCGCGCGTCGCGGTGCGGTTCGAGGAAGTCGCCGCGTCACTGTGGCTGATCCGCGCGTTGCTGACGGATCTGCCGGACGGCCCGTGCGCGGTGGCGGTGACGCCGGGTGCCGCGCCGTCGCGCGGCGCCGGCTGGATCGAGGGATGGCGCGGCGACGTGTTCGTCGCGCTCGAAACGGCGGCCGGCGACGCGATCGCGCGATGCCATTGCCACGACCCGTCGTGGCAGAACTGGCCGGCGCTCGAACATGCGATCATCGGCAACATCGTTGCCGATTTCCCGTTGATCAACAAATCGTTCAACCTGAACTACGCGGGGCACGACCTGTAATGTGGCAGCTGATCCGACAATTCGCGCGAACGGACTTCCCGGAACAACCCGCTGTGCCGGATGCGCCCGAGTGGCGTCACGACGTGCAGCAGATTCACCGGGACCTGCTCGACCTGCTCGGGCGGGCATTGTGCATCCGGCAGATCGACGCCGGCTCGTGCAACGGATGCGAGCTCGAGATCCATGCGCTGGGCAACCCGTATCACAACATCGAGGGGCTCGGGATCAAGTTCGTGGCGAGCCCGCGGCATGCGGACCTGCTGCTCGTCACCGGGCCGGTGGCGCTGAACATGAAGGCGGCCGTGCTGGCCGCCTACGACGCGACGCCCGAGCCGAAGCTCGTGGTGGCGGCCGGCGAGTGCGCATGCACCGGCGGGCTGTTCAAGGACAGCTACGCGGTGTGCGGGCCGGTCGCCGATCTGCTGCCCGTCGACGTGACGATACCGGGCTGTCCGCCGCCGCCTGTCGATCTGCTCAGGGGAATCCTCGCGGCCTGCCGGCTGCGAGAGGCGCGCGGGTGACGCGCGGCGGCGGCGTCATTCGTGATGTCGCTGCGCGGGGGCGATCGACTGCGCGCGGCCCCAGCTGCCGCGCCGCGGCAGCGCGGCTCCGATACGATTGGGTTAGAATCGCCCGCCCGAGCCGATCGCTCCCCGTCCACCGCATGTCCGACACGAAAACCGCATGGAATTCCGTCAGTTGCGCTACTTCCTCGCGGTGGCCGAGTATCTCCATTTCACCGAGGCAGCCGAATTCCTCGGCATCGCGCAGCCCCCGCTGAGTCAGCAGATCCTCAAGCTCGAACGCGAGATCGGGACGCGTCTGTTCATCCGGCACCCTCGGCGGGTCGAGCTGACGGAGGCGGGCAGGCTGTTCCGGGAGCGCGCGGCGCGTATCGTCGAGGAAGCCGATCTGGCGCTCGCCGAAGCGCAGAACGCCGGTCGCGGCGAAAGCGGGCGGCTCGTGCTGGGGTTCGCCGGCTCGATCGTCTTTCATCCGCTGGTGGCGTCGTTGATGCAGCGCTACCGGCGCGACTACCCCGGCGTGCTCATCAAGTGCGAAGAAAGCAATAGCCCGGCGCTGCTCGACAAGGTGCTCGAGGCGCGCGTCGACGCGGCGTTGATCCGCCTGCCGCTGGATTGCCGCGAGCTTGCCGTGCAGCCGCTCGTGGAAGAGGAATTTCTCGCGGTGCTGCCGTCCGGCCACCGGGCGAGCGCCGACAGCGCGCTTGCGCTGCGCGCGCTGTCCGGCGATCCGCTCGTGCTGTTTCCGCGTTCGATCGGCCCCGACCTGTACGACGCCATCGTCGGCGCGTGCCACGCAGCCGGCTTCACGCCGGCCATCGGCATGGAGTCGCCGCAGATTTCGTCGGCGGTGAACATGGTCGCGGCGGGCTTCGGCGTCACGCTGATCCCCGAGTCAGTGCGCCAGGTGCAGGCGCGCGGCGTCACGTACCACGCGCTGCAAGGCGAGCCGCTTCGTACGGGGATCGCGCTCGTGCACCGGCCGAGGGAGAAGTCGCCCGTGATTCGGAACCTCGCGCGCGCCGTGCGCGAGCTTGCGCGGGACGCGGCCGCATAAGCGGCAATGCCGCGGTGACGGACGCCTGCATCCGTTCACGTATCCATATGCATTTCGTCTTGAAGTCGCGCCCGCGCGATATTGGACTTCGCCTGCGCGCACGCCTAGCCTTACCGCATTCGACCGGACGGGCGGGTCGGGCGCCGCGCCGCCTGCCGCGCGTCCGCTCAGCCCACGACAAGCGCGCATCGCGCGATGCGCGGCCAACAGGAGAATTCACGTGTCAACCGTTCCAGGCGGAACTTCCGCGTCGCTGAAGCCGATCAGCACGCGGCAGGAGACTTTCCTTCATTCGCTGACGGAAATCGTCGGGCATCAGGACGTGCTGACGACGGAGCAGGATACGCGCCGCTACCGCACGGGGTTCCGGTTCGGCGAGGGCAAGGTCGTGGCGGTGGTGCGGCCCGGCACGCTGCTCCAGCAGTGGAAGGTGCTGCAGGCGTGCGTCGCCGCCAACGTGATCGTCATCTGCCAGGCATCCAACACCGGATTGACGGGCGGGTCCACGCCCGACGGCGAGGACTATGACCGCGACATCGTGATCGTCAGCACCGCGCGGATCAGAACGGTCCACGTGATCGGCGGCGGAAAGCAGGTGATCTGCCTGCCGGGCGCGACGCTCGACCAGCTCGAACAGACGCTGAAGCCGCACGGGCGCGAGCCGCACTCGGTGATCGGCTCGTCGTGCATCGGTGCATCGGTGATCGGGGGCGTCTGCAACAACTCCGGCGGCGCGCTCGTGCAACGGGGGCCGGCCTATACGGAAATGGCCGTGTTCGCGCAGGTCGGCAAGGACGGGCGCCTGAGCCTGGTGAATCACCTGGGCGTCCGGCTCGGCGCGGTGCCCGAGGACATCCTCGCGCGCCTGGACAAGGGCGAGTTCACGGAGAAGGACATCGTCTACGGCGAGGCGGCCGCGTCCGACCACCACTATTCGGATCACGTGCGCGACGTCGATGCGGACACCCCCGCGCGCTACAACGCCGATCCGCTGCGGCTGCACGAGGCGTCGGGTTCGGCGGGCAAGGTCATGGTGTTCGCGGTGCGCCTGGACACGTTCCCGATCGAGGCGGGCGCGAAGGTGTTCTATATCGGCACCCATGACGTGGACGAGCTGACCGACATCCGCAGGCATGTGCTCACGCAATTCAGCAAGCTGCCGATCGCGGGCGAGTACCTGCATCGCGACGCGTTCGATATCGCCGAGAAGTACGGCAAGGACACGTTCCTGATGATCCACCATCTCGGGACCAAGCGCATGCCGATGCTGTTCGGCTTCAAGAGCAAGTGCGACGCGTTCTTCGACCGGCTGGGCTTCCTGCCCCGGCATCTGAGCGATCGCCTGATGCAGGCCGTCAGCCACCTGTTCCCGAAGCACTTGCCCAGGCGCATTCGCGACTACGGGAAAACGTACGAGCACCACCTGATGCTCAAGGTGTCGGCGGAGACGGCCGACGAGGCGCGCACGTACCTGCAGTCGTTTTTCGCCGCGCGCAACGGGGCGTTCTTCGAATGCACGCCGGACGAGGGCGCAAAGGCGTTCCTGCACCGGTTCGCGGCCGCGGGCGCGGCGATCCGTTACCGCAACGTGCATTCGCGCGAAGTCGAGGACATCGTCGCGCTCGACATCGCGCTTCGCCGCAACGACCGCGCGTGGTTCGAAACGCTGCCGCGCGAGATCGACGCGCCGATCGCGATCAAGCTGTATTACGGCCATTTCCTCTGCCACGTGTTCCATCAGGACTACATCGTCAGGAAGGGCAACGACTGCCTCGCGCTCGAACACGCGATGTGGAAGCGCCTCGACGCGCGGCGCGCCGAGTATCCGGCCGAGCACAACGTCGGGCACCTGTACCGTGCGAAGCCGGCGCTGAAGTCGTTCTACGAAGGCCTGGACCCGTGCAACTGCTTCAATCCGGGCATCGGCCAGACCTCGAAGTTCGCGAACTACCGCGAAGCGCACGGTTGAGCGACGGCGGGATGGCACTCGCGCGTTCCGGCCGCGTGCGTGGCGAGCAGCATGCCGCAAGCCGATCGATCCATCCCGCCCGAACATGGACAACCGGAAAGCGCAGGTTCCGCGACAAAAGCGCGCAACACGGCGGGCCGGACGGATCGCGACCTCGATATCCACTGAGCGCCAGCGGCGCGTGCATGCGGCCTGGCGGGCCGCGTCCCGGCTGCGGGAACCGGAAATCGGAAAACCAGATTTGCATTTCCGATATTGATGGTAGGCCATCGCGAATGGCGCTGTTTCAATGGGCGACTAGCCGATTCGACGCAATCGCCGGCGCCGCTGCAGCGGCACCGGTCAGCGAGCGTGCGGGCTCCCCGCGGCCCGGCATGCGTCGATCGCGATCCGTCATTCACCACAGCTCCATGAGGACGTACCCATGTCTCTCGACATTTTCTGGTTCCTGCCCACGTCGGGCGATACGCGCTACCTCGGAAAATCCGACTTCGGCCGCCCGCCGACCAATGAATACATGCGCCAGATCGCGGTCGCGGCCGAGGATCTGGGCTACGACGGCCTGCTGATCCCGACCGGCAGCAGCTGCCTCGACCCGTGGGTCACGGCCGCGAGCCTCGTGCCGGTCACGCGCCGGATCAAGCTGCTCGTCGCGCTGCGCACGTCGCTCAGCGGGCCGACCGCGTCCGCGCGGCAGGCCGCGACGCTCGATCAGGCGTTGCACGGCCGGCTGCTGCTGAACGTCGTGCCCGGCGGCGACTCGACCGAACTCGCGGCCGACGGCGTGTTTCTGTCGCACGACGAGCGCTATCAGGCCGCCGACGAATTCCTGCAGGTCTGGCGCGCGCTGCTGGCCGGCGAGACGGTCGACTTCAGGGGCAAGCATCTGCACGTCGAGCAGGCGCGGAACTTCCATCCGCCGGTGCAGACGCCGTATCCGCCGCTGTTCTTCGGCGGCTCGTCGCCGGCTGCGCACGAACTGGCGGCCAAGCACGTCGACACGTACCTGACCTGGGGCGAGCCGCCGGAGGCGGTCGCGGAGAAATTCGCGGACGTGCGGGCGCGCGCGGCGCGATACGGCCGGACCGTGGAATTCGGCGTGCGGTTGCACGTGATCGTGCGCGAGACAAACGAGGAAGCATGGGCGGAGGCCGACCGGCTGATCAGCAAGCTCGACGACGACGACATCCGGCGCGCGCAGGAAAACTACGCGAAGATGGACTCGGTCGGCCAGCGCAGGATGGCGGAGCTGCATGGCGGGCGGCGCGACAAGCTGGAGATCAGCCCGAACCTCTGGGCGGGCGTCGGCCTCGTGCGGGGCGGCGCCGGCACCGCGCTCGTCGGCGATCCGCGGACGGTCGCCGCGCGGCTGCAGGAATATGTGGACGCCGGCGCGCAGCGCTTCGTGCTGTCCGGATACCCGCATCTCGAGGAGGCGATCCGCTTCGCCGAGCTCGTGTTCCCGCTGTTGCCCGGCAAGCAGCCGGTGACCCTGCGGGACACGTCGCTCACGGGCGGCGCGTTCGACGTGCGGGTGAGCGGCGACGCGAAGGGCTGACGCGGCGTGGCTGCGGCCGCCTGACGGCGGCGCAGCCCGGTGGCGGGGCGCGCGTACCCCGCGCGCGATCGTCACACCAACTTCAATTTGGGCACTTATACTAAAAGGCGGGTCGCCACACGAATTGCGAGGGATTTGCCGAACATGGAAACGCCGAAGATCCATCGTGCGCATGACGCATGATGGGGAGCACACATGCCAGAAGGCGCTCGGCCGGGGGGCGGGCGGTATTTTCGACGGCGGTCATCGCCGCGTTGTCGGCGGGTGTGTCAATGATTGTCGCGTTGCCGCACCTCGTGCGGATCCTGCTCGAGCTGCTCGCCGCGTTGTGCGCGCTGTGTTCGGCGCTGGGCATCGCGTATAGCTCGCTCGCCGGATTCCTGGTGCGCCGCTTCTTCGCGCGGCCGTGCGTGGCGCCGCAAAGCCATCCAGGAGTCACGGTCGTCAAGCCGTTGCATGGCGACGAATGGAATCTCGCGCAGAATCTCTCCACGTTTTTCGAGCAGGATTACCCCGGTCCGGTCCAGTACCTGTTCGGCGTTCACGATCCGGATGATCCGGCGCTGAAGACGGTCGATGCGCTGCGTGACCGTTATCCGCTCGCGCAGATCACCGTCGTCGCCGACTCGCGGCTCTACGGGCCCAACCGCAAGGTCGCGAATCTGGTCAACATGCTTCCGCAGGCGGCGTACGACGTGCTGTGCTTCGCCGACAGCGACGTGACGGTCGATCGCGACTACCTGCGCCATGTCGTCGGTGCGCTGCAGCAGCCGGGCGTGGGCGCCGTGACCTGCGTGTACCGCGGCATGTGCGCGCCCGGTTTCTGGCCCCGCTTCGCCGCCGCTTCGACGAACTATCATTTCCTGCCGGGCGTGGTGACCGGCCTCGCCATCGGCCGGGCGCGGCCGTGCTTCGGGCAAACGATCGCGTTGCAGCGCGCGATGCTGGAGCGGATCGGCGGCTTCGCGCAGTTCGCGCATCATCTGGCCGAGGACCATGCGATCGGCGAGGCGGTGCGGCGTACCGGGGCAACCGTGGCGATCCCGCCGTTTACCGTGCGGCACGCATGTGTGGAAACCACGTTCGCGCGGCTCTTCGAGCATGAGCTCCGCTGGAGCCGCACGATCCGCGCGGCCGATCGCGCCGGGCATCTCGGCTCGGTGCTGATGCATCCGTTCCCGATGGCGATCCTCGCCGTGCTGGGCTCGGGCGGCGAACCGGCTGCCTGGGGCCTCGTGGCCGCCGCGCTGCTGGTGCGCGCGACCCTCAAGTGGCGGACCGACCGCGCCATCGGCGAACGATGCCGGGGGTTGTGGCTGCTGCCGCTGTGGGATATCGTGCAGTTCATGATATTCGTCAGCAGCTTCTTCTCGTCGCGCGTGGTCTGGCGCGGTTTCAGTTTCAGCGTGGACGGCAACGGCCGGTTGTCCCCGCAGCACGACGATTGACTCGCCATGCATATCCTTCGTGAGGTAACGGCAGGCGTGGCGGTAACCCTTCGATGAGGCATTTCGGACGTGTGGCGGCCCTGTGCGGCCTGGCAATTGCGATCTGGCTCGTCTGGCGCGATCATCCCGCAACGATTTTCGGGCTGCTGCAACAGGCAGGGGCGGGGCTGCTCGTGGCCGCGTTCGCGCACGTGTTGCCGATGCTCGCGAACGCGTGGGACTGGCGCACGCTGATCCGCTCCACGCAACAGCCGCGCTATATGGCGATGCTCAAGCTGGTATGGATTCGCGAATCCATCAACGGGTTGCTGCCCGTTGCGCGCATCGGCGGGGAAATCGTTTCGTTCCGGCTGCTCGGGCGGCTCGGCGTGCGTCCCGCGACGGCGGCGGCCAGCCTCGTCACCGACATGCAGCTGACGCTGGTCAGCCAGCTGGTGTTCGCGTTCGTGGCGATCGGCTACCTGCTCGAACAGGCGTCGTCCGGCACGGTGCGCGCGGCGGGTCACCTGGCCTGGGGCATCGCCGGCGTCGCGCCGCTCATGTTGCTGTTCGCGCTCGTCCAGCACGCCAAGCCGTTCGAGCGCGCGGCGCGGACGCTCAACCACATCACGAGCGGCAAGGTCGTCGCGCTGGTCGGCAAGTCCGTCCGCATCGACCAGTCAATCAAGCTGATCTGGCGGCAGACCGGCGTCGTCGTGCGCTATCTGTTCATCTGGCAGACGCTGCAGTGCGCGGGCTTCGCGCTCGAAATCTGGCTGGCGCTGCACGTCCTCGGCGTGAACGCGAGCTTCATGCAGGCGTTCGTGATCGAGGCGCTGATTCAGCTCGTCAGCAGCGTCGCGTTTCTCGTGCCGGCCGGGCTGGGGGTGCAGGAGGGCGGCTTCGTGCTGATCGGCGGCCTGTTCGGCTTCGACGCCGCGACCTGTCTCGCGCTCGCGAGCGTGCGGCGCATCCGCGACCTGCTCTTTTACGTGCCCGGCCTGATCGCGTGGCAGGTCGCCGAGCATTCGCCCCGGTATCTGGGCGCCGGCGCCGCGCCGCGCATGTGCGTCGAAGCCGCGAAGCGCGACAGCGACACGCGGGGCTGAGGAGGCGATGCCTTTTTCCCCTTTTCGACGTGCGTTGAACGCCCGACGCCGCAAGCGTTCGTTCGACGCGCGATGCAGCGTCGCATGCGGCATCGGGATGGTATCTCCGCGGCGATTCAGCGAGGATCGTCGGTCAGCGCGTTGACCTTGTCGAGATTGGCTTCGTGGGCGGCGAGCATGTCCGCCAAACCCTGCCGGATTGCCGCATCGTCCACCAGCGGCAGAAGTTCTCGCACCTTTTTCACCACCCATCCCTGGCCGCGATTGAGAAACGCAAGGCGCGCGCCGAGATCCTCGATGGCCATCGCCTTTTCATAAAAGCTGCCGGTGCGCGTACCGGGCATTCTTTCGAGGTTGCGGATCGCGCGAGTCAGCATCACGCACCATTTCACTTCGTCTCGATGGATGGCTTCCACGACATCCCGGATCGCCGCGTCCTGCACGCGGGGGGCCGTTTCGCGCGTCACTCGCGCGCCCGCGCGTTCAGCCTCGAGCAGTTCGTCGAGCCGCGCGACGATGGCGTCGGTTCTGTCGCGCTCGAATTCAGCCGCATAGCAGACCGGTGACGCTCGCTCGATCGCCGGGGCGTCCGCGCGCGGCATGTGCGTTGCCGCTTCGGCCACGATGCGGGCCATGCGCCGCGCGGCGGGCTCCACCGCCACGACATGCTCGACGCCCAGTCCCGCGTAGAGCGCCATCGCCTCGAAGTCTCCCGTCATCGACCGTAGCGGCGAATCGGTGCTGAAAAGATAGATGGCGCGGCCGGCCTCGTCGCCGATCACGGTCCGGCCGGCGGAAAACGGATCGCCGCGCTCGCCACGCGTCACGCTGTTGCTCAGCACCCGCACTGCCGCGTGAGGCGGCCAGTTGATATGGAAGGCCTCGGTGAGCACGGTGTCGGAGGCGCGCGCTTCCACCAGGCGCTTCTTGTGATAGTCGTGGGCGAAGGACTCGTCCGTCGCCATCAGCGCCGTGCCGAGCACGGCGGCCTGGGCACCCTGCATGAGTACGCGAGCGACATCGCGGCCATTGCCGATGCCGCCAGCCGCTGCCACCGGCACGCACGCCACCGCCAGCACTTCCGCGAGAAGCTCGGACAGCGGCTGCCGGCCCCGGACGTGGCCTCCCGCTTCGACCCCTTGCGCGATCAGCGCATCCGCGCCGGCCTCCTGCGCCAGCAGGGCGTCGGCGACAGAGCCGATCTGGCAGACCACGAGAATGCCGGCGTCCTGCAGCCTGGCGATCACCTCGCGCGAGACGTCCCAGAACAGTCCGACCACCGGCACCCGCAGCTCGATGCATAGCTCGATCTGCTGATGCAGCAGCGTCGCATCGGTCGCCGCGGGGATGAGGTTGACGCCAAACGGCTGGTCGACACGCTCCCGGACACGGCGCACTTCGTCGCGGATCAGGTCGAGCGGCTCGCGCACCATGCCGAGAAAGCCGAATCCGCCGGCGGCGGTCACGGCAGCGACAAGTTCCGAGCGGGAGACGCCCCCCATCCCCGCCAGCACCACGGGGTATCGACAGCCAAGCAACGTGCAGAGCGGGGTCTGCTCGAGTGCATGAATCTCGTGGAACGACTGGGGCATGGTTGAACTCATGGTTCGGTGGGCGGATACGGAATCAACGTCATGCCTCCCATGGGCGTTGGCACAACATCCCGTTGCAGGCATTTCTTCGCAATGACGGCGATATGCTGCCTCGGTATATATCACAAGATGATGCATCTGGGCGAGCAGGCCGCGTACCGATTGCCGGGGAGGGCGCGCAACAATTTGCAACCCATGCATGCCGACGCCGGAGCAGCGCTGTGGCGCGCGTCGATCATTGCAGCGGTGGGGGCTTCGGTGGATGTTTGCGCAACTTGGCGCCGTATGTCTCATGGGCACAAAGCCGGCGGGCCGATCTCGTCAATCGTTGAATCTGATCAGAGATGCGCGCGTCGGTCACGCCTGGGTGGCGCGCATCATGGGCCGATTCGTTGCTGGCGGAAACACCTGCCATGATCCGTCGTCGTGCCTGAAAAAGAACATGATCTGCACGCCGGCGGGCCTTGAGGCTTCCACGCACACATAGCGCCCGCGGCTCGAACTCATGCGGCTGAATCCGGCGATGCGGGCCGGCATCGTGGGGGTTGGCGCGAGCCATTTTTCGACAAGCCGTCGCAACGACATCCCGTGAGTTTTCATGAGATCAACCCTCAATGCAGTTCTGCTGGATTAAGGGAGCATGATCCGTACCAGTGCAAAGGGAGCCGATTTTCAAGCCGAGCAACCGGATGCCGTATCAGGATTGCTCCAATTCGGATCAATGCGTTGCGTTCTGGAGCGATGACGCGTGATCACCATCACTATGTGCGCAGTCGCTGGCTGATCTGCCGGCCGTGCCACTGGAGCAGCCCCGTCAAGCACTTCGCCTCCGGTGCGCTCTAGCAGCATCCTGCCGATCGCATTTGCGATGAGTTCCCGGGCACCAGACTCATAGGCCATGGCGCTCATGCAAAGCCGGGATACGGTGGCCAGGGGGGCGACTACACGTTGCCCAGTGGTTATCGGGATGGGGACCTCAGCGGGCCACTTTGTATGGGGAAAGGCCGCCGACGTGGTGACGCGCGACGGCCATCCGATATCAGGCATGCGCGGCGCGCTCCAACACTTCGCGCGCGGCGCGGCCGAGCACTTCTTCAGACCATTGGTTCACGCTCTCACCGGATACGGCAGACGCGATGCCGACGCGTGCGTGCACGTCCGGATCGATGCGGAGCATGAGTTTCCCCGACGCCGGTTTCTGCGGCCTTGCGGCCGGCCTGCTCGCAGTCGGTCTGCTGGCGTGCTCGATCGCCAATGCGTTGATCACGGCTCGAATCTTCTCCGCAATCGCTGCGGCGTCAGTCAGTGTCGTGTCCGGCAGCAGCACGACGAACTCCTTCCCGTCATTGCGGGCGGCGACCTCCCCCCGGGCGCAGAATGTTCTCGCCGATCACTGAGCGACGGCCGCTAGCGCGTCATTTCCGGCCAGGTGGCCATAGGTGTCGTTGTGCGCCTTGAAGCAGTCGACATCGACGAACGGCAGCGAGAACACGATACGCGCCCGCTGCGCCCGACCTCACTTATGATCGAGTAGAAGATCCATGCGCCATCACCGATCCATCGACAGTGAGCATGACGAAATCACGGACCGCCGGACAGCAGTGACCCGGCACGCGGGCGCGAACGAGCGTGTCCGGTGTGTCGACAAGACACACAAATACATCGGCGTCCTGGCCACCGTCGCGCGCAGTGACGACAATGACCGGCACCGCGCTATCCCTCGCGCGGATGCCGGCCAGGACCGCGAGGCCGTCTCGGCCGGGCAGGCCGAGGTCGAGCAGAATCAGGTCATAGCGTTTCGCGGCGAATGCGGTCAGCGCGAACGCACCGTCCGTGACGCGGTCCGCCGCGTACGATGCGTCCTTCAGCTCGGCCTGGACGGCCTCGCCGATCATCGGGTCGTCTTCGACCAGCAGTATTCGCATACCCCCACTCCACGCGCGATATCCGGAATCAGCGGATGCGTTTCCCGCCTGCGTGTCACGCTGTCTTGCCGGCGAGCTTGTCGAACGTGTGCAGGAGGTCGTTCATCGCAGCGGTGCAGTCCGCCTGCGTCGGGTGGTCGGCGCGCAGCGCTTCGAGGGCGCGGTCGATCGCCTTGTCGAGCACATGCCAGTCGTCCGCCGCGCGTGGCTTCAGGCCAGCTTCTGCCTCGTCCCAGGCAACCTCGAGATCCTTGATGCGTGTCTTGCCGCCTGCGAGGTCACCCTTCGCGACGAAACCGGACACGTCGGCGGCAATCGTGCGGAACTGGGACAGGTCGCCGAGCTTCGATGCGCTCGTGGGCGAGCCACCCTGCGCGGCGGCGGAGGCGGGCGCCGCGGTCAGCGCGTCGGCGCTGTCAGCCCGCTTCGAGCAGCCGGCTGCGAGGCCGAGTGCAGCGCACACGGAAACAGCAACGAGCAGGCGTGAAAGCGTGGTCGGATGACGCATGAAAGATCCTCGATTCGATGGTGAAGTAAAGGTGACGGTCATTCGGCGGCCCCGGCGCGCGTGCGGCTGCTGGCGGCGAACTGTGCGGCGGCGACGAGCACAACGATCACGGTGAGGAACAGCAAACTCGTCGACGCGGCACCGAGGCCGAACCCGCCGTAGGTGCGCGACTGCGTGAGCAGGTCGCCGAGCGACGCGCCGAACGGCCGCGTCAGAATGTACGCAATCCAGAATGTCGGGACCGCGTTGGCGCCACAGTGCCACGCGGTGTAGACGGCCGCGAGCAGGATGCCGAACGATACGGCGCCGAGCGAGAAGCCGAGACCGACCGCTTCGGTCGCGAGATCGCCGGCGGCAGTGCCAAGCGCGAATGTGCCGAGGATCGCGGCCCAGTAGAACAGCTCGCGACGCGGCGTGTCGATCGCGCCGATCGACAGGGTGCCCTCGACGCGATACCAGATCGCGAAAAATGCCGCGAGCGCAACGGCGAAGACGCCCGTGCTGACATAGAGACTGACGCCGAGGCCGTCGGTCAGCAGATCGGTGATTTGTGTCCCCACGATGCTCACAAGCACGACCGTGAGCCAGTAGATCCACGGCGTGTATTTGCGTGTGCGCATCTGCAGGATGAGCGCGATCGCAAGCAGCGACATCATCAGCCCGCGCGTTGCGCCCTGGCCCCATCCCGCGTTGACTGCGAGAAAGTCGGCGCCAGTCTCGCCGACCGTGGTGGACATGATCTTGATGATCCAGAACGCGAGGGTGATCTCGGGAACCTTGTTGAGCCAGCGGGTGGCCGGTCGATCGGCAGCGTAGGACATGCGGACGACTCCTCGGAAATTGGGTGGCGGACGTGCAGTCTAATTGCTCCGGCTTAACAGAACCTTAGCAGGCTGTTGAAATAGCTCCCGCCGTGGTCATCCGACCGGGAGCGGTAAACGTTGAAACAAGGAAGCAGACAACACTGAAACCGAAGCGATGCGCGGAGCGGACAGCTACACCGAGACGATGTTCGCGATGGCGCGGCTGGATGACTTCGTGCCGGCCAATCACCCGCTGCGTCCGATTCGCATATGGCTGAACGACGTGCTCAAGCGCATGGACCCGGTGTTCGCGCGCATGGACGAGAGCGACGCGAAGGGCGGCCGCCCGAGCATCGCCCCGGAGAAGCTGATTCGTGCGTTGCTGTCGCAGGTCGCTCGAGGTTCGCGGTGTCGCGCGGGACGCTAATTCCGCGGTTCCATGAGAAGCCGTTGACCAGGTAGTCGGTGCCGGACGTGCTGCCGTCGCCGGCGAAGCCGCGCACCGCGTAGTTGTCCCACAGGCCGCCGAAGTTGTTCTGTCGCGAGACGCCTGCGACCCAGTCGTACAGGTCTTCGCCGCGTGTCGCGGCAATGGTCTGAACCAGCTTCGTATCGACGCTGCTGACCGCGAACGGAATCTCCATCACGTCCACCTCGCTGCGCGTAGCGCTCGTCGATTCGCGCGTACGAAACGGCGCCATCGCACGTTGCGCGGAGATCTCGATGGCGGGCAACGACATTTCCTGCGCGTCGGCGGCGCCCATACCCGCCGCGCCGACGACGATGGCCATCGGTGCGGCCGCCCAGTTCTTTCTGCTCATACCTCGTCTTTTGGTGTGGTTCGCGTTCGGGCACGGCGGGCGGCCTCGCGCTGACATCTGTGTTCAAAACAGTACATTTGAGCGGAAAGGTCATGCAAATGAGATGTATGTGCAATCGCAGGTTAAGCTTATTAAGTTTGGGTTGAAGCGCAGCGCGAGGAACGGGTCGAGGTCGTTCTGGTTGGGGCGGTGCTGTCGATGAGATGTGGTCTCGCTCGTTCGGACAGTTTTCCGAGATTTTTAAGTGGAGCGTCCGGGAACAGGGGTGCTTTGATTGCCTAAATCGCCGTGGCAAATTTGCGAACGAAATTTGACATAAGATGAATTATCGGCAAAACAGGTGTAGGTCCCAAGTTCAGATGTCGCGTTTCCGCTAAATAAAAATGTCGTGTTTTAGCTTGCAGGATGGTTGCCGACACCCCTCAGGGAGCGCCGGCGATGAACGCGACTGGGACGATCACGATGACGATGCGCGAACTGGACCGATACAAGGTGATTGAGGCTGTAGCTGATGCGCGGCTGAAACCGGGCCAGGCCGCCGAGCGGCTTGGGTTGAGCGTGCGTCAGGTGGAGCGCCTGGTGCTGCGTTACCGAGCCGCTGGCACGGCGGGACTGGTGTCGGGCAAGCGCGGACGCCCGAGCAATCACCAGTTGCCTAGCGGCAAAGCGCAGCGTGCAGTAGCTCTGATCCGAGAGCGCTACGCCGATTTCGGGCCGACGCTGGCCCGCGAGAAGCTGTTTGAGAGTCATGGTATCGATCTGGCGGTCGAAACGGTGCGCACGTTGATGATCGCTGCCGGTCTGTGGGTGCCGCGCCGGCAACGCCCGCCGAAGGTCTACCAGCCGCGGGCACGGCGCGCGTGCCTGGGCGAACTGGTGCAGATCGACGGCAGCGAGCATCGGTGGTTCGAGGAACGGGCGCCGGGATGCACGCTGCTGGTGTACGTGGACGACGCGACCAGCCGGCTGATGCAGCTGCACTTTACGGCCACCGAGTCGACCTTCAGCTACTTCGAGGCGACGCGGGCGTATCTGGAGCGCTACGGCAAGCCGGTGGCGTTGTATAGCGACAAGGCCAGCGTGTTCCGCAGCCCGAACGCGGGCAAGACCGGTCGCAGCGTGACGCACTTCGGCCGGGCGATGTACGAGCTGAACATCGACACGTTCTGTGCGAACAGCAGCCCGGCCAAGGGGCGTGTGGAGCGCGCGCACCTGACGCTGCAGGACCGGCTGGTCAAGGAACTGAGATTGCGCGGCATCAGCACGATCAACGACGCCAACGCGTACGCGCCCTCCTTCATCGCGGCTTATAACGCCCGCTTCGCAAAGCCGCCACGGAGCGACTTCGACGCACACCGGCCATTGCGGGACGACGAGGATCTGGATCTGCTGCTGACCTGGCGCGAAACGCGCCGGGTGTCGAAATCGCTGACGGTGCTGTACGACCGGGTGCTGTACTTGCTGGACGACACGCCGGAACACCGCAAGCTGATTCACCGCTACATCGACGTGTGGGAGTATCCGGACGGACGGATCGAGATCCGCACCGACGGCGCCGTGCTGTCCTGTCGTCCTTACGACAAGCTGGCGGAGGTCGATCAAGGCGCGGTGATCGAACACAAACGCCTGAGTCACGTGCTGCAAGTGGCAGAGGCGATTCAGGCGCAGCGCGACAACCGGCGGATCTCGGGGTCACCGTCTCGCACCAATCAAGGCCAGGCCGTGCGTACCCCAGGCCGTCCAGCCGGAACCAAGAAGCAACGGGAGTTCACCCAGGCGGACATCGAGCACGTGATCGTGGACTTGGCCGAGCGCAGGCAGGCACAACCGCAACCCCGCAAACCGGGTCGTCGGTCTGCAAGCCCTATCTGAATGGGCACCAGCGCCCCGCTGCCTCACCCCTGACCTTCTACGCTGAGTGACGGACAAACCGATGAAAGATACGACATCTCTATCTGGCTGACGCTACGACATTTGAGAATGGCTTTGACAACAGGTGTAAGAGCTATATGCAAATGTCATGTTCTGGCCGCCGCAATGAACGCGTTATCATCGGTCCCGCTTCTTCCCGCCGACGTGTGCCGGCGGGCCGACCACTCATTGCGCGAAGACGCGAAAACGACATGACAGACACTCTCCAACGCGTCGACGATGCGGCGCGGCATCTGCTTGCGGCCCGTCGCGCCGGCGTCGCCGGCCCGCTTCTGCCGGATGCCTGCCGGCCCGGCGACATCGACACGGCGCTCGCGATCCAGCGCCGCGTCGTCGAACTGTCGGGCGAGCCGGTCGGCGGGTGGAAGTGCGCGCTGCCGCCGCCAGGACGTGTAGTCGTCGCGCCGATCTTCGCGTCCACGATCCGTGCGTCGGGCGGCCCGTTCCGGGTGGTCGCCGGTACGCCCACCGTCCGGATCGAACCGGAAATCGCCTTCGTGCTCGATCACGATTTGCCGCCGCGCGGCCAGCCGTACAGCGAGGACGAGGTGCGCGGCGCAATCCGCGAGGTTCGTCTCGCGCTCGAAGTGCTGGGCTGCCGCTATGCGGATCCGTCGCGGGCGACGGTGCCGGAATTGCTCGCGGACGGGCAGTTCAACCAGGGCCTGTGCGTCGGGCCGGTCGTGCCGGGCGCCGGGCATGCGACGCTCGATGCGATCGCTCTCGAATTTCAAGGCTGCGTGAACCGGCTGATCGACGGGCGCCATCCGGACGGACACCCGTTCAAGCCGCTGCCGTGGCTCGTCAATTTCCTCGCGGCGCGCGGCGAATCCGTTCGGGCGGGCCAGGTCGTGACGACCGGCTCGTATGCCGGCGCGATCGACGTGCCGCTCGGCCAGCCGCTGACCGTGCGATTCGGCGAGCTTGGCAGCCTGACGGTGGAACTGGTCGCGTGATGTGACCCCGGACGAATGCGGCGTACCGGCATTTTTTACGCCGCGTTACAGCCGCATCCTGCGGAGGCGTTGTCGCGCCGCTTTCCGCGCGTTCCGCTGCCGGCGGGAGGCTTTTCGCGGCGCCGCCTCGAGGAATCTCTCGCTTGACCGTTCGTCGGAATTATCTTAAAAAAGTAAACAGGCACTTACGGAAAGTGCGCGCAGCGGCGAGCGTCTTCCGGGTCGGACTGATGGCGTAGAATCAGTCGTGCTGTCGCAATATCGAGTTGAAGACATTGAACGGTCATGCCATGAACAAGTCCCTTCTCGCCCCCCTGTTTTCGGTGATGCTGCTGGGCGCCGGGTTCTGTCCCGCGTCCGCGTCAGCACACGCGCTCGACGAGCAGTTCACCTGCAAATCCAGCGCGCATTCTTTCATCACCCGGCTCATCAACGACCAGTCGATCGATCCGACGCCGATGCGCGTCGAGTCCAATTCGGTCAATGCGTTCAAGCCGAAGCACGAAGCGGATCTGACCGCGTTCGGCCTGCGCGTTCGCGCGGTATTCGGCTACCAGCCGGGTGACCCCACCTTCAAGCCCGGAAACGGCAAGAGCTCTTCCGGCCCCGTGTACGGCGCGGTGGTGTTCGGCTCGACGGACTCGCTGGAGCCGCTTCTGAAGCAGGCCGGCAGTCACGCGGCCATCCATCAGGTCATCCCCCTGGTGCTGTCGGCCATCGTCTGCGAGGCGTGACGCAATCGGGCCCGCGTCGCCGGGGCGACACCGTCCCGGTGCCGTCAGGCTTTGCCATTGCGGCACGGAGCTGCGCTCCCCGCGTACCAGCGAGCAATCGGACGCACGCCGGGCGCACTCGCCCGGCAACCGTCACCCGAATCAGGCTCCCGCATGCGCGTTGCGGGTCAACGTAAACGCCGACACCGCCGTTTTCAGCTTCACCGCCTGTCCTTCGAGCGAGTGCGCGGCCGCGGCCGCCTGCTCGACGAGCGCGGCATTCTGCTGCGTGACGCGATCCATCTCCATGACCGCCGTGTTGATCTGCTCGATCCCGCGCCCCTGCTCCTCCGCGGTGCCGGCGATCTCGTCGACGATTCCGGAGACCTGGCGCGTCGCCGACCGGATTTCGCCGATCGCCGCACTGACGATGTTCGCCTGCCGGAGGCTGTCCTGGGTCGTCGAGACGGATGACGCAATCACGTCGTTGATCTCCTTCGCGGCCGCCGCGCATCGCTGTGCCAGGCTGCGGACCTCGCCCGCCACGACCGCGAACCCCCTTCCTTGCTCGCCGGCACGGGCCGCCTCCACCGCGGCATTGAGCGCGAGGATGTTGGTCTGGAACGCGATCCCCTCGATCACGCTCGTGATGTCGGAGACCTTCTGCGAACTCGCGCCAATGCGCTCGATCGTGTCGAGCATCGCGCGCATCGCCTGGCTGCCGTCATCGGCGAGCTTGTCGGCATTCGACGCGAGATCGTTGGCCGCATGCGCACTGTCGACGCTGCGCTTCACGCCCTCCGTCAGCTGCATCATGCTTGCGGCGGTCTCCTGAAGCGACGCGGCCTGCTGCTCGGTACGCGCGGAAAGATCGAGGTTTCCCGCGGCGATTTCCCGCGTGGCAGTCGATACCGAGTCCGATGACGCGTGAACGACGCCCATCGATTCCTCGACGCGCCGCATCAGCCTGTCGAATGCAACCGCCGCCCGCCCGAACTCGTCCATCTTCGGGCTCGCCGATCGTTTCGACAGATCGAGCGTGGTCGCAACCTCTTCGAATTTTCCGGCCATCCGGTTCAGTCCGCCGCACACGACGCGCAGCAGATGAATCGCGAAGCCGAGCGCGACGACAGCCCCGGCCACTGCGATCGCGATCTGGCCGCGCAGCAGGAACGGGAAGATCGACGGCACGCTCGCATCGACATGACGCATCCCGGCTACGCCGAGGATGGCAGACGCGATCATCGTCGACGTCCAGATGCCGAACGCAAGCCACAGCTTGAGCCTGATCGTGAGAATGGGTTGCTTCACGGGATTTCCTTCGTAAGTAACGCGACGACCGCGCGTCCGCCTCGACAGCGGCCCGCAGGTAATCGACTCGATTGATGACTCGCGTCACGCGCGGCAATCCGGCATGCGGTGGCGATGTGCGTCGAATGTCCGGTGTCGGACGGACGCAGGTCCGCCTGACGCGATCGAACGTAAAAACGACATTGATACGGCATCCTTGATGATCGTTTACCCGATATGGACAGTTCGAAGATAGTTCGTTCCACGATGTTGCCGTCGTCGTGGCGGGCGATGACGCGTGGAAAAACGCTGCGAAACCGCTGAAAAATGCAGAAAAATCCGCGGCAGACGACATCGGACATCGTCGAAAACTGGTTGCGCGCACACCGTTAAAGCCAATGCGCGATGACGAACCGGCCACATCATGCCTCTCAGGTATGGAAACCAGATCACGAGGGTATTGGACTGGCCGTGCGCGATTGACTTACCTTGTCCCGACACCAAGCCGGCGCGCGGGACGCGACATGGCATCCAAGGAGACATCATGAGCAAGCCTCTCGACATCGCATCGCTGATCGACCGGGAAGCGGTCGGCTTCCATCAGTGGCTGGTCTTCCTGCTTTGCTTCGCGACGACGCTGTTCGACGGCTTCGACACGCAGGCCATCGCCTACACCGGCCCTGCGATCATCTCGGCATTCGGCCTCGCGCCCGGCGGCCTCGCGCCGATCCTGACCGCCGGCGTAGTGGGCATGACGATCGGCGCCATGACGCTCGGGCTCGTCGGCGACCGCATCGGACGACGTCCCGCGCTGCTCGGCGGCGTCGCGCTGTTCAGCGTCGCATCGCTGGCGACGGCATGCGCGACGAGCACCGATCAGATCCTCGCGCTTCGCTTCGCGGCAGGGCTCGGCATGGGCGGCTGCACGCCCGTGCTGCTGGCGCTCGCCGCGGAATACGGCCCTGCCCGTCATCGCGGCGCGATCATGACGGGCGTGCTGCTCGGCCTGCCGGCAGGCGCGATGCTGGGCGCGCTGCTCGCGGCGCGCATGATGCCCGCGATCGGCTGGCAAGGCATCTTCGTGGTCGGCGGCGCGTTGCCGCTCGGGTTGCTCGTCGTGCTCTGCTTCGCGCTGCCCGAGTCGCTGCAATTTCTGGCCGCGCGCACCCGTGCCGAGGATGTCCGGCGCGTCCATGCGATCCTGCGCCGGATGCTGGGCGCCGCGCTGCCGGACGACGCACGGTTCCATGTCAGCGAGGCAACCGTCCGCGCGAGCGTGAGCGAACTGTTTCGCAACGGCAACACGCGCAATACCGTTGCGATCTGGGCGGTCTACCTGTTCAACTGGGTCGCGTGGTTCATGTTCCTCTCCTGGCTGCCGACCGTCCTGAAGACTGCCGGCCTGTCCGTCACGCTGGCGCCGATGGGCACGGTGACGGTCAATGCCGTCTTCATCGCGTGCGCGATTCCGCTTTCGATGCTGCTCCGGAAAGTCGATACCCGGCATCTGCTCGTCGGGCTGCTGCTGCTCGGGATCGCCATCGCGATCGGGCTCGCCAACGCGGGCACGGCGTGGTCCCTCGTCTTCGTGCTGGCCGGCGCGGCCGGGCTTGGCATCGGCGGGCAGCAGATCGCGCTCAACTATCTGGTGGTGACCGCCTACCCGACTTCGTTGCGGGCCACCGCGACGGGCTGGGCGATCGGGATGGGGCGCGTGGGCGCAATCGCCGGCTCCGCCGTCGGCGGGACGGTGCTCGCCGCGGGCGGGCCGGCCGGGTTCTATCTCGCGCTGGCGGTTCCGCTCGCCGCGGCGTTGCTCGGCGTTCTCGCCATCCGCCCCGGCCGGTATGCGATCGATCCGGGGCTGGCCCCTTCCGCGCACTGACGCGATACGCATCCTTCGAACGTACGCTGCCCGATGATCGCCTGCACGCGCGGGGCGCCCGGCTAGGGCATTGATTGCCGGGGTGCGGCGTCGCGCCGGCGAATCGATTGCCTTCCATGCGCACGACATCGGCGCAATGAATCGATTGTCTTCCATGAGCGCGGCGGCGCGCCGGCGAGTCGATTGCCTTCCATGAGCACGGCGTCGCGGCAAAGAGTCGATTGCCTTCCATGAGCGCGGCGTCGCGGCGACCGTTCAATCCCCCTCCGTGAAGACGGACGCCCCCCGACATTGCAGAAATAGCGAAATTTCCGCCAGAAAATTCGCAATTTGGCCGGCACACGCTCAGATCAAGGCAAAATACGGGTTTTGCGCCCGCGTGGCTCAGAGACGAAATGCCGGCATGGGGCCGTTGGCGCCCCGAGCGCGGCGCGTTCCGCGTCCGGCAGTCCGGCTCGTCGCACTGGCGAGCCTACAGGAGCACTTTTCATGACCGACACGAACATTTCATTCGTCGGCAGGCTGTCGCTTGCCGTCGGAACATTCTTTGCCCTTCTGGGCGACCGCGAACTGGCCGGCCGCGTGCGCCGGTTGCGCGACGGCGCGCCGCTTGCCGCGCCCGTGGCCGCGCCGGTCGCGCCGCCGCAACCGGTGGCGCCAGCCAGGCCCGCCCCCGCTCCTGCTCCCGTCGTGATCAAGGAAGCCACCCCCGACGCCGCGCTCCAGTTGCTCGGATTGCTGCAGCGGGACGCCCGTCTGATCGACTTCGTCGAGGAAGACATCGCCGGCTATTCCGATGCCGACATCGGCGCCGCCGCGCGCCTCGTACACGACGGCTGCCGCACGACGCTGCGCGAGCACTTCACGATCCGCCCGGTGCGCGACGAGGCCGAGGGCACCCGCGTGACGATCGACGAAGGCTTCGACGCGGCCGCGATCCGGCTGACCGGCAATGTCGTCGGCAAGGCGCCGTTCAGCGGCAGCATCAGCCATCGCGGCTGGCGCGTCGAGTCGGTGCGCCTTCCGAAGCTGAACGCGTCCCACGACGCAACCGTGATCGCGCCGGCGGAGGTGGAGCTATGAGCGAGCCGCGCTACTCGATCGGCATCGATCTGGGCACGACCCACTGCGCGCTGTCGTACGTCGACCTGACGTCCAGCGATGGCGAGAAAACCACCCTCGACGTGTTGCCGATCACGCAGCTCACCGCGCCGGGCGCGGTCGAGTCGCCGAATCTGCTGCCGTCGTTTCTGTACCTGCCGCACGAGAACGAACTGACGCCGGGCGACCTGACGCTGCCGTGGATCGCCGGGCGCGACTTCGCCGTCGGCGAACTGGCCCGCAGCCGCGGCGCGGGCACGCCGATCCGTCTGGTGTCGAGCGCCAAGAGCTGGCTTTGCCATCCGGGCGTGGACCGTCGCGCGGCGATCCTGCCGAGCGACGCGCCGCCGGAAGTCGCACGCGTGTCGCCGCTCGAAAGCTCGGTCCGCTATCTCACGCACCTGCGCGAAGCATGGAACCACGCGCATCCCGATGCGCCGTTCGGCGACCAGGACGTCACGGTCACGATTCCCGCATCGTTCGACCCGGCCGCCCGCGAACTGACCGCCGAGGCGGCGCAGGCGGCCGGCTATACGCGGATGACGCTGCTCGAGGAGCCCCAGGCGGCGCTCTACAGCTGGATCGAGAAAAGCGGCGGCGCGTGGCGCAAGGACGTGAAGGTCGGCGACATCATCCTGGTCGTCGACGTCGGTGGCGGCACGACCGACCTGTCGCTGATCGCGGTCGTCGAGCGCGACGGCAACCTGGAACTGCATCGCGTCGCGGTCGGCGAACACATCCTGCTGGGCGGCGACAACATGGACCTTGCGCTAGCCCACGTGGTCGCGCGCAAGCTGGCGGCACAGGGCACGCAGGCCGATCCGTGGCAGTTGCGCGCCCTCACCTACGCGTGCCGGGCCGCAAAGGAAACGCTGCTGACCGATGCCGCGACGGATGCGGTGCCGCTCGTCGTGCCGAGCCGCGGCTCGAAGCTGATCGGCGGATCGATCCGCACCGAACTGACCCGCGCGGAACTGACGCAGACGATTCTCGAAGGCTTCTTCCCGCAAGTCGACGCGGTCGCGCGGCCGGTCAGCCGCACGCGCGCCGGCCTGACGCAGCTCGGCCTGCCGTACGCGCAGGATGCCGGCATCACGCGCCACCTCGCGGCTTTCCTCGGCCGGCAGGTCGCGGCACTGGCCGAGCTCGACGGGCTGCCGCAGCAGCCGGCGGCGGGCGCGAGCTTCCTGCACCCGACCGCAGTGCTGTTCAACGGCGGCGTGTTCAAGTCGCCGCTGCTGGTCGAGCGCATTCTCGGCACCCTCAACGGCTGGCTCGCGGCCGACGGCGCGCCGCCGGCACGCCTGTTGGGCGGCGCCGATCTCGACCTCGCGGTGGCGCGCGGCGCGGCCTACTACGGCTACGTGAAGCGCGGCAAGGGCGTGCGGATTCGCGGCGGCACGGCACGCGCGTACTACATCGCGATCGAGTCGGCGATGCCGGCGGTGCCGGGCCTCGAGCCGCCGATCCAGGCGTTGTGCGTCGCGCCGTTCGGCATGGAGGAAGGCACCGACGCCGCCCTGCCCGCGCAGGAATTCGGCCTCGTGGTCGGCGAGCCGGTGCATTTCCGCTTCTTCGGTTCATCGGTGCGCCGTCAGGACCAGGTCGGCACGTTGCTCGACTACTGGTCGCCCGACGAGCTGCAGGAGATGGAGGAAATCCAGGCGACGCTGCCGCCCGAAGGCCGCACACCCGGCGAAATCGTGCCGGTGAAGCTGCACGCGCGGGTCACCGAGGCGGGCACGCTCGAACTCGAAGCCGTGCCGCGCGGCACGGACGAGCGCTGGAAGGTCGAGTTCGACGTGCGCGGCGGGGTGAACGCCTGAGCCCGATGAAGCGATACATCGTCGGGATCGACCTCGGCACGAGCAATACCGTCGTCGCGTACGTCGAGGCGGGCGGCGACGCGATCCGCGTGTTCGACGTCGAGCAGCTCGTCGGCCTCGGCGAGGTCGGCGCGCAGCCGCTGTTGCCGTCCGCGCGCTATCACCCGGCGCCCGGCGAGTTTGCGCCGGGCGACCTGCAACTGCCGTGGCGCGATGACGACGTCGGCACGCAGCCGGCCGCGATCGGGCGTCTCGCGCGCACGCTCGGTGCGCAGGTGCCGGGCCGGCTCGTGACCAGCGCGAAAAGCTGGCTGTCGCACGCGTCGGTCGACCGTCTCGCGCCGATCCTGCCGTGGGGCGCGAGCGACGACATCGCCAAGGTGTCGCCGGTGGCGGCGAGCGCCAGCTATCTGGCGCACGTGCGCGCCGCGTGGAACAGCCGCTTTCCGGATGCGCCGCTCGAAGATCAGGACGTGGTGCTCACCGTGCCCGCGTCGTTCGACGACGGCGCGCGTGCGCTGACGCTGGAGGCGGCGCGCCTCGCGAAGCTGCCGAAGCTGCGCCTGCTCGAAGAGCCGCAGGCGGCGTTCTACGACTGGCTGTTCCATCATCGCGACACGTTGCGCGCCGAGCTGGCGCAGACGCGGCTCGTGCTGGTGTGCGACGTGGGGGGCGGAACGACCGACCTCACGCTGATCAAGGTGCACGTCGAGGACGGCGAGCCGCAATTGACCCGCATCGGCGTCGGCGACCACCTGATGCTCGGCGGCGACAACATGGACCTCGCGCTCGCGCGCCTCGCCGAAACGCGTCTCGCCGGCGAGCAGACGCGCCTGTCGGCGGCGAGCCTGTCCCAGCTCGTCGAACGCTGCCGCGTCGCGAAGGAGCAACTGCTCGGCGACGCGCCGCCGGAATCCGTCGGGATCACACTGCTCGGCGCGGGCGCCCGGCTCGTCGGCGGCGCGCGCAAGGCGGACTTGAGCCGCGACGAAGTCGAGCGGATCGTCGTGGACGGCTTTTTCCCGGCCGGCGGGCCGGACGACCTGCCGCACCGGTCGCGGGCCGGGATCGTCGAGTTCGGCCTGCCCTACGCGGCCGATCCGGCCGTCACCCGGCACATTGCCGCGTTCCTGCACAAGCTCGCCGCGCAGTCGTGCGACGCGCTCGGCATGCCGGATGCGCCGCAAGCGGGGTTGCCGGTGCCCGATACGCTGCTGCTCAACGGCGGCGTGTTCCGGTCGAAGGCGCTTGCCGGCCGTCTGGCGGGCACGCTCGGCGCATGGCGGCAGCAGCCGGTGCATGTGTTGCACAACGACCATCCGGATGTCGCCGTCGCGCGCGGTGCGGTCGCTTACGGGCTGGCGCGCGCAGGACACGCGCCGCGCATCGGCGGCGGCTCGCCGCGCAGTTACTTCCTCGTCCTCGACAAGGGCGAGCAGGCGTCCCGTGGCGTGTGCGTGTTGCCGCGCGGCACGCCGGAAGGCCACGAGGTGCGTCTCGACGACCGGGTGTTCGCGCTGCGGCTCGGGCATCCGGTGCGCTTTCACCTCGCGTCCACGGTGGCCGACACCGCGTGGCAGCCGGGCGAACTGGCCGACCTGACGGCCGGCGATTTCGTGCGCTTGCCGCCGGTGGCGACGGTCGTGCAGCAGCAGGACCCGAACGGGCCGCGCGAGCGGCTCGTCAGGCTCGCGACGTCGCTGACGGAGGTCGGCACGCTGGAGATGCACTGCACCGCCACCGACGACCCGTCGCAGCGATGGCTGCTCGAATTCCAGCTGCGGCGCGACGACGGCGAAGACAACGGCGCCGGCGCGACGCGTCATCCATCGCTCGACAAGGCGATCGAACTGATCGACCGCTCGTTCGGCGCCCGTCTGGCGAACGTCGATCCAAAGGAAGTGAAGCGCCTGCGCGCGCAGCTCGAGCAGTTGCTCGGGCCGCGCGAGCAATGGGACGGCCCGCTGCTGCGGGAGCTGTTCGGGGTGCTATGGGAGCGTGCGGGCCGGCGCCGGCGCTCCGCGGATCACGAGCGCGTATGGCTGAACCTGGCCGGCTTCTGCGTGCGGCCGGGGTTCGGCTATCCGCTCGACGAATGGCGTGTCGAGCAGCTGTGGTCGCTGTTCGACGACGGCATCCAGTACGTGAACGAGGGGCAGGTCTGGTCGGAATGGTGGACGCTGTGGCGTCGCGCGGCGGGCGGCCTGAACGAGGAAGCGCAGCTTCAGGTGCTCGACGCGATGGCATGGCTGCAGGAGGCCGCGCGCGCGAAGCGTCCCAAGCTGCCGTTCGATCCCGCGAAGGTCGGCGACATGGACATGGTGCGCCTGTCCGCGTCGCTCGAGCGGGTCGAGGTCGAGCGCAAGATCGAGCTCGCGGAGCAGCTTCTGGCGCGGCTGCAGCGGCCGTCGGAGAACCCTCAGTGCTGGTGGGCGGTCGGGCGGATCGGCGCGCGCCGGCTGCTGTACGGCAGCGCGCACGGCGTCGTGCCGCCCGAGGTGGCGAGCCGGTGGCTGGAAACGATCCTGTCGGTCGACTGGAAGAAGGTCGAGCCGGCTGTGTTTGCCGCGGTGCAGATCGCACGCATGACGGGAGACCGGTCGAGCGATCTGGCGCCGGAAATTCGCGAGAAGGTCGTGCGGCGGCTCGAAGCGGCGAATGCGCCGGCCGCGTGGGTGCAGATGGTGCGCGAGGTGGTCGCGCTCGACAACGCGGATACCGGGCGCGCGTTCGGGGAGGCGCTGCCGCCGGGATTGAAGCTGGTTGCGGCGTGAGCGGGGTGGCACGGTGCGGCAGTCGCACGAGCCGTTCGTCGACCATGCTGTGTATCGCCGCCTCGCCGCCTCGCCGCCTCGCCGCCTCGCCGCCTCGCCGACGAAGCGCTACGCGTTCCGCCACCTCGGTGGGTCATCGTCCTTGAGCGCGAACGGAACCTCCAATCCGCTATCGGCGCCCCACGATAGTCGCCAACAAACTCGCCAAACTTTTTTCAATAGAATTATAATCCATTGATATTTAAGAAATTTTTTGCGTAAAATCGGCCCGTTTTTGAATGCAAACAGCCGCCACGGAACACGCCAGGACGCACGTGGGTGACACCGACACCTATTCATGACTGAGACTGCCAGTTCGTACCCCTATCACAGCCCGCACCAGATGCTGCCGATGCTACCCGGTCCGCACAAGATCGATGATCTTCGGCCACTGGCAGCCGACGTCATTGCTCGCGCCGCCGGTCTCGTCGCGCATGGTATGCCGCGATTGCGCGCGTTATTGCGCGACGCTCTTCGCCCAATGAATTCGTACTATACGAACAAGATTGAGGGCCAGCATACGGAACCGTTGCTCATCGAGCAGGCCATGCGGCAGGACTTCTCCGGCAGTCCGGACGAAGCGCGCCGTCAACGCATCGCCATCGCCCACATCAACACGGAGCGCTGGAGCGAGACGACCTGGATGGCATTCGACGCGATGACGTTCTTTGCGCCTGAAACCGTGAGTCAAATTCACCACCACCTGCACGCCCAACTGCTGCCGGAAGATCTCGCACAACAGGGCGACGATGGTGAGGTCGACGCGGTAGACCCAGGCGAATGGCGAACACGCGGAGTTCGCGTCGGAAATCACGTACCTCCCGATCCCGCGAGTATCCCCGCCTTCATGCAGCGCTGGCATGAAGCCTATCGACATGCCAGGCTCGGCGAAACGGCACTCATCGCGCTTGTCGCAGCTCATCACCGCCTCGCCTGGATTCACCCATTTCTGGATGGCAATGGCCGCACCGCACGCCTGCATACGCATATCGGACTCGCAGGGCTCGGCCTTACTCACGGGCTGTGGTCCCCCATGCGAGGGCTCGCTCGTTCGCAAACGCAATACTATGAGCGCCTGATCGCTGCCGACCAGCCGCGTCAGGGGGATCTGGACGGCCGCGGCAACCTCACCGAACGCGGGTTCGTCGAGTTCATCGAATTTTTCCTCGGTATATGCGTTGACCAGATCCAGTTTATGAGCGGCATGCTGGACCTTCAAGCGTTTGAAAAGCGTCTCGCGCAGATGCTTGCGGCGCTCAGCCAGGACTCGGACACCCGCTTTCTCCGCACGGAAGCGGCACCCGCGCTTTCCTATCTCGCGACGGTCGATTCCATGGACCGGTCAAGGTTCAAGGCAATGATGGGACTCGCACCACGAACCGCGGACAGGGTGCTCGCGGACCTGTTCAAGATTGGGATCTTGACCTCACCCAGCCCTCGTGGTCCGGTGGAACTGGCGATCCCGCTCTTGCTCTTCCGGTGGCTTTTCCCACGGCTTTGGCCCGAAGCGGAAGCCACTGGCGCGTAAGCCCATGGCAGGGCGATCGTATGAGCGGAAGCGCATCACCACCGCGCGCCGGTGGAGCGGCTAGCCGCGCAGTTGGAATCTGGTCGAGCTTGTTGCCAAGCGATGCCTGTCTCAGCGCATGCATTGCTTCCGGAGTTTCGACTCGAAAAACGGCTCGAAATTGATTCACGGTGCTCGAAATTTCGTCACAAACCGGATATTTCGTCTCCATCGCTCGAAAAATCTTCGCTCCAGTTGGCGCTCGAGGCCGACCAGGGTCATGCCGCGACAGACATCATGCGGAAACCGCGTCCCCGTCCCACTCCGGCAATTCGACGATGAATTCGGCCCCGCCCTGCGGCGCGTTGCGCGCCATCAGCCGGCCGTCGTGCCGCTCGATGATCCCATAGCTGATCGACAGCCCCAGCCCGGTACCGCGCCCTTGCGGCTTGGTCGTGAAGAACGGCTCGAACAGCTTGGGCAAATGCGCGTCGGCGATGCCCGGGCCGTTGTCGCGCACGGTCACGACGATGTTGCGATCGCAGCGCGCCGCGTCGATCCACAGCTCGGGCGTGCCGCGATGTGCGCCGGACGCCGCGTCGCAGGCGTTCTGGATCAGATTCATCATCACCTGCAGCAGCTGCCCGGCGCTGCCGCGCACCCGCATCGGCTCGCCGGGCGACCAGTGCACGTCGAACGCCGGCCCCGTGCCCTTCCTGATCCAGTGAATGGCGCGCGTCACGACTTCGTTCATGTCGACCTCGCCGCGCTCCTCGCGATCGACCGCGGAAAACCGCCGCAACGCGCTGACGATGTCCGCGGTGCGCTGCGCGCCCTCGATCATCCCTTCGATCAGCGACGGCAGGTCGGACAGGATCGGATCGATCCGCAGCGTGGCCCGCAGGCGCGCGCGCTCGGCCGCCGACATCGGCTGCGACGACGCGTCGATGAAGTTGGTCAGCCGTTCGCCATACCGCTTGAGCACGTGGACGTTGCCGAGCACGAAGCTGATCGGGTTGTTCAGCTCGTGCGCGACGCCGGCCACGAGCCGCCCGAGCGCCGCCATTTTTTCCGAATGCAGCAGCTGCTGCTGCGCGTGCTTGAGCGCGTCGTGCGCTTCGCGCAACTGGCGGTATGCGCGCTTGAGCTCGCCGGTCGGACGGCCGACCAGCAGGTAGCCGACCCGCCGTCCGCGCGGCCCGCCGCGCGGCGTGCAGCTGAAATCGACCGGCACGGGCGTGCCCTGCGCGTCGCGCATGGTCAGCTCGACCACCGTGCCGCGCGCCGGTGCACCCGACCCGAGCGCACCGCGCAGCGCGGCGACGCTCGCGTCGTCCGCCAGCCAGTGCTCGAAGCGCGAGCCGCGCACCACGCGGTCGGGCTGCCCGAGCAGGTCGCACAGCGCGGCGTTGGTTTCCTCGATCTCGCCGCGCTCGTTGCACGCGGCCAGCACGTCCGACATCGACGACAGCAGGCCGAGAATGAACTGCTGAGACTGTTCGAGCTGCGCGTTCTTTTCCTCGAGCGCGGTCTCGTCCTCCACCAGCTGCGAGTAGACCTCGTCCATCTTGCGGATGACCTCGAGCCACGTCGCCTCGTCGATTCCTTCGAAATTCGGCACCTCGTGCGCGCCGCCGACCGTGCGGCTCAGCGCCTCCTCGGCGGGCGCGGCCTGGCGCTTCGCCGGTCGATCGGGAGGATTGGATTGATTGCTCGCCATGACCTTCGTACTGTACAGAACCCGGATTCAGCGTACCCAGCGGCCGCCGTCAATGCACCGTGCAGACCATGCACGGATCGAATGACCGCACGATGTGCTGGACCGCCACCGGCGTCGTCTCGCCCGGCTCGACCGGCGCGCCGACGAGCGCGGCTTCCAGCGCGCCGGGCCGGCCGCTCGCGTCGCGCGGGGAGAAATTCCACGACGTCGGCGCGACGATCTGGTAATTCGCGATCCGCCCGCCCTTCACGTCGAGCCAGTGGCCGAGGCTGCCGCGCGCGGCTTCGTTGAGCCCGACGCCGCTGCCCTCGTCCGGCAACGCGAATGCCGCGCAATACGGCATGCCCGGCGCCAGCGCACGCACCCACTGCTCCATCATCGGCACGACGCGCGCCAGTTCGAGCGCGCGTGCCAGCACCCGCGTATAGACATTGCCGCCGCTGCGGCCGACGGCCTCCGCGATCAGCGGGTGCCGCTCCGCGAGCTGCCGCGCGATCGCGCCGGTCTCGAGCACCGCGCCGTTCAGGCGCGGCGCCTTGTTCCACGTATAGCCGCCCGGCTTGTCGGCGCGCGGTTCGGTCACGCCGGCCGACGGGTGGCGCGGGCCGCCGGCATCGTCGAGCCACGCGCAGGTCGCGTCCTCGACGATCGCGGTCACGTCGACCGCGTCGAGCCGCGCATGGCGCGCGTCCCAGACGCCGGCGCCGAATGCGTGGCCGCCTTCCGGCTGCGGATACGCGCCGTACGACAAATACAGCCCCGGCCCCGGCCCGAGACGCTCCAGGCCGAGATCGCGCGCGAGCATCAGGAAGAACCGCAAGTCGCCCTGCCCACCCGCGCGCTCGCACCACGCGGCGAGCGCGGCCTCGCCGTCGAGCGCGGCGACCTCCTCGAGCGGCGCGCCGAACAGCGTGTCCTCCAGGAATTGCCGGAACTCGCCGATGCACGCCAGCAGGCGTATCCGTTCGGCGGGCTCGACGGCGCGCGCGCTGCCCCCCGGCTGGATCGAGCCGGTGTGCGGCCACTTGCCGCCCAGCGTGCCCATCAGGCGCAGCCAGCGCTGCCGCGCGGCGAGCGCCGCGCGGTGCCGTTCGCCGTGATACGGCGTGAAGCGCGCGACCGCGTCCGCGTGCCAGTGTCGCGCGGCGTACACGGGCCGCACGAAATCCGGCATGAAGAACAGGTAGAAATGGCTCAGGTGGTCCGCGAGATTCTCGGCCGCGAGCATCAGGTTCGACGCGATGAGGCCGTTCGGCGTCGGCGTCACGCCCGCGAGGTCGGCCAGCGCGCGCGCCGCCGCGATCCCTTGCGACACGGAACAGATGCCGCAGATGCGCGGCACGTAGACGAGCGCGTCGAGCGGATCGCGACCCTGCAGGATGCGCTCGAAGCCGCGGAACATCGTCGCGTTCACGTGCGCGCTCGTCACCGCGCCGTCGGCGATGTCGAGGCGCACCTCGAGGTCGCCTTCGACGCGGTTGAACGGACCAATCACCAGTCGGGACATGGGCGTGCCTATTTGCGGGACGTCGAGCGGATCGCCGGCGCGATCTTCGTATGGTCCGCCGTCGCGTTCTCGCGCACGCGCTTCGGCGTCGCCGCCTTCGACAGCGACGCGAGCGCGACGAACCAGGCCTTCGGCATGTCGCTCGGCAGGCCGATCGGGATGCCGGCCACCTTCGGCGTCTGCGCGAACGGGTGGCCGGGCTCCTCGAAGCCGGGCGCGGTGCAGTTGATGCACGCATGGCCGCCGCGCGTGCACGAGCCGTCGCCGTTCCACAGCCGCGTGTTGCAGTCGCCGTGCGCCTGCGTGCCCTTGCAGCCCATGTGCTCCATCATGCAGCCGAGGTCGGACGGCTTTTCCGCGCTCGCCTTGTATTCGTAGAACTCGTTGCGCGTGCAGCCGTGATGCACGAGCTGGTCCGCGTACAGGCGCGGACGGTTGAGCGGGTCGAGGCCGTCCGTGTCGATCAGCCCCATCGCGAGCGCGCCGAGGGTGTCGAGGACCCATTCGGGATGCGTCGGGCAGCCGGCCACGTTGATCACCGGAAAGCCGCTGCGCGACCGGTAGTCGGCGCCGAGCAGGCCGCCCGGCCGCTCGCCGTCGTACTGCAGCCCGCACGCGTCGGTCGGGTTGTCGCCGCCCGCGCTGATGCCGCCGTACGCGGCGCACGTGCCGATCGCCACCGTGTGGTGCGCGACGCGCGCGAGCCGCGCGACCCAGTCGATCATCGGGATGCCGGTGCCCGCCAGCACGTGAAACCGGCCGGTGCCGTTCGGCCCGCGCAGCATCGCGCCCTCGACGCACAGCGCATGCAGCTCGACCGTGCCGTCGAGGCAGGCCTGCAGCACGTCGAGCGCCTCGACGCCGGTCTCGACGGACAGCGACGGATGCCACAGCATGTCGATGCCGGCGCGCGTGAGCATCGCGGAGAAATCCATCGTGTCGGCGCACAGCAGCGACATGTTGCAGCCGCCGCAGCCGCCGGACTGCAGCCACAGCACGTTGAACCTGCCGGCGCGGCCGGGAGCGCGACGCGTGGCGTTCACTTTTTCTTCTCCAGGCCGAAGCGCTGCAGCTTCTGGCGCAGGCCGGCACGCGACAGGCCGAGCTCGGACGCGGCGTGGGTCTTGTTCCAGCGGTGCCGCAGCAGCGCTTCCTTGAGCAGCATCGCCTCCATCGCGTCGAGCCGCTCCTGCAGCGTGCCGCTGGCCGGCATCGGCGCATCCGGCGCGCGCGCGACGGTGCCGGGCTGGCCGCGCAGCACCTTCGCGGAAAACACGTCCGCGTGGATCAGGTCGCCGTCGCTCAGCGCGATCGCGCGGTAGATCTCGTTGCGCAGCTCGCGGATGTTGCCCGGCCACGGATAGCCGAGCAGCACGGCGAGCGCGTCGCGGGCGAAGCCGAGCCCGGTGCGCTGCGGCTCCTGCTCGGCGATGTCCTGCAGCAGCCGGTGCGCGATCGGCGCGAGGTCGCCGGTGCGCTCGCGCAGCGGCGGCAACGACAGCGTCGCGGTCGCGATCCGGTAATACAGGTCTTCCCGAAAGCGCCCGGCCTCGACTTCGCGTTCGAGGTCGCGATGCGTCGCCGCGATCACGCGCACGTCGACGGGCACCGCGCGGGTTGCGCCGACCGGTCGCACCTCGCCCTCCTGCAGCACGCGCAACAGCTTGACCTGGAACGCGAGCGACGTGTCGCCGATTTCGTCGAGGAAGATGGTGCCGCCGTTCGCGCGCTGGAACAGGCCGGTATGCTCGTGGAACGCGCCGGTGAACGCGCCGCGCTTGTGGCCGAACAGCTCCGATTCGAGCAGCGTGTCGGCGACGGCCGCGCAGTTCTCCACGACGAACGGCCCGGCGGCGCGCGGGCTCGCGTAATGCATCGCGCGCGCCAGCAGCTCCTTGCCGGTGCCGGA